>CAXXBX010000033.1:0-8927 GCA_964274945.1 Dehalococcoidia bacterium | reverse complement strand
AAAATAAAGAATGTATTTCATTTGCACTCATTATAGAAATAGAAATGATGCACTACAAATCCTCACAAAACTTTTTGTACTTACATCACTAAACTAAAATGTAACTTATTTAAAATCGTTAGCTTAAATATATTTAAATTATAAATTTTAAAAACTGCAATAAAAAGTGATGCACAGTAGTCACAAATACCTGGTATCTAGATACCCAAGCATACAAGGCTAAACTCACAAAAGAAATTCACAGATACTAATTCACAATCGTTAGGTTTTACATACGTGTACAGAGTCTTTGATTTTCGTAAAGCCAAACATTATAATCTTAATTTGAAAATCTAGATGATTGATACATGTACTAATTGATATCATTACTGCTATCAGTTGATTGTAATTAAAATAACAAATACGAAATAGTAAACTTTAGACTCACTTTGTTGCATGTACATCTTTCTGTAGGTACATAGTCTAGCTACTAGACTGATAAAACGGTTCAATCTATTTAGTTATCAGTTTAGTCAAAAACTGGCATACGATTTGTTTACTAAACTGGTTTGTGTTTTACAACAGAAATACAGATACAGTCAGTCTACAGCATAGAGTTTAAGCAAATATCAGAAACAAAGTTAAACATTATTCATATTTTTGTATTGAGAACATGGATCCACAGTGCTTTAATATCACAATACAAAAATACAAAAATGTTAGTGCGCTATAAGCTAATACTATTTCATGTTGTCAGTAGTTCTGTCTAAAAGTGTGACAAGATCTCTAGCCTCGAAATCCAAGCCTTTCTCTGTGCTCTGCCTCACTATGCGACCTCAGGTGTAGTTGGCTTACTTGCACGTGAGAGGATGTGCTTGAGTTGAAACTGCTCACACGCAGTTTCACCTTCTCTCACGTGCGAGCAGGAGAACAACACGTGAGGTCGCTGCACTGTGAGCACGGAGGATGACTTGGCTTGCGAGACTACAAATCTCCTACACATTTCTGAATAACAAAGAGTTTAGTTAACTTAACATTCAAATACACACTAGTGCCCCATGTCTTTGTTATATTGTGCAGTCCTCTCTGAACCCTAAGTATACATAAATATAATTTTAATTATTTACTAAAAATGTAATTTCTTTGACTGCACTCATGCACTAATGCCTGTAACTTACTTCCACTAACTGAAGCCATTAGCAGATAGAAATATTTTATTTATCAAAACTCTCATATTCAATTAATTGCTACACTGATTAAAGATCACGTATTACGTACTACAAAACTAAAATCAATTAGTAATTACATTAATACTTAATTAATGAACACGGGGACGTATGTTTATGTAAATTAGCCAATACTGTTTAATACACTTACATATTTCTATGCTAAAATTTCCAGATACCGACAAGGTATAGAGGCCAAGAATCAAATAATCATTATCTTCACAAAATTCAAAGAAAAAATTTAGAAGTACTACACAAATTGATATTACAAAAATAACTATAATACACCTAATTTACTTACTAATTCGCATCTGTTTGAAGATCAGACTGCAATCAATCTTGTTCAACTCATTTATGTAGAGCACGTTAGCTTGTGGCTTCGAACTTCCATACAGCGCGCCTTACATTAATGAACCAGTTGCATTATGGCGTCCTGAAATCTGATTATATGGATTTTTAAGTTTAATTTTGTAATTGCAAACTTGTAGCGTGTTGTCACGTTTAGAATGCAAAACTGACTTCTACATAGAGCATTCAGCTGTTTCTGTCCGTTGACAGACATCAGTGTCTAGCTAGCTAAATACATGTGCACAACAATTCGTAGATATTAAATGTACACGAGCACAGCAATACGCAAAGTTTCACTGTTTACTTGTCTTCTTTTCTATCAGAGCCAATTCCACTTTTCCTGTCGCTTCAATCATTTCACACGCTTGCAATAACCTCCCGAATGTAGCTTTCACTCCATGCTTGTATTTCCAGGCTCGAAGGACGGCAAGAAGCTTCTCGGAGTTTCTCTGTCGTTCGTACTGATGGGCAGACAGAATGTCTTGAACTTTCTCATGTTCACACCCCAGAGCTCGTCCTAGAGGATTGTAATAGCTGTGTAAAGGTTTCTGACACACTACCTGTATGCCTCGATATGAACAGTAGGTTACAAGCTGCTACCACAAAACTGTCACAGTTTGACTTGTCGATCATTCATACAATTCAACTGAACAAGGTTGTGAATTATGTAGATCCTGTTTTGTGGAATGTAATAGTGTTGCTGACTCAGACTAGTACAAAAAGAAAGACTCTCTTGTCTGGCCAAGTAAACTGGACTCTAGAAACCCACTTGCGAGTTGGTGACTTACTTCATCATGGTGACGACACACGGTTACCGAAACGTGTCTTTCTCCTATCCTTTATGCTTCACTGTGTCAATAGCCATTGCAGTCTTCCACTGCACCTTGTTCTTGCTGATGTAGTTGACAGATATAGTGGATCTGCAGAGTTACTGTCAAATCTCAACAGACTTGGACCTAGTAGCAGAGATACATTGGAGCGATTTCAAGTAGCCCAAGCTGTTTCAAGAAATTCCCTTGTAATGAGAGATCTTATAAATCCGTCATCGTTTTGCACAGCATCTATCGATAACATTGACAAAAACTGTCCGTTTGCTGCTGTGTAAGCAGAGCAGTCATCTCGAGGCTTTCGTGTTGTATCTGTGCCAGCATTGGAACATAGAGAAACAAGTTGTCAGAGCAACAGTGGAAGCCTTACATTTGCATTTGTAGCATCTAAGAAGCCTTGACGTAGAAACATGCCATTTCAAGCTTTGGAACTAGAGGGTGTAGTTGTCAGACATGCTTTAGACAGCCAAATCAGCTTATACCCATTCATCCCATTGACTTGTGATTCCTTCACTTGCTCAGAGGATGATGAAAAATTGCTAGGTATGTTGGCTGAGTAAATGTTTCTATATATGATCGTGTCATTCTGTACAAAAAAGCTAGGGGTAATCAAACCAGACATGAAATTATTTTTTCTGGTCAAGTTCATGCAGAACAGCATAAAGCACAAGCCATTTACCTTGGAGTCCTTGATTTGCCGGCTGACTGCCAGACATCAGTCAAGACACGTCTTGAACTAATACACCGAAAATTTGAAGTAGGCACTCGAGTGTCATACGTTGTTGTTGGTGGTGATGCTAAGACCTATCGTCACCTGGTTGATCTGAAGAAAATGTACAGCTTCATCTTGTCATGCTTGTTGCCATTTCCTGGAGATTGGCACATCCTCAAGAATATGCAGTCTGTGATCATAAAAGTTTATTGGGATAGCGAATTAAGGAATGTTGCTGCAGCAATTCACCGCTCGCATATCCTAACTTCATTGAAATCAACATCTAATTTTAAGAGAACTCATCGATTCTTGTTACAGTCATTTGAGGCATTTTATGTCCACCAGTTGCAGCAGTTCCTAGCTTCAGATTATGCCTTAACAACTTTAGATGCTGTACAAACTGCTGTAGATCAGTGTTGGCAGTCTGCAGTACAGACTTTAGAATTGGTGCATTTGGAGCACTTGGTATTTTACATCAAAGGGCTCTACGACAAGTTTTTCATACACAGACAAGAAGCCATGCAAAGAGATGAAACGTTTCAGTTCTGGGACAAGTACATTCACAAGGACATGATGAACTAGGTTTTATTATGGCTTGCATTTCAAAGGAGACTGGAAGCAGAGGATAGCATGCTTAATTAAAAGATATAACACCACTATTTCATGCATTTGATCGATTGACCTACCAAAGCCTCATACCACAAAATCTCTGCGATATTGTCAATTTTCCAGAGGAAGTGCTTGATAGTCTGCAGTCTGGTGGGTTTGTGGGTAATATCAACGGGACACAGATGAACTCAGTGGCACTAGATGAAGAGCATGAGATGCTCAAAAGTTGGGAAACAAAGGCCTGCCTTACAAGAATAACACCAAACACTTTGTCCAAGCTAGCTGGATACCTACCCTACAGAAGTGGCCTACTTGCTAAAATAAAAAGGCAGATCATTCCATGCAGAACCACTAAGTATGAATCAGCTACATACATGCCATCCTTGTCAGTGTTAGAAAAAGAGACTGAGAATGTAAAAGCATATTTGAATGTCTTTCAACAGCACAAAATTTTTAACTTTGAACCAAGTAGTAGAGATGGTGTCACTGTTGTAAAACCACTTAAACATTTTGTTAGTGGAGAGACAGCAGACAGTAGATTACGGGAGGACATGCTAAGTTTTAGGCAAATTGGATTGGCATCATACAAAAATTATGTGGATTACCAGTTTCTCAGCATCCCTAGTACCAGCGTAGTCAGGAGGCAAAAGAAAAAACTGAAGACGTTCGGAGAGACCACTGCTAAGAAGAAACAGAAGATCAATCTGGCAGAGAAGCAGAGGAAGCTTGTACAGACATGTATAAAGAAGACTCTAGCTTACTCTTTAGTTCAGGGACGACAACTGCAAGCAGGGGCCTGTCAGTTTCTAGATCTTCCTAGGACTTTAGCTGATGCAGATGGTATTCCACGCAAGGGAGTAAAGGCTAATACTACTGCAGTATTGGAAAGACGATACCCAGGTGTCATTGAAACATCAATTGACTCAATGACTCCACCAGATGTTGTAGTCCTTGATGAAATGTTTTATGTCCATTCATCACCTCTAAAGCTTCCTTTCATGAAAACGTTTCAAGACTACTCTCGATTTTTGTTTTGCAAGTGGATTGTTCTATATTTGAAATCAGCTGTAACAAAGGAAATACATGTTGTCTTTGATGATCCCTGCACCACTGGAATCAGCCCAAAGTCAATTGAGCGAAACAGAAGAGATTCGACTAGAATTGATAAAGCATTCGAGGTCATCCCAATCGAGGATGATGTACCTCTTCCTCAAAATTGGCAGACGTTTATTGCCAACAGGCAGAAGAAACGAATACTTATCAATTACGTTTCGACGAAGTTGCTACACTCTGATAGTGCATATTATCTCAAGAATGGACAAAAGTTGATTGTAGCAGGAGGATTTGATGGTCATATGAGAGGTCAAGCATATACCATTATACGTCAAAGTGTGGCTGGTCGGGAACCAATGCTTGACAGCAACCATGAGGAAGGAGACGGCAGAGTATGGCGACATGTATTTCAGTCACAGGGAGATACAATTCTGATTTATTTACCGGCTACTGGCACCTACCACATAGGTCATACATTGTTGGAGAAATATGTGAATACACATGTCATTGTCCAGTTATCACCATCTTTAGCTTCTTCATCTTTCAGTCAAAGCAAGTTTCTTCTTTTGAACCGCCTGCGACAGGCTCTCCATCAAAATCCTGATCTTGCAGATATTAGTCAAGAGTCCTTCAGATGCTTTTTATAACAACTGGCTGCGATTACATTTCCGTTTTTGCACGTTTGTCAAAGCAACGTTCTTGAACACTTTGTTTAAAAACGCTTCATTTATTACAGGGTTATCCATGAACGATCATGGCACTTTAGTAGATTTTGATCCATCCAAGTCCATCAATACCTTTTATCACCTTGTTGGGTCTGCTTACTTCAAAAATTCACCGCTCAGCATTTCAATTTAGCTCTCCTAAACAACTGTTTAAGGACTGTGCAAGTAGAGAGTTATCTGACACTCACCATTTACTGTTTCTCAATGCCATCAGAGAGACAATTTGGGCTAGAGTTCCTTTTGAAGATGAGATGCTGCCATCTGCTCGAGCGTTGAAATTGCATTGGTGAAAATCTCTTTGAATGGCTCACCTCTGGAGTCAGGCAGACAAGCAGCATGTTGAAGCAAATAATATTGTTGAGTCATGATGGGAGATTGAAGAAGATACTGGTCAGCTGAAGACTGTTTGGGACACTCCGGAAAACATTGCAACTATTACGGAAAGGGTTAGTCTTTTGACTCGTGGTTGTGGGTGTAAGACTGGTTGTAGGAGCAGACGTTGTGCTTGTGCTAAGAAAGGCCGTTATTGTGGACCTGGCTGCAACTGTTTTCAGTGTGGAAACGTGGAGTCACAACCAACAACAACTGACACTGAAGAGAACCTGCAACTAGAGGAGGAATTAGAGGATGTGAGAAAAAGACATGAAATAGAGCGGAATCTTGAAACAGTTGAGAATGACGGTGACATCTGTGAGCTGGATGCCTAAGTGCCAAGAGAATTTGACAAGGAAGAGCCCTCGTCATCTGATTCTTTGTCGCCAACAGTCTATTGACTGTTGTGTTGTCTTTTATGTTGTTGTTTTTATGCTGTCATTGTACTCGTCTGTTCATCATTTATGCGACCAGAAGAAATTCCATTTTACTCCTTCAAAAATCAAAATTTGTCAAAGAAAGTCATTTCCTAGAGGCTGTTGAAGTAATTTTATTTATTTATTCTAAATAAATGTTTTGTAATGAGTTGTAAACTATCTTAACGGCGACTACCAACAACAACAACAACAACAACAACAACAACAACTATAATAATTATTATTATTATCCTAGGGTTGATTTTTGTCGCCATTTTGGGGTTACAGTGAAGAGCAGATGGTACCGGCATCGTCCTGATGGGCTTGTGGAGACGGATGACATTACTATGATGTGGGATACCACCATCCCCACTGCCAAGAAGATCAAAGCCAATCGTCCAGATATCTGTCTCAGAAATAGAAAGACAAAGACTTGTCTTCTTATTGATATCAGCGGTCCTGCTGATGGCAACATTGGCAAGAAACATGCTGAGAAGTTGGCGAAGTACAGCGACTTGCGAGTGGAGATAAGCTGCATGTGGCATTGTCGAACGCTGATGGTTCCGGTGGTCTTGGGAGCTTTGGGCACAATACAAGCAGGTATTACACGGTGGCTGGACATTATTCCAGGTTATCACAACCTGCTGCACTTACAGAAAACAGTGCTTCTGGGAACTACTCGGATCCTTCGTAAAGTCATGTCTTCTTTCTAGACAGCCGTGATGGTCTAAGTACTTCTGAAGCAGGGTTTGCTTCCGCTACTTGTAATAGACTTTACAAACCAGACCGATCTGGTTGAGCACGACATAATGAAAATAATTAATAATGACAATAATAATGAAAAATCATAATAATAAATAATACATATGCACACAAACAAGTTTTTGTGTACTATGTCTTCATGAGATGTGTCTTTTCAAGGTTACTGAGATGTTGCAGAGCTCATTTGACAGCAAAGACCTGCAAAGATCTACTCCAACTAACGTGAAATCACTTGATAGAATTGAGAAACGGAGTACTTCAAATTATTGTCTTTGCTTGATTGATAAGCTTGCGTGTGCAATGTTTGTGTTATGAAGTTTAATAATGTTGAGTGGTGACCATTCACTAAACAGAATCTAGGTATACTTGACAACTACATCACACTATAGTTCTTACAAGTTAGAGAAAACAAAGAAAAACATTAATGGTGCACTGAAAGTACGTTTGATGTGATTAATTTCCGAAGGAAGGAAACGTCTTGAATTTAGCTGTGTCATGCCTCCAAACTGCCCGTAGTCGTTCGCGGAAAAGATCGATGCAAAACCGTCTCTTGAGGAGTTCGAATTCGACAATACCATTGCAGTACAGGCGAATAGTGTGCCCACCATCTTGGAAAGTGTCGTAGTGTGTGTCACGCTCGTTCTCTTAAAGTAGTCGATTCTTTCAGAATGTCCATCCCACGCAACGACTAGTCACGCGAATTTTAAGAGGGCTTCTACGTCGATGCGATAATTCAAAAAAGATGTCCGTGTGGCTTTAGAGTACCCGTACACTGCAGCCTTGGATATCAGGTATCTGACTGTTCGAGGACGTACATATGATTATTTATTTATTACTTTCTTCCTCGAGTGCCCAACCATTCACGTGTACCCTTTTTCGGGGGCAAGGATCCACGTCTACGTCGCTACTTTTGGATGCTAGACGACAACCAGATCATAAACAAAAAGCAAAGGTTGTCGAAAACGACATGAAACAAGTAAGAAGAAATAAAAGAATTCTCACAACTGCAACGGAAGCTACCCCATCAAGGTCAAAGGAAATGCCTATGCGTATGCAATAGATGCATTCTCATCTACATACTTGTCATACCCGAGGTAGGTATCCAGTAGAATTGAACGACGAGGAGGACAGCGAACGTGTTGATAGCTTCGCTGTTGTTGGCTTGCCATCTTGTGACATCTTTTTGGAAAGTGAAATGTTACAAACAGGAAGCAATCACTAAAATTGTTGTGGAAAAAAGTCGACTGGCCAAGTTGTGTGAGACAGAAAGGGCTGTAGCTGTCAGGCAACGGAGCAAAAATGAGAAGATTGAAAAGAGAAAATGATATTCAAATTGAATGAAAACAGAAGACTCATTAGAGAGATACATGAAACTGACTGTCAAATTCAAGTAAGAAAGAAGAAGTTCAATGAAACATGGAGTGTGTTACTAGAGATTCATCTGATATTGGAGTAAATCTGTTCGATTTTGGAGCAGGAAGCGACACATTCAGATGTCAACATAAAAAGTTTTAGTCATCACACGTCTACATCTGACATCTTCAGTTGTCCTATCTGCTTGACCACATTTGACCAGACAAAAGCTGATCATTTTCAACGTCATGTTCAAAGCCATTTCATAGGACAAAATGATGACCAAAAAACATACACTAGAAGGTAAAAATCAAGTTCGTGCTCAACCTATACGTCACATATTCTAGATGTGCTACACTGTGTTTCAACTTGACGTGAAAAAATATGAAAACTTGCATTTAGGTTTGTATAAGCTAAATGGATCAATCATAACTACTACATGTTGCGCGTACTAAGGCTAGCAAACAGTAATTAAACAGTTTTTACTTTAAAACTTGTCATAACATGTTGCAGGATGTTTGCTTATTGTAGCCCGTAGCAGCATC
>CAXXBX010000032.1:0-39675 GCA_964274945.1 Dehalococcoidia bacterium | reverse complement strand
CCTATTTTGATGTAACAGTCAGGAACACAATGCAACCGTCATACGTTACCCAAACAGCTTACAGTACGAGAAATGCAGCTACAGCTGGAGAAAGGGAAAAAGACCAACGTCATGAATCCAATGTCACATCAACTGGGAGTATTTTTTACCCTCTTGTGTGCGAATCTCTTGGCTTGTGGTCACCACACAGTTTGGAAGTATTGAAGACCATCGCACGACGTTTATCTTTCAAAAGAAATTTGACAGTCAGCCAGGCAGTCAGTAACATACATGAACAACTGTTGGTGAAACTCTGGCTATATAACGCCAAAGTGATATGGCATAGACTGGCTTTAGACTGTACTGACATGCTTTGTGAATAACGTGTGTTAGATACCCACGTAGGTGGGTTTATATATATATTTATTATTTTATATCTATACATCTGAAGTAAGTGGCTATTCTCCAAGGTTAAAGTCATTTAATAGCGTTGCACAGATACTTTCTTGTTGTTCATCTCTACATCACAAATTTGTCAAAGTGTTGGCTCAACCTCCTAGAAAACCTACATTGATTGTCTCTGGTGCTTGTTCTAACCCAAAGCCTTCATGTTTGATGCTTAGAGTAAGCTGCTGTTGTTGTCTCCAGGTCAAACTGCGACCAACGATGCTTTCGTAGGTCCTAATAATTTTTCTATCGTGCCATGGTTTTAACTAAGTGAGCTGAAACAGTTCGATCGTAAAGATGATTTACTTTAGGCACTCCACAATATCGCAAAAGTAACGCTGCACATTGATTGTCTTCCAACTTAGGTAACTTAGACAGTAGTCTCACATTCTCAATTTGTTTAGCACAGAAGTCTCGTTCTCTCTCTCTCTCTCTCTCTCTCTCTCTCTCTCTCTCTCTCTCTCTCTCTCTCTCTCTCTCTCTCTCATCTCTTTCTTCCTCTCCTCCGGTTCTCAGTTTTAGCTGAGGTTCTCCTCCATGTCTGCCTTCCGAATTTCCTCCATGCACAATCCTTTCCCTCTCTTTATATTATGTTCGTGATCTAATAATGTTTTAGTTATGATCCATCCTCCTTTTGTTTTACTCTTCTTCCACTTCTACCATCCATATAGTGCAAGAACATTCAAATTATAGAATGATGCGAAAAGTTTGCGATCCGTATCATTAACTGCAAATTTTTAAGTCTTATGTAAATGTTCCCGCCACAATATAAACTGTTCTATTATTTTGTACCAGTACTTACAAACTTACTTTGGAATTACTAACAGTCTTTCAATAGCTAAGAATACGATGGCGATTAGCATCACATCTATTTTCAAATTAACTACGGCAAAATTAGTCTAAGTAATCTACAATAGGAAGACTCTGCTTGCATTATTTCCGTTCATATATACACTACTTATCTAATATATATTGATATCAAAACCATGTGTGGGATAAAAGAAAAGTAGTCTTGATTATTAGATATATTCAAGATTCAACATGTTTTAGATAGATTAACACTTATTAATGTAGATTGGAGTTAGTTTAGTCCCCTGTGTTAGAGAGATAGTTGTTATATATATATAAATTTATTAATATGTGTAGTTTGAAATGACCTTACAGCAAACTATTCCAAAAGATTTGAAATGATTAGAATACGGAACCGCTGACACATCACACTGCTGCAATATATTTTCGAATCCGGAGCACTTTATGTCTAAACAATTTCCTGATCTTTTAATACCAACCGATTCTCCATAATACCGTAAGCCACTGTATCCCAATTGATGACATGCAACCTTCGTCACCTTTCTAGCTTTTCGATCCAACGTATATGGAAAGAAACAAACAATGTTCCACTTTCCTTTGTAATACACGTTTAATGATCCTTTCAGAGAATAGACTTTGCCACGAAGACGAGTTGTGCGTGTCTCTAAAATAATAGTAAAACATTTAGTTAATGAAAACTCACACTCACGCACGCAAGTGCACACACCCGCAACAGAACTAAGTGGAAGAGGAAAGAAAAAATTACGAAGAGGTAGCTGAAGAAGAGAAAGAGGGGAAAATGAGGTGGAAGAGAAGGAAGATGAGAATAAAAAAGAAAACCATAAATAGGATCAAACAGCAATTGAGCAAGAGGAAGAGGAAAACGAGGAAAAGTAGGACGAACAAAACGAGAAGACGAAACTGGAGAACAAAAATAGAAAATTCGCTTAAACAACACGAACTTACGGTCTTTCTTACGTACAGATGATTCTGCCTCAAACAAGGTAGAACAATTAGTATGGAAACAACAACTCACCACATTTGACTTTCGCCAGTCCAGTGTGATTGCAACTTTGCTGTGTTGAGACGTTAAATAAACACCTTTTTTTGTTTGACTCTGTACCATCACAGCCAAAGTGACCTGCTCCTATTGGTTTACTCTCATCACCGTAATAATGACTAATGCCAGATTTCACGACAGCAGGATAACCCAGTTCTTTGCAAACGACCCGTCCATCACTGCTATCCCAACCTCTTCCGCAAACACTCCACCATTGTCCGCTACCAACAAAAAACACTTCCAGCAAGGATATGGTAGTAGTATGACGGCAACTTAGCTAATAACTTCATTTATTGATTGGTTACTGTTGAACTCACCTGTTCCATATCTGAACTGTGCCTTCTCCATCTGTTTGTCCGCCAGTCAGTTTCAGCGTAGCTGTATTACAAAAGACGTACAATATAGAATGCTCTCTTCCTGGGCAGACCCTCATTATTCATCATCAGGAATATCTCTGTAGTCGCATCGTTTCTTAAAATAGCAATCAGATGTTGCATTGTCACAGCCGTGACGATAACGAAATGTATAAAACGGATATACCATACCTACTTGTTTCTTTGCAATAAAGTACAGTCTGTGATAGCACTGTGCGACATTTTGTATACTACTGTAGCTGATAGTATGTTCCAGATTAGTAGTTGGACTTATAGCATTGTAGCCTATCAGAATGCCGCCGTTCACAAAAACCGCGATTGTCATATGATCATGTGTAACACCTTCTGTTTCCTAGGGCATAGCCGATTGGGATTTGCTGAAAAAAGAAAAGAGAACTGAGAGCCAACATAAACAGAAAAGAAATTTTTGGAAACAGCAGAAGTGACACGCATTGCACATGCACGTAATCTTAAGGATGCAAATGGTTTTCTTCAGTTACTGTTCGATGACGTTGAGGAATACGTTTACATACTCCGTAAATAGAAATGAGTAATTGCATTGTAGAATTATCTCAAATATATATGCCCTTTGACGCCTAGCTTGGCACTAATATAACTTTATTCTAAAACCTGTTGTAATAGAAACTATATCGGCTTTTTCCTTTTTCTTGCATTTTGCATTTGCATTTCCATTACGGTTATAATTTCGCGGATTTCGTCCGAGACTTCCAATCGCGTGAATGTCTTTTATAGCTTGCTTTTCTTGCTTTCCATTTTAGAAGATGGAAAAATAGAAAGCATTTCTAGCGAAGAAAATAGCAAAATCGAGCACCTAACCGGACTTTCTAATTTCTCCTTTCTTGAAAGAGCTCTATATAATACCGAAGTTTACTGGTTTATTTCCGAACACTGAAACGGTAACTGCGCGTTGTCACCATGGATTTCTATTGTTCGATAATAAGTGTTTACTTCACACCCTAGCCGCTTGTTACAATGACGTCCTTCTTGGGGCTAATAGCCTAGCTCTAGGCCGTGGATTCTCCAAAACATGGTGGCGTAATAGCCTTCCCCGACAATGAAAGCGCTATTTTGTCATTAGCAAATTTAAAAATTGATGTGGTATCAGTTGATATCAATTGACTTGTATGAGTAGCTAAACAATGCTACTTTAGGTAGAATACGGAGAAGTATATTACAGGCTTCATTAAATAGATAAGCAGTAGTTAATCACTCCCCAATTTAACATATTTTCTATATAATCGGTCCAAATTTAATTAAGCAGGTTCCTAGACTGGCAGTCGGGCTGCCGCAAAGATGGAAGGCTGGCGACTCAGCTACTTTTTCATATTTCCCGGTAGTGACAACGCTCTTCCATTCTATTTCAGAACTATTATTGGCAAATGAGTCTAAGAACGTTTAGCTAAGAGTGAAAGACGTATATTCTAGTAAAATTCAAGCAAATCCATGCACGTCGAGTTTGAATTCGACAACCTGAAATGTACAACGTCGCTCTTTTTTACAATTGCCAGGCATGCAAACATTGTCCAAATTTCCATGTTTTAGGGAAATTTCTCAAACCGAGGAAATAACGTTGAAACAAATGCTGTTGCCGAATGCTGTTAAGCAAAGCTCCTGGCTTAGTCTTACAACGTGCAACATCCTCGCAGCTTGAGTCTGCTCACTAATATTGACAAGATTTTTGCTAGAACATTTCATAAGATCGCACCTGGTAGCTGCTTGGTTTTATTTAATCGAAAATACAATCATTGGACTTTCTATGACAATCTCATCCATCAGTGTTGAGCGGCTAGCTAGTCAGTAAACCAAACGTGGTCGAACTGACTGACATCGCTTTTCTGCAGTAATGTTAGTGCAAAACGTTGAATCACATGCTGACGATTTCGAACTTTGACAGACGTCAATTCCAAGTTCTAAAAATTGAAAAATATGACGCTGAGTTTGATTACGCTTTAATTTAAGCTCTGCATTTTCACAAAGTTTTTTGGAACAGAAACGTAGGCAAATCTATATTAATATAATTTCTAGAGGATGAAAAGTCGTCATCATCCTTTAGGTAGGGTAAGTGGGATCTTTACCCTCAACTGGGCGCCCACCAATCCGGCAAACAAGTCCCAGAGAGGTACATGTTTCCGTGTAATTCATACGGCGCTAGTAACTGGCTTATGGATTATTGATCGCGTGCTGTTCGGGGTTTTCGCCAGCTCTGAGCAGCACGCCCAGTAGATATCAGTGATTACCAGGAAAGAAATGATGCTCTTGCCAACAATCCCCACGCCAGATCGCAGAAATTTCTCATCGACAGAAACAAGTCTACTCTAGCCAAATAGACAGGGAGAAAGAACCAACAAACTCGTTTTATTGCATTGTTGTCTAGTAATAACTGGTAGGTTGCATTAGTGTAAACCTAAAATAGTTGTTAAATCTAGTAAAAGAATTGTCTGGAAATTTAATTAATATTATCTCTAAAAGATCTAAAGTTTACAGTAGTATATCTAGTAACTGATGCATGAGACCAATTGGCCGACTGAAAGGTTATCAGTATTTCAGTATTTCATGGGATGGACTTAGGCGTAACGTGCTGGTGGTAATTTGTTTTTATAACTATTTATATATTTAATTTTATTTATATTTTATTTTTTATAAAAAGTGGTAAAGGTAATTGAGCCAAAAAGTGATCGGCCTACTATCATAGAAGTATTTCAACGCAGCCAATAGATATTTCAAGAAGTAGATCTTTTCAATCTCGTATAACTTCTACTGTACGTGTCTCTAAACAGTATATTATATAAACAAGAATCAAACATGACACAACTGCCCGGTGTACTGTAAGGCACATGTCAGTATCTACTCTTATAGTTAAACAACAAAGATATTAAAAAAGGACAGGAGCACAGCTCATTGAGCTTTTGATTTCAGTATACCAAAAATATATTCAGTTCCAGTGGTTGGTGTAACCATCAAAATATTTATATGAGAACGCAGAACAGCTGCAATTAATCGTAAAACCGTCCTGGTACTGTACCAAGTGAGGGTCAGAAATTATTTTACTGAAAGATTCAGCTATTTTCTGTTAAGATGTTTTACGTTATTGCATGAGAATGGATAGCGTTTCCGCGCGTGTTCACATTTTCAAATGGCGTATATATAATATCTTCGTTAGTTATCTGACACATGTCACAAGATGTCCAAGTTTTCCGATTTCGTCGGAATTATCAAGATTTAGCTTGAGTTTTGCAATTCAGGGGGAGTCAGTCAAAAATCGCGGGATCAGGCAGGTCACGCAAATTTCGAACAAACAGACGAAATTCGAAAAACACGTTCTGACCCCACGCTTCGGTCATGATGCATGACTGTGACATGACTACTGGTATACTGTATAGTGTTAAAGTTAAAGAGTCCGATTTTATTATGCTATAGCCTTGGTGAATGCCCCAGACTATCTAGATTTGTCGCAAATTCGGCACATTCTTTCTACGGACTGATCTCGACTAAGCAGCCGCAGACTTTGAACAGTGGTGTGATGTAATCAAAACAGTTACCAGACCCGGATTCAGGAATTTTTGAAAGAGGGGGTTCACCTGGTAGCAGTTATTTATAGCATTACTAATTATTTCTTTTCTAATAAAATTAAATTATTGAACCAAGCCTATTGAAAAAGAGGGGGTTGCAAACCCCTGAACTCCCATCTGGATCCGCGCCTGAGTTACTGTTATCGCGAAGTCCTTTCACGGGTTGGTGTACCAAATACCAGTACTCGCTTTTCGTACCAAGATATCGGACTGTACCTCTTTTCGCGGTTGTACAAAACGCAATTTTGTAACGATGATGCTGTTTGTCGTTATCTCTCACATTTACATTATCGTTTTTAAACCAAGAGAAGATACGACTAAATATTATTCTTGTAATTATCATGCAGAAACGAGAAGCATTGCTAGAAACAGAGAATAACAAATAATGACTAGGGATAAATTGCATGCGGGACAGTGCCAAAACGAAGTTCTAGTATAGTTTAAGGTTAAAAGTGCGTGTGGTGGACTCAAATATCAAAATTCATGCTGTACTTATACAAAGACTAATTTACTTACAGCAAATGATTCCTACAGCCGGTTGGCGATGACATCTTTGAGCCTTATTGATAGTGCAGTTCAACAATGAAACTTCAGATCCATCGCAATGCACCGAGTAAATACTTCCTGATCCTTGTCCGTAGTATCTGCGTTCATACGAGAGCACAGAAGCACTGTATCCAAGCTGACGGCATACTACAGTTGTATGTCTAGAGTTCCAATTGTCATCACAAATGGTTCCCCATTCTCCTTCGTAATACATCTCCACTCTTCCTTCGTTTACATTATACCCATTACGAAGACGAACAGATTGAAAATCTAAAAAGATGAAAATAAACTTACACACGCACGCACGCACGCGCGCACGCACACACGCACGCACACACGCACGCACACACGCACGCACACGCACGCACACACGCACGCACACACGCACGCACACGCACGCACGCACACGCACGCACGCACACGCACGCACACACGCACGCAAGCAGGAACGATCGTTCGCTAGCATGCGCACTTACGCACAAGCGCGGGCGACGAGTGCAACTAAACCTATTTACTTAGCAGCTGGAAACTTACCACATTTGACTCTAGCTACGCCATATAAATAGCAATGTTGATCCGTTTTGTTTCTATATGGACACTCTTTCAAAGTTTTTTCCCAACCAGTACACTTCAATTCAATTGCTAATATAGATCTGTTTCCGTGATCATAAGAAGGATGAACGAGTAATTCCAAAGCTCTAGGATGACCCAGTTCCTTGCACGCAACGTCTCCGTCATCCATATCCCAACCAGCATCGCAGATAGCCCACCACTGGTTACTAAATTCAGAGCGCACATCACACAAGTACGTGCTTTATTGCATTAATTAAGACGCATAGGACAAATGTGTGTCAAATATATATCTATGTACCAACCTTTGCCAAATTTCAACTGTGCCTTCTGCATCTGTATCTCCACCGGTGAGTCTTATAACTGCTACGTAACAGTAATTCATATATATATATATATATATATATATATATAATTACTAAATTAATGTTTATTTTTTTGTATTTACACAGACGCGCACGCACACATGCTCGCATGCAATAGCGGTTTAACAAGATGCTGAAGTACAAGCCTATAGAACAGCAACGTCGTCGAGTCTACAAGTAGAGGATATTCCTTTTGGAACCCAAGGTGTTACACTGCTGTGTGATATGTCAAGCGGCCGTCCTAGACCGATTTTACCTGTCAGTTTGAGACGCCAAGTTTTGGACCTGATCCACGGTCTATCATACCGTTCTGTGTGCACTACAAGAAAACTTGTAGCCAACAAATTTGTATGGAATGGCTTGCAAAAGCCGATAGGAACCTGGGCCAAGCACTGCATTGCTTGCCAGTCTTCCAAGGTTCAAGCACACATCAGGACCTCTCTAGTGAAGTTCAATGTTCCCCATCGTCGGTTCGACCACATCCATGTGGACCTCGTATGACCACTTCCACCTTCCAATGGTTTTACTCACCTACTTACTTGTATCGATCGTTTCTCTCGTTGGCCTGGGGCTATTCCACTGAATAATACCAACTCCGCCAATTGCGCTCAAGCTCTAGTCTCCCACTGGATTGCTCGTTTTGGCGTACCACTTGACATGTCATCTGACAGAGAGCCGCAGTACACCTCACAACTTTGGACAGCTATTTCTCTGTTGCTAGGTACAAAACCTCACCATACAACAGCCTACCACCCTCAGTCGAACGGCCTGGTAGAAAGGTTTCATCGTCACTTGAAGTCTGCCTTGCGAGCACGCCTCATTGGCCCCAACTGGGTGCAGGAGCTACCTTGGGTACTTCTGGGAATTATAACAGCGCCTAAAGAAGACTTGGGATGTTCCTCAGCGGAAATGGTGTATGGCTTCACTTTTACAGAGCCTGGGGACTTTATCCCCGGCTTTGCTGACACACTCTCTAACACCAGTTTACATCTCCGTCAACTGCGAGACCAAGTACGCTCACTCGTCCCAGTTCCGACATCTCAGCATGGCACCGCACCTAAGTCTGTTCCTCACAATCTGCTGCAGGCCAAGTTTGTTTTCATTCGTTGTGACGCTTATCGCACTCCTCTTCAACGGCTCTATGAAGGCCCTTTCGAAGTCATACATCCTGGCCCCAAAACTTTCCAAGTAGACATCGGAGGCAAGAGCGAAATAATCACAGTAGACCGACTCAAGCCAGCTCACATGGACCTGGAACATTCCGTCAAAGTAGCTGAGCCCAGACGTCGTGGACGACCGCTAAGCATCCACCATTTTCGCCTGATTATTTAACTCGGAACAAAACCTCTAACGGCGTTCAACCGCACAGCACTCGTTCAGGTCGTCAAGTCAAGGTCACACAGCATTACATCTCGGTTCTGAGGAGTGGTGTAGTGGCCGGAAGCCGTATAATTTTTACACCTCACTAATTAGATAGTGTGTTGCAAACCTCGTTAATTTTTTTGTCATTTTGTACTGGCTTTGCCAGTTGTGTTTTATCGTTGTGTCCAGGAGTTCGCATTTTGCTACATGTCTTTGCTTTCAAATCGGTCCAAAAGCAGTCAATGTCAGATGATTCTGTCATGTCAGACAACGAATACTCTATTTGATCTTGAAACTGACATCTAATGTCTTTGACGAACAGTCGTTTAACACAAAACTTTTTATTAGGCATCAAGCATTGCCGATGTTGCTTGGGCTTGATGACAAGAGATGTGATGCACCTCACAAGCCGATGACCTGACCAACTACTAGAACCCCTCATCACTCGAGTTTGTCTGACATCACGCAGATCACGTTGTCGCACAATGACGTAGTCCAGAAGATGCCAAGGATGTGAACGTGGATGCATCCATGTTGTCTTGTATCTGTTGGATTGTTGAAAGATGGTGTTTGTTATAACTAGATTGTACTGAGCAAAAGTACTGAGAAGCAGTGTCCCATTGCAATTTTCCCTTCCTACACCATGAGGACCAATTACTTTACACCATGATGTATAGTCCCGATCAACACCAGCATTAAAATCTCCAAGAAGGAAAAGTTTATCTCTTCTTGGCACTAACTTAATAACATTTGTCAATTTTTTTATAAAACTCTTCCTTAGAGGCATCTGAAGCTGATAGAGTCGGTGCATATGCCCTAATGAGAGTGGCATATTGCCCATAAGAAGGTTTTGACGCAGTAAGATTAGACGAGAATTAATACTCTTAGGTAGAAACTCAAGTTTACGTACAATGCCGGATTTTATTGCAAAACCAACACCTGCTTGTTGAGATTCACCAACGGGGACACCTGATGAAAAGAAAGTGTAGCCAGCACCAACTTCTTCAAAACTTTGTTGACCAGAAAGATGGGTCTTACTCAGTGCTGCAATATCAATATTACACCGTTTTAGTTCTCTAGCGATAACTGCGGATCGACGGTCAAGATTGACGTTATTTTTGTTATCTCGTAATGTTGTTACATTCCATGTTGCAATCGTCAACTTCAATGGTTCAATTTTTCTTTTATTTTGATCTCAAAATTGAATGCCCGCTGACCGCGGTAAGCCAGCAAGGTTTGTACGAAGTAAGCTTTCTTTAGGGACCCTATTCTCTCCCCTTCTCCTACTGGAGAGAGCAGTGCTATCCCTGAATAGGGATTCTCTGACGCTCAGGTAGGACACAAACTGTACTGTTACTCCAATTCAACAACAGAACGGTCATCACACCTGAGCCGCCAATGTGCAGGGTCGTAGCTAAAGGCTTCCATTGCCATTCTACAACTGCTCCGTTACTACTTGCCCATTGCCGTTGGACTTGAAGAAAAGAATAGATAAAGACACAGACAAAACAAGTCACCATAAGAGAACCTGCACAATAGAATGGATTATAGTGAAATGAGCGTGTGCAGAACTGATTTCACTCTCTCCTCCAGTACGAGCTATATGTTGACAGGTGTAAGACTACAACATGCCAAACAACATGTATGGACTCATTAAGCTGACCAGAAAACTAAAACCCCAAATTAGTAAACTGCTCTCTCTACTATAGACATCAACAATACCACAGTTTAAGTTAATGAAGCAGACTTAGTTAATGGGTTTTTAGACCGAAAAACAAACCCAACTCCAATTATTAATTACACAGTGCGTATTTGGTTTTACTATAAACTTACTGCAAGTGATCCATAATTCGTCAGAATGACCACAAGAAGAGTCCTTCCAGACCGAACAATTCAAGAACGAACTTTCGGATCCACTGCAGGAAATGCGATATACAGTCCTGGATTCCATACGAACATCCGATTTTAACACAAAATGTAATCCTTCCTCGTATCCCAATTGGCGACATGCAACCATTGCATTACGAGATGCCCGGCTGTTATCACATACAGTGCCCCACTCTCTTTCATAATACACTTCTACTCTTCCTTGATGTGAATAGTCACCGCCACGAAGACGAAGAATTTGATCTTCTAGAAACAAAATATTACACAAAATTGCCATAGCAGGCGACACCGCAACCCACGCACGCGGACGAAACGCACAAACAGACAGACACTCGCTCACTCACTCGCTCATGGACTTACTCACTCACATGCACAGACGGAAACACATGCACAAATACACACGCGGGCGATAGTGGAAAAAGAAATGAAGAGAAAGAAAATAGAGGAAAAAGAAGAAGGAAAGATAGGAAAGAAAGGAGGAAGCGGTTCAAGGAGAAAGAGAGGAAAAGAAGGAAAAGAAAGAGGTGGAAAAGAGGAGAAGGGAGAGGTGAAATAGACGAGAATGAAGGAAAAAAGATGAATAAAATAAGAAAAAGAAGAAGAAGAAGAAGAAGAAAAGGAAGAAGAAGAAGAAGAAGATGATGATGATGAACAAGAAGAATTAAGATAACGCTCAAACAAACACGAACGTATACGTACTTTTTATGTACAGTAATTCCAAAGTACGACCATCAGGAAGTTAACCACAACTCACCACAAGTTACTTTCGCCAGTCCATTGTAATTGCAACTTTGGTTTGATAAGATTTTAAATGAACAACTTCGTAGACTTGACTCCGTACCAGTACAGCGAAAGTTACTTGCAATTATTGGTGTACGGTCCTTATCGTAAAACTGATTAGTGCCAGATTTTACGACAGCAGGATAACCCAGTTCTTTACAAACTATCAGTCCATCACGGTTATCCCATTCTGTGCCGCAAATACTCCACCACTGTCCGCTACAAATAATAGATATACGTTAACTTATGGCTATAATAGTTCAACGAAAACCAAATAACATGTTAATTAGATAAACACTGCTGCACTTACTTGTTCCACATCTGAACCGTGCCTTCTGCTTCTGTTTGTCCTCCAATCAGTTTCAAAGTATCTGTTAAGCACAAAAGACATAACTTCAGGGCGTTCCTCGTTCATATCATCATCATCATCATCACCATCACCATCACCATCATCATCACCATCACCATCATTACCACCACCACCACCACCACCACCATCATCATCATCACCACCATCACCATCACCACAACCACCACTACCATCATTATCATCGCCATTACCATCACCATCACCACCACCACCACCATCACCACCACCACCACCATCACCACCACCACCACCACCACTACGACCACTACCACCACCACCACTACCACCACCACCACCACCACCACCACCACTACCACCACCACCACCACCACCACCACCACCATCATCATCATCATACTGTGCATGTAGACTTCAAGTTGTCTAGAATATGAATCAGAATTCGCAGGGGCGTAGCGTGACCTCTACAAATTGGAGGTAAACTTAACGATACAAGACACACCTATTTTATAGACACGCCTACTTTATTGGCTCCTAATTGACTGATGGTCCTGGGGTGAGGACCTCTCCTCTTTAAAGACACGCCCACCTCAGCCGCAATGTTGATTACTGTGTTATGAATTATAGTTTTAATGGATGGTTAACTCATTTATTTCTAAACTTATATACGTCTATAATTATCTAATAAAAATGCTAGGGAATTAACCCTAATAAAGAATAAAGTGAGTTTGCTGGTTCCATAGTTCATAAAGATTTAGCTCCTATGGGTGTGGCTAATTACACTTGAACCTCCTCTTTCTACGCCCTGGAATTCGAGAACTATCGGCAAACACGCTGTCAAACGTTGGGATTTGTACAGCCGACGCGAGAATACCCGTAATATGTAACGAAAAGCATTCAAATCCTAGGGTTATGGTTACGGTTAGGGTTAATTAGGGTGGTTAAGGTTTAACTTAAAATAAACTGTTACAGGATAGAGTAGTGAGGCGCCATTTAAGCTATCAATCAAGACCTCTTGTTACTGGTTTTGCAATGATTCTAATTATAGGTAAGCGTTTCTAAATATTATTTTGTTTCCAAAAGACGCTCTAATTAGGCCTTACTAACAAATAATTGCAACTCCAGATGGCGCTTCAGTAATAAGAGTGATTCAGTTAGAATTATCAGGTTAGGTATTTTCTGGATTCTGGTGATACAGAAATTTGATTAAATCCAGACTAAGCATGTAAGACTGAAAACATTCTGACTCCATCTACATTTGTTTTGTATCTTCTACTCTATAGGTAGGTATATGTAAGCTATGTTTAATTCCCGACAGTTCACGCATAATCTTAATGTTCCATTTGACTTTCGGACTGTCACCAATAATGCAACAAAGTAGTTCTCAAACAGAGTCAATGACATTCACTTCCCTGAGACTTCGGACGTTTGTTTCTATGGCTGTAAGAAAGCTTAACGCACGGCCCTCTTCTGAAATTATATCAATAGAAGCTTTTAGATGTTAACGGTGTAGAAACCCTGGGAGTAACAGATGTCACGATCGATGTAGAAGATAAATCTTGTCAGTGCACCTGATCTGTAGTGTCTACCGGGCAAACAGTTCTTTGAACAGGGTATTGTATTGCAGCCGTAGTTGCTCGCTGTTAATGATGTTAACGTAGTCAAGATTCAACCCATCGTTATTGTAGATTCTAAAGCAACTTAATTAACACTTTCAACACAACAGGATTTGGTCATGTTGGTGCTACTATCCTGGGCAATGAGCGTTCGAGTAGTACCGATGTCAAGAAGACCCTTGCACTCTCTGCATGCCATTTACCTTAAGTATGACGTGAATGTCTCAGCCTTCAAATTAATTAAGAATAACGTGCCGCACACATGGTCTCATAAACATGATGTAGTGGCTCTGTGGCTTTGAACAAGTCGGTGTTTCAAATTGGAAAAGTGGTCAATGGGTGCACATGCTTTCTTTCTGAAAACATACCCTATCAATGTAGTCTGTCTTTTGTGAGCGTAATGCGTCTTATAGACTCAATCTGAACACGAAAGTTGGGGACGTTGACTTCGAGAGTTCATGTTTATGCAATTCAGCAATGGAAGTTTCTAGTGCCACCGCTATCGCAACTGCATTCGCCAAGACGATATTTGAGAAATTTATCAATAATTTGCTAATACCATTGCTTCGCGTATACCAACGATCAATTGATCTCGGAGTTGGCCGTTTACCACTGTACCAACACTGACTTATGCAAAAACTGCCTAGAGTTCTACTTTAGCGCATAATTGGCCAACAATTTAATTAGAGGTGACAATTTCATTATTCCGTTGCTTCATCTAGCGAAAGTTGTGCCTCTCGATCAGCTTTTTTTGTTGAAAGCTGGCTGAAAATATGCGAGAATGGCACCTGTCGATTGCTGTATATAATTCGTCCGCTCAATCTCTAGTAGGTGGTTCTACTAGTAATCTCTTGACCACTTTCGGCAAGTTCAGGCCAGTGAGGTTTAGGAGCAGACTGTTCTTTTCCGTAGGCTTTGGCCGGTCACCTTCAAGATTGACATTTAGTCATTGAAATCGTCGAGCCTGAGTTCAAAGTCTGAAGCAACTATGCGGCCGGCTGTAGTCTAAAACAATTCAGTTGAAGCTCGTCTCACTTTGGTAGCCATGCAACTACGCCAAGGTATAGAAGGGCAGAGTGAATTGCTTTCTTTTCAAATATATGCTACTGCCAGGTATGTAAATAGCCATGAGTTTTATTAGAAACATAATTCAAACTAAGGAAATTTTCTTGAAAGAAATGTCGTTGTCTAATGCTGTTACTCACGCAGCTGCAAAGCTCTCTCTCTCTTACCACGTGCAACATCTTCTGCATGCTTACTAATAATGCCACAATTTTATACTGAAATATTTTGAAGACCTAACTTCTAACAGGTTGTTCAAGATCTACATTCTACGTTCTCACTTTGACAATTACACCCACAAGTTTTAAGCGGCTACTCGTCAAACTACAAGTAGTCGTACTGACCCACATTGCTTTTCCTGTTTATACTACATAATGTTGGAACACTTAAATCGTTATATCACATTCTGTCGATTTCAAACTTCAACGGAACTATTTCCAAGTTTAAAATTCTGAAACGTCTATTTTGAGATAATCACATTGAAATGTTCTAATTTCTGAATTTTTAATAATTTATTGAAATCTGCCAAACACTTAGACTAGGCTCAACTCGTTAGTTGAAGCAATATTTCAGTAAAAACGTCTATAGAGCAGCTGAACTGCTTCCTAGAACGTTGAGGTGCCAAGTAAGTTCAGATGTTACCAGGAAGCTGTTGCACGTAACCTCACGAGAATGCATCGCGGATCCGTGCGTGGCGCGTCACAAAATGACTTCTAGATACTTATCTTTAATCTGTCATCAAAACTGCTATTGCGGAGCTTTCTCACAGGTCTATGAATCAAGAATATGTTTCGCTTTTATGCACGGATATTGGACTCTAAAGCTCTTACCGCATTTGTACAAAAAGCAAAATTTGACACTAAAAATGTGAGTTCTCGAATTCGATTAAATAATTCAAGTGTTCAAAGTTAGGAACAGAAAGACAAATAAACTGTATTTCTGATTACTGCAACCAAGAAACGTTCCTAATCTAACCACCAATTATCAGAAAAAGCGAAAATATTCTATTTGCAAGCGTTGCCTAGTTGGACTTAGATAGATTTATATATTGTAGTTTAAGGTAATGGGATGCATGTTTTGCTTACCCAAACTTTAGATATAAATTATTTTATTTTGCATGCTGTATTTGAAGGTTAGTGTACTTACGACAAATGATTGCTACATCTTGATGGTGATTGCAGATAGACGCCTTAGTGATAGTACAGTTGAACAACGAACCTTCGGATCCATCGCAATCAATCGAGAATATTGGTCCTGATCCTACTCCGTAATGCCTGTGTTGATAAGAGAGGAAAGGAGTACTGTATCCCAGCTGACGGCATGCAACAGTTGTATGTCTGATGTTCCAATTTTCGTCGCAAACGGTGCCCCATTCTCCTTCATAATACATCTCCACTCTTCCATGGTTCACATTATCTCCGTTACGAAGACGAACTAATTGAAAATCTAAGAAGATGAAAGAATGTCAAAGCACTGTATCACGTATGTTTAGGCCGGATACAGAACTAAACCATACTATACGCAAGCACGCACTGGCACTTGCAGGCACGTATACGCATGCGCGTACAAACGCATGCAAGCAAACACTGCCTATCTAAACAAGCCACAAGGGCACGCAAGCCTGTTATACTATGCAACAACTTACCACATTTAACTCTAGCAACGTCATTAGAATTACATAGTTGTCCTGTTCTGTTTCTATACGAACATTCTTTCAGACTTTTTTCCCAACCTGTACAGTTAAATTCGATTGGCAATACAGGTTTGTTTCCGTAATCATGAGGAGAATAAACGATTAATTCCAAAGCACTTGGATAACCCAGTTCCTTGCACGCAACGTGTCCGTTATTCATATGCCAACCAGCATCGCAGATAGCCCACCACTGGTTACTAGATACAGAACATACATCACACAAATCCATATTTCATAAAATGAATGTGTCAAGTGCCAATATATGCACTAACTTTTGCCAAACTTCAACTTTGCCTTCTGCCTCTGTATTTCCACCGGTCAGTCTCAAAATTGCTGCATGACAGCGAGACAGAATAATTATCTAATGTTTGTGTGTTTGTGATCTGTCTTGCAGTCTACCATGACAACGACACAAACACACTGTCACTCACGCACTGTCACACACACACACACACACACACACACACACACACACACACACACACACACACACACACACACACACACACACACGCACACACACACATGAACAAATGTCAAGCCCTTCACGTCATTCGACGTCGACCGTAAGGTCAGTTGCGGAGATAGCTCCCCTGCCTCTAGAGACAGGGGCTCCATGAGCTACTTTGAGGCTTAGGGCCAGCGCTGCAATGCACCTGGAGGTTGCCTGTTGTCATCCAGGTGCACTAACTATGGCGCATCTCTGGGGCTGGACTCCAAACCCTACAAATACCCGTCTGCTGCATGATGTTACTTGCATGATGTTATTACTGCATGATGCGAAGCCAGCGGTCATGTCCACCCCAGTCAATGACCAGGTACTCATTTATACTTCTGAGTCGAGAAAAGCAATCTTGTCTTAGTTTCTTGCTTAAGGAAATTATGCCATAGCTCGACATCAATGTGACTTGAAACTGCAACCCTGCAAGGTGCCGGATGTTTTCATTCTTCAAATGCACTTTCTAACCAATTGAGCTACAGCACCACACACACACACACACACACACACACACACACACACACACACACACACACACACACACACACACACACACACACACACAAACAGATTGCTATAACTCCTTAGTGCATGCTCCAGAGGTCTAAGCTCACGCCAGCTTTGTTACAGCTACGTAGTAATGCCTTTTGTAGATCCTAATAGATATCTAAACTAACTATTTTGGAAACTGTTGCTAAAAACGGAATTTTATATGGTTATCGGTAAACTAACCCTATTGTTAATTACAACTGTTACAGAGTAATCAATCACTGACAAGAACACTAAGAACATGAATCGTGACTATAAAGGTATACCGATATAGTAGAATAGACTCATAATACTAATACAAGTACTAATACATGTTCATCTCTAATGTCAATATCTAACATTCTCTAACATTCAATCTTTACATTAAATCTTTAACCCAGCTGTAATAAGCAGGATGTTAATACGATACTAAGCGGTAGTTTCAACTTGTCCGTATCAAATGAATTAGTCAAACGGATAACAACTATAGGCATATACATGCTGCTCTTTCTTTTGTCGATCGAATCATGCTATTTATTATGTCTAACAATATTTTTGCTTACCAAAACTATTAAAAACGTTGCCATTGCCTATAATCCAGTTAGCGAATCCTTGACTTCTGATCAACTGTAATAATTGCGTCTAGACATAGGTTTGTGCGTAGAAATGATAGTATCTATTGTGTTATTACAATCACTTATCGGTAAGAATAAGTGTACCATATAACGGTAGTGTCTTTGATGATTGACCATACGATACCGACTAATATCGACTATAGTACAGTTTACTGAACTAAATAAGTTGAGAGCGATTTAAGAGATAAGGGAATATGGAATCAAAAAGCTTTCTAGTTACACATTTTTAGTTTGTAATGGACTTACAGCAAGTGATCCATACATCGTCAGAATGTGAACAGTAATATTCTCTGTGAACAGAACAGTTCAGCAATGAACTTTCAGATCCATTGCAGTTAATAGAAAATATCGGTCCTGATCCCGTATGGACATGATAAGAACGTAAAACATCACCGTATCCCAATTGACGACATGCAACCATTCCGTTATGAAATGTCCAGGCGCCACTACATACCGTGCCCCACACTCCTTCACGATACACTTCTACTCTTCCTTGATGTGAACGATCTCCATCGCGAAGACGTACAGTTTGTGCATCTGGAAAACGAGAAATTTTTTATATGCAATAGAAAACATGCGCTTCTACCTAAGTCGACACACCAACACACCATTTAACTCGATCAGCAAAACACATCCACAACTTTGATACTGTTTTGACTTTTCCAAAAACATTACTTTAAATTATTGAGTTGCAATGTTTCCAGTGCTACTTGGAAGATTTAAATCATAAAGGTATGACCGCACAGATTCATTTGACATAATAATACCTTTGTTAATTAACACAACTGTATTGGAAATAAGCCCAGATGACCATGATGTGCCAAAGAACTTAGAGATATCATTCTATATCAGTCTACAGACACCACTAGGGTGTTCAGATAGCTGATCTCGTAAAACGGTCAAAATACATGGGCGTATAGCGTTTATTCCGACTTGTTCCTAGCCGGACTCGTTTTGAAAAAATGCAATTTTTCAGGGTTCAACTTCGGTTTTAATTAATTCAGCATGTATCTGAAAAAACGAGTACAACATATGTTTCTACTCATGTATGTGACAAAAAATGAGTAATACGTTTCTACTCTTGGCAGCTGGTACACTGTGCGTAGATCGGCCTTGCGTTCTCTGGACATCATTTACAGTGCAATTATGTGTAAATTTAGAATTACGCATATAGGGCGTAACTAAATATAGATGCCCTCAAATTTGGTGGTGCGGTAGCTTTACTACCGTTAATTAGCCCAAGTCAACTCGATTTTTAATTGTTCGCGGGCCTGGCCGATCGACCTATAGAAGCTATTGCCAGCAAAAATTACGTGATGCAATCAAGTGATTTAGGTGACGCTTGCATGTTTATAACTCCTGGACAGGGCCGGATCCAGAGGGGGTTCAGAGGTTGTATCCCCCTCTTTTTTAATAGGTGTGGTTCAATAATTTTATATAATTTTATTAGAAAAGAGAAAATTAGTAATGCTATAAATAACTGCTAATGGTGAACCCCCTCTTTCAAAAAACTCCTGGATCCGGCGCTGTTAATCTATTGGTATCTAATATAGACTATGCAAGAGATGACAAGCAAAGCAAAATTGTCACTAGTTACATATTCTTGACAAAACTTTTATAGGACCCTATCGTTACTATCAAAACCGTTAACGCAGCGGTCGTCATACCGTTTGGAAGATTGGAAACCGTCAATTGTCATACCGGCCGAAGTAGAAGCATGTGCACAACAACGCAGGCCAAAGTTAATTAGACTAACTTCAAAGCCCTGCTACGCCACTGGCCTTGGTTCAAACAAAGCTGCATGCTAAGAGAACCGATGTAATTTCCGTAAGCAAGAAACCCTCACGCAATCATGCACCGCGTTTTCGACTTAGGAATAATGAGTAATTGGTCTATAGCTTTGACTGAGAGTGAACAAGACCTGCTACTGGGAAATAATATCTTGTAGCGGACGGATGCGCTTGGACCTGAAGTCCATTTTCAGTGCTGAGCCAGCCTGCGGTAGGGTTTCAGTACCTTGTGGTTTTGTAGCCTGACAAGTTAACGTACTACCGGCAATTGGAATGCAGCGCATGAATCGATTCATTGTACACCGCTGTCAGTAAGCGTGCTATATGTCGACAATCTCAGGTGCAAGTCAATATGTTCAGCCCTCTTCTCACCCTCCTTACGCCAATTAGCAGTTGCCATTACGTTTGCATCCCACTGTAATGCCCAGGAAACACCCATGTTAAGCAAGTTATTAAGATCGCACTTTAACCCTGTATCAATGCATAACCATAACACTAAGTCTAGAGACTGCGAAGCAAGAAAGCGTATGTTTCTAGACATTGCAGACATTCCCGCATAAATGTTCGTATAGAAAAATTAAGAGTCCGGCTTCTCGAGGCCATAACGCATGCTAGTTATATACACCCGGATTTGAGTTGCACATGAGCAAAGGAAAGGCGCTACTTGCGTGCGGTCACCACCCCTTTCTGCTCTTCACTCGCGCGTTTAGAGCCTAAGGGTATGTTTAGTCCCCGGCAGAAAACATTGATAGCTTTTCTGCCCGCAACTGTAAATCTCTCGTGCCTAAAATCCGTCGGTCTCTTTATAGTATCTTATACGTTAACTTCTATCTATCCACAACTGCTGCTATATGCAGTTGTCAAGGTTATCTTGTCTTTAATTAAACAAGAAATAATTGCATAGCTAAGTAATTAATTGAGACACACAATTATAGCATATGCATGTGAGACGTTTTCTTGGGATACACATCAACACAGACGTCAGCCGTATTGAGCTGTCTTGAGAAGCACCCCAAGTAATCCTTGTGCCTTGGCCGCGTCTGTAATTTTATGTTGCTATTTTCTGTTTCTTTCTGAGCAGTATTTTTGTTTATTTAAAATCTTGGCCACGCACCTTAATTAAAGCTCGTGTGTTTCTGCTTGCTTGACATATTTTGGATGCGTTCGGGGACAAGCAATCAAACACGATTTGTCAGATATATACGACGCACAAACAATAGTACTAATCACAGAGTTTTTCTAGGCAACCGATATTCTGCACAACTATAATTTATAATTTTCGATTTATAATTTATAATAATAATTTGATCATTCATGTCCATACTTTTATTACATGTTGGCCAGTCAAGTGTGATTGTGGCAGTTCTATCCAAGTCTAACTATATTGTTTAGTTGTGAGTCCTTTAGCAAAGAAATGTGCTAATTATTATTTGCCAAAAATATGCCAGTTCTCCTTGACGTCAAAAAGCAAGGTTTCTTCATGATGTCACTTTCGTGTTTTATCATGTACGTAGCCCCCTACCATGTCGACTACTATACGCTAATGCAGCATCTGCCAGATACAATAGCATGGAAATGAACTACAAGAAAATGAACAAGGAAAAGCGATATATGAAGAACAAATTAGACAGATAGAGCACGCGTCTTTTGCAACTATAGTATTCTCATGCACAGGAGGATGCAGTAAGCCTAGAAACATCTTCTTGAAACATCTGGCATCAATGTTGGCTGAAAAGCTTTATTTCACATACTATATGACAATCAACTGGCTACGATGCAGAATCTGCTATACACTTAATATATAGATCTGCTCCAATGTGCTTGAGACAATGCACAGCGAATTAAAAAAGAGTTTAAAAATTTGAAGGAGGCATAGAGCAAGGTACGGCCAATGGCTGCTTAGCTCACAAACTCATTAGTAACTTTCTTTGCTAACAAAATAGTTTTCTAAGATTCTTTGGATATTCAGTTACTAAATACTTTATTGCATATATAGTAGATGTTACTAGCATAAACACTCTAGTTTTAGTGCTTAGTGTTTCATTGAAAATGTAGCAGTATGGACGTAGTACAACTCTTTTGAAATATATGTTGTTTATAACTATATATACTAGTTGTACGGTATCCGTAGGTGGTGCCTGACCTCCAGTTGGTGAGTATCGCGTCGCAACGAAGTTTTCTAACCGTCTACTGAAACTCCGCCCCTAGCTAGACAATACATATTTGTGGAAACCCTGTCATGGAAGTAAACATGCAAACTTCATAGTAATTTAGATTAAGTATCTAGGTATCTAGGCCGTGTAGATAGTCGTCGTTTCACAATCGTGATCAAGACAATTGAAATGTACAGTATATAAGTTTGCACTCAGTTCTGTTGTAACGACAGCGATCTGCCATGGTATAGTTGTTGACATATAAATTGATATCGGCAAACATTCAAGCACACACACATTTTTAATTTTTCTCTCTTTTCATATACCTTGCTCCTTATATGTATATATATATATATATATATATATATATATATATATATATATATATATATATGTACACACACACACACACACACACACACACACACACACAAACACACACACACACACACACACACACACACACACACACACACAAAAACACACACACACACACACACACACACACACACAAACACACACACACACACACACACACACACACACACACACACACACACAAACACACACACACACACACACACACACACACACACACAAACACACACACACACACACACACACACACACACACACACACAAACACACACGCACACACACACACACACACACACACACACACACACACACACACCATGAGCTCGATAGCCTATAGGAGCACGCCCCTTCCTGTTGTGCGACTCGGATTAGAAGCCTCGCTACGCTCGGCAACTACCATACCTCTGACGAAGGACGAGTACATTATATTGTAGAAAAACTGCAGCGAATCATGACGAATAGTCTGGTGTGCGAAGATATCTAGACAGTTTCGTTATTTTGACAATTGCAAGGCCTAACAGAACAAAAGCCGTAGAAACGTAAGCATATCATATTAGTACATATAATTAATAAAGACTAGACTGCAGAAGACTCAATGCACCTAATTAGCTAAAGCCATTTGATATTGCACACTAATAGTAACAGAGCGATATCTTATGACCGGATTCGCTGCACTGTTGGATTTCCGGAATATTCAAGCCTCAAACACTAATGCCACCGCGCGCGTACTATAGAAGTTACCAAAGGCTGTCAAAAATAGATCAATTAGACTGTCAGCACATCTAACTTCTCTTGTTTTAATCTACTAATTAGGTTATCTTTATATAACACAAGCAAAATATTGCTGTTTGAAATGTTATTTCTTAGCTGGAAAGCAATATGTATACACCATGCACGTGCACAACATTACGATTAATTTTGGTTCCAACACTTTCAGAAACGACATTCTACAAGTGACAGATCCAGACTTTGCTTAACTTAATTAAGTAAATGGACGTCATCTCCAAACTGACGTAGTAAAAATTACTACAAAAGCCCAAAAATTGTTTCTAGTACAATTTGCAAGTCAGCTGTTACAATTTTGTTTTGCAGCATGCAGATCGACTAGCAACATAATAATGTCATTCTTCTAGAATGCGAACATGTTTTTACTGGTCTTGACACTAAAGCCTGGTTCACAATACAGCTCACGTCGCGTCGCGTCGTGTCCCTCAAAGGAGGCCGTTTTCGACGCGACGCGAGGGGCTGGAATAGGAACAAATCCTATCCAACACGTCGCGTCGTGTCGCGTCCCATCTGACGGTCTCCTTTGACGCAACGCGACGCGAGTTGTATTGTGAACCAGACTTAAGATTGCTCTGAAGGCGCCTAGTGTGACCATGCCTAGATCCGCCACTGTTCTACAGATCTAACAGTCACATACCTGCATGAACTTGAACACATGCCACTAGAACAAGTAGTTTTGCGAGGCTTCTCTGGCAATCACGATCATCCGTAGCAAAGACAAAATCTCGCATCATAACCATCCACTGCGCGATCTACGTATTCTCTTGTATCAGACCTTCTCGAACTGTCTTAGCTGCCTGGTTCCCGTATAGAGAGGTCCGTCACCCTTCTAGATAATTACAATGCAAATTACACTCAAATTCGACCCAAAAACAACAGTGGTCTGACGTCGCAGAAGCAAATCAGTGACACACATACTAAGTATACAGCAACTGCAGCATGCTTATCGTTCGAGCACCATCTAGTGTGACTAGAAAGCGATTGATTAAAGTTCGTTGTTCTGAGTTAGATTTGCGTTATATATATATATCATCATATCATCTTTCACTCTAAAGACTTTGAAAGGAATATGTTCAAAGACATCATCAATCAGTGGGATACCATTTCCTCGAGCTTTCAAGAACATATTAGAACAGTTGTCTGTAAAGCTATGGTGCTACAACGCCAAGATGTTACATACACGTATGCAATTATAAGTTTTAGATGTTCGTAGTTGGGATTTGTCTACTTGACTTGGAAAAGATGTTGGGAGTTATGTTGGGGTATTGGGGCATTGTAAAATATATAATTATGCAAAGCTGTATAAGCGGCATGATAAAATCAGCCGTTCCTCCGCTCTACTATCTATGCTTGATCTATGTAATGGTAGTGTGCATACTTTGGTACAAGAACAATAAAAGTCTGGAATCCATCGGATTGGCTAAGTTCATTGTGGAAAACGTCAACAGTAGTCTCTTATCGACATTGGCAAGCTTAGATCTGACGTAGAGAGGAGAAGCGACACAACTTATTGTTGCCGCATATATATATATATATATATATATATATATATATATATATATATATATATACATACACACACACATACACACATCTATAGTATAAGATGCGTGCATAGACATGCAATGACAGGAATGCTATGGTATACAACAACCTGTTTCGTCATACGCTACATTTGCGTGTAAAGAGGACCGGAGCGTCACATACATTATTCTATTCGTGCTAATTTGTCAGTGGGTAGTTGGATCAGTCAATTATTTGCATTGCAATATTCATGTTTTAAATTTGTCATTCTAATTTCATTTTGTTTTCTAATTTTAAAAATAGACGTTAATTTAGAATGCCCCATTTTTAATTTTTAAAAAAATTGGACCTTCTTTTTTTTGATATCTAAGTTTGCGTTATAAGACTTGAATTTTAGTGTTTAATGTTAATACGTGTTTGTGCGGCACACAATAATGGATGCGCTATATTTAGAAACATTGATCACTCACTGGTAATTCACTCAGTTCAATTTCTAGTGCGAATAGAAAATTGAAAGGATCCGACAACACTATATACGGCGGGATGTTTCGGCGGTGCTCTCATCAGATGCGGTTCCAGCAATGGTTCCTTAGTCCACGTGCACCCCAACCCAGTGGCTTGTCTTGAGGAATTTTTAGAGGAATTCTATAACTACAAAAGACTCTAGAGAATATTTAATTAAAGGGGAACTCCAACGGAAATACAACCTGATCTCAAAATGTAGTCTTTATCGTGAAACTTCGTGTTGCGCTACTTTTAGGCAAACAGTCGCTTTGATAGCGGCGAAAACGCCTGTTATGTACGGAGCATGCGCCAAGTTGACACGTCATTGGCGCTAAGCTAAGCTAAGCTAAGCTAAGCGCCTGAACATTTTCAGCGACGCATGTCGGAAATCTTGAAAGGTTTATCCGGTTATGTTTGTCTCATGGATAACATTTTCATTATTTGGAAATCTAAAGCGGAGCATGACAACCGTCTTCACGCAGTATTGCAGCGCTTGCAACAAGCTGAAGCCACATTGAATAAGGAGAAATTTTTGTTTTCTCAGTCTTTGGTAAAGTTCGTAGGACACCTTGTTAGCCAAGGAGAAGTAAAGCCGGATCCTGACAAAGACAAGGCGATACAGAAGATGCCAGAACCCACTAGGGTTGGTGATGTTCGACGATTCCTAGGCGTTATAAACTAGCAAGCAAGGTGTATCCCTCAGTTAGCTGAGAAGACGGAACCATACGTAACTTAGTGGTACAAAGGAATCAGTGGGTACTGGGACCACCCCAAAGAACCGCATTTGAAAACATCAAAGAGGAGCTAACACAATCACCTGCCCTGGCATTGTATGACAGTGACAGGGAGACAGTACTGTCGGCTCCATGATGCATCTTCTTTCAGACTATGAGCGGTACTACGGCACAGACAACCAGGAGGAAGTTTGAAAGCTGTTGCACATGCTTCGCGATCCTTATCGCCGACTGAATTCCGTTACGCCCAGGTCGAAAAGGAAGCCCTTGCAATAACGTGATCGGCAGAAAGGTTGAGCAACTATCTTATTGGGAAAGAGTTTATTGTGGAGACAGACCATAAGCCCCTAATTCCATTACTTGGGCAGAAAGGAATGGATGAACTACCTCCACAAATTCAACGGCTCAGAATGCGTCTCCTAAGATTCCAGTACACTATATTTATGTACCGAGAAAAGACCTTATTACTGCGGACGCTGTGTTTCGACAACCAGTTTCACCTGCACAAACAATAGACAAGCTGTACGAGCAAGAGGTTGCCCAATATATATCAATCGTTATACAGTCGTTTCCTGCTTCCGAATCTAAAATAAAGCAAATTAAAAAGAAAAATGCGGACGACCTGTGCAGCAAAGTTCAACAGTCTTTTGTCTGCGGATGGCCAGCACCTCGGGTTCTCAAAGGAGAGCTGAAGCACTTTTGGCAACTCCGCCACAAACTTTGTGTTCACCACAATTTGCTTTCGAGAGGCTCAAGGATAGTCAGTTCATCGTCTCTGAGGGATGAGATTCTCCGCTGTCTACATAGCAGTCATCAATGTATTGTGAAGTGCAGAGAGCGTTCTAGACAATCAGTTGGTGGCTTCGTCTTAGTACACAAATAGTAGAAATAATTGTGGATTGTCCTATTTGTGCAAGAACTCACTACAGTAATGCAGAACCACTTCTTCCAACTAGTCTTCCAGACCTACCATGGCAAAAGGTAGCAATCGACCTTTATGTGCGGAAGAAGCACACATATATCCTAGTGGTGGATTACTACTCAAGGTACATTGAGACTACTTTACTCAGAGATACAAATTCTCAAGGAGTCATTCAACAGCTTAAGTCAATATTTGCATGTCATGGGATACCTAAACAAGTCATGTCAGATAACGGCCCGCAATTTTCTTCTGAGCTTCTGAGGCATTCACCAATTTTGCCAAGACCTATGACTTACGTCTAGCCCTTTCTTTCCACATAGTAATGGGGAAGCGGAATGAGCTGTTAAAACTATGAAGAATCTTTTGGAGAAGGCAGATGATCCGTACTTTGCAATGATTGCTTACAGATCAACTGTCAAAAATGGTTATAGCCCAGCAGAACTGATCATGAACAGACGATTACGTTCGAATATACCAATCATCAGAGACTTACTAAAACCATGTGTCTCAGATCTAACCATGGTGAAGAAAGTGGAAAAACAAGGAAAGAACGGGATGAAAGACAATCACGATTTTCGCCATAGTGCAACAGATCTACCATGTCTTGATCCAAGTGAACGAGTATGGTTGCCTGACCAGATGATGTATGGCAAAGTAATTGCACAGCTTGAGTCAACTACGCCACGATCATACATGATCGAAACGCCAACGAATACCATCAGAAGGAACAGACGACATTTGAATCATATTCCAGATGCAGAGGCTAGAGAAAAGTTACAAGAAGAGCAATATGTACCACCTCAACAAGAGAGCAGCCGGTACCATCTCAACAAGTCAGCCCAGCAAGGGAACATCCTGAAGAATCTCCTGGTGGCTTGAATAAAGTCAGTGTTGTTTTGCGTTCGGGACGTATTAGTAAGGAGCCCATTAGATTGGACTTATAGGAACTTGGAATAAGAGATGTAGTATGACGTCACTTGTTGTTCTTAACTAACCTACGGTCAGCTAGGACCACGTGTAACGTACACGTATTCTTCCGTTGTGTTCTCTATCTAGTAGCGTTGTGCTCTAATTATAATGCGAGTCAGTAACACCACACGTTGTGCTAAGCTTTGCGATCCGCGTGACGTGTAGATGTCTTATCAACCGATAGAGGATTGAGTATCCGGGAATGACGAAGAGGCGGTATATTGCCATGGTCACGAGTCTACACACTGTGCAGGATGTAAACAACTTACGTACTACAGCACTAGCTGCACCGTCTACATCATTGCACTTGGGTAAAGTCTAAGGCTCAAGCAAAGGCATTTTGCCCCTGTAACACTTCGCCCAACCGCTGTTTGATAAGGGATTGTTTGATTACTCAGATCTCTCCAAGAGAAACCTTATATTTGAACCCTCTGAGTGTTTCTTTTGGTAGATTAATAGAACGAATGCTAACGCTAATTGCCGTCTAGTTTTATTGCGCTAGCTCATCTTCTGTGAGAGGAGATGGTCAAGTCTGCTGGGGAAAAACGGCGTCTAGCATACTATTTTCATTGCAGAGAGCTCTTCTAAGGCCTTAAAACACAAGATCTCTCTATGTTACCCTTCCCGTTTAGTTTTCTTGTAGTTTAATGGCAAGATAACTAAGCTACCCAGGCAATTCATTTGGTGTAGCCTCGCCCCAGACGAAGTGTGGATTGCAGCCCCGGATGCGCTGCCATCACCACTACGTCTGGTTCGGTACCGCCCTTTGCGGTCAACGCTAATCATATTCCTAGGCACATGGTTAGTGCTAGGAACATGATTAGCGTGAGTTACAAGTGTACTTTGCCGGCGTAGCACATCACAGAAAACGACTGTAGCGTGGGATCCTCGCTAATGAGCGTGCAGTACGCAGGCAGCAGTCCAATGCATTGCAGTTGAGGCATATGACGCATTGCAGCTGTACTGGGAACCTGTGTACGTGTTGAAAGACGTATGATGCACTGCAAGTGCCACTTCTGATCTGCAATTTTACCGCTACGCTTCCTAGCGTAGTTGCAATCTTTTACCAACGCTTGACTGAGGTCTAAAATCGCAATGTCGACAAGTACAGAGGCTAGAACAGCGCCAAGTCCCAGCTAATATCATTAGTAGGACACGCGCTGAAGAATTTGATTACGCACTTACCAGAAAGGCGGTACAGGACCAGACATAGTGGTTATGGTAGTGCATTCGGGGATGCAATCTACACAATCTACAAAGAGTAGTAGACGTAGTGCAGACGCAACAGCATGGTAGGATGCTCGTATGACTATCAGCGTAGCTGTCTGAAAGATGGATGCGCCAACGAAGAATGCTCACCTTTTAGCTGGCCCAAAAAAGTTAGGTGTGAAATACCGAAACGTCTTTCGTGACTGCTTTGCCGCTTTGGATCATTAGTACCTCTTATGGCTTACACAAACCAGGAAGTCAGATACTGCAATGCTTTGACTCGCGTCAACCTGGAGCACCGAGGCTAGACTGCTCGAGACATTATGAAAGGTGGCATAAGTTACACCTACCCACTTGACGCTATACAGTATACCTACCCACTATGTATAATATACTATTGCCAAACAAAAAATGACTACTAGAGAAGGAGGGGTCACCATGCGTCAAGTCCATAAATTTTACCTGGGCCTGTCTACGCCACTGCTGATACCATGCTAACTAAGACGAGGACTGAAGTACCAAAGGGCAAGAGACAATTGACGTAACCCACGCAACAAAAATAGTTACAAGACCCCCGAAAAGGATCAACGTTAACCCAACTGTGGAAGGGAGTGTTGGGAATTGCCCTAATTACCTAGTTAGCATACCTATAATAGACTTGTTGAAATGCAATTAGTTATTGCACGAGTGTGTAGAAAGAACGCAAACGCTAGACGTGCATTCTAGCTAAGCGAGCTGCAACCGAAACCTACAACAGTTGAGTACGACAACAATGTGATAAACGATAGACGATATAGGGCTATTCTGTACAGACGCGAAGAGCGAACACCCTCGTCGGCGCTAGATCAGCTCACAAGTCCACTTCCGCTAAAATTCTCTACGTAAGACGATCTTATGCAGACCTGAGTCAGAATTAGAGTCATGCAGTAGAGATTATTGTAAAAATGCACTCGTGGTGGGCAATCGATCGTTAGCTGTAGCGAATCAGCATGTCCTGGCGAACGTGTGCGATCGAAATTCGCGTTTCTTGATCGATTCCTAGAGTCCGTCTAGTAGCTTACCTCTTGTGCGTTAGGAGAACTTTGGGACGATGTCTTCGCTTGCTCAGATATGCTAGGAAGAAGGATTTGAACGGTTGAGATGACGGTCGAATCTTTGTGCATTGCCCAGATATTAACATAATTATAGACAATCAAGTCGCCGGCAACATGCTTAAATGCAAAGTAGGTTTACTCTTACAAGAGCTTTATCATAATATACATACGAATTTTAGGTTCTAAGGGACAAACTGTGTTACATACAAATATCAATATTTAAATAATTGTTAGCCATAAAATAAGCAGAAAAATTCTGATGAATAAGAGGTCGCGGACCAATTAAAGAGGGTCGCTACCTATCAGAATGAAGTAAGGTATCTTGTGATGCAGACATTCTGAGAAAATGCTTTGATATTCAAAAACGAGTATAGCGTTTCTTCTCATTTTTCTCGATTTCACCCACGTGCCGTCGTTGGAAAATGAACGTCGTGTGATAGAGAATTTTAGTATATCCGCGCGCGCGTGTTTGTGTTTGTGTTTGTGTTTGTGTGTGTGTGTGTGTGTGTGTGTGTGTGTGTGTGTGTGTGTGTGTGTGTGTGTGTGTGTGTGTGTGTGTGTGTGTGTGTGTGTGTGTGTGTGTGTGTGTGTGTGTGTGTGTGTGTGTGTGTGTGTGTGTGTGTGTGTGTGTGTATAGCACCATGGTGTTGTACTGTGTTCATGAGATGTAAAAGAAAGAATCCGGAATTGAATCCGACTTCTATGCGGACAAACAACAGTAGGATAGTGCGACGTGCCCGGTGTGCAGTTGAAGAATACAGTATCTCTTATCACAGATCTATACGAATGGCGTCCACCAAAGCCAGAAAAAACGAACCCCTAGTTTGCAATCATCGATATGGATTAGAAGTATCGGTAAAACATTCAAAATTCAAAGGCGGTGATCATGTTCGAATTGGTAGAAAGAAGACGACCTTTTGAAAAAGTATACACACGTAATTGGACCGTGCAAGTTTTCGAGATCGTCGAAATAGAGAACACTAACCCGGTGACCTAAAACGCAAAGACTAGAACAGGGGATCATAGAGGGTTCCTTCTACGGGCCAGAGCTACAAAAACCATCAAAATATGTGTTTTGTATCGAGAAGGTGATATGAAGAAAGGGTCGACGGGCGTTGGTCAAATGGAGAGAATATCCAGATACGTTCAACAGTTGGGTACCCATAGACGACGTCAAAAACCACCCTTGGATAAGATCTTCGATAAAGTTCCATAGTTTCTCGTTAATAGTTAGTCTTTTGAGCTGTGGGTGCACATCTTCGGCTTGCTCTTGAAGACCCGTTCGCGTAAATATCTTGTAAATTATAATTCACATTGATGAGTTTTCTTGGTGGAGACTACACCATATTCTCTCTGTCTGTCTTATTCTCATCGCAACCGTCCTGTTCTCATTCTCAGTGAGGTCGAAGCGTTTCCATTGCTTGTTGATGTGGTATTTGAGATTGCATTTGCACCGGCGTAGAAAGCGGGAGTGGGGGTTGGGGGGAGCGTAGGGCTGGGGTGGAGTGGAGTGGAGTGGAGAAGGGGCTGTGGGATGCAGCCCCCTCGCTCAGTGTAGAAATTTGAAAATTTCTGCGCAAGTGACTTGTGCAAATCTATTTATGGTGTGGCAAACAAGGTAGTTGTTGCTAACTCGTGATGACATTCACGGTACAGCTCCCTTGCTCGTGAACATCTTCCTACGCCACTGTTATGTCACCGGCGTAGGAAGCGGGAGGGGGATTGGGGTGGTTGCAGACCCCTCGTTCAATGTGAAAATTTGAAAATTTTTGTGCCAGTAACTTTTGCAAATCTGTTTAAGGTCTGGCAAGTAAATAAGTTTTGCTTACTCATGATGACATTCACTGTACAGCCCCCTCGCTTGTTAACATCTTCCTACGTCACTGATCCACCTGCATAGTTGTTTATAACTTACAGGAGGAAGGCTCGGTAACAAATCCCGCAGTGCTCGAATTTGACTAAAAGTATCATAATATATTCCAAAGTTGACTCGTCTTTTTGCTATCACTGGCTACGCGTACTTTCGGAGTCGAGGAACTGTTCTTTGTGTTGCTAGACGTGTTCTGCACACTAAAAGCAAAATGATTGCAATTATTGCCCAGCTTACATCTTTTGCCAAAGGCTCCACAATTTCTTCTGCCTTCAGAAGATGCTCACCAAAATAGTTACAGAAACTAACTGAGGTGTCTCAGCAGCGCCGGATCTAGGGATTTTTTAAAGAGGGGTTCACCGTTAGCAGTTATTTATAGCATTACTAATTTTCTCTTTTTAAATGAAATTATATAAAATTATTGAACCATGCCTATTGGAAAAGAGGGGCTTGCAATCTCCTGACCTCTTCTGGATCCGGCCCTCCTCAGCATTCTTGGGTTTGTCACGACTCACTTCTCCCTAAGGTATCGATCGTTGGATGGCGATTTTTGTGCATAGGGTATGTCAAATTGTTGGTCAGACTCAGAGTCTGTCGTCATTTTCAACTGATTGTTAGCTTTCGCGGCAGATCGACAAATCTCCATGCACGTAACAAAATCTAACTTTTCTATTCCGCAACAGCACTTTAGTATAGCATGCATGATCTTGTATCTAGACCACAAACAATTATATCTCGCAAAAGGTCATATGGCATAGTACCATAATCATATGTCTTAATCGATTCTTTCAATCATTTCAACATTGTTACGTAAGCTTCAAATGACTCATCCCTCTGCTCGTTTTGCCGGTTGTATAATAACGCTTGTATACAACATTAACAAAACCCTAAAATTGGTTTGGCTAATGTTTCTAATACCGCATCTATCTCCTGTCTTTCGATCTCAAAATCAAACGTGAGTGAATTGAATACCTTCAACCCATCTTCACCAAGACAAGTTCTAGGAAAGGCTATTCGATATTCACTTAGCTGAGAGTACATTCTAGATGCCATTTCATATAACATCTACATCTGTCACCAGCGTTGCCAATTCTCCTTTATGTTCCCGTATATTTTATGTTAAGCGGCTTTGGACTTGGAAGAAGGTTTTGGTAAATGGTAAGGAGCTGGTTATTATTACGTGTCCGGGGGTGGAGTGGGGGGGGGGGCAAAATTTGCCGAGGTCCGCATAGTTTGATATGTGACCCCTGCAAAATATCGCTGCTAAAAACTTTTGATATGACCCTCCATCTGATTCTACACCACGGAAGACTGACGATCTATTGCTATAGACTCACAGAACTATCGCTGAACGCGGAACACAGACTCTAACAATACAATTGCCCTACGGCTGTCTTATACATGTAATCGTAACTCCGCCTCTAACTATAATAATTAGTACACACAATATACCACACTTACCATCAAGAAGACGTGCGTATTTCGGTAGCTGCATGTCATTTCCTAAACAGAAAATCAACAAATGCTATTCTATTTGCTGCTGCTGCCATGAACCTTTTCTGTCGCAAGGAAGCATCTGGACAATGCTGCAATAGGATGAAAGCAGGTGTGACAATTGATGCACCGCAATTTCACTCAATTGGAAATGCAGATCAATCACGAATTTAATTCGAGTTCTGGAAGACGCGGTATCGTGTAGAAGAGAGGTTTCGTCAATTAGAGATAACTATAACATGTTTTACATCAGACAATTAATTGAGTTAAAGATTGACGAGGTGTCCTGCTCTAAACTTAATATAGTTAGCCGTCTCCCATGGGTCTCTGGCTACTGTTGATGGAGGGATTCAAAGGCAAGCAAGTCTAAATAATACATTTTAATACGGGAAATATGTGACTGCAGTACAATTTTTATTAAATACCACCTTTTCCGCATCTTTGCAGTCATGAAAACAACGATCTGTCGGACCATGGTACCGCTGGAAAACGATTGCCTTTTACTCTTGGTAAATGCAACAAGGGTGAACTTTTTCAACTTTACTTTCTCTGTGACACTCAAACGTGTACGTCACCGTTAGCTAGGCCTCATCTTGGCCCTGCTGCAAGCCGATATTAAAAAGCTAGGTCGTATTCTACGTTACAGGGAACAGTTACTCCAGAGAAAAGACCGACAAGATCATCAAAGTTATTGGCAAAAGAGTAGCTCGTAGATAGGCAGTCATGATCAATGCAACGCATTCGAGTGTCTTTGTAAACGTCAAGACGTATCTAGTTTCAACCTCAGTAAAGTTCACTAATACTACACAAACTACTATATTTGCAGTGCAGTGTAGCGTAATGCAGTACAACAACATTTCAAGTACATTGCAATGGTCAAAGCAGAATTTCTCACATCTTGTACATGTTTGAAGTCACAACTTGGAACTAAAGATTTAATTAGATTTTCTACAGCGGTATCTATCCGTTAATTGCAAGAGCTAAAGTGTCGGAAGCTTTACAGTAACGTACATTTATAACAAATCATCACAAGATCAGGCTTTGTCTCAACTTGTATAACGCGCGTTAGGCCTCATGGTTCCCGTTGATTGCTGCGCGGCTAATTTGCAAAACGGTCTTGTTCTAGGTGATCACACACGATCTGTGTCACCAAAAATAGATATTCTCAAACATAGACTGTCATACGACAATCTCCAAGTGCCAAAAACTGGTTTGCCAAAGCGTGGCAAGCCTTTTTTGCAATTGGCCCACGGACTCTAGAAAGCGGGGGTGGGTGGTGGGTGGTGGGTGGATGGGTGGATGGGTGGATGGGTGGATGGGTATTTCTATACATATACTTTCAACATATGGCTGCTATATTACAGGCTAGTTGTCTAACAGTCAACATCGAATACAATCCAATAGGTTGTACCAATAATGCAATATACTAGTTCTAAAAGAGTTCTTAGACAGTGGGCGAGCCTCACTGACGATGCTGTCAACACAGTCGAGATGTACTAGATGGCGCTTCGATGACCTCGTCCCTCTAACACAAAGCATTGCAGATCGTAGTAGAGAAAAACTCAGTCTGCATCGTATTAGTGCCATTGCTTGACTGTAGGGAGAGTCCTGTTTGTCTGAGATCAGGCTGGCTAGCCGTTTGTAGAAAGTGTTTGCTTCTCTTCCCATGCCTCCAGTTGACGACAACACCAATGGAGTGAAGCTACTTCCTTCAGCCTCTCTGGCTCTCTCGCCATAAGCTCTCTGCTTCTCAAGTTCATGGTTCCGGAAGATTTGGGATAAGGTCATCTCCTGGTAACTTTGCGCGTTGGGGTAAAACACCCTAATATCAAAAAATGCGCGTCCACCACGACGCCATACACCTCTTGCCGAAACATCCAGCCGTGCCTCTTCGTCCCTGTTGGCAGTATGATTCTGTAAGCATTCACCTGAGAGGGGGTTTAGCCTCGGTTCGATGGCCACATCCAAGCATACTTCACTAATCAAATCTGCAGTGATGTTCCTCACTTCGTTATGCCTGATTGTTGGAAATCCTCCTTTGAGGCATATCATAGCATGGTCAACATTGAATGTTGACCCGCATGAGCACTTTGAGGGAACGCCCTTCAGTGACAACACATACCTTAAACAAATGGCATCTCTAAATTCACACTTTGGTAGATGAAATCCATGATGCTGGATCGGCAAGACAGTTAACCAGCTCGATGCTTCCTTTTCTCCTGCCAGTTCTATGGTTCTTTTTAGCGAGGGAGATGCGTCACTTTTCAACTCGTTCAAGGTTGATTTATGTTCTGCTTTTTTCTCTAACTTTGATGCCTTTTTGTTTTTTAAATTTCTTCCTTGTCTACAGAGTAGGAAGGTTGTTGATTTACAATCTTAGCTGCAAGAGGGGCGGTAATTCGTTCTAAAGTTTGATAGTGCCAATCAGCCATTTCTGTAGGGTAAATAATATTTAGACCACCAAGTCTACAGCATAGAGCTACAAGGCTTCTCATTTCGTCACTAATAGCCGTTTGACCTGTGAGAGCAGGCATGAATTGTTGACGAACGACCTTCTCCAATGGAGCCAGTAGATGTGAAATCTCTTTGACTGTACGCAGCAGAAAGTTTCATCTCCCTATCAAACCATGTGTAAATGCTGAGTAAGCAGCGTTTGGTTGCGTTTTTGCAATTAATGTCATGTTCAACACTTGCTTAGCCCATTCATCTATCTTTCCTCGTATATACTCATCGACATGGGTGGATGGGTGGATGGGTGGATGGGTGGGGACTGAAGCCCCCTTTCTCAGTGTAGGAATTGTGCTAGAGCGACGCCCCTGTTATCGGACACCATCAATCATCGGACAGCCGTGCAAGAAGTAAACGAAGTACGACTGAGCTTTGTTAAAGCCCACAGTAAGAAGGATTGATAGACACTGTGATTCTAGACGCGGGACTTCCAAAGGCTTGAAACGGTTATGCTAGGACGGTAAACGTTATCCTTCTCTGCGACCCCGTTCATCGGACACCACCATCATTCATCGGACACGACCTCCCCCATAAAAACGCAAAGGCAATTCTGCAACTTCGCACCTGAGATAGGTTTATATGTGACTAGCTAACACAACAACACTATCACAGTCTCCGTTTGCTACTCTCCAGGAGAGATAGCGCACGCTCATTGAGTCGTGGTAACGCCCCTTTTGTCGGACACTCGTTTTTTCTTTGCAGCAGCAGTCTGCAGGTAATAATGTCATGAGAGAGAGTTGGAAGGAAATATCGTACGGCCCCCAATTCGTTTGACCTTTATTTGACTCAGCAACGGTTATCAGCGAAAACTGCTGAATTTTGCAAGCTCACTCTGTTGGCATCTACTAGCCCTCCGATACTGTCTAGTCTTCCCAGCGTAAGAATGTGAACTCCTGTGTGTCTTGCAGCACAACTGCACAGGCTTGATGCACACGGATGTAGCAGCTGCAGATGATTCACGTCATCCATGTTCGAGCTTTGCGGTGAGCACATTCTCCCAACTCGCACAGGAACAGCCCGTGCTGTCCTTTCAAGGCCTCTAAATTGTTACTTGGTTCTGCATATAGGAGGTGTGCAGGTGTTTCTATCTCAGTTTGATATCTACCTTTGCCTGACCTTGCACCGTCACGAAGTGCAACACGTCATCGTTGATACAACCAGCGGTATCGAATGAACTTTTTTTACTATCAGAGCAGCCAGAACCTTTACCCCTGCTTCTCCTAGGTAAAGTTGAATTAGATTACGTCAAGTCCTTGTTAACGCGCGCTACGCAGCGATCGACTCTCTTTGCAAACCATAAAAGAGCGTTTTAGCACTTCAATCGTGCCCTCTCATCGGTTTCGGTTGTCGTCTTCTTTGTTGAACGGTTATTTCGTTCAAGCGGCATCTTTTACTCGTCCTAGTGGGGGCGTGTTTGTATGACAAATGACTCAGAATTGCCATCAAGCACTCTAGGCAAGTGTTCTGCGTTCTGCGGCGTTTCAGATAGCTGAACTTAATCAACTGCAATCATTTGAAACCTAGAGCTGTTGCTGAGAAGGTAGGAAAGCAAGAAAATTTATTGGTGTCCGACGATTGGGGCTGTTACCACGGGCGTTTGACTGACTGTAACTCATACAGATCTTAGCTGACATGCAGGGTAACAACACGATTTGTAGGTAAAGAGTTGTTGGTTAGCAATATATAAGTAACTAGGCTGAAGGATGCGTGTGTGCAATTTAGACGCCACGGTCCGGTGAACGATGCGTTTGTTCGATGAACGGGGTATGCAAGGCTCCGCACAGTTTTCAATCTCACTCTAAGCAGAGAAGAGGTACAATGCTCTCTTTTGGTGTGCTCAATTACAACTTGGATACCTACATTTATGATGTGGTAGGGACTGCGTTCAAAAACGGATAACTGAGAACTCGCGTTCGGAATATGATGGTGTCCGAGGAATGGGGCCGCGCTCTATTAACTTTTTCATATCTGTTTACGGTCTGGCGAGATAATGATGACATCCACGGTACAGCCTCCCCGCTCGTGAACATCTTCTTACGTCACTGTACCACAATGCTAACGAGCATTTACTAGTTTCTAGAGATACGCTTGTTTAAACATTCGGGACGTTACTTTTCATCCGGGTTTACGAAAACTATTAAAATGGCCACGTCCATGGTACGATAGTGCGTCGTTTAGTCTACGCTGTTTTACCAGGGAAGACATTGTCTGAACTTCTATTTTAGCATTGATAATGTTGTCATTGATCGAAGGGGATAACCAAGGCGTTGTAGTTTTAGTTTGGACTGTCTAGTTTTTGTGGGGTATGAAACCTTTAGTTCTCTAGATGTATGCAATTTGCATCTCTGGACTTCCAACTATTTCTAAGAACCAGAGCACGAAATGATGTCTGAAGAAGCACCGTACATGATGTCTTGTCACCTTCATATTCAGCCGGACATAGGAGCTGTCTTGTCGGACATCCAGATTTGAAAATAGTTTCTTTTGAAGGTTTTAAGTAGAATTTTCTAATTAATTAATTAAACGTTGTTAAAAAAGGACACCCTTGAAGCAGCTGGCAAGAATTCTGTTCAATTGTTGCAGTCCAAATGATGATGCTGCATCACAAATGCTGTCTATTGAAAGGAGATTACCATATTATACAGACATGGGCGTAATTATGGAGCCACCTCTCATATCAGCCGAGGCAGGAAAATCAACAGAACATTGCAAATTTATGAATATACCTGCTCACCCGCCTAAAGCTGCATCTGATTCTACATCAAATCATGCTAATTGAGTATTGATATTGTTTTGATTGGACGCTTTGACAACTCGTAGCAACAAAACGATTAAGGGATGACCAGACTAACCACGCCCCCTTGCATTACCATGTCAGGATTTCGCTCTCTTTGAAGAAATTTGTGGCTTTTAAAAAAGCCGGTTTAGTTCAACGGGTCACACACACACTCCAAATAACCCACAGACACTCCGTTAAATTCTCAATACTTGGTTGCTCCTCCTCTCGCTTGTCCTATAGCCTCAATTCGTCTTGGGACACTCTCTATCAGGTTGTTAATTAATCCCTGGGGTATTTCGCGCCAAGCCATCTGCACTGCTTCCCACAACTCTTGTTCGGTTTCAGGATGTTTTTCATTTGCCCGAACCTTCAGAACATGCCATAGATTTTCAATGGGGTTTGCATCTGGCGACTTAGCAGGCCAGTCCAAGACAGTAACCTCGTTGTCCCGCAGCCATTGCCTGTTTGAGCGCGAGGTGTGAATTGTCGCGTTGTCTTGCTGGAAGATAAGATCTTCACCGACTAAACGACGAGCATCTGTCAGCATGACATCACCCAGGATCTGTTGGTAGTCTTCTGAATTCAGACGGCCTCGTATGCGATGAAGAGAGCCTACACCTTGAAAGCTGATGCAACCCCATAGCATAATGCTCGTTGGATGCTGCACTACTGGCTGACAACATTCTGCGCTAAATTCCTCCCCTTTTCTCTGCCACACGTACAGGCAGCCATCACTTCCGATGCTGATTTTCACCTCATCGGAAAAGACAACACGTTTCCAGTCCTCCAACATCCAGCCACGATGGGTGACCGCCCACGCACGTCAACAT
>CAXXBX010000031.1:0-111269 GCA_964274945.1 Dehalococcoidia bacterium | reverse complement strand
TGAACGTTTATCAAAATAAAGTGCAGCGATGTCGCTAAACGAATGAGTCTGAGCGAGATCGGTCCATGCATGTCTTGTGTAGGCAGCTTTGGATGGGTTGTGGGCGTTGCGTTTATCACTCTCCTCCAATCACATTCTTTGCTGCATTCGATTTGCACGACTGTAAAGCAAGGTTTACAATATGACGCTGGCGACGCTCGACGACGCCGGCGAGGACGCTAGCGGCGACGCTCAGGCAGGCGTCCTAGTGTAAACACTCGCACGTCCCGTCACGAGCGTCGTCAGCGTCGTCAGCGTCGTCAGCGTCGTCAGCGTCGCCGACGCTAGAGTTTATTCAAGTTCAACTCCAACGTCTAAACCGGAAGTACTCTAGCGTCTACCGGAAGCAATTGCCTTTCGTTGTCAAATCAGAGATCAAATCCGGGAGTGAAGTAACCGGAAGTAAATTATGGAAGAGAAGCGTACCGAAAGTGTATACGTGTAGGTACGGTTGCTTGCGGCAGGTCAAGTCACGGTAGCCTAGAGATGAGAGGCGCAAGAATAACGCTTGAAAAAACGTATAAAAAAAGAGCTCCCAGCAGCAGGCTGCCAAAAAATGTGGAAGCGTCTCTGCGACAACTTGGTGAGGGAGAAACTCAAGACACAGAAACAAAATCACAGACTCTTGTATATGATTATGATGAGCATGCACGTAGTGGCTCGTCGTTGACGCTCATGACTCTTCAAGGTCTCTTGCTCATGCATAGCCTCATGCATATGCTTCTTGCCTGTCCGCTGCATGTTAGTCGTAAATCCTACTAAAATATGGACATGTCTTCTTCATTAAATTAACGTTAATACGGCCGTAATTGGAAAGGTATGCATTTATGAAACTGAACACTAATGCTGGTCCTAGGACCAGCCACAATATATTGAGAAGAGGCAGTACCATACCAGACTCGTGGAGGACGATTTTGAATTGGCGCTACACGGGTCTGAGAGGCCGAGGCTACTTTTCGCTAGTGGGCTGGGGAACTTTATGCTGAGCGTAACGTGGGAGTTGTTTAGAGATGCAATCGAAGATTGAAATTCCGGCCGAGCTGCACACGTTTACTAGGACTGTCATTTCCATTTCAAATTACACAAGTCTAAAAACATTTTGAGAAAATGTTGGGTATGTAGGGATGGGTATGTACTTATGTCGTTTATGCCCATCTCCTACATCACAATCTTTTTACCTAAAAAATAAAAAAAACATTTTGAGAAAACGATGGGTATGTAGGGATGGGTATGTACGTAGTTAATCATGCTCATCTCCTACATCACAATCTTTTTACCTAAATTAATTAAAACGCAGCAGTCGTGTGTGACACTCAAAGTACTGGATTGTGATGTAATAGATAAGCATGATTAAGTACATACCCATCCCTACATACCCATCATTTTCTCAAAATATATATATTTTTTTAGACATAGAGGTTTCACAAACAGCAAAGAAGCTGTTGTTTCGAGTAGTTGCTTTTCTAGACGACAAACGTCTATACCACGCGTGCACGAAACAAGAGAAGAAAAGTGAGGTATGCATGGCGTCCATACTGGCAAGTCAACAACATCCGGTGTAACAGCAGATTGGGTATCCCGGATATGGTGTACGTCCGCACCAAATTTCCTAGAAGAATGAGTACAGCCCTAGAAATTCTGGTACGGTCTGTCAGTTGCAGGAAATTTGGCACGGCCGTACTGAATATCCTAGGAAATCTGGTACGTATTAGATTTGATACTACCTAAAATTATAAAATTTTGGAAATTTAGTACATCAGGTATTTGCAATAATTAATTGAATTTGTAATATTTGTATTAGGTATGCCAAGTAGTTATAAACTTAAACATAAAGCTTCTCTCGGCTTCCGCCGAAAAGCTGCAACTGCCAGCGCGTCAGTTAGCATTTCAAATGCGACTTTTTGAGCATGCGCAAAGATATAAAAATAGAAAACGGGTGATATCACCCAGAAACATGCAGCCAGTATACGTTTATATTCCAGCATAAGTTACCTGGCTGCTAATTGTGATTGAAACAACTCGTTGATAGTCGAACTGGCAAGTTTCAGGTAGACTCATTTTCCTGGGCTGCATGAACACACAGGTGTACAGAATATTCGATACGCTGTACTTGTTAGTCTTAGTTTACTAGGTACGATCTTACGTAATATCCACGTACCCAATTTTCTGCTACGGTATTGGGTTCACCGATTATCTGTGAAGCAGCAGCACAGCGACTTCAAAAAACGTAATCATACCAGACCCCTTCTTGCCCAGAATTGTGTGTGTGTGTGTGTGTGTGTGTGTGTGTGTGTGTGTGTGTGTGTGTGTGTGTGTGTGTGTGTGTGTGTGTGTGTGTGTGTGTGTGTGTGTGTGTGTGTGTGTGTGTGTGTGTGTGTGTGTGTGTGTGTGTGTGTGTGTGTGTGTGTGTGTGTGTGTGTGTGTGTGTGTGTGTACAAGGCCGTACTCAACTTTATAATTTAGAGGAGGCAGCCTCAGAATCTCAACATATGTGTTATCTGTGTTATCTGCATTATATACAAATAGATGGTTTATATATATATATATATATATATATATATATATATATATATATATATATATATATATGAAATCTCAACCTATATATATATATATATATATATATATATATATATATATATATATATATATATATATATGTATATGACGCGGCAGGAAATAGTTGGGCTATACGCGAGATTACATCAAACAGAGGCGAAACTAGAGTAAATGAAGTAACAGTCATCGACTCTTACAGTTGTCTCGTAGCACTCGCGACAGACGTAGTCTCTGATTGCCATGGTGACATACAGTCTTCTAGGGACGGCAAGATTAAATAGAATCTTTAGTGGTGATAGCCTTGGTGGTTTTCAGCTTACAACGGTAGGGAAACAGGTCTCTTTCGCCAACTAACATTGCTAGGCGCAGTCCGTTAGAATGTGTGGAGACCGCCTAATGCATTAGCATGCACCACACCTATTACGTATGGGATGGATATCGGTTTGTTGTCTTTGTGTAGAGGAAAGGTTAGTGTATCTTGTTTAGCTAGTGATAAGTCAAAACATTGTCTGTTGTTAGATAACGGGGATTAGTCCGTCGGTCAACACCAGAAAGCGACAAGCTGCGTAGCCCCCCGAACCCGGGGAAGTTTCCGTAGTTGCAATCGTCGAAGAGAAGCCACGCGAGTGCATTTGCAATTGTTTGCCGTCTTGGAACGGGGCCGTTTCTGAGGAAGAAGAAGGATTAGATTGACTAAGGCCACGCCCACGCAAATTCGCAGCAACAGCAAACCGAGAATAAGATACGAACTTGGTCCCATGCATAAGGTCTATAGGCACTAGGTATATCACGCGAAGGCTTAACTAGTGCAGCTGTCTTTTGTAGAGCTGGAGGTAATGAAGTGCGGTCTCTAGATAGTATTTCTCACATTGACAGTAGTTCTGTTGATGAAAGAAAACTCCTACATGGTTGTTACACTTGTGCTGCTGCGTTTGACTGCCCTGCAACAGTAACGAGACCTTGAGCGTTCGGAAAGACAGTAAATACCACGCAAGTCGTGACAAACTCCCGGATGTATGGCACGTACCTTGTAATAATAACTATCTAGACCAGGCGCGGATCCAGCATTCAATTTCGTTTAGTGCCCAAGTTAATATTAATTAGATATTTGAACCTCCCCAATTTAATATTAATGAGAAATTGGAACTTGATATTGTTGCTAATATTAAATTTAAAGAAGAACAATACGACTTCATGACAACGAATACTATCAGCAAGAGCCATCCTGTTGTCGGGCCTTCAACTTCAGTATCTGGTAAAGTGTCGTTACTTGTGTTTTGAACCTCCAACCGAGGTACTTTAAACCCGAAGAGCTCTAAACTTGACTGCCGCTTAGACATCGCCGCCAAACATCCGGGAAGAACGTCCGGGAAATGGGTGACACACCCCCTAGGGACCTTGGTGCCCGGGCACCTCGGGCCTTATGGTAGATCCGCGCCTGTAGACGTTAGTACAAGTCTACTATAATTAACATAAAACCATCGAAAGCAGGTCGTAAGCGTTACTGACATAAAGTGCCTAAAGTTACGGCTGTACTAAATCTCTCAGAGTCATTTTAGTCATTATCTAGTGGACTAATGATTTCATATAGGAACTACACTTAATTAATTAATAATGAATGAAATGTACAGAGCCACCTACTCATCATGTTCATCACTAGAGTTTGCATCAAAATTATCGGCTTCAAACTCATTTGCAGATGCTATAGTGGAAGCCGGCTACAAAACTTCACGTGGAATTGGGTTTTCGCAATTGTCGCATTGGCACACATCTGTACATGGTAAGCAGCTTCGCTGGCAAGAAAAGCGCTTAGAGCTGCACCCAGTTTTACAGCTGCAACTGATCAGTTTCAAAACGTCAACAGGTGCCGGTGGCTTCGTCATCCATTCAATAGGTACCTCATTGTCATCACCAATCTGCCAACCTTGATTGTGGAAAGATGGTATATCAGGATTAGCTTCCATTGCACGTCGCCATATACCAGCCTGATAATTTGCTCGTTCGATATGCATCTTCAGTATCCTCGACACTAGGCCTGCCTTTGCTTTCGGTGGTCCGACCGCGCGAGGATAGCAACGGGACTGTATCACGTGATGTTCTCTCCGCAAAGCAAAGGGAGGCCTAGTAATTCATTATGTCAAGTGACAAGCTAGCTTGTCACCTGATCTATTTTGCAAATGATGATTGGTCGACTGTAAATCACATTTGAGTTACTTCCTGATTATTTTCTCTGAGACATGCAGAGATCAGTAAACAATCGCCCACCTCAGAGGTGTCATTTAGTAGACTCGAGACAGTCTCTCCCCGCCTTCGTCATTCCCCGGATAGTGAATCCTCGCCGTGGAGAGACTGGTTTCAGACCGCCTTCTTTCGGTGCAATTAACTTTGAAGAGGTCATACCTTCTAACAGACAGAGTTACATAAACGGATCCCGGGGATCCGTTTAGTGGTCGCATCATAATATCGTGATTTGTTAGTAAGTGGTATCCAATTCTTCTACAGTGTAAATACGTATGCCGTGCCTGTTGCTAGGCCATACAGTGTCTAGTCTACTGCAAAACAACAGGTTTTCAAGGAAACGGGGCGTCAAAACATTCCGTTTTTTACGAGGTAGCTAACGATCATGCATGCTAGTTGTTAGTTCAATCGAGCAGCCTAGAGATCTCTCCACTCTAATGTACAGTGCTCATGCAGTCGGTGATCATTCCCAGTGTAGGGTGCGATTGACCATGCAGACCAAAGAGCAGTCCGTTGGTGTCAGTACAGCTTTACTTCACGAATGGTAATTAGCATTCTAGACTCACTGATGGAATCCGTCACTAGGCATCGAGATCTCAAACGTACAACTTACGCAGGTTTGAAAATCATTATGAGATCGGCACGCAGTCTGAAGGTTCGTTGACAAACGATGTCTAAGCAGAAGTAAGTATACTATTGCAATCACACCAGAAGCCTCCTCTACTCGAAGCTGACGTCGGAAAGGTGGTCAGAGATGTCTTTGGGCGGAGAGTACAAAGAAAGAAGACAAAGCACCAAGGAAACGGTGTCTACAAATATTTCGGCCTGAAAAGAAAGCGTGTGAACGACGACATAGCACAAGACTCTTCTAGGAGACCGTGTTCTTCTGGCCTTTCTAGCACAAACACAAATGTAGTCGACCTCTTGGAGAAAATACAGCAGCAAACGGACGAGCTGGAAAGTGAGAGGCAACAGCGACTGACCCTGGAGAGACAACTTCGTGAATTAGCTATAATTAATAACCTATAGTTAGAGACGTCTAGATTATTTCTATAAACTTCCTACATGTACAGGCTGTCAGGGCTATGAAACATACCTGCTCTTTCACGATTTCTCAACGACTGAGGCATCCGGCTCGAGACCTCAAGAAACAAAATAGGCAATTAGCGACAACTACCTACATAATCTGCATGTCATTATGTGACCATGAAACCGTATCTACATGACGTAAAATTCCTGAGGGCGGTCTGAAACCAGTCTCTCCACGGCGAGGATTGACTATCCGGGGAATGACGAAGGCGGGGAGAGACTGGCTCGAGTCTAGTCATTTAGTGTGCTACAACAGCTTGTGTACCGACCCAAGAATATCGTTTGGGCGCGTTTGTAGATTGCAAACAGTTCCAGTATTTTCCCTACATCGCAGCGAGTAAAGGTATCACTTTAGTCGCGTGCAGCGATTGCTTCTGGAGTAGCTTCAAGCTGACATCAGCCACGTAGAAATTTCACGCGTAGTCACAAGGCTTTCGATCGATTCCGACAGCGCGACGATAGTTTAATTAAGACAAATCGTACAGTACAGTAGCCTAATCGGTATTGCGTAGTCTTCTAGTCAACGACAAGAGAGGACAGAGTCTGCGCGTTGTCTTTTTGCGCGCGACATGGCCGTACAGTCTTTGCGCTCGTTTCTTTACGCAAACTAAACAGTAAGCAGCATCGGAAAGGCCAGCATGCATAGTTACTGACTGTATTTCGCGCCTTTCCGTTCCAACACCGTTGGTATGGCGGTATACCTGCTGTAAATGAAAACACACCTGATCTCCTTTGCAAGTCTTTAGCAATATGAAACAAACCGACAAAGGGTGGGTTTTCCTAATGACATAATTAGTCAAGTTGTCACGTGAAATAATGAGTTACTAGGCCTCCCTTTGCTTTTCGGAGAGAACATCACGTGATACAGTCCCGTTGCTATCCTCTTGCGGTCGGACCACCAAAAGCAAAGGGAAGCCTAGTGTCGAGGCTACATCTTCAGAGCGTCTTGGGCAGGAGGAAGCTGTGCTGATTCTGCAGCTCGTGCACAAATAAAGAATACCTCACAGTATTAATGTCTGTGGCGACGTCATGGTAACTGTGCATCTTACAAACGGAAGGTTGACATTTCTTAGACAATACATCTATGTTACTGTCGAAGCTTTTTCCAATTAGCTGCGTAGCAGTGCAAAACGACTCATTCTTGTTTAGAAGTTCTAGCAGTGCAACTTTGCTTTTACCTGCGAAGCCGCTGGTTGTATCACAGACTGCGAACGCATGGTACCCTGTCAAGGCTAGGCAAAGCTCTCTCCCGGGACTTCTTCCTACTTGCGTCAAATTGATGAAGCGGCGACAATTTTTTGTACCCGTGAGAAACACGATAGTTGCCGGTATATCGAAACTGTGAGCAGTGGCAATAACCGCTACGTCCGTGTCAGGGACCATATGCATACTGCATTGTGGCCGGTCATACTGGCATGAGACGCGTGCAAAATCAAGCAAATGTCCGCTTGTTCATGATTGCAATTCAACGCCGACACACATTCCTTGATAAGCTGGCTTTCGGATCCACATTGTAATCGAAAGCAATCTGGACCATCTGTCCAGTAGAAGCAATTACCACGGTCACTCAAAGCGTGTGTAACGAACGTAGTCTTTCGAAGACCATTCTACTGCAAGAAAGTGAAGTAAATCTGTCTTGTTTTCAGAGTTGGCTAGAAACGTTTTCCATTGGATGGGTGTTTTTTTGAGCAGATGACAGTATTCGAAGACGAACTGACCGTCGAGTCTTGGCTATCGCTTGGCGCTCACCAGCTTTAATAGAAGGACTACGATACTGGTCGACAACAAAATCAAGTCGTGCTCCAGAAGCTGTCAGGTAGGTCTTCATCATAGAAAACAGTTGCTCTGCGATGCCAGCAAAAGTAGAAGCAGCGTGAACTAACGTTTGCAACAGCGCCATAGCATCAATTATGAACGCAGTTTAGGACAGAAATTAGGACAGCTCCTTGGCGATGCCATCAGGCTGACCCGGTCGTTGCTGCACTTCTAATAAAATTCTTCTGTCTTTTCTGATTTCCGCTGCGCTTGAAATAGCCCAACATGCAGAAAAGGTAGTAACTCTGCTTAAAGACTGTCGTTTCCCTTGAACTTATTTTGTGCTCTGTTGACAAAACAAACATAGTTTGATGTTGGTTGGAGAGACAAGTCTTCTGGTCCCACGAGCGGTTGCAGTGCTGCCCATTGCTTGAGATGCCTCTGGGTCCTCTGACTCTGCTATTGAACTACTTGCATAGACGCTAACATCTCGGCTGGGCTGAAGTTTGTCTAAAGCCTTTTTGTTTGTGTATGCTTGGTAGCATTGTCTGTGATAAGCTCCTACTGGTTTCGATTCATCTGTGCAAGAATTCTGTAGAACCGTAAAGACGTCGTCTAAGCGAGTGCTTGCTGCATGTTACAACGTTCTCCAACTGGTTTGTGTAAAAGCCGTGAGAGGACCGGTACCATCATGACGAATATGGCACAGGCAGTGCTCAGAGTCAATTTTTGCTATCTTTGCTTTCTGCACAGATATCTGATGATATTCAAAACCAAATGTGAAATGATTTTGAATTTGAGATCAGTCAAGGTCAACAATAATGCAACAATAAATCTCTGACGTTCGGAATGGTAGATAACTGTTCAGTGACAACTTTACCTCTGATACCGTTGAAGGCTGAGTTAATTAGAACTGAGTAAGGACACTTGGTCGAAAGGAGACAACAAGTAGTTTGCTCACACCTAAACTAATGTAGGTAGGCGAAAGCTCTTACTTATATATTGCTAACTGGAAGTTCATCTTGACCACAATCTGGAAGTGAATGCTTGTATTTCCTTTGAACTTTTAGCACCTAAGTCTTCATCGTCCAGCTGCGATGACGACTTTCATTTAGTCTGGAAGTGAATCTTTATTTAGTGCTCCTGTATTACTTTGAACTTCTAGCACCTAATTAAGTCGTCATCGTCCAGTTACGATGACGTCTATCATCTAACTAAAACCACAATCTTGGAAGTGAATCTTACATGTAGTGCCCTTGCACTGAACTTTGAGCACTTAAATCTTTATTGTCCAGTTAAGATTACGTCTTTCTACGTGTAGCAACCTTTTCCTTACTTCATACACTCCACATAACATCGTCTAGAGAAACATTGTACTGCACCATAGACTTCGATCACGGTACCGGAAGTAGTCATTACGCCCCCGTATCACAATTCTTTACACGAGGTTACGTAAATAAACGCAGATCATCGTCTGTCTGGCGTGTTACTTCTTTCCCACACGTTCAGAAATAATTTGGACTCTTTTGAAGCCAGCCAAATGACAAAACCGACGAGGTTATGAGGCCAAGTGTCTGAGACCTGAGGTTGGGCAAGAGTACTACAGAAAGACCGTTGATTTCCATTTGTAGGAGAACAGCAGACACCGTTTCATAGTCCACAACAAGGTAGCTGTGCAGCGCTTTCATTCTACGTAATGCCTGCTTGCCTGGACATCTAGGCTTTTTGTTGGCAGCCTAACTAATTCACATTGGTACGTCTTTCTGTTTGCTTACAGTTTGTTCTACTGCTGCTGTAATAGAAGTTGAACTGCTAATGAGCAATCTGGTTTAGTTTAGGTCTCAAGGAAAGTTGACAGACGCACAACTCAAAGGTTTCGTCATCGCGTGTCATGTGATCACGTGTGATATCATAAGCTATTGGGCTGATGCTGCGAGCTAACATATTCACAATGGATGCTTTATGCCTCAGTAGTTTGCATAATGCGTTTTTACCCGTTTTGAGATCTCTGCCGACTACAGAGTTAGCAAGTTCGCTGTACTGACGTCTGTGCCACGCCCCTAAATTTTGTTGACGTGCGGCTACCTAACGGCCCCGGTATGGAGAGGCAAACAAGTGCAGTTGAAGTTCTGTCATACTGCTTTATCTTTTAGAGTTATCAAAACTTCCCCGGGCTTGGGGGGCTACACAACTTCTTATAGAAGCGTCTTTGGGGGTTGGCCAAAAGACTAGATGTCCGCTAGAGGATATCCCATCCTAGTAGGGGGCGTGTATAGCGACGCTTCCAAGTTGTAAGGCACGTACCGTAAAAGTACTTGCTTCAATTATAGGACTAAAGTTGGCCGTCAAAAGTTTTATACATCGTGAACATGTCCCATTAGATTAGATCCATTCTCGACTCTGTGGTTTCTTCTCGCAGTTTCTCCGATTATATGGCTACATGCATGGTGTCCAGTAACAGAGGACGTACTCACTCTCTAGATAGCTTCGGAACTGCTAGACACCGGTACTTCTGGCGTACTCAACATAGAATCCTCCGAAATCGGAGAGGCCAGCTTCTTTAGGGTTTCCTTTTTGAGACTCTGTCTATCATCGAAGAGGCTACATCTACAAATATTCGAAGCTTGGGACGTGGTTTTCCCAGGTCCATGCGTAGCGACGTCAGACTTGTACCCGATGAGGTTTGAGGTTGCAAGCGAACCTCCTCTCACAGCTCTGCTCTCTCATATGGTTATTGGACGCTCGTGAATGACAGTCAGTGAGTGGTTATTATTTGAACGTGTTCTGTGTGAATTGGGCTGCTCGTTCTAAACTTTGCATTTCTACACAAGACAAGACAAATGTGCGGCATTGAATTCTGGAAACGAGGCAAGCAAACCTTCTGTTGCCAGAGATTATTTACTACATTCGAGATTTCTATTCCTCCAGTAGAAAATATTACCACATCCGGGATTTCTATTTCTCCAGTAAGCTCGCTGTCGTTCTTTTGCTGTCGTTTAAAGCCAATCAACTAGTAGCGGGATATCTCATGACCCTTGTAGTTCCGGAAAAACGTGTCTCAGCCAGAACAATCCCCTTTCTCGTCTAGCCGCCGACGCCCTGCCTTAGAGTTGTATTCTGCAAATGCTAATACCTGGAGTCATACACATTCACGTTGATTGTATATAAGCTCTGAATGCATCTCAATGCCACAGCCATGCATATACATATATGTGTATGGCTTCACATGAATGGGAGACCCACCTGCAGTGCTTTGCTAACCTGCTACAGCTAAATTAGCAGCTACAATATGCACCCGACATGTAATACATGTTTTACTTACATCACTAGTTTGATGTCGGTCATCAAGCGTTGCAACCAGCTTTCTTTCAGACACAAACCGTGTAATGATCGATGCAGCATCTTTCTATTATAAGTTGCCACAATATTTCTTCATGAAAATCTTTGTGGTGTATTACTCTCCTATTGCAGTCACTGAACGCAACTAAACGCTTGTAAACGAATTCTGGAAGTGACACCGAGACTAGTGGGTATTTTAGTCACTTACAGGATTTTGCACATATTCGATGAGCTCCTGGGACTATTCCATAATTCTAGAGAAACGGCATCGTGAGGATACGAAATCCAAACCAATGACAAAACTGCGTGCATGTGTACTGTAAACAGGCTCAGTTCCAATGTATTAGCATGCAGGACCAACTCTATGATGCAATAGGAAGATGTTGAGAAACCTGTATAGATGAGAAGGAACAGATGGCAATATATTCTATTGACTCATGCACGTAGGGTTTCTAATGACGTCTGCTTAGGTCGCCACAGACATTGTACTATAAACCAAACATTTTCTATCAAATGTATACTTCTTGTCAGTTCAGGCAAGACTAGAGACAATCACTTCTTCAAATTTTTTGAAAGTTGTGTACCAGCTGGCGGGAAAACAGAGAGGCATTAAAATGCAAACGCGATTAATGTTAATCTAATAAAAAGGAGATTTCCATATTTTGTTAGGAATACTATTCGCAATTCTCCCTATAGCTAATTGATAGGTACACGTCAGTAGCTTTGAACTGCAATGCATCATAACTATTGGATTCACGCAATAAATTCTAGTTAACATTTCAAATATTTATGAACTTAAGAGTTTACTATTTCTGTAATTCACACAGTTGATTGTTATGATGTATAAACTATAGACACGCAAAGTCTATTTAGGGTATTTAATTTTACTATTTGAGAATGCTATACTAGTAGATGTACAGTTGCCATCCCACGGTTTTATATAGAGAATGGCTTCAAGTCTACAAATCTAAAAATGCAAGTTTTTGGAACTACCAAAGCGTTGGAATGAAACTACATTCTACTGAATTACGTTTGAGAAATTCTTTTACATTAAAAAATTCTAAATATACTGTTCAACCTGCGTGGGAGCTAATATGGATGTCAAACAGAAGAGGTTTAGTGGTTTGACCTCCGTGACTCATCGGTTACACCACCATCATGCATGGAATGTTGGCATATTATAATGCAAGTAGAAAATATATAAGACGTCTCCGATGATAAATTTTCATCATTCAGTGAGAGATAGAGTTGACTGTCGAGAAGGAATCTACTGCTCGAGAGATGAATTTACTAACCTTCAGTCTCTTCCATTGGATCTCATTAACATGGATAGTGTACACGTGCATTTCAAAGTGTTGCGTTGTGGGAAAACCAGTCGGACCCTCTGCTCAGCTGCGAGAAAAAAGAGTAACCACGACATGCAAGGATGTACTCAAATAGTTAATCATTTTGTTTTAATCAATGTTTTAGGGTGCAAGCATTGATCCCTGTAGACACAAGTTTGCGCTCATATCGGGTGCTGGGGTTCTGGATACGAATCGCAGTGACGACACTACAGTCGTCAAAGTTGTTTCGTCTGGTCTGAGAAAGGAAGTGGTGACGGCAAACGCGTCGAGGTCTCTAATTTCCTTAGAAAATCTTTTTCGACAAAGCAATACGCCAAACAAGTCTAAACATGTATATCACTATCAAACATACTCGGGCCACTACCTAACAGTCGATACAGATGGAAATCTCACAACAACGGTAAACCAACGATTTTATAAAAAAATTTAAAATTAATATAAATATATTTATAAAAATTTAGGCATCGGTTGGCGACTCGGCCACAGTCTTACAGCACAGAGTTGAAGGTTTACCAAACGATTACACAATATTATTATGCGCTTGGTCCGAAAATCAGAGAAAAAGTTATCTTCTCTATATTGACGGTTCCATACGCACACAGGAACTTCATATAGCAACGGCTTGTCAGACGTCGCCAAACTTTGTGGAAGCTCTGAGTAACGACGACATTCTAAAGAGCGTCGACCTCGTTCAAAACGAAATCTACCATTTCTATAGGGTTTTCGTCACATTTCACGATGACGTCAGTAGCGACTATTCCTGTCGTTATTTGAGTCAAGAGCTGAAGACGGTATGTTGCGTTGACAGTTGTCCGAGCGATTAGATACAAAGAGTAATATCAACAGGACATCATGTGTATACATAGATGGTATACAATCTTTCCAAATTTTAAATTTTTGAAATATTTGTTTTACTTTTTTAAGGATGTTTTGATAGTGGATTGTTAACTTGCATGTTTTTCTTATATTTATAGTGCTGTAGAGTAATGGCAATGGAGTTTGTATAGTTTGTGTGAGTGTGTTGTAAAGTGGCATGCACACTTGCTGTTATTCTGGATGCACGGTAGTAGGTCAAGATGTTTAGTTGTAGGACCCTGCAAGTTCAGATTGAAGTCGTATAGTCTTCTAGTTTTATTAATTAAAGTTCGTACCAGGACTCACTCTGATAGAAAGTTTTGCCAAACGGGAACTGGTGCTCCAGCCTGTTTCTGCTATGGTGTTGCATGCGTGTATAGCCTCTTTCACAAGCCCTCATAACGCGGGCAGGGCGTCTAGAGCAAGAACCACTACCTCAATCGGCCTGGACGTTCGATTGGATTTATACGGCAGCTGTGACAGCAAAGCAGTGCGTCTAATACCGCATTCACACGAGCTCTCCTAACCGGCCAGCGCTGGCTGGCACTGGTAAGCGCTGAATGAAATCGTCGTGTGAATGCGGGCCGAGCCGGGCCGAGCCGTGCTGGCCTGGCTCACAACAACTTGTCGTGCCAGCATGGGTTGGCCCGGTGGCATAGGGAATTTGGCATCCCCGGGAATTTGGCATCCCCGAGAATTTGGTATCCCCGAGCCATATTCACTAGGGAATTTGGTATCCCTTCGGAACATTTTGCACCCCCGAACCGTATATCCTAGGGAATTTGGAATCCCAGGAAATTTGGCATTCCCCGAGTCGCATTTCCTAGGGAATTTGGCATCTCCGAGCCATATTTCCTAGGGAATTTGGCATCCCCCGGGCAGTATTTTCTAGGAAATTTGGCATCTCTCGAGCCGTAATTTTTTTTAGAGAATTTGACGTTCCTGCGTCGTACTTATTATGAGAATTTCGCACATTTAAAATGTAACATTCTAGACTCAATTTTATAGTCTGCGTTTTTGTGCTAAATTTCTAAAAAATTGACATGTTACAAATTGCGTGTTTGTTGTCTAATTAAATTTGCGACTGAAAACATCTATTTTAGTTAACTTCGTTAAAGCAATTGACTCTTTATCGTCTACTGTAGTTACAGCGTTCTTACAAACAGTTGTCACAGCGCCATTTGTTACTTTGTTGTGGTATATCATGTTGAAGACAACCAACGTGAAACCAGTCCTCACAATTTTGACACCGCACGGTATCATCGTATTCTTCTGGCATCAAACAGTTGCGGCAAATTTCTATGTAGGTACGGCGAAGTCTAGGAGTGCGTCTAGAAGTTGTTTGGGCGCATTGCGGAAAACCTGTCATTACCCGAGGCCCGGATTTCCGGGTGGAGGGATAGTAGTCGTTCCATGATCGTACGTACGACCCAACGACTGTATATATAGTTGGTTAGCGGAGATGCAAATGAAGCTATTCCGACCAATAGACGAGAAGTGGTGTCATTACTGACCAATAGACGAACGTGATGTCATCATGAGGCTCCACCTCGCTTTGTTTGGTAGCTGCTAACGAGAATTCGGCCATCGGGCGTCCGTCCTGTACATGGTGTTTAGTCCTTTGCTTTAAGGGTTTAGCACGTACATTTGTACGTGTATGTTTCCCCCAACAACAACCAGGGCGAGGTGTGTAGCTGTACCTGACTTGTAACATTTTGCTTGTTCCACAGTGTTTCTGCATAATGGTTCTGCAGTCTGCCAGCTTGAATTTTGGGTGTGCGTGGCTGAGCGGCCGTGGTGTTGTTGCAACGATCACTGTGTCGTCTTCAACAGAAATTTGGCGTTGACGGGAATTTGCGAAGGAGAACGTGCATTGTCCATGACAGCGTCTGTTTGTGGGACAAAGCGGCTCGGCCGACCTGTAAGTACGCTAGTGCGTCTCTATTCATTTCTGTTTTACGGTATCCAAAGTCAGAGCGAACAGACGACTAGCTAATCTACATGTGCACGTGCATGTTTTTCCGCATTGATGTTTTGTTTTGGCTCTTGGGTCACCTCATTACAACAGTAGGCGACGTCTAGCTAGAGAAGCCGCACAAACAACAAGACGCCTAGAGAAGCTGCACAAAGAACGAGACTTTTACATTCTTGTGAGCTGGAAAATCGGTGGTGAGCTGCTTGTTTGGTCTCCATTTGTAAGCTAGGTTTCCCACCAACAAACAGAACAATAACCACGCCCGTTACTTCATCACGTAAGGCGAAGATTGCCAGCCGGCCTAGCGTCGAGGCTCTCCGACTTGTAACATTTGGCTTGTTCCATCATTTGTAAACAACTACATTTGTAACATGCATTTAGAAACAACGCCTAGTTAGCTAATCTAGCTGCATTTGTAACGTTCCCACAGCTAATTTTGTTTTGGCTCTGGTACCTATGCCACGCCTAAAACCGGCCATAGTTACGACCACAAAAACTGCACAAACAATCACCAGCACAAAGAACCGACGAGCGAAGGTTGTAAAAAATAGAAGCGAGGTCCTACGGGACGTTGGCTGACGGACTGCGTAGCTACCCGTTGTACACGGTAGCAGCCAGTCACGTGACTTGCCTCAAGCTCGACCTGTGACAATTTCAATAATGCTTCTTATTTATTACCCACATCATACCATTCTGTCATACGATTTTGTCATAGCGCGACTAATTTACCTTCAAGGTGCATACCGGCCGAGGGTTTGCACTTCAAGTGCTTCTTCATTTTCTTCTGATGCAAGCATTTGTACAGATGCTCCCTCATTCGTGTTTGGTCGAATTTCAGGCTTGCTACATCATCTCCTAGAGCTAAATGTACAGCAAATGCAATAGCAAACACACCCCAGTCAACGCCTCCTCTCTGCTGTTGAACATAACATCGTGTGTTCAGAGCTACAATTGATTAGCCGTCCAGGGCTAAGCATGGGTGTATATATATATATATATATATATATGCGTTGGGTCGTAATGCATCATGTAGCTAAACGATCAGTCGGCTGACGAACTACCTGTGGACTTCCAATGAATCATAGCGAGGCGACGATAGACGGTCATGTGCCAGTGCAACAGAGTCCACAACCTCATGGTGATGTCATTCTAATACCAGACACCATCTAACCTAGATGATTAGATAACCTAGATAACCTAGCCAGCCAGCCACAGAGATTTGGGGCAAATAGAACCCCGTTAGTATACTGCTCCTCGCAAGTCACGTGACTTCTTCAAGTCCCGTTCCTTTGACTCGTAGCTTTCAATCACTTTAGGACGTAGGTCCATGCCCCAAAAGGTGCTTCTTTATGAAGTCACGTTGCACCCCTCGCCTGGCAAATTTCTAACCTTAATTAAAGTACTTCACAGTAAAGTTTCAATACGACTTGTTTGTTTTTCAAATCGGGCCGCTATGGAGAAATAATACAAATAGGCAATCTCAGTAGCGCAATAGAACACGTACGTAAAACAACATAAGATTCAGAGATACATTAAAGCAACTCTAACCTGCAAACTCTAGAGCAACACCTTCTTAGGATGCACAAGCAGACTGCGCAGACTGCCGCGAACAAGTCTCACACTTAGTGGTTTGACAGTGTTGTCCTAGGCAAGGTTTTAGACAGTAGAAATCTGACCAAAGCCACTAACCCTTCGTACGCTTCCATATCTGTTGAGAAAACCGTCGTAGCGATATTCTGCGTGGGTGTGTCGACTACATCCGAAAGGAAATACGTCAGCAAGTGTCCTTCTCCGTCAATATTTAGCAACAAAGATGACGTAAACTGGATGTGTTGTGATCTCAACTACTAACTACAACTTTAAACTATGAACTCGGTAAGTTTACACAGCGTAGTACTAGGACGTCAGTACAGAATGACGAATTGCAATTACTAAGTTCACGGCTCTAGAGTCAGCTGTTTCTTTGCTTCCAAGATGATGTATTAAAACTAGGGTATCTGTATATATGTAAATTTGTTCATTATTTATTTTATTATTTAATTTATTATTCTTTTTATATTTTATTATTTAATTTATTATCCTTTTCACTATTTATTTTATTATTTATTTTATTATTTATTTAATTATTTATTTTATTACTTATTTTATTACTTATTTTATTATATATTTTATTATTTATGTTCATATTTTTATATTTCATTTATTATTTATTTTATTATTTATTACTTATTTATTTTGCTATTTATTTAATTATTCATTAATTTATTCATTTTATTATTTATTTTATTATTTATTTTATTTTTTATTTTATTATCTATTTTATTATCTATTTTATTATTTTTTCTTTTATTATTTATTTATTTTATTTATTTTATTATTATTTTTATTTCTTGTTATTCTTTATTTTATTATTTATTTTATTATTTATTTTATTAATTCTTTTGTTTTTATTATTAGCTGTTGGTTTTCATGACTTTCTGTTCACGTTTTAGTTTTCCTGTTTGTCTGGCTGTCATAGTCTCCATTTGTTTCGTATGTATGTTTATGTGGTTGTTTATGTTTATGGTTTTTATTTAAAGGCACATGAATGGAATTCGAACTCACTGGTGGGACATTCAGATCGTGTTGTTAGCGTCACGACCAGTGGAACAGACATCATAACAAGTTCTCTTGACAAGACTGTGAAAATTAGGTCACTAAAAGTGAGTTGGAAATCATAGCTGTGCAGTCTGTTAATATCTGTTTGGTACTAGACTTGTTTGTTTGTTCTTCTGTCTGTGTGTCTGTTTGTATCTTTGTTTGTATGTTTGTCTGTCTTTATGTTTGTTTGTCTGTATGTTTGTCTGTCTGCATGTTAGTTTATCTGCCTGTTTCTTTGTTGCCTGTTTGTTTGTCTGTCTGAATGTTTGTCTGTCTGTTGGTTTTTCTTTCCGTCTGTCTGTTTGTCTGTCTGTTTGTTTGTCTGTCTGTATGTTTGTTTGTCTGCCTGTTTGTTTGTCTGTCTGTCTGTTTGTTTGTCTGTTTGTTTGTCTGTCTGTTTATTCGCCTGTCTGTCTGTCTATCTGTCTGTCTGTCTGTCTGTTTGTTTGTCTGCCTGTCCGTCCATCTGTTTCTCTGTCTGTCTGTCTGTCTGTCTGTCTGCTCATGCATCTTTGAGGGCGGAGTTAAGGTCTGGGTACTCAAACTAACCGTTTCTGCCGGAATATTGAGGGCAGCTTTAAGGTCTGGCTACAAGAGACTAGTCTGTTTGTAGATACATATTCAACAAACGAAGAAACAAAGAACAAAATGACAAGTACACATCATGTTGTTGTAATCAGTAATGGGTAGTTGAAATAAATCATTAAAACAGACAGATGTCATCCTTCTTGTTTTGTACATGTTAACTTAATGTCAAATATTTTATCACTTTACAAAAAAGCAGAACACAATTACTTAACATAATCTGTAATGTCTATCGGAAAACTCCTCTGTGTATTGTTACAATAACAAATATAGCTGTTGATATCTATGTACAAATACACACAGACACACAGACACACACGCACACGCGAACGTACACACGCACACACACACACACACACACACACACACACACACACACACACACACACACACACACAACTCCTACAAACAAGAGGCGATAACCTCTGTATTAATTATATATAAAAGTTTGCACGCATCGTGGGACAATGTAATAAGCCTATGCTGAAAACTTTTAGACAAGATTGACAGATGCCATAGAGTGCAAAGAAAATCTGCTTTTATTGTTGTTAAAAACGTGCTAGCATTACACAATGCAAATTTACTTCTATGCAAGAGCAGTGTAATATCCACGTATTCTAGTATATAGTCAATGCATGCTGCTGGCAACAGTGCAAGAATTCTTACTATTCCATACATCAATCTGTGTCTCTGCGCACTACAGAATTATTCTATTGCGAATGAGTCCAGTGCGTGTCTCAGCTTATGGTATCTTTGCAACTGGTCATGTTACTTAAAGTTCCACTTCCCATTTCAAGCAGCCCATGCTATCGCGCCAATACACAGAAAGTAAACCTGAAATGGATAGCGTGCTCAGTTCCGTTCCACTGGATGATTGCATCGTCGAAATAACGACGGAAAGAAACCGAATCTCTTGTCACATTGCTGTACACGCTCAACATCGTCGGGTAGTCTTTCAGTTGGTTAAGTGAGAGGAAGCAGTGAGGCACTTTAGCGTAGGTCTTGATAAAGGACACTGTAGGAACCGTTCCGAAGACCTCCAGCTCTGCGTTCCGTATGTCCATGTTAGCCACTTCCCGTAGCTCTGCTCCGAGTTGTCTCATCCGACCAATGCGTGATCTGTCGCGTTCCACGTGCACACCATCAGAGACGCACCCATTGCTAGATTGTTGTCGAAGTCCGCATTGAATACCGTCCAAAATGATGGAAGACCAATGTTTGACGAAACATCGGAAAAATTGGTCTCTCATTTTCAAAGAGTTTTGAGAGGGGATTTCTCCGATGCAAAACATTGCCACTAGTTGGCTATAAAAGATTGGATAGTGTCCCCTGGGCACCCAAGGCCAGGGTTTAGAATCATCAGAATATCTTGTTAGAGACACTCCAGCCCTGGACGGTGTGATAACAGTTCGGTAAGTGTTGTAATTCGAATACATGCAAACAAGAGGTTTTGAGTATGGAGTGGTAAAAGGTAAGTATAGCATTTCATTATCACTTTCATAGATCACCTCTGCACGAGATGGCTCCATATTCACCGATCCTTCGTAAGTAAATAGCATATCTCCACATGCGACAAGAGAAGTCGTTGAGGCGTTCCACCACGCACAAATCACGAAACTCATACCCAAAGGCGAGGAAGCGTCTGAAACTGGATCCACAAAGAACCAGGCGAATGGAAGCGACTCCGTTGCGCCAGTGTCCGACATGTATTCAGATGGTGATCGATTAGAAGGCATGGCTGCAATGCAATACACGCTGAATTTGACGTCGTAAGATATATATGTATGGGTCCTTGACTATTCGTAGTATTCTTTGCTTGTCCGTCGCCTAAAAATGATTTTGTCGTCTGTAGCATATGCGCCAACATTAGATATGTATGATAAAACGTAAGAAGTGTTTCCATAGCTATGGACTGTTGTTGACAAACAGTAAGGAAATCTGAGGTATGACTTCACAAACGGAACGACCAAATCATAGACTCGTTCTTGCAAATAGATGTTGTTGATGTCGAAGTTGGTTACGCCTCCGTAGCTCAGATCACTGTTGTCGCAGTCGGACAGTTTTTGTTCTTGCGATTTCCATGTACAAGTCATAAAACTCTTGACCATCAGAAGGTGACCGTCCTCTTGTGGATGGAAGAGCATCCACAAAGATGGAAAGAGACTTTCCAACAGCTCACTGGGTTGAACAAAAAAAGATATGTAGATCGACAGAAAGCGTTCGAGTGTCATAGCAAACGCATTCACCGTGCACGTACTGTATGCTCTCGTTTGTGGTGGTCAATAGTAAGTATAATCACCTCTTGCATAAGATTTGAATTCATAAAGAGTAACCAATCCCAGACTTTGACTCATCACCAAAAAGCACACAGTAGCAACAAAAGCAGGCATCAGTACTAGGAGAATATCTCAGCCACCTGTGTTGACTCTCCCACTCTGGATTGTAACGACGACCGTCCGTGCTCGGAAACTTCCATCAGGTGGGTGGACACCATTTAATTTGCAGTAGGCGTATCTTGTCAACGTCAGAAACGACTCTGTGTAAGTAATAGATTGGATTATTCACTGACACTTCTTTGTCTTGAGTAGTATCTATAAACAAAGGGCTTTTCAAGCAGTAATACAACCCTTTTCAGTAGACTGGGCTGTCATAATCTCTCTACATGTAATACAGATCATACACCAGTGATTCGCGAGTATAAGACCACATTATAATTAGGCATTGGTACCTCCTTCAGCATGATTTGCTACAGTCTCCGACGGGGACACAGAACGTACCGTTTGAACGACATCACTACAATCGCTGGAAGATGTGCTGATGAAAAGAATCAACCGTCCTGTATCCCAAAGGGAACTTCACACTTCTGCAGTAAATTTCTCTTACCCAAGGCGCTGCAAAAAAGATAGCTGCTTCGAGTTCTTCTTCCTTTTCTTCGATGGCGGCTCCGTTTTCGACCCAGCCAGTATGTACTGCTGACAACCGCTAAGTTTCTCAGTCACGTGTGTGGCAAGTGCTTCAGGTGCCGTGAACGTGCGCTAGCTAAGTGCGAGAACAGTGGTGAAAGAGGACTTCTTCTGTTCGGTAACCGCGTGCAGAATGACCGATCTTTTCTGTTATCTACTAACCGATATATCTAGCAAACATTTTTGCAACGACACACCCATTTCATTTACCGAGGCAACTGCATCGGCCACCTCATGCCTAGTTACGCCACTGTCAATGCAGATATCACTTTGATTGTTACATTTGCTGCAACCTGGCCCTCTGCAGCTGACAGTTCCTTCTTTTGCAATGTACAGCTTAGGTTGTCAACTAACCTAGGTATCCTCCTTCCAAGCATTACACCAAAAGAAAATCAAATTTCGTCATCTCGGTTGCCACTTCGTTTACTTTGGCAGACGCTTCCAAGTCTCTTCGAGCCATCTGCGAAAACTCTTCGAGGCTATTCTGTAGCACGGAATAGTTAGCCTCGACACTTGCCAAAAAGTCTGCTCTCACCGTCCATCTTGTTGGACACAAGGTACGAAATCCAGGCCGACCAGGTGATAACTCATCTTTCATTCTCTTGTAGGTAGCATTTCTTTTCGATGAATACTTCAGCAGCTTTGATAACTCGAAAGTCATATCGAGGGCATTTCTAATGACTTTTATTTCGCGAATGGTATCTTGACATGCTAGATTGAGGGAGTGTCCATAACAGTGCGTGTATAATGGCCTTCGCTCGACTGCTAATAACTGTGTCGCGACTCAGTGCGAACGCCGGCCATGTTAGCAGCACCGTCGTAGCACTGACCTCGGCAGTTCTTCATGTCAAGATTGAACCGTATCAAGATGTCCTTCACTATCGCAACTAAAGTATTTGCATCAATTGAGTCAGTTTGATGGATACCTAGAAATTCCTCGTGGGGTTCCAGGTCATCGTCTACCCAACGCAAAACAAAGACGATTTGCTCCGTTGTACTGACATCAGTTGTTTCATTAGCCATAATAGAGAAATATGAACCTGACGATTTGATCCTATTTACGATGTTTCGTACAATCCGATTGGCCATAATATGAAGTAGTTCATTTTGAACGGCGTGACAAGTATATTTATCCCTTTTCTTTGCCAAAAAACCTTTTAGTGTATCATCAGAGCTTTGCAACAGAACCATTAACTGACTGAAATTTCTATCTCTTTCACCAGAACCGTCACCTCTAATTGCAAGTCCTTGCCTAGCGAGAAATCTCAGCGATGCCATCACTTTCAAAAGACATGAGCGATGTTCTTTCTTAGTCTGGGCTGCTTGAGATGACAGACTATCTGCAACATCTCTAAGTCTTGTTGTAGCTGGAAGAGTGATAACTGCTTCAACTGCACGTTTGTGAAACGAAGATCTTTCGTCCCACACAGGCATCTTTCCAATTTTGACATCCTTTGGAAATAAACGAAGGTTCTGTCCCCGTCGGCTGGAGTTTCAGTTGTTTAATTGCTGTAATACATACGTGACAGAACACTCGTTCGGTCTCTGCGTCCCAATGAATCCAAGTCCAGCAATCAAACCATTTCTTGTTGAAGGATCTGCGAACTATTTTTTCCTTTCCAAACTCAACTGCAAGAAATAAAATCTTCTGGGGCAGATTAGGCCTTTCACCCACGTCGGGGCACAATGGGAAGGCAACAGACATAAAATCGTCCGCGTGAGCTACACGTGCCTTTCCTACAAAGTCCCAGACTAGGTTTCGGAACCCAGACCGCCTAACATGACAAGACGACAGCTCGAAGGGCAAAGAAATATAATTGTTCTTGCAACCAAAAATAGAAATAAACCTTCAAAAAGTGCTACGGCCATGGCCGTAGCGCCGTAGCCGTTCCGCCGGGGCTTCCAGTAATAGCTACATTTCTGGTTCGGTTGCTTTTTCAGAAATAAATTTTCTCTGTCAACTGCTATATGCATCAGTTAGAAATGCTGGCAAAATTTTATCAGAACTGTAGATAGCATGTGGTGTTTTCCGTTGTCTGCAATCCTTCCATGAATTCCATGGCTTCTACCCTCTCCCTAACCACATTGTACAAAAACACATGCTAGCAAATGTTTTAATAAGAGCCCCGGCCTTCCAGACAAGTTAATACAGTATATACTACCTTCTAGTAAGTGTAGCTATTTTTGATTATTATATATTTCTAAATCTTTGGCCTTGAAAAATAACTATACGGTAAAAAGTATTTCTGGCTTTCGAAAGAGCACGTTATCCAGGATCATTTTAATGAGGTACCTAAACAGGCACAGTCTTCTAGCTAGGCTCGCAAGCCAATCTTTCCTCCGTCATCAATGTGCGACATCACGTGCTGTCGGCATGCTCGAAAATGAGAGGAGGTGTTTGAGCCGAAACTGTTCGTACAGTGGGACAGCATGGTTGCAAATCCGTATGTAAGGTCATGACGTGAGAGGCATGTTCACAACACGAAACTTGAACCTTGAAACTTGAAGCTGGTTGTACTTTCAGCAATCATCGAGTTAGTTTGCAAATTAGATATAGTTAATGGAATTAGAATTTGCGTTGACCTCGAGCTGGGAAGTCACTTTCGATCGAGACACCTAATGATTATTTACTGATAACTCTATAGAAAATCATTGCAAATGACCAATTGGACTCCCATTCGTGATTGATACCCCTGACCTTGCATAAAATATGAGAAACTGCTAACTGTTTGATTGCAGTGAAGTATTAACGGCGTGTTTGGTCTGGAAGGAAATTTGTAGAGTTGAGTCAGACAACGGATGAGTAACGAAAGTGGATATTCAACACGAACACCACAAAATGTGACTGCAAAAAAACCGCAGATACCCAACTCACGAATATGATCGTCGTCAACTGCTTGAGAATACTAAGCAGTAGGACGCCAGATGTGCTGCTAGATAGACACATTGCCTAGCTGATTGAATACATACGCCAGTAGAGCCATCTTACTTAACCCATAGTCTTCGAGTGAGTTCGAATCAATAAATTATTATAAATTTGCTTGATATGCAGAAACCGTATCTTGGATTCCTGTGGCGCCCTTACACGGAATACAATAACTTCGACAACTTTGCAATTTCGACTGATAACAAAATCGCTGCCGTGAGGACAACACTAGAAGTTTATCAATTGTCACTTTATGTAGCACTAGGATCAATGGCCCGTCCTTCGTACGGGCAAGATACTGTAGTGTAAAGATATGTCTGTAGACACGTCACGTGCAATCTTTGTTGCGGGGTCCCGGATATGCTGAAAGAATTCGAATCTTGCTCTTCGCGCTTGTTTTGATAGAAATCGACACACTCCCCGTGTAGCGCTTGCTGAAGAGAACGTGTAGGTTGGATTCGGTGCAAATGCAATCAGAATTTGGAGAGAAACGAAAGCTCTAGAAGAGTAAGTTTCGTCGGCAAGAGATATTCGATTGCTCGAAGCTTTGCGAAGGACGACGCTGCATACAGTCTACACAGAACTGGTGTGGGCGTGTGTTCGAACAAACTGGAATGTGTAGCGTTTGCGTCATCGAGAAATTTTACGCGGGAGTCGACCCATCGAGAGGGGACCCGATGCATAATTTTTTCAATTCTTTTACGCAAACATTTCTCTGTGCGTGCCGAGTGTGCGCGCCGATTTCGGTTGCAAACGGACAAAAGACGTGGCCGCCAAACGCGAACAGACACACACACACACACACACACACACACACACACACACACACACACACACACACACACACACACACACACACACACAGACAATTTGAGCTTTATATAGTAGATTACTGTCGTTTAGAAGCTTAATTAATTTATTGCCAGATAAAATTTCTAGGCAAACACAGTTTCAAATTAACTAGTTGTACGGTATCCATAAGCGCCTCGCATTCGTGAGTAACACGTCCAACAAAGTTTCAGACCGTCTAGTGTGTGTGTGTGTGTGTGTGTGTGTGTGTGTGTGTGTGTGTGTGTGTGTGTGTGTGTGTGTCTGTCTGTCTGTCTGTCTGTCTGTCTGTGTGTGTGTGTGTGTGTGTGTGTGTGTGTGTGTGTGTGTGTGTGTGTGTGTGTGTGTGTGTGTGTGTGTGTGTGTGTGTGTGTGTGTGTGTTGTTTTGTAAGTGAGCGTACAAACCGGCGTAGGTCTATATATACATGTATGTCAATAACTATTAGAATTTAATCTTAGCGAACTACAAGGCAACCAACTAGATGCAAACTCTTTAAAGACGTTACGACGACTGAGATTTCGTAGTGAAGAGCTGTACGTCTATTGTCATAAACAAATATGATTTGAATTATTTAATCATTTCTAGCAAGATTAATGTTTACGAAATTATTCTACACGAACTTCAAGAAGACTTTAATTTGCCCACTGTCACTAAACTGTGAATATTGTATACATTTAAGGTAATGAGCAGAAACGTCATATGAATTTTTGTTTTATTACAAGAATCATATGCGAGTGTCGCTTAAAGAATTTTCATCCAGGAGCTTTCAGGTGTTTTCCAAATTTACGATATTTGTGAGTCCTATAATTAGTCAAAATGTGACAAAAATTAGCATTATATAACTGTTGGTTTGCAAGGGATATCTCATATAATCAAATAGCTCAGTTACCAACTGGACTCTTTAATCACTCGGAGAAAGCGTTTACTAAATTGTCTGAACATTCAACAAAGATCTACGTAATAATATATTAAACATTCATTTTAGGGAGTTCTCTTTCAACCTTCTTACGTCATTCAGCGGCGCAATATTGAACAAACAACAACAGCTGATGGAATTGTAACATCAATTTTATTTAGAATTAACCCAAATTCGTAATATATCTGTCTCTAGATGTCTATTTCACAATAATTTGTACCAAATTGAAGAATCTCTATTTGAAACTGTCACCATGATTATTAAGCTGTAAGATCATGTCTTGTTGAAACAATACTGTAATATTTGTTATATTTTATGTCTCTAGTGATTTGTCTTTCAACAACTTGACGTCACTTCCTTGAAGCTTATCGAAACAATCATTTTTGGCTTCATTGTATAAATTCCATTTTTGATTGTTTTTGTATTAAGGGCATGTTAGACATACATCAATATTCAGTAACGTAGCCGGACCCTTGTTCAAGTGGTGCACCCGCTAGGCAAATGTCTACACTCCCCGTATTTGCGGTAGGTGGGTCCGTAGGAGACGTCTAAACATACGTCTCGGTTACTTCCAAAGTTCAGGGTACGTAGCACACGTACACGTGCACAATCGGGCCGTATAGACAAAAACCTAGGTTCAAATTTTTGGGGGTGCACGTGCCCCTTGTGACCTATGCCGACTACGCGCCTGACACAAGAGAGCTTGATACTCTCTCTAGTGTTTCCTTTTTTCATTCATATACATGCTTAGTAAATAGATAATAAATTATGTTAATTTATATAAAATTAAATAACAGACAACTTAATTACGCGTTATTAGTTACACTTATACAAGTATAAGTAGATGATATCTAGGTGTTATACTAAACATAAAAGTAATTAATTAATTGTTAATTACATATTTATATAAAAGTCTATTATTTATCATATCCTAAAACATAATCTATTACTCATTAAACCATATGTAAATCTCTTGTTTTGATTGATTGGCAACATCTTTATTACGTTTGTTAAAATTAACAAGCTAAATAACTTATTTTGTTGTTATTTAAATTGTAGTTCCAGAATCTTAATAAATAACTATACTCTATATGGACTCAAGGGTTTCTAATTACTTGTAGATACCTGGTCGGAAATAGTCTAAAAACAATTACCAGCTACTCGTTCAAAAATCTCTTCCTTCTTCACGAACTGTACAGTACCAAATATTTAAAAATTCGTGTAATTTTTTAAAGTACACAATTAATCTATGCATTGTCACAGATACCTTATGAGAAACAACATGTCACACATCGATGCAGCATCGTTCCACGAGTTGAAATCACTCAAAAAATTTAAGAACAGTGGCGTAGAAAGCAATTAAAAAGTGGTGCGACTTGACGCGCGTTAGAAGGCGTGTTCATTTAGCGTGCGCTACCATACGGAGGTGTGGTCATAGTTGTTCGCACCGACTCGCAGCTCCTAAGGCCCTACAGCCCTACTTATCGCTTATCCAGTTGACCCTTCCACTGTAGTCCAAAGAAACCGCGCCTACTAAAACTGGAGTGATTGTGCATGCGTTGCCTCTCGACATATACGTACTCGTGTCCGGGTTGTCCACGTGGATATAACGGTGAAGACGTGCATATAACGCACGCGCTTGTGAGCTGTACGTACGTACAGCGCGCAATCTAGCGCACGTTAAATTTGCTCGTTTTTATTCTGAAATATATTACTTATTTAATCGGCACAACTAACAACGAAAGTTACCGGCAATGAGCAGCTGGCGTAAAGCCACTTTCTGAAAAGTGGGGCAGCCCAGCCGCTACGCTTACTACGCCACTGCAGAACTAAAATAATTGATTGACAGTTTATACTATCTTAGTGTTTAGATACTTGATTGACAACAATTTGACATTATTGCCGATTAACGTGTTTGTGCCTTTGAGCAACTGTGCAGTGTTAGTGACAAGAAGCGATGTTGCCAATATTTAATTTATTGACAATTGTTTGGTGTATATATGGATGGTTAAATTGCTGCAAGTTGAAACGACTGCTAAGAGTTAATGACAAAGTAGATATGTAAGGCAAAGACATCAATAAGAGAAGTTAGCAATAAGTTTTGTACTCATAATATTTTTTTACTAGACAATGCGTAACTCAAGGAAATAGGGTTGTAGTTATGGAGTATCATAGCAAACAATTTGCACATATCTATTCTCAATCTGGCTTTACGTGCCATTATTCTAGAATGGATCAATATACCTACAAATGCCCATTACTAATTAGCTATTAAGAGCACGTATTTTGACAATGGCGCATCTCTCCCGTATGTAGATCTTCTAAAAATCACTATAAATCTACGTCGACAGCTACAGACCTGCCACTTCGTACGATGGTTGTCGTCGACGTCACCTGACCGTCGGCCAGCACAAAAAGTTTGATATCAATGCCTAATGCGGTATCCACTAGGAAACGCCCCTTCAACATTGTGGGTCTAGCGCAGAACCTAGAATGAACCCATACAGGCACAAAAACGAATTCGGAGATGCAACAGACCCAACTCTACACGACTATAAACATTGCTTACCCCGGCTTACCTCGGGACAGTGCAAAATCAGGCTATGGAAGAAACAGTAGTAAGCTACACAAACTATTGTAAAACTACTTACAAAGTAGAAATAACCAACTGTACACATCTATCTACACTATCTACAAACTATTACTCTCAACAAAGCACGTCCTCTGCTTGTACGGCGCACAGCTTCGAGCTTCTGTTCGACAGCGACCACGCCCTGACCACGTCTCTGACCAGACAGTGCGCAATAACCTGAAATGACCTGAAATGACCCCCGAATGCCGCAAAAAGTGTGCAACAGCAAACCTTCTGTACGTAGAGACGTCTTGTATTCACCCAAGCCGTTCTACTAACTAGCGCGACGGTGCATTCTTGCAGATATCCGGTTCCGTTGCCACCAACAAAGCGACCGGAAGTATGACGACGCTAGAAAGAAAAATAATCTGTTGAGTAACGAAACAGCACTCCCAACCACGTTTAGACGAACCTAGGGATTACGAAACAATACCTCTTCTCTTCAGAAGCTTCGCTAACCTTCTCCCAATCCTCCTCTCGGTGTGCTGGACGGCCGATTTCGGCGGAAGTGAAAATGTCAAACTACGGGTCGGAAACTCGTCAATCAAGCACAATCAGACTCTCTACGTCTTCTTCTTCATCTTTCTCCAATAGAGAATATCGTTGGGATCGACAAAGAGGAACGACATGGAGATTTCGAAGGTTGACATGGCCGTGACGTCAGGGACGCCAAGGCGAACACGTTGCAACCAAAAAATGCAAATGAACGGTTACGTTTTTCTATGATTGGTTGAATGTAAATGCTAAGTCTGAAGCCCGTACAACGGATTCTGCTAGGGTTAAATCTATTTTTAGGTTTGGCGAGTACACTCGCCAAGTGACATCACCCTTAGCGCACTTTGATTTTGCTCCTAACATGCTCTAGACAGACGTTCGAAAGACGAAACTTGGCATAATGCATCGCTAGCGTATACTCTAACGGTTCTCCTTTACCCATTACCAAAACTTGCGCGTGTAACGGAAAAACCGAAGTCTGGTGACGGAGGTCACGACACATACGGGACACTTGATAATCGAGGGGGTTGGAAGGGAAAATGGTTTCTTTTGCCAACTAACTTTGTTAGGAGCAGTCCGTGAGAATGGGTGGAGACCGCCCAAACATTAGCATACACTGCACTTAGTATATACGGGATGGAGATCGGTCTGTATGGCAAGCGAAACGTGACTTTATTATGAAAATATATATATATACACTGAAATTATATATTTATGGTCTGAAACGCGCGTACATATTTAGGCACTGGAAACGCGTGCATGTTTAGACACTGGAAACGCGCGCATGTTTAGACACTGGAGCAAAATTTAAAATGCAAACTCATTGTGCTATGTCTGCTTAACTAGCAACTTAATTATCTAAATTGAACACTTGAAAGCATACAAAAACAAGAAAGCAAGAACTTAAAGCATCTAACAAGTGCCAAATTCAAACGTCTCAGATTCGTCCAAATCCATGGCAGTTTAGAATGGCAAAAGCCATGTTGTCCCGAAAACGTTCATATGGACCCTGAAGACCAACAGGAATTTTTAGACGCATCTTACATGTAGATGCTGTTGGATATAGTCCAGCTACGTCATCGTGATTGATAACAATGCTTGGTTGTCTATCAAAACCAAGTGATGGAATAGAATCTGCACCAGTGACAAAAACCAAAATAGCATGAATAGATAGCTGGCAAGCGGAGACGCCTTCACCTGTAATAGAGACATTAGAAATATTCTACTAGGTACGTCAGTCCTGGTTTATCATAATTATCAATTAAGCTAGTGTATATATGGTTGCCAGTCTAGCTGCCTGTCTTACTGCATGTAATTTTCTTAGTACTGTTATAGGCTCATCCAGTGACAATGTTCAAGCTGGTACTTCCAAAACTTTTAGCTGAAGTGTACTATAGTATACACCGTAGTTTTAGTGCTATAAGGTATGCAAAATTATTAATAATATATTAAATATTTCTTTTGCTGAGTAGTTCAACACAACAGTCAATGTATGATGTATACATACACAGATACATACATACACAGATACATACATACATACATACATACATACATACATACATACACAGATACATACATACACAGATACATACATACATACATACATACATACATACATACATAGATACATACATACATAGATACATACATACATACAAACATACATGCAATTGCGTACATAGATGCACACATATCTACCTACCTACCTACCTACCTACCTACCTACCTATACCTACCTACCTATACCTATCTACCTATACCTAACTACCTACCTAGACCTACCTACCTATACCTAAATACCTACCTAGACCTACCCATACCTATATCTACTTACTGTACCCATAGCTACCTACCCATACGTGATGGCAGCGCATCCGGGGCTGTAATCCACACTGTGTCTGGGGCGAGGCTCTACCTACCTACCCGCCTACCCGCCTACCCACCTACCTAACTACATACATACATATATATATATATAATTTTGTAATCATACAGCTTATACCAGTCAAATAAGTAAAATTGTGTGCAATATACAACAAATGCGGTAGATCCTCTCTCTGTTGATGATAGAGAACATGGATGTAATTTGTACTGTCAGGCATTAAGGCTAGTGAATACGTTTATTGGATAAGCTGAAAGTTTTTGATGCTGTAATTACTATTCTTTTTACAAATCTACATAATTATAAGTAATTGTTGTATATTTGGTCGCAATTGAATTCATTTGGATTCACTAGCTGGCTTCGATTCAGTCTCAGCATATATTACGTTTAATTAGGCATGTAGTAGATACATGGATGGGTATCCATACAGTATATGTACAAATATACGTACATATTTCGCAAGGAATTACACATCTTGACCTTTCCATTCACGCTTTGTGGAAGAATCATTAATTAAATTATTGATTATTAGTGAACATCTTCTGTATTCATTGATTAATATATATTGTCTGTATTCACTAATCACCACTGTCTGTATTCACATCAATATTGTCTGTATTCGTAAATCAACATAGATCAAAAAATGCAAAATTGACAGACAGTAATTGTACTACATGTATTACTGTGCGCCATGACTCATACAAATACACAGAATATGAATTGTGTTAAGAGTAACTGCTACTACACATTCTCTTTGAATACAGCATTTCCTAAGTAACAGATATTAGTTATATGAATAAATTAATAAATTTTATTCACGAGTTATATATGTATAACAACACAATGAAAGAGTTGAGATCCTATATGCCAACAGAAAAGTCTATGATAATACTACAGTGTACTTGTACTAATAATTAACTAATGCAATACAATAATTGTTCAATGACATAAGACTCTAGTTTGAGCTGTAAAGTGTTGAACTTCTGTCTTGTTGTAACATAATGATACAGCGCTGCCTGCAAAAACACACTATTGATGTCATAATTGTAGACATCGCAATTCATCAGCACATTACAGCTAAAGTGACATCCAAATAGATGTATTAGATGAATATATAAATATCAATTATTCAAACTTTATCAAAACATTGAAATTGTCAGTAGAAGTTTGCATGTGCAGTTTGACTTTATAAATAGCGCACTTGGAAAAGTTGTGATTAGACATACACATACCTAGTAGTCGATGTCAAATACCTAGCTGTAAAGTGCTGATGAATTGCAATGTCTGCAAATGGTTAGTACAGATGACGTTTGCTAGAAGTACTTCTTATTCTAATTGTATTTCTGTTGATAATCTGAGTTGATCAACACAACTATTAAGTTTCACAAGAATGGAATGCCTTCTGGTGATACCAGAGCTCCAATTATTGAAATTGACCGTTAGGTATGAGAATATCTAATCACAACTTCTCCAGATGTGCAGTTTATGAAGTAAAACTGCACATGCAAACTTCTACTGACAACGTCAAGATTTTGGTAAAGTTTGAATAATTGATATTAATATATTCATCTAATACATTTATTTGGATGTCGCTTTAGCTGCAAAGTTTCCAGTGTCTAAATATGAACGCGTTTCCAGTGTCTAAATATGCACGCGTTTCCCGTGTCTAAATATGCGCTCGTTTCCAGTGCCTAAATATGTGCGCGCGTTTCAGACCATAAATATATAATTTTAGTGTATATATATTTTCATAATAAAGTCACGTTTCGCGTGCCCTAGGTCTGTTGTGGTTGTGTAGGAGAGAGGTTAGTGTATCTTGTTTATCTAGTGATAAGTCAAAACTTTGTCTCTTGGTCAGATAATGGGGATGTCCGCTAGAGGATGTCCCATCTTGGTAGGAGATTGGTATAGCGACGCTTCCAAGTTGCAAGACACGTAGCGTAAATTTCTTGCTTCAACCATAGGACTAAATTTGGCCGTCTAGAGTTTCATAAATATTGAACGTGTCCCATTAGGTTAGATCCACTCTCAACTCCATGGTTTCTTCTCGCAGTGTGTCCGACTCTAGGGCTGCATGCATTGTGTCCTCTAGCGGAGGACGTACTCACTCTCTATATAGCTTCGGAACGGCAGCGACGCCGGTGTACCTCTGGCGTACTATACATAGAAAACTTCGAAATTGGGGAGGCCAGCTGCTCTAGCTTTACGTTTTTGAGACTCTGCCTATCATCTAGGAGGCTGTATCTACTAATATTCGAGGCCTTGGACATGGTATTCCCAGGTCCATCCGTAGCGACGTCAGGCGTGTACCTTGTGAGGCTTGAGGTTGCAAGCAAACTTCCTCTCACAGCTTTGCTCTCTCAAATGGTTATAGGACGCGCGTGAATGACAGTCAGTGAGTGGTTATTGTTTGGACGTGTCCTGTGTGAATGGGCTGCTTGCTTTCTACACAGGACAAGACAAAGGTGCTGGATTGAATTCTGGAGATGAGACATGCAAGCCTCCTGTTGTCAACGACTATTTACTACATCCGAGATTTTTATTTCTCTGGTAGAATATATTTACTACATCTGAGATTTTCTAGTCCGCCAGTAAGCTCGCGGTCGTTCTTTTGCTGTCGTTTACGGCAAATCATACTAGTGGCATGATAGCTCATGAGCCTTGTAGTTGCGAACAAACATGTCTCAGCCAGAGCAAACCCCCCTGCTCGTCTAAATAGCGACGCCCTGCGTTAGTGTTGTATTCTGCAAATGCCAATATCTGGAGTCATATACATTCACGTTGACTGTATATCAGCTCTGAATGCATCTCAATGCCACAGCCATGCACATAAATATATGTGCATGGCTTCACATAGGTGAGTGACCCACCTGCAGTACCTTACTAACCTGCTACAGCTGAATTAGAAGCTACAATATGCACCCAACATGCAATATACGCTTCACTTACATCACTACATTGATGTCGGTCGTCAAGCGTCGCAACCATCACTCTTTCAGGGACCTACCGTGTACTGATCGATGCAGTATCTTTCTAGTATAGGTTGCCACCGGATACTTTCTTTCACAATATTTCTTTATGACAACCTTTGTGGTTTACTCTACTATTGCAGTCACTGAACGCAGCTAAGCGCTTGTAAACGGATTCTGGTAGTAACTCAGACACGAGTAGGTATTTTATTCACTTACAGTATTTTGCACATATCCGATGAGCTCCTTGGAATGTTCGATAATTCTGGAGAAACTGCATCGTGTGGATACGAAATCTAAACTAAAGACAAAACTGCGTGGATGTGTACTGACAACGGGCTCAGTTCCAATGTATCGGCATGCAGAACTAACTCTATGATGCAATAGGAAGATGTTGAGAAACCTGTATAGATGAGAACGGACAGATGTCAATATATTCTATTGACTCATGCACGTAGGGTTTCTATTGACGTCTGCCTAGGTCGCCAAAGACGTTGTACCATAAACTAAACATTTCCTATAAAATTTACACTTGTCAGTTCAGGCGAGACTAGAGAAAATCTATTCTTCGAATTCTTTTTGAAGTTGTATACTAGCTGGCGGGGAAAAGAGAGAAGCACTAAAATGCAAACGGGATTAATGTTAATTTAATGAAGAAGAGATGTCCACATTTTAGTAGGAACACTATTCGAAATTTTCTCTATAGTTAATTGATAGTCACACGTCAGTAGCTTTGAACTGCAATGCATCATGTCTATTGTATTCACGCAATAAAATTCTAGTTAACATTTCAAATATTTATAAAACTAAGATTTTACTATTTTTTTTAAATATACACACAGTTGATAGTTATGATGTATTGTGTATATACTATAGACACACAAAGTATATTTAGGGTATTCATTTTTATTATTTGGTAATACTAAACTAGTAGAGGCACAGTTGCCTTCCCACGATTTATGTAGAAAATGGCTTCATTCTTTAGAAATCTAAAAAAGGAAGTGTTTGGAAATACTAAATCGTTGGAAATGGAACTACATCGTACTGAATTACGTTTGAGAAATTTGTTTACGTTACCAGATTCCAAGGGTACAGCTCAACTGCGTGGAAGCTAATGTGCATGTCAAACGGAAGAGCTGCTTATTAGCAGGGGTAGACATGAGTCACAGTTGCAACCCCCATCGTGCATGGAAATGTCGCATAGCAGACTGCATGTCGGATATTTAAGACGTCTCCCATGCTTGGTTTTCATCATTCAGTGAAAGATAGAGTTGACTATCGAAGAGAAATCTACTGCTCGAGAGATGAATTTACTAGCGGTCAGTCTCTTCGATTGGATCTCATTGACATGGATAGTGTACACATGCACTTCAACGTGTTGCGTTGTGGGAAAACCGGTCGGACCGTCTGCACAGCTGCGAGAAAAAAGGGTAACCATAATACGCAAATATATACAAAGATAGTCAATGATTTTTGTTTTAATCAATGTTTTAGACTGCAAGCTCTGATCCCTGTAGACACAAGTTTGCGCTCATATCGGGTGCTGGAGTTCTGGATACGACTCGCAGTGGCGACACTAGAGTCGTCCAAGTCGTTTCGTCGGGTCTGAGAAAGACAGTCGCGACGGCAAACGCGTCCAAATCTCTAATTTCCTTAGAAAATCTTTTTCAACAAAGCGATACGTCACACAAGTCTAAACATGTATATCACTATCAAACATACTCAAGCCACTACCTAACAGTCGATACAAATGGAAATCTCACAACAACGGTAAACCAACGATTTTATAAAAAAATTAGAAAAATTAAAAATATTTATAAAAATGTTTAGGCATCGGTTGGCGAATCGGTTACAATCTTACAGCACAGAGTTGAAGGTTTACCAAACGATTACACAATATTATTATGCGCTTGGTCCGAAAATCAGAGACAAAGTTATCTTCTCTATATTGACGGTTCTATACGCACAAAGAAACTTCAAATAGCAACGGCTTGTCAGGCGTCGTCAAACTTTGTTAAAGCTCTGAGTAACGACGTCATTCTAAAGAGCGTCGACCTCGTTCACAATGAAGTGTACCATTTCTATAGGGTGTTTGTCACATTTCACGATGACGTCAGCAGACACTATTCCTGTCGTTATTTGAGTCGAGAGCTGAAGACGGTTTGCTGTGTTGACAGTTGTCCGAGCAATTAGATACGAAAGTGTCATATCAACAGGACATCATGTGTATGTATAGATATTTTACAATTTTTTAACTTTTAAATTTAAGAAAATGTTTTACCTTTAATGATGTTTTGATGGTTGATTATTAACTTGTACTTTTCTTCTTATATTAATAGTGTTGTAGAGTACTTGTAATGGAGTTTGTATATCTATAGTTTGTATCTATTGTAACTTTGTTGATGAGTTTTTCTCTACTGTATTGATATCAATTTTAAATGTATGTAAAGTTTGGTGACAAAGTGAATGTTATGAGCAGACACGCTTTCAGTAGCGGATGCACGATTTGCTAGACGAGGGTGCACGAAACCGAGTTTGTGGGTGTGTATTGTAAAGTGGGCATGCACACTTGCAGTTATTCTATACGCACGGTAATAGATCAAGATGTTTAGTTGTAGAACCCTGCAGGCTCAGATTGAAGTCGTATAGCCTTCTAGATTTATTAACTTAATTAAAGTTCGTACCAAGGACTCACTCTGATAGAAAGTTTTCCCAAACAGGACTCGTGCCCCAACCTGTTTCTGAAATGGCGTTGCATGCATGTATCCTCTTTCACAAGCCATCTTAACGCGGGCACGGCCGCTAGAGCAAGAACCACCTCCCCAATCGGTCTGTGCGTTAGATAGTTTGAATGCATAGGGCAGCTGTAACAGCAAAGCAGTCCGTCTATCTGTGTGAGAGTGCAATAAGTGCATGAAGGCTCTTTGAAACAACTCAGTAACTGTGTGTGTGTGTGTGTGTGTGTGTGTGTGTGTGTGTGTGTGTGTGTGTGTGTGTGTGTGTGTGTGTGTGTGTGTGTGTGTGTGTGTGTGTGTGTGTGTGTGTGTGTGTGTGTGTGTGTGTGTGTGTGTGTGTGTGTGTGTGTGTGTGTGTGTGTGTGTGTGTGTGTGTGTGTGTGTGTGTGTGTGTGTGTGTGTGTGTGTGTGTGTGTGTGTGTGTGTGTGTGTGTAATGCTAAAATGATATTAGCTAGATGTAGTTTAGATGATACAGCTAGTCCCTTGTGGGACCTATAAAATATAAAAATATATTTACATATTTAAGAAAATAAAATATATATATATGCCGTCTACACGTTTATTGTTAGTGTTTCAAAAATTGATATAAAAATTCGTGTACAAGGCGGGAAAATGGGTGGAGCATATAAAAATAGTAATGCATACTGTACAAGGCAGGGAAATGGGCGGGGCTACATCTTTTAGGAAGCCACCTATGTGGAAGAGCCTTGTATATATAATCACTCTAGTATGTGGGCCAATGCTCCAAAAGACGCTTAATGAAGATGTTTCCAATCAATCAAAACAAGAGATTTAAATAGCGTTAATGAGTAATACATTATGTTTTACAAGATGATAAATAATAGACTCTTTATATAAATATATAATTAATAATTAGTTAATCACTTTTGTATTTAGCATAATAGCTAGATATCAACTACTTATATTTGTATAAGTGTAACTAATAAAGCATAATTAAGGTGCCTGTTATCTAATTTTATATAAATTATCATAATTTATTACTATTTACTAAGCATGTATAGAAATATAACCAAAACGAAACACCAGATAGAAAGAATCAAGCTCTCTTGTGTCAGGAGCGTAGCCGGCATAAGGCACAAGGGGCAAGTTCATCCCCAAAAATTTGGACCGGGTTTTTGCCTATACGGGCCGATTGTGCACGTGTTCGTGTGCTACGTAACTTTGAACGTTGGAGGTAACCGAGACCTACATTAGACTCCTCTTACGTACGGACTTACCTACCGCACTTAAGGGGAGTATAGATATCTGCTTAGCTGGTGCACCCATTGAACAAGTGTCCGGCTTCGTCACTGAATATTTAGGTATGTCTAGCATGCCCTTAATACAAAATAATTAAAACTGGAATTTATACAAGGAAGCCAAAATTGATTGTTTTGATAAGCTCCGAGGAACTGACGTCAAGTTGTTGAATGACAAATCACTAGAGACATAAAACATAACAAATATTACAGTATTGTTTCAACAAGACATGATCTCACAGCTTAATAATCATGGTGACAGTTTCAAATAGAGATTCTTCAATTTGGTACAAATTATTGTGAAATAGACATCTAGAGACAGATATATTACGAATCTGGGTTAATTCTAAATAAAGTTGATGTTACAATTCCATCAGCTGTTGTTGTTTGTTAAATATTGCGCCGCTGAATGACGTAGAAGGTTGAAAGAGAACTCTCTAAAATGACTGTTTTATATATTATTACGTAGATCTTTGTTGAATGTTCAGACAATTTAGTAAACGCTTTCTCCGAGTGATTGAAGAGTCTAGTTGGTAAATGAGCTATTTGATTATATGAGATTTCCCTTGCAAACCAATAGTTATAGAATGCAAATTTTTGTCACATTTTTACTAAATATGTGACTCACAAATTTCGCAAATTTGGAAGACACCTGAAAGCTCCCGGATAAACCTGCTTTAAGCGACACTCGCGTATGATTCTAGCAATAAAACAAAAATTCATAAGAGTGTTTTGCTGATTACCTTAAATGTATACAAATATTCACAGTTCAGTGACAGTTGGCAAAACTAAAGTCTTCTTGAAGTTCGTGTAGAATGATTTTGAAAACATTAATCTTACTAGAAATGATTAGATAATTCAAATCATATTTGTTTATGACAATAGACTTACAGCTCTTCACTACGAAATCCGAGTCGTCGTAACGTCTTTAAAGAGTTTGCATCTAGTTGGTTGCCTTGTAGTTCGCTAAGATTAAATTGTAATAGTTATTGACATACATGTATATATAGACCTACGCCGGTTTGTACGCTTAATTACAAAACAACACACACACACACACACACACACACACACACACACACACACACACACACACACACACACACACACACACACACACACACACAATAGACGGTATGAAACTTCGTTGGACGTGTTACTCACGAATGCGAGGCGCTTACTGATACCACACAACTAGTTCATTTGAAAGTGTGTTTGCCTAGAAATTTTATCCGGCAATAAATTAATTAAGCATCTAAACGACAGTAATGCTACATAAAGTGACAATTGATGGACTTCTAGTGTTTTTCTCACGGCATCGATTTTGTTATTAGTCGAAATTGCAAAGTTGTCGAAGTTATTGTATTCCTTGTAAGGGCGCCACAGGAATCCAAGATACAGTTTCTGCATATCAAGCAAATTTATAATAATTTATTAATTCGAACTCACTCGAAGACTATGGGTTACGTAAGATGGCTCTACTAGCGTATGTATTCAATCAGCTAGGCAATGTGTCTATCTAGCAGCACATCTGGCGTCCTACTGCTTATTATTCTCAAGCAGTTGACGACGATCATATTCGTGAGTTGGGTATCTGCGGTTTCTTTGCAGTCACACTTTGTGGTGTTCGTGTTGAATATCCACTTTCGCTACTCATCCGTTGTCTGACTCAACTCTACAAATTTCCTTCCAGCCCAAACACGCCGTTAATACTTTACTGCAATCAAACAGTTAGCAGTTTCTCATATTTCATGCAGGGTCAGGGGTATCAATGACGAGTGGGAGTCCAATTGGTCATTTGCAATGATTTTCTATAGAGTTATCAGTAAATAATCATCAGGTGTCTCTACCGAAAGTGACTTCCCAGCTCGAGGTCAACGCAAATTCTAATTCCATTAACTATATCTAATTTGCAAACTAACTCGATGATTGCTGAAAGTACAACCAGCTTCAAGTTTCAAGGTTCAAGTTTCGTGTTGTGAACATGCCTCTCACGTCATGACCTTACATACGGATTTGCAACCATGCTGTCCCACTGTACGAACAGTTTCGGCTCAAACACCTCCTCTCACTTCGAGCATGCCAACAGCACGTGATGTCGCACAGTGATGACGGAGGAAGGATTGACCTGCGAGCCTAGCTAGAAGACTGTGCCTGTAAAGGAATTGCGTTTTCTCATCAACATGATCCTGGATAACGTGCTCTTTCGAAAGCCAGAAATACTTTTTAACGTATAGTTATTTTTCAAGGCCAAATATTTAGAAATATATAATAATCGAAAATAGCTACACTCACTAGAAGGTAGTATATACTGTATTAACTTGTCTGGAAGGCCGGGGCTCTTATTAAAACATTTACTAGCATGTGTTTTTGTACAGTGTGGTTAGGGAGAGGGTAGAAGCCATGGAATTCACGGAAGGATTGCAGACAACGGAAAACACCACATGCTATCTACAGTTCTGATAAAATTTGGCCAGCATTTCTAACTGTTGCATATAGCAGTTGACAGAGAAAATTTATTTCTGAAAAAGCAACCGAATCAGAAATGTATCTATTAGTGATGTCGTATTGTGTCTGCAATCCTCCAGGGATTTCCATGGCTTCAACTTTGTTGCCTAACTATACTGTACAAAGGCTCATAGTACTAAATGTTTTAATAAGAGCTCCTGTCCTTCTAGGCGGGGTAATACGAAACGTAGAGCTAGACTTGATGTTTTTGAAGGAAATCTTGTTTGCCTAGGTGATCTAGTTGTTACTTCAGCTACAATATACAGTGGCGTATACGTAGAAAGATGGAGGGAGCTGTACCGTTGGATGTCGTTATGAGTAAGCAAAAACTACCTCGCTCGCCAGACCGTAAACAGATTTGCAATAGTGAGTATCGCAGAAAATTTTAATTCCTACTGTGAGCTAAGGGCTGCAGTCTCTCCCATCCCCCGTTCATACGCCAGTGATATAGTAATACGCGAAAAAAATGTACATGAAATCTTTATGCGTCGTTGCAGTAAGTGATAAATAGTATTGGCTGAACGAATGAAGACCCAGAAAGTATCTGATCCCTCCGAATCTCTAGGGAGTGACCAACCTATAGCATTGCTCATAAAAGACTTGCAAATATGAAAGCAACTTGACTTGAACCGGTTCCGTCATGACGCGGCACTACTCAAATCGCCTAAACAGGTCTCGTGCAAATTTAAGTTGCAGAGGAGCAGAATTGTTGGAAATTTTTTTACGCAATTTTGTACGGAAATGAAACTGCATGTGCGTTCGATTGAATTTTTTATTTCTGTCTAAAAATAAACTTTGAGTGTACACGTGTGTTCATGTTTATATTATGACGCATATATGAATCACGACGTATAACGGCTGAAGCAAATTCTTGAAGAAATTTTTTAAAGATTTAAAATTCAATAGTTCACATTGCAACTTCAAACTATAAAAATTCAAAACAAAAATAAAAATTAATAATATATATATCTACTATATATATATATATATATATATATATATATATATATATATATATATATATATATATATATATATATATATATATATATATATATATATATATATATATATATATATTAGAAAATACGTGTCCTTTCTAGGGAGCAGGCTTGTCTCTTTCCGTCACACAATGCTGCTACAACAATTTCAATGCGAAGACACCTTTCGCTATAATTATGCCCTTGAAGTGCATTGCATCCATGATAGAGAAAAAAGAATTTAGAAACCTCCAGTACATTGTGAAACTATACAAAATCGAAACCGCGCATACCATCGAATGTGCATCCATATAGGATGAAACATACGGGCAGCTGTTCCAGTTTCTTTCCCTGCTTGGTTGACTCAACAGTCTGCTATGCGTTCTTCAACTATTGCTATTACGCTGACAGTCTTATGGCTCTTTTGTTACATACCGACAGCTCACTGTACGACAAAATCAAGCAACCATTCACTGCGCACTCTCTCTTCGCAGCAAAAGCAAGATTGGCCACGAAATTGGACCGAGAGAGGATGCAATGTTTGCAACTGCAATTATCCCGCCAGAACTGTAGATTGCAGTAACAGAGACTTCAGCAACGGCCTGCCATCTAGCTACGAGTTTCCTGTGCAGGATGTCCTTGAATTGTAAGACACGGTAGTCGTTGTTTACTCAATTAGCACTATCCGGTTGTTTGCAACATGGTTATAGTAGGCGTGTCCTTTGTGTCTCCTATTCTTTTAGCAAATTCGAACATTGCAGTGTGCTGCACGTCGACAGCGACTACTTTTTGGCATTTCCTAGGCTCCAAGTCATGTAAGATACAGTAATGTATATATATATATATATATATATATATATATATATATATATATATATATATATATATAATTTTAAAAATTGCTGCAAACATGCATACTTGCTCAGCAGAAATTTGGATCTATCCTGCACGTCCGACATTTAATTAATTAACGCAGACACTGCAACTGTCTATTATTAACCACTTGCATTTGCGATTTCCTTGGATTTGTTATCTCGCGTATGTAAGTGGGAAAGGTCTGGCTACGCGAGGCTACAGATTTGGATTTTTCAATCTGACAACGTGATCCTTAAAATATGTTGACGCAATTTGAGTTTGCGAGCTTTATTACTGGAATTGCAGAAATTCTTTTTCGTCTCCGAGAGAAGAATTTATGTATCAAAACAAAACCTTTGAATGCAGAAGTATCCATATGTGCATGATGATTGTCCAGTGTCCACATAGTCTTCATACAGCATTTCTTCGAATAATTTAGTCTCAGCCGCGGCGTTTATTTGAAGTCGGTGTTTCTATTTTATCTGTGCTCTAACAAATATTTATATGAGTGTGTGTGTGTGTGTGTGTGTGTGTGTGTGTGTGTGTGTGTGTGTGTGTGTGTGTGTGTGTGTATGATTTTATTGACCAGTATATATCTCTAGGCACAGGCTGAGTAGCCACATTTCGTCGCCCGGGCTGATTAGATTATTGATTGTTAGTATCCCGTTGAAGACTCGTTATGAAAATTTAATAACAGCGACTTTGCAGTCAGACTTCTATATCCGGGCAGCATAAAATTACTAGTCAAGTGCAGATACGTGAGAAGTCCTGAATTTACGAACTAAAGAGAACGCAAGCGGCGCATAGCTAGTAGAGGGTACAAAGCAGTAAGGACGGCAGCAGTTGCTATTGCACAGTGAGAAAAAAATTGCGCTAGCCTAAAGAGGAGCGCTAAAGTGCAGCGGTTTGCGAGTGCCCAGGGAACAAACTTTTTAGTGACGTCATACCGACAAACGCCAGAACAAAGCGAAGTACAGGGTACCGACCACCGCAAAGGATAGCAGTCGCTCCTCGAAAGTAGAGAAGGTCACTTGCTAGATGAGGAGCAGAAAGAAGCGGCGGTTTGCGAGCACAGATGGAACAAAGATTCAAAATGGCTGCTCACATGTAACACTGTACTTTAGTTATATCAGGAGACAAATGCTACATTCAAGTTGATGTTAAACATTAATTACAATACAATAAAAATAAAATAAAATAATATCTGCTTTGTTGAAACCGATGAACTCAAAAAGTGCTACAGAAAGTGTGTAGTTTCCCTGATGGATGCTTACGTCTAGGATGCTTACCTGTGGATCTTGGAATGGTAATCTGCTGTAAGCATCCGTATTCCTGTGCTGTATTCCAGGTTTGTAAACTGGTACGTATGTAATACCCCAAAAATGTTACTGGCCAGAGTTTCATCTCTATTGATGCCATTCCCTAGCAAAGGCTTGTATATAATTTGTAACCAATGTGGAGGTGCGCCCTTACACGTATGTACTGTATAATAAAAACCCTTGAGGTCCAACATTATAGCTGCTGTTTCCTCGTCGAGCTGTGAGTAGTTGACTTCTGCTTTGCAAAAGGTTCTCAACGCAAAGGATATTGATAGTTCCTCTAATCTCCTTATGCTGTTGGTTGGACTGCACAGCTCCAAGTCCACACAGGGTGAGACAGCGCAAGCTACAACCAACATTTAAGGCTGGTTCACGATATGCGAGAGAGACGTGACGGACCGTGATGGATCACTGGCTGTCCGTCACGTCCGGCAGTGTTCTCAATGCGTGTATGTTGCGTTCCGATAATTATTATCCGGGCACTGCATGATTACGTCATCTTCGGTTTGTGCTTCTCTGATTGGGTAAACATGATGCAGTACAGTGCCTAATCATTTCCTGTTGTAGTGCCGTCGACTTCAGACGGACCGGATAAAATAGAATCGATTCTATCCATCCGTCAACTCTCCGTCAAGCAATCCACCAGTTGTACGTCTCGAGCGGCGCCTTTGATGTGGTTTGATGGAACGACCCATTGTGAACTAGCCTTTACTCGAGATGCTACATACGGATATAATTAAATAGATCATGTAAGCTTCATGTACAAGAATACTCAAGTTTTGAAATTCTCACAATTTTAATTCAATTTTTTTATAAATTTTTGCGTACCAAAATATGGACTCCATAAAAGTTTAACTCGGTAACATATACATGATTACAATATAAAAGATTATTGCTAATGTGGTCTACAGTTTGTTGGTTTTTGCAGAAAAGGATCTCACAACCAGATTTCAAGTTCTTTTCCTATACCTCGAGGTGTCATAACAGTGTAAGTAAAACTGTACTTTCCAGTAACGATTTTTTATGCTAAACATTGTACGCATTTCTATGTTCAATATCCTTGCAGCAATCTGAACAACAACCGCATTACGTCAGTGACTAATTTTTTTCAAAGAAATTTATTTGCTTCGTCTGATTACTACATACAAGAATTGTAAGATTACTCTGTTCTAATATGCAAATGACTAAATGATAATTTTATAGACAACTGACTCGAAACCGAATTGATGCTATCAAGACTGGTGATTTGTCAAATTTGCTACACTTGCGACGTTTGTAAGTTGCATACTAAATTATAAATAGGAATGTAGGTTGTTTGATATTACATTTTTATGTGCAGGAGTCTGGATCATATGTTTGATGTAAATCTTCGCATTGAAGTTGGAGCTATTACTAACTTGCCAATGCTTTCGTTTCTGTTAGTGTCGTTTGAATTAGCGAACATGCTTGCATCTTCTTGTGCATGTACGGCTGAGTGCCTGTGTGTATATGTGTGTGTGTATGTGTATGTGTGTGTGTGTGTGTGTGTGTGTGTGTGTGTGTGTGTGTGTGTGTGTGTGTGTGTGTGTGTGTGTGTGTGTGTGTGTGTGTGTGTGTGTGTGTGTGTGTGTGTTTGTTTTGTAAGCGAGCGTACAAATTGGCGTAGTTCTATATATACATGTATATCAATAACTATTAGAATTTAATCTTAGCGAACTACAAGGCAACCAACTAGATGCAAACTCTTTAAAGACGTTACGAAGACTCGGATTTCGTAGTGAAGAGCTGTAAGTACTATTGTCATTAACAAATATGCTTTCAATTATCTAATCATTTCTAGCAATGTTAATGTTTTCGGAATCATTCTACATGAACTTCAAGAAGACTTTCTTATTTTACCCGCTGTCACTGAACTGTGAATATATGTATACATTTGAGGTAATCAGCAAAAACGTCTTATGGCTTTTTGTTTTATTACAAGAATCATACGCGAGTGTCGCTTAAAGAAGGTTCATCCGGGAGCTTTCAGGTGTCTTCCAAATTTACAATATTTGTATGTCACATAATTAGTAAAAATGTGACAAAAATTTGCATTATATAACTGTTGGTTTGCAAGGGAAATCTCATATAATCAAATAGCTCAGTTACCAACTGGACTCTTCAATCACTCGGAGAAAGCGTTTACTAAATTGTCTGAACATTCAACAAAGATCTACGTAATTATAAATAAAACATTCATTTTAGGGACTTCTCTTTCAACCTTCTTACGTCATTCAGCGGCGAAATATTTAACAAACAACAACAGCTGATAGAATTGTACCATCAACTCTATTTAAAATTAACCCAAATTAGTAATATATCTGTCTCTAGATGTCTATTTCACAACCATTTGCAACAAATTGACGAGTCTCTATTTGAAACAGTCACCATGATTATTAAGCTGTGAGATCATGTCTTGTTGAAACAATACTGTAATATTTGTTATATTTTATGTCTCTAGTGATTTGTCTTTCAACAACTTGACGTCACTTCCTCGAAGCTTATCGAAACAACCATATTTGGCTTCATTGTATAAATTCCATTTCTGATTGTTTTTGTATTAAGGGCATGTTAGACATACCTAATATTCAGTAACGTAGCCGGACCCTTGTTCAAGTGGTGCACCAGCTAGCAGATGTCTACACTCCCCGTATTGGCGGTAGGTGGGTCTGTAGGAGACGTTTAGACAGACGTCTCGGTTACTTCCGAACTTCAGGGAACTTCAGGGAACAGTACACGTACACGTGCAGAATCGGGCCGTATAGACAAATCATAGGTCCAAATTTTTGGGAGTTAACTTGCCCCTTGTGCCCTGTGCCGACTACGCGCCTGACACAAGAGAGCACGATACTTTCAATCTAGTGTTTCCATTTTTCATTCATGTACATGCTTAGTAAATAGGTAATAAATTATGTTAATTTATATAAAATTAGATAACAGGCAACTTAATTACGCTTTATTAGTTACACTTATACAAATATAAATAGTTGATATCTAGCTACTATGCTAAATACAAAAGTAGTTAATTAATTATTAATTACATATATATATATATATATATATTATATATATATTGTTATAAAACATAATGTATTACTCATTAAACACGATTTGTATCTCTTGTTTGATTGATTGGCAACATATTTACTACGTTTGTTAAAATTAAGAAGCTAAATAACCTATTTTGTCGTTATATAAATTGTAGTTTGGAATCTTAATAAATAACTATACATAAATGACACAAGTGTTTATAATTTCTTGTAGATACCTGGTCGGAAATAGTCTGAAAACGATTACCAGCTACTCGTTCAAAAATCTCTTTCTTCTTCACGAACTGTACAGTACCAAATATTAAAAGAAATTTATGTAATTCTTAAAGTACACAATTAATCTATACATTGTCACAGATACCTTATGAGAAACAACATGTCACACATCGAAGCAGGATCGTTTCACGAGTTGAAATCACTCAAAAAATTGTAAGATTTGAACTAACATACTTGATTGACATTTTATGCTATCTTAATGTTTAGATACTTGATTGACAACAATTTGACATCTTTGCCGATTAACGTGTTGATGCCTTTGAGCAACTGCACAGTGTCAGTGACAAGAAGCGATGTTGCAAAAAGTATTTATTGACAATTGTTTGGTGTATATATAGATGGTTAAATTGCTGCAAGTTGAAACGAATACCAAGAGTTAATGACAAAATAGATGTGTAAGACAAAGACATCAATAAGAGAAGTTAGCAGTAAGTTTTGTGCTGATAATATATCCTACTAGACAATGCGTAACGCAAGGAAATGGAGTTGTTATGGAATATCTTAGCAGACAGTCTGCAGATATTTATTCTCAATCTGGCTTTACGTGCCATTATTCTAGAATGCAACAATATACCTACACATGCAGCGAATGCCCATCAGGAACAAATGCTACCGTTGTTAATAACGGAGGTGATATAATCGGCATTTGCAAATTTTGTCCAGCAGGTAATTGATTCAAAATGTACTCACGCACACACACATACACACACACACACACACACACACACACACACACACACACACACACACACTTGCTTGATTGCTTTCTTGAGCTGTCAGTCTTCAAAGATGATAACAGTGGTTTTCATGGACAAAATAACCAAGAGGGTAATAATTGATTTTCTATGGCGATCTATTGATATATATCACAAAATCAAATGGATGTCTTACAAACCCCCTTTTTCATTTCTCTCTTTTGTGAAAAATATCGTAGTTTACCACTTCAATTTGCAAGGTTGAAGAGTGAATTCACAGTCACAACCTGAATACGAAAGCCACACAGAAAACAGACACACACACACACACACACACACACACACACACACACACACACAAACATACACACACACACACACACACACACACACACACACACACAAACACACACGCACACACAGCACACACACACACACACACACACACACACACACACACACACACACACACAGACAAACAGACACACACACTCACGCACTCACACACGCCAACCTGTACACGTAGTAACTAAACTTACAACATAGAAAAACTTTTTTGGTTTAGGAGGCTGGTATCAAGATGAAGCTGGACAAAAAGAATGCAAAAAATGTGTAAACGGTACCTATGTCCAACCGTTTAAGATACCAGGTCGAAGTCCACTAGATTGCATGGTTTGTCCAACTGGCACAAACACCACAGTTCATGCAGGATTCAGAGCCTGTCCTTGTCTGGACGGGTACTACAGACTTGACAGATTCGGTCCGTGCTTTGCATGTAATGCCACATCTCAAGGACTTGCCTGTCAGAATGACTTTCCTAGAGTAATGAGTGGATACTGGTGGTCTTGGAAACAATCAAGTAATCAAGAAAAATTCGTGAAATTTGTCAGAGAAATTCGAATAGAAAATGACTCGTATAGCAATGAATCGGTTGGTTTTAAGGGAGACTTACCAATCGTCTATCGCTGTCCTCTGGCAAAGAGTTGTAATGGTGGAGTGACAGATGAAGAAATGTGTAGGAAGGGATATTCCGGTCCGCTATGTTCTCTATGCGACAACGGATATTTCTTTTGGTCGAGCGAGTGCGTCACGTGTCCACCCGTTTGGCGCAGTTGTTTACAACTAGCGTCTATTGTGTTGCTCTTCGTGCTTTTCCTGTTTCTTCTCTTCAAGGTAGACAAGCTGACAATAAGAGGTAAACGACAAGCGGCAACCGTTGTCGATCAGATCGCCTCCAAAGTCAAGATAATTGTAGGATTTGTTCAAGTTATGGCTGGCGTTCTTTCCGCTCTACGCTATGTACCTTGGCCTAAGATTCTCATCACTGCCTGTGCTTGGTTAAAATCCATCGAAATGAACGTTATAGAGATAGCCACTCCATCTTGTCTTAGTTCGCGCTTGCGCCTTAACGCTCTGCAAAAGACAGTCGTCAATCTGACGGGTCAATGTCTGCTTTTGCTATTGGTCTTTGCATACTACTGGATTCGTTATTGTGCCGTACCACATTGTTGCCCACGCTTGCGAAGTGAAGACCGGAGTCGCTCTTTAGCCAGGAGATCGTGCATGAGAAACAGCTGGTGGATTATGTTTCTCTGTTATCCATCTGCGACTGCTCAGATTATGGCCACTCTACCATACAAAATGTGGACGTGCCATCAAATTTGTCATTACCGTGGTCAGCAGGACTGTCCTTGGTACCTAAAGGTCGACATGAGTATACAATGCGATTACTCATCACAAGGAGACCACAGAGTTCTCTTTCTAATTTGCTGGTCTATGTCTGTCTACGTGCTTCTTTTGCCTCTGCTGCTGTTGTTTGGTCTTTACAAAAGGCACAAAATTCCAAGTGATACTCCGGATGATGATAACGAATTTATTCCTCTCCGCAACAGACGAAATAGTGCTAGAGACGACATACTCAGCTCACTGCAGTTTTTGGATGAGAACTACGAAGCAAAGTTTTGGTTTTGGGAATTATTAGAAATCGCTAGAAAATTCCTGCTTACATGTGGAATCGAGTACTTCGGTGGCAAGAGTCTTTCCGGCGTTGCGATAGCAGCAATGATTGCCAACATTTTTCTCGTGCTACACGCACACTTCAAACCAATTAAGCGAAAATCAGAGCAGCTGCTGCAGCTTCTCTCTCTTATGGTCATTTCCCTCAGTCTCATGCTTGGAACTCTAATTGCTCTGCAAGATGCGACCTCTAACATTCTTGCTGTAGAAGATTCTTATGATCGCAATGTGTTCTCTATTGTCGTCATGCTCGTCAACGGTCTCTTTGTTATATTTCTCATAGGTAAATGTTCTATATTAATCAATTTGCTTTTTGAGCAATTTCTTTCTCTGTCAGGGCGTTTGGTATTTTGTGGCTATAAAGCCACGAAGACAGTTCGTGAAAACGAAGGTAGTTGCAAGCTACTACCGTGGCTCATATATTTTATTATCGACGAAGAGGCTAACACCGAAGCGCGTGTGAGCACACAATCATTCGATCAACATGGCAACGGAATGTCAGCTTTTGCAGATGATGAGTCTGAAGACTCATAATGAGTATACTACTTGTTCACTGAAAACATTAGTTTCTGGCTCTAACTATTTTAGAAATCGCTTCTGTTAGCTTGTTTGATGTGGATTTTTGCACATAGGCGTATGTTTGCCATAGATTAAGAAGTATTTTATAGCCATTCTTTAGAGTAAGTTGCTACTAGATGATTTTATGCACCACATGTTAGCTAAGTCAGACACAAGTAAAAATTCTAACTTTCAACGATTAGAATTACAAACAGCTAACGTCGATTATTTGATGTTCCTTGGCCCCAGAACTTAGAAACATATTTCCAAAATTTCTAATTAATAGATTAGCGATAGAACACTTAACAGCCTGAAGAGTGTGACTTTCCCCATGTGAGAGTATTATTACGAAAATACGATCCCATTATACGCTCTTGTCTCTACAGACTTTTAGAAACGAAGAAGTGTGACAATCCACACTTTGCTGTACCTAAGTGACAAATCTCTAATCCTCCAGGGAATTGCCTGGCTTCTATTTCCTAGCCACACGTACTGCACAACGGCACATGGTATCAAATGTTCCAATTGGAGCCCTTACCGTTCTAGGGGGTAGAAATTCTATATACAACGGACACTACCGGATTGGACTAGCTGACCAGCTACCAACCGAGAGTCTGCTAGCGCATGTGCTCTTTGCATAGCCACTAACCAAATACTAAAGTAGCTGAAAGAAAGATACAATGCCCAATATCTTCTTGCAGGAAGCTTACGGTCAAACTCGTACCAAAAGCACAGAAAGGGCCGCGAGTTGTTCAAACGATTGCCTGTTGTGCCACGGAAGCGTTGTCCTCGTTCGTAAGTAATATATACTTTAGTTTTGTCCGTGCCAAGTGATTGTAACACACCCAAACTAAAGCTAAACATGAAATAATCCAATAAGGGTCTCATTTCGAGGCTCCATTGTTGCCAGTCACTACTTGCGTAATACGTTTGGGGTTCCAGTTTGGTTTCATCAATAAATCACAACTTTGTCAACATGTCTTCACAATCCTTACCTTGAACAGCGCGGGGGTATCGGTCTTCCGACGGCACCTACGGCTACTAAACACGCCCACACAGAAAATTTTAATTCTTTTATAATAATAATTTATTTTATCACACTACATCTAATGTAGTTCCCTCATAGGGACAACATAAAACACACGCACAAGTAGAGAAATGACACATCTAACACACAAAATCCCTTAACTTACACTTAAAAATGTATAAAATGTACTTGTCAAACTTTCTGTTTATTGATCTAGTAAGATAATTGTTAGCTGTGGACCTATATGTACGCTTAGTATCTCTAGAGTAGCTTTAGAGCAAACTGATGAGTCGACAAAGCAAGCGAAGAGAAAGTCAAACAGGAACAACTGTCCGTATGTTTCTTGCTACAGTATCCGTATGTGACGATATGCGGTTTTACTTAGGTATCTTCACAATGTATTAGAGGTTCCTAAATTTTGTATTTTTTGTAACGGATGTAATGCATTAATTTCAATTGTATACGGTTAGCCCATATAAGCTCGAAAAAGTGTGTTCACATTGTAATCCTAGAAGGAGCTACCATTGTGTGACGGCATGAACCAAGCTTGCTCTACCTAACAAACACGGATTTTTCTGGATGGACAGAATCAAAGTTTAAAATTAATGGGCAATAACATACGTAAAATTATTTTAGACTATGAACTACTTCGTTTGACTTAAAATAGTTTAGTATTAATGTCAAGTTCTATTCTTATTTTCCCTTTCTTATTTTGAATTTGCAACGCAAGCTAAACTTTTTAATCCTTATTAAAAAATTCAATCACGTTTGTGCTGCAGTCTCATGCCGTGATTCATGTATATGCGTCATAATACAAACATGAACACACACTGAAAGTTGACGTATTTCTATTTTCTAGCAGAAAATAGAAAATTGAAGCAAACAAACACACTTTCCTTTTCGTTTCCGTACAAATTCGCGTTTCCAGCAACTCTGACCCTCTGACCCTGCTAGTGCATGCAGCTCTGCAAGAGACCTGTCTAGCTGGAATTAATAACGCCCATCTCTGCTCTTTAATTCCTTATCTAGTAACCGCAGTTCCCACGTCTTTAGAAAAAATCAAACAGAATTTAAGAATGAATAATGCTGAACCCAGAGAAGCAGAGCCGTATTGCCTCGGCCCCCAGACCCTTGTAGCGCCGATTCAACTCCACGATTTCTTGCGCAACAGACGATTGATGGTTTTAAACCCCGTTTACACGAGCACGCATAGCGAGCCGAGCCAGCCGAGCCGCGCCATCCCGTGCCAGTCCAGTATTTCAGCCCGTAGAAGGAAGGCAATTCGAGTCTCTAACGTGCGTTAATTACTTGAGTTTGACGCGTTAGCTCACGGTCACCTTCAGCCACGTCTGCAACGGACAGAAGCCAAGCTGCTCGCGTTTTTTCTGTATGACTTTACAACACTCTTATGGAGAATGCGTAGAACAGACAAAGACGTCGTAGGTCTATCGCCGGGCGACTGTTGCGCAGCAACGGAGTTAGAAAGCTAAACTTCTTGATCATCTTGGTCGCTCTATAATTGGATGAGAGACAGAGTCTCATATTAGGGCGCGCCACTTGTGCCATAATTTGCTATTTCTACTTAATTAAGTAGAAATTATTCTACTTAAGTGAAATTGAATTCTCCTTAAGTGGAATTTGTTATGTAAAAAATTAATTCTACTTAAGTGGATATAAATTCTACCTAATAGAAAATGAATTCTAATTAATTGGAAATGAATTCTACTTAATTCGAACGCGTGTGTGTGCGTTTTATGTTGCCTCTATAAGAGAACTACACCAGATTTGGTGTGATAAAAATATATTATTATTATATTATATGATTAAGCATCGCATTTATACCTTTTGTAACTTGATCTTCTGATGATGAGCCATTGTTTTATTTATACCTTTGATTGCAGAAAGAAACGTGTACAGTACAGACAACACGGTAATAAATGTTGGAATTCCGAGGCCAAAGCGCGAGGGTTTCCTCGACGAGCCTCAGGACTGTTTAGATCGGTTGTTTGAACGATGCAACGTGTCTCCTGCAGTGAAAAATTGACAGAAACAACTGAAATCTTGCAAACAGTTTATTTTGGAATCTCTGTATTTCGGTAGCGCACTCACACGAAACCACGATGATCAGGAAACGACACAAATCGAGCTTCTGAAGAAGTAAATCATAGTCCAATAGTTGCAACGAGTAGCAATGTAAGACTCACTTTAATGTAGAAACAGTAGTAGCTTAGTATGATTTTAAACAGATTTTTACGTAGCACTCATGGAAACAAAATGGCCCCTTGATACGGGTTGTCGCAACTCTGTAAATATGTGGCTTGAACATGCAATTACGCTAACTGTTACACGTGATTACTCTCGGCGAACAAATTCCTAATTAACTTATTATTAATTAAAGTAGTGAAATACACTACGTTTGGCCAATAATGTCTTTAATTAATCAATATTTATACGATTGTAATTTTACAGAACATTCTCTCCTCGTTTAGCCAAGAAAATCCTTGCAAACTTGAACACATACGTTTATTCTTTATGTCTATTGACTCCAAACGACGTGGCACATCCAGTAATTGCAGTAGAGAAGTAGAAAAAGCAAGACATAACAGTGTGGGACATTTATGTAGATATAGAAGCTTAGGAGGGGCATCACGTACATATTACATTACACATCACAGCAAAAGTGTTTTCAGGTCGACCGTGTGCTTATTGAAATATGGCGTAAAGGAAAAACATCTTCACAAGCTCTTGTTTCTGGAGCAGACGATAATCCTTGTATTGATGAGAATGCTACCATTGACTTACAGGCTGTGTTGCGTTAAAGGTGGTCGTTCTAATTGCATGGCCATTAGGGCAAATCACATTTCGCCCAATACAGGAATATTCAATTGATTATTGTGTAGTTGTACAGCATACACTGATCAGAAACAAGCTTTAGCTTTAGAATCGTCTTCTCGTCATCACTAGGTTTTTAATGATGCTAAAACTAGCTGATTGCGCTTTATATATGTAGCGAGATTCAACATTTTCTCGCACTGCCAAGTATTCCTTTTCCTAGTTTACTATACCAACTTAGCTCTGACACTAGTAGGCCTTCCTTCGCTTTGGGTGGTCCTTCCACGCGAGGGTAGAAACGTTGCGGTATCACGTGATATTGTTTTCATGTCACGTGACAAACTAGATTGCCGCCTGATCTATTTTGCAAATGATGATAGGTCGACTTCAAATCACATTTAAGTTAATTCCTGATTATTTCTTCTGAAACATGGGGAGATCAGTAAACCCATGTCACAAGTGTCATTTAGTGTGCTACAACAGCTTTGCGCCGACCGAAGAACATGTTTGGGCGCTTTTGTAGGTTGCAAACAGTTCCAATATTCTCCTTACCTCACAGCGAGCGAAATTGTTTTTGTTAGTCGTGTGCAGCGGTTGCTTCTGGAGTAGCTTCAGGCTGACATCAGCCACCTACAAATTTCACTCGTAGTCGCAATGGCTTTCGATCGATTCCGGGAGCGTGATGATAGTTTAGTTAAGACAAAAGCGTACACGTGCAGTAGCCTAATTGGTATTGCGTCGTCTTCTAGTCAACGACAAGAGAGGACAAAGTATGCGCGGTGCCTTCTTGCGCTCGTTTCTCTACGCTAAATAGACCCTAAGTAGCATTGTGTAACCATGTGAAGTCCACATGTAAACATCCTCTTGTGTACAGAACTATTCTAATCAGACACTCTGAGCTGGACGGTAGCGAAAGGCAAACGTCTCACGTTATGAATCGATTTCTAGCACCAACATGCAGCATGGAGACAACGAGTGTAACACGAGCAAGACACCGTGTGTAGGGTCCCGGTGATCACGGCTTGTTTTGTGCATGCACACGAGCCGCATCGCATGAAGGCTTGGGAACTGAGAGCGGAACGATGATAGGTGCAGGTAGAAAAGAGTGCGAGTCTTTACTACAGTGTATGGGCGTTTGAGGCAGAATTATGAAGAAACCAGAAACGCTGTTGCCTTTTGATCTTGTCGTATTGAAAAATGGACGATTGGCCAGCAGATCGATTGGCTTTGAGACGCGAAGATGCGACACCCGGTGCTCGACTTTGCAATAATATCCGCACACGAGGCGACCTCGTGGCCTTGAAAAGTGGGAAAGCCGAAAGGTGCGTTATTTTCCTTTGTTTTTCTAGAAAGTATTTTCGATTTTAATTTGTCGCATTGAAATATGGATATTGGGCCAGCGGGTTCCTTTTGAAACATTAAAATATGGAAAATTGGAAAAGTGCAACTATAAATAAGTGGAAACAAGATATGAGTAAGTAGAAACGAGACATAAATAAGATGCAACATCCTTTGTTCAATGTTGCAATATTGCACGTGTACGCAATGACTCTAGGATAATTGGAAAGTGGAATGGCCAAAAGGTGTACGAATTATGTAGGATTCCAATACCGTAACGGGCTATATAGGAGCCTTTCTTTCAATTGAGACAATGCGTGGGACATAAACTCATAATATAAATAAATCCGGTAGTACCCTTCAGAATCATTCGTTTCAATGTTGATTCTATAAACTTGTCGAGGATTGATCCTTGGCTTTGACAATTCAAAGTTCTGTCCATAGTGGTGTTTTTTAATTCTGTGGTCTTTTCAAAAATTTTATACTCTTGATATGAATTATCACGTAAAACATTTATATCGGCTATAACTTCACAAACTTGTGCACAAAAATCACTTGAAGCCCGCGTTTGTAGTCTTGTGCTCAAGCCTCGAAGCACAGAAATATTTTTTAAAGCACAGTAAGAAAGAGGAAGACTGCAGTTGGTAGAGAAACCCGCTTGCTTTGTGTAAGCGTTTTTCCGTCTCACTTACAATTGCCAGTTGCGACGGTGTGAAATTGTTGAGTCGAAATAATCATATCGTAGAGTCTTGCGAGAACGGCAGGAAGCATGCAGTTAAAATATATACAGCATACGAATCTATGCGTTCAATCCAAACCGTTCGACATGAGTCTTTCAGTTTCGTTGCGGTGTAGCGTCAGCGGAGACAAGATCGATGGCTCGTTCTTATTGCAGTCCACAGTTCCCGGATATTTTCTCCCGGGCTCGGGCGTCTTTACAAAAACTGCATGCAGTCTTCGGAAACGATGAATGCCATCGTGGTACATCGGTACATTTTAGCACAATGTCACACTGGTGATCTGACTTAGTAAGTCTCTCAAGTTCATGTTTGCGGTTTTTTTGCAAACAAAGACGTCATTTCGTGACTTCCAGAAGCCACTACAATCCGTCTCTTTCTATTTCCGATTCTTTGAAAACTCATTGAATCCGATACTAAACTTCATGAACTTTGGTTGAATCTCTCTGACTTGTAGCTGTGGTGTATACTACAGATTGCCTCGAAATGCCAGACCAAAGTAAACAATACTGAACACGATCACAAAGTACTGTAATTTCAGTGGAAAGTTTTGAAGTTTCTTGACCGCATAAAAGTGAATTTTTTAGAGTAAAATATTATAACTGCAATGTAGACTAGCGTGTAAAAGAAGGGTCAGCAAAAAGGGGTTTCCACGGAAACCACGGAAACCTCTCTGGATGCGCCACTGCCATTAGCAAAACTCAATAAAGCATGCAATTACCCAAGGATACATCTTTGTGGAATTGCAGGATATATTGTAAGACAATTCTAGTATGTACGTAACACACACACACACACACACACACACACACACACACACACACACACACACACACACACACACACACACACACACACACACACACACACACACACACACAAGAGCTACCAATAAAAATGCTCTGTAATCGTTTGTGCAGATATATTACGACAAAAAGAGACTTTGGTAGTAAACTCGAAGCCCACAAAACCCCTAATACTGTGCACAAAGACATGAGACGACTCCATCTGAGTTAAGTCGTTAATAGTAATTAAGCAAAATGTGTCAGCCAATTTTGCAAAAAATGCGAATAAGTGTCATGTTACAGAAGAAACCATAGCGGAGATGAATCTACACGAATTCAGCTATTGAATGCAAGCTTCGCCCTGTCTTTCCCATGCAGCTTCCGTACGTGACCCTAATGCACAAACTGCAGTCAGGCTTGGCAAATGGGTGTCTGCATGTAATCTAAAAAGGAAACCAAATTCAAAACATTTTTAGACACAAGTAAGTAGGGGTTATGGATATTGTATCCTGGTTCATGTTTGATAATATATGTGACAGACAGACAGACAAACAGGCAAAGAGTCAGACAGACAGACAGACAGACAGACAGACAGACAGACAGACAGACAGAGAGACAGACAGACAGACAGACAGACAGAGAGACAGACAAACAGACAGACTGAATGAGAGACCAAAGGACAGACTGACTGACTGACAGACAGACAAACGGACAGACATACAAACAGACGGACAGACAGACAGACAGACAGATAGAAAAGTATTGAGAGACAAACAGACGAAAACAGACAAACAGAGAGACAAACAGAGAAACAGACAGACAGACAGACAGACAAACAGATAGAAAGACAGACAAACAGACAGAGAGACAAACAGATGGACATGCAATTAGACAGACAGACAGGCAATCATACGTACATACATACATACAGACAGACAGACAGAGACACAGACAGACAGACAAACAGACAGACAGACAGACAGACCGACAGACAAAAAGACAGATAGACAGATTGTTGTATTTGAACTCTTACTCTACCAATAACAATCTAACTTTAGTTATGCATAACAATAGCAGTCAATGAACAAAATGTTGAACGTCTTTATAATACAGTAAATCATCTAAATTGCACTTATACAACATTTTAAAAATCACACGAGAGTTGCAAGACTGTACAACTACAAACAGTTACTTTCTGTAGATAGACAGGCGGACAGACTGACTGATGGACTAACCCACTATCTTCCATCGCTGGTTCTGCTTCGTGGTCCTATACCATATCTGAGCTACCATCTCGTTTCCCACATCTGAAAGTCATCATGGACAAGTTCACTTGCAATGTATCTAGTCCTGTTGGACATGCGTATCGATCATACCTTCCAACAAACAAGAAGATCTCAGATTACAAAGGAATTAAAACGCTACAACATCAATAATTATCCATTTCTAATTACGAAGAAGATTTCCAGCACTTGGTTGATGCAGCTCCAACTGCAAGAGATGAAGTAAGGTTTCGTTCCCTTCAAGAAAAGAGCGCAGGCGCATGGTTGCATGCACTACCAACCTTATACGGATTCGCACTCAACCCTTGCGAATTTCCCTTGGCCTGCCGTGTGAGATTGGGTCTGCCTATCACCATTTCAAAATGGGTAGAGTCTTGTAATTGCAACGCACCACTAGACGACAGTAGATTCCCCTTACTTACCTGCAAGACAGGGGGAGGCATTATTTGGTCCCATGAGTCTATTGCTGGAGTGTAGTCGGAATGCCTTAGAAGTCTACGAATTCATCATTGACGTGAGCCAAGAAACAGGTATACTAACTCTGAATGTAGACCTGACATTATCATGTTTGTTGCTGAGTCGGGTTCTAATCTTGATATTGACATCTCGTTGGCACACCCTTGGAGCTCAGTTGTTTTCCCACGTTCTTCTGAGGCAACAGGGGTTGCAGCAAATTAAAGAGAAACCAGAAATATGTCTAAGTACGAACAACACAAACTGCCTGGAGGCTCAGTAGTCGAAGTCGTTCATCTGTTTATGGAACATTTTGGATCATGGGGAGAAGAAGAGTGATTTTTTTGCAGAAACTGGCAGCCGTTTTATCAGACGAATCAGGAAGACCTAATGCTGAGAAAGTTTTAGACTTTTATAGGAAAAGATTCTCTGTACAATTACAGAAGTGTAGCGTTCAAGTTAAATCAAAGAAACTTAGCATGTTGTGCAGTGGGTCTGGGAAGTCTGGCTCTCTTAGCACTCAACCTTTTCCTCATTAGTCTTAGTTATATATAAGTGTTTTAGTTTGCTGTAATATTAGCTTTCAATGAACATCAGTCATCCTAGTTGTATTACTGTAGTTCTTTGCAGAATTGTATCATAGTTTGATGTAAGAAATAGAAGGCAGACAGAGGAACAGACAGACAGACAGACAAACCGACAAACAAAACATACCGTCCGACCGCAAAGTCTACATGCATAAATTGTGATTTTAAATAATTGAAATCCAGCAGCACACAGAAGTTTGAGTAACTACGAACCCCCTGCGACTGAAACATGCGTTACAAGATGATGCAGTGAAAACATGTATACAAAAACTCCGTTAGTTGCGTTTGAAGTAGGATACAAAGACACAGCATTTTGTGCATTAGGTCAGTGAGAAAGATAGCTACAAATACCGCCTTAATTAAGGAAAATTCCTACGCAAATGCGCCATTTAAAAAACCAGATAGACAATACTATGTTACTGTAAACAGTTTCTTGGGAAAGAATTCGCTTTTACTACCTGAGAGACACAACAAATTGCACGTTTCAACTTGCATGATCAATACATTCTAAATCAATAATCTAATTCAGCTTTCTCTACGTTTTTTATCCATTCAAAGCAGCCACTAGCAACTATACTCATTGCAACTGTCACTTCCAACGCATCAAACTAAACAAATCATTGACTAAGCAGCAACAGACAGAAAAAGCAGTAAAGCGAAGCTCAAAGTCAACCAGCGACTAAGTCTTTCCCTTGAAATTCAAGATCTCGCCTTTCCATGGGCTGAACACCATGCCTACGCAGCTGCATTCACACAAATATACATGAAAAGAGTTAAAAAAGATACATGGTACTATAGGAAAACGTACAATGAACAACAACCGCTTTAATCGCATACAAATCAACAGACAAACAACAACAAAACCAAACGAACAAAACAGAAAGCAACAAAACCAAAGGAAAAGATACGGGTTGCCAAACAGCACAACACACAAACGTTCAGTCAGTATTTCTTCCTATGTTAATACGTTAGTGGGATTTCTTTGTAGTTGAGACATTAGTTCTTAAATATTTCCAATGATACTGGCAGTTATGCAGTAGGGTAACTTCCCTGCAGTATCATCAAGCATCACTGGTTGTCTTGTAAGTACAATGTCCTGTTGACATGAAAATGAGACAACTCTATCTTTCCCACTATACTACTAGCACGCCGCAATTCCCATCGGTATAAAGGCATGCCGTAAAGCCTTGCGTCAATAACGGCATGCCGTCGAGGTATTACCCGTACACGGAATGTCACAGTCAGATAATACAAGACTTTATATGATGTCTGTCATCTTCGGTACAAAGTTTATTGCTACCAGCTGTTGTGTGATGCACATAAAGGACAATTCTTACACCGCAGTAAGGAAATTCTACTGCAAATGTGATAACAATAACACAACCGTTTTGCCAAAATACGTGCATAAAAGATTCATCGATTAGAGACGACACAATCTTACCAGAAAAGACTTGTACTTCAGCCAGCTGCAAGTAGTTTGCATTCCTGAGTTGGACCATAACATATTGAGCATTAATTGGAGGCTCAATTTTAAAAGGAAACGTATCTTTCACTCCTTTTTCGTGTGGTATTTTCGTGGCTACATTCCCCTTTCCATCAGACAATATGACATCAAAGTATTGCAGCCTGTCTTTGCAGCAGTCGATCCGATTATACAAAACGACCGCTGTGATTGCATATTCCTGCTGCAAATCCACCTTCCACCAAGCCTTGTTGTCTCTATTCGTGTGTGTTGTAGTCCTAGCGGTGAAGACGCCGTTTGTATTGCCATCGACAGCTTTGGAGGCAATGGGGTTTGCAGAATGACGGTACGTAGAACTTTGACTAGCAGGCTTTCCAATGGCGACGTTTCTGTGTCCTAGAGTATCAATTGGTTTACACACGACCAAACTTCATTGTCATAAAAATAAAGAAAGTATCGCTTCTTAGACAGCTTGTTGCAGTATCATATATTATAAAGACCTGTTCACAATCTAACGGTCAACATAAGCGTATAGCGTAGAGTAACGGAACGTCAACTGGACGCATGCAGTAGAACGTTGTCTAGCTATTTCGGTGTTCCCAATTGTGCGTCCAGTAAGGAGCGTCGACAAGTGTATCTTAATGGATCTGTTGTACCCCAGAAGCAGACGCTCTGACAGTCAGGCTAACTTCCGTCCAAAGCGGACCCTCAGTGACTTTCATTTGGATGTTTAATTATCCGTTTTCCCATATTTGGCGATATGCGGCTACGCATTTTGTCCGTTCGCAACCGTAATCGGCACGCACACAAATAGGAAGGCTTGCGTAAAAAATTCAAATATTGCACAGCGTCCTCTCTCGAGGGATTGAGCCCCGCGTAAAATTTCACGATGACGCAAACGCTACACAATCCAATTTATTCGAACACACGCCTACACGAGTACTGTGTAGGCTGTACGTGTCGTCGTCCTTCGCAAAACTTTGAGTAATTGAATATTTCTTGCCGACTGAAGCTACACTTGTAGCGCTTTCGTTTCTCTTCAAATTTTGATTGCATTTGCACCGAATCCAACCTACACGTTTTCAGCAGTAAGCGCTACACAGAGAATGTGTCGATTTCTAACAGAGAAAACGAAGATTCGAATTGATTTAGCACATCCGGAAACTCGCAACAGACATTGCACGCGACGTACTGTACGCTCAGACTGCGTCTCTTCGGTCAGAACACTACTGTATCTTGCCCGTTCGAAGGATGGGGCATTTATCTAGTATTTGCGTTGTAAGAAGTAAGGCATACGGACAAAATGGACAAAAAATGGACAAATGTCAAGCCCTCCACGCCATTCGTGAATGACGTCAACCTTAAGGTCAGTTGCGGAGATAGCGCCCCTTGCCTCTAGAGACAAGGTCTCCATGAGCTACGTGGAGGCTTAGGGCCAGCGCTACAATCTACCTTGAGCTTGGCAAAAGTTATCCAGGGGCACTGACAATAGCGGAGCTCTGGAAGTAGACACCAAGGCCCACAAGTACCAGTCTGCTGCATGATGTTACTTGCATGATGCCAAGCCAGTGGTCATGTCCACCCCAGTCAATGATCACGTACAAATTTATGCTCCTCGAAATGCATTCTCTAACCAATTGAACAAGGCACACACACACACACACACACACACACACACACACCACACACACGCACGCACGCACGCACGCACGCACGCATGTATGTACGTATAAAATTAACTTGCCACAAAAAAGGATACCTGGTCATCCGCGCCTACCACCTTCTTTTCCATATCAACCGGCTTCCGTTCGGTACACTGGAAACTTTCCTTACATGTGGTGAAGCAGCTTACTTCCTATTGGTTAAACGCTGACTCGAGACGCTGCATGGGCAACGCTAGAAATAGAAATCGAGTCTATTTGAACTTCATGAAACGGAGCCTCACGGAACGTCCAGGAACAAAACGTTTCATGTCTACTAGTTGACGCTGAACGCTCATTTAGGCTACTTAATTTACGTTGCGCTACGCCACGCCGGTGTCGAGCGTCATATTGTACACCGACCCCATATATACAGTAATAAACAGACAAGCAAGCAGATAAATAGAGTGACTGGCAGATATTCTGATAGAATAGCAAGCAAACTAGTTATTGCTGTCATACTGTAGTTTCTCCTTCCTGTTTGCTTTCACAGAGCAACAAGCGCAATGTCGTTAGACAAAAACTTAATAAGCAAATACACAAAATATAAAGACAAGCAGCCATTTACTTAAGTGAAAGTAACATAGGCAACCATTAAACTTTCTTACGTTTTACAACTTTGCCATAGACTTGAACCTCAGCCAAAGACAAGTAGTTTCGAGACTTAAGCTGTACTCGAACATACTGAGCCACAATAGAAGGGACTAAGCTAAATGAATACAGATTTTGTGTTGTAGATCCATGAACTAATGTCTTGACAAGACTGTGTGTATAGTCATAAAAGTTGATGTAAAAATTTGTAAGCCGATTCCCGCAGCAATCGATTCTGTTGAAAATGTTGATAGTCGAAATTTCCGATTCGAAAATCAAATCAACTTCCCAGAAAGCCTGATAATCGTTTCTTGTGTGAGTCACAGAACCAGATTTCCAACGTCCATCCTTGTTACCATCCACAGCCAATTTAGCAACAGCGGCAGAATTGAAATTACTGCTTTGTTTTGCAGGCTTCCTTAAAGCCAAGTTGACAAGTTCGTTATTAAATTCTAGTGGCAAAAACAGTAAGATCACATGATGTCAAGTATTCTTACATTCAATAACAACCAGCTGAATTAGACTCTTATAAACAATAACATGCAAAATATCTGAAACTTAGACACCATATAACTAGAAAATCCTCTCACAAATTTTCAGTAGACTCGTGAGCGAGGGGTGGGACTTACCAAGAAATGATTAGCAAATAGACCGGACGTTATGTTTATAAAAGAACTACTTAGTTAGGTGTCACCTTACCCGATTGCATTCCTAGCCTGCGTACGTGTAGTCACAGAAATTGCGAATCATAATAGCAATAACGTAAAGAGCGGTATGGTCTGTAGTGTGGAATGCCACCAGAACGTAGCTCTGGAGAAGAACGCATTCTATGTTTTTACATAACCTTAAGTTGATAAGGAAACGACCTCACTCGGCGGTCTTTAAAACAGATTGGATTTGGTCTGTCTCCACCCTCAAACTCATTAAAACTCCAGAAACTGCCTATACTGGTTATGTTTTAGGATCAAATAAAATAACGTTAACATAATTGAATTGACCTACGCAAGAGCTGCCACAGACCCCTACCGCTCGAGAGCTACGCGCCATATTCCTGAGTCATTCCATTCAATTAAGATAACGTTATTTTGAAATAGATTCATCTGTTAGAGACCACAAAATCTTACCAGAAAAGACTTGTACTTCAGCAAGCTGCAAGAAGTTTCTATTTCTGAGTTGGACCATAACATATTGAGCATTAATTGGAGGCTCAATTTTAAAAGGAAACGTATCTTTCACTCCTTTTCCCTGTAGTATTTTCGTGGCTACATTCCCCTTTCCATCAGACAATATGACATCAAAGTATTGCAGCCTGTCTTTGCAGCAGTCGATCCGATTATACAAAACGACCGCTGTGATTGCATATTCCTGCTGCAAATCCACCTTCCACCAAGCCTTGTTGTCTCTATTCGTGTGTGTTGTAGTCCTAGCGGTGAAGACGCCGTTTGTATTGCCATCGACAGCTTTGGAGGCAATGGGGTTTGCAGAATGACGGTACGTAGAACTTTGACTAGCAGGCTTTCCAATGGCGACGTTTCTGTGTCCTAGAGAATCAATAGGTTTACACACGACCAAAGTTTATTGTCATAAAAATAAAGAAAGTATCGCTCCTTAGACAGCTTGTTGCAGTATCATATTATTATAAAGACCTGTTCACAATCTAACGGTCAACATAAGCGTATAGCGTAGAGTAACGTAACGTCAACTGGACGCATGCAGTTGAACGGTGCCTAGCTATTAGGGTGTTCCCAATTGAGCGTCCAGTATGGAGCGTCGACAAGCGTATCATAATGGGTCTGATGTACCCAGAAGCAGACGCTCTGACAGTCTGGCTAACTTCCATCCAAAGCGGACCCTCAGCGATTTTCACTTGCGTTTGTACTTATCCGTTTCCATATTTCGCAATACGCGGTCACGTATTTTGTCCGTTCGCAACCGTAATCGGCACGCACACAAAGGGGAAGGCTTGCGTTAAAAATTCAAATATTGCACAGCGTCCCTTCTCTAGGGATCGTTCCCGGCGTAAAATTTCACGATGACGCACACGCTACACATTCCAGTTTATTCGAACACACGCCCACACTGCTGGTCTGCGCCTATCACCTTTTCAATTCAACCGGCTTTCGTTCGGTACACTGCAAACGCGCCTTACATGTGGTGAAGCAGAGTACTTCCTATTGGTTGAACGCTGACTCGAGACGTTGCATGGGCAACGCTAGAAATAGAACCCGAGTCTATTTGAACTTAGATGAGCGAAGCCTCACGGAACGTCAAGGAACAAAACGTTTCATGTCTACTAGTTGACGCTGAACGCTCATTTACGCTACTTAATTTACGTTGCGCTACGCCACGCCGGTGTCGAGCGTCATATTGTAAACCGACCCCTTATATACAGTAATAAACAGACAAGCAAGCAGATAAACAAAGCGACTGACAGATATAGTCTGATAGAATAGCAAGCAAACTAGTTATTGCTGTCATACTGTAGCTTATTCTTCCTATTTGCTTTCACAGAGAAACGAGCGCAATTTGGTTAGATAAACAAAAGTAAATTAACAAATACACAAAATATAAGACAAAAACCATTTCATCAATTGAAAAGTAACATAGGCAACCATAAAACTTTCTTACGTTTAACAGCTTTGCCATAGACTTGAACCTCAGCCAAAGACAAGTAGTTTCGAGACTTAATCTGTACTCGAACATAGCGAGCCACAATAGAAGGGACTAAGCCAAATTTATACAGATTTTGTGCTGTAGATCCATGAAACAATGTTTTGACAAGACTGTGTGTATAGTCATAAAACTTGATGTAAAAATGTGTCAGACGATCCCTGCAGCAATCGATTCTGTTGAAAATGATGATACTCGAAATTTCCGATTCGAAAATCAAATCAACTTCCCAGAAAGCTTGATAATCTCTTTTTGTGTGAGTCACAGAACCAGATCTCCAACGTCCATCATTGTTACCATCCACCGCCTTCTTAGCAACAGCGGCAGAATTTAAATTACTGCTTTGTTTTGCAGGCTTCCTCAAAGCCAAGTTGATAACTTTATTATTAGGTTCTAGACGCACAAATGGTGAGATCACAAGATGTCAAGTATTCTTACATTCAATAACAATTAGCTGAATAAAACTCTTACAAACTACAACACGCAAAATATCTGAAACCAACCGTCGCATGATTATATACATACTAGTGCACACGCCTTAACAACTCTAGCCAAAAAGAGACACATGCAGTCAGTAATGTAATGCCAGGCTACACAGGACGTATACGACTACGCAGACTAGCAGACAGACAGACGAACACACATACATACAGATGAATCAGGTGGGCATAAAACAAGGACAAAAACACATGTTGACATACCAATTGTTAGATGGCAACGAAGCAAGCAAAGAAGCTGGTGCAGGTCTCACGTGGTTCGACTAGCGGAACTAGTGGCGTTCTAAAGATACTCCTGTTGCGTAACAAAATAGAGAACTTGGGACTAGCCATAATTGAAACACCCAACAGTTCCTTACTTGCTTCAATCATTATCCGTTTACCTCAACTAAATAAGTTTTCTAGGCAATGGGAATGCAATGATGACACTACCTTTCGGACATTAAGGCATGCTGACACTAGGTGGTCTAAACACGTAGCTAGAACGATTACAATCCTGTGTTGCAGTTGCAGTTTCCCCACTTCTTGTGTGTGAAACACTTTCCATAAACCCAAGTACCGTAAACCAACACCTTATAAGAAACTGAATAGGTCTTACTCCTTTAGTGGCACACCAGGGTTGATTCCAACCCGTTTTTGTGCAAGAGATATATGTCTTCCCTTTGTATATGAACGGGAAAACGCAACGAGCATCTTCAAACGTACCTCCGCATGTCACTAGACCTAGAAACCGGTATACGCATACAATAATGCAGATCAAAATGCGTCTGTCCAGAGCACAACTTTCCAGTAGGGCAGACACCCACAAAACCTTACAGTTCAGGGGCTCGCGTAGCGTCGCATGAGCTAGACTGGGCTATAGCCCATCATTTGTAGGCGTGGTCATAAAAGGTTTAACTGTAAAGACGAGCGGGGACCAAAGCGGCCCTTTCCCAGTCTCATTCTACGGTATGAGTCACTTAGAAGTCAATATAAGTGGGCATGTCCATAAACGTGGGGCATGTCTCGTAGCATTGTGAAGTTTAGCTGCCCATTTCTAGAAGTCATGCTACGCCCCTGCCTTACTGCAGACGTAGACGTAATGGTTTATCCATTGGAAACGCCTCTACCGATGAATGTTGCAAGGACGAAGTTCAACCGGCCACGGCTCCAAATGCTGTCCACAGATGATACAATTGGGATGACCAAGCATCAAGGAATTACCACACGCGTTACCATAGGTGTAGGAACCACAGGGGACACGGGGCTATGGTCCCTGAAATGAACAGCCTATAGATTGTCAGTAAATAGAAATAGGTCATCGTGAAGTGGGATAAAACAAAGAGCTCCAATAATCGCATTCAGGTTGGCCTCCCTAACTTGGATGCCATTCCTACGCCTCTGCATGGTTACGACCGTTCTATGCCATCAGAGATGAGATAGTCCAGTGTGACAGCATTCTGTTCAAGGGAAACAAGATCAATACGGCGGTTTCTTTGTGTAACCAGATGCTCCGAATCATTCATGAGAGACATCAGGGGACAGATTGTCAAAAGTGAGAGCTCGAGAGGCAAGCATCGGTCGTGCATGAGCTGAAATATAGAAAACACATAAGCAAATGTGCCATTTCCCTCCAATACAGCGACCCAACGTCAAGGAGCCATGCACTCCCACAACATGAGCTATCCAAGAGAGACTATAGAAGAAAGATAGCGACAGACATCATGACACTAAGGACGTGGACTACTAGTACTACTCCAAGTGTGTCGAGGTCTCTCTACTTCCAGATAAAACAGCCAAATCAGTCACTGTCGCAATTACATCAGTGCTTTGCATGGAATACAGAGTCCCAGAAGTGGCATATATAGTTAGGGACAATATGCCATTCTCTAGCCGTCTAATGACCGATTTCTCCAAGAGTGTTACTTTCACATCAATATATCAAATACCGAGTGCCCTCAGTCTAACGGTCTTAATGAGCGATACGTACAAGCAATGACACAACTACATTGCGCAAATGTCAACATGACTTTACATATCCGTAGCTCGCTCTTCTCAACTATCAAAGCACGCCCATGCCACGCAGAGCTGAAATCGTCCCCATGTAGCCCAACTGCTAATGGGGCTGAAGACCAAGATGCCTATGGCAATCGTTAGTTAACCGGGCTGCTTCAACCAAGTTTCCTATCCGGAGTGGCGGGGAGGCTCAAAAGACGGAAGGAGGCTCAGTACTATGAGCAACAGTCGGACCAAAACCGCTACTGCAACAAGGTCAAGTGGTAAGAGTACAGACTGGGCAAGAGTGGGAGCTGCGTTCGTTGTGAACCAGCATTAAGCTCCACGTTTATGTCTGGTCAGTCAAAAGGGGCGCGTTCTAAAGCGGAGCGTGAAACTCCTTCATCCAACGACAGCGGAAACGCCAAAGAATCACCAGATCAAAGTCACCAAATCCTAAATGATGAAGCAACACTTCACGTGACCAAAAGCCTTTCCACAGCAAAGCTAGGGTGAGCGTCCACAGCGATCCGTTGCAACGTCAACAAGCATCAAATTCAACCTATACAGCTTTCCACAGACGGCTCGTCAGAAGGGCTAAACGTCTGAACGACCATGTCTGACTTTGCTGAAGAGAGGAGATGTCCATGAAAGTAACGTAACGTACATGTGTGCTTTGAGTTTCGTACGTCATCAGCTAGTGTGATTTAAACGGACTGGTTGCATTAGTCTTGTCTAGTCTTGTCCCTCACACATTTAGGTCTTCCTGCAATAAAGCACCTCAGAAAGCTATTACAATGAGGCAGTATAAAGAATCTTTGTTTACGAACCAAGCGTATATGTCATTGACATAGGCATAGGATCCTAGAGCAGTGGCGTACGAAGATGTTCACGAGGGGGGAGGGAGCATCCAACGTGAAAATCATCACGAGTAAGCTAAACTGTCTCACTTGACAGTCCGTCAACAGATTTGCAAAAGTCAGTAGCACAAAAATTTCAATTCCTACATTGAGCGAGGGGACTGCAGCCCCCCGCCCCCTGTTCCTACGCTGGTGCAAAGTATGACGAGCTCTATACAGCCCCACTATTTGCCAGTCCATGAGGTCACTAACAGCTAGTAGTCTCAAATAATTTAACCATTGAAAGGCAGTTTGAAATAATACCATTGATTCAGCTCCCCTAGTTCTTACGCCCCTGAATTGAGTTGGCAAATCGCTTTCCATAGCTGTTTTATGCTGTACGCTAATGTTAGCATAGGGATGTCCAAGGCATTCAGTGTGACACACGAGAATAGTGAGAATAGTAATACGACTATTCCTAACCTGAGTATTAATTAAGTCACCAGTACTACAAATGCAAACACCATAATTGCCTTTGACATGAGCTCAGTAAGGAAATGACGTACTGTACTAGATTCAAGACTGCATGAAGAAAGGTTGCATGGCTAATTCTCAACTAAGTGCCCTCTTAGTTAGAATCAGTCTTTGGCCTAGCCTGTCCGATTGAAATCCTAGCAGGAACACAGTGCTGGATGGTGCCTTTCGTGCACTTTAGAATATGCATAGCTGAGCCATTTTGTAATAGAGCACACTTCATGGTACTGTACATAAAGCATGCCACTTCTGCGTTGACTTGGTGCCACCAGGTTTATAGACATGAACAACTCAGCAAGTGATCTGGCAGGTGACAGGCTACAGTACAATGAGAATGCTATAAGGTGTTGAATTAGGTAAGTTAGACCACTTGTGTTTGTTTACCCTAGCGTTCACTTCCACATACCTCCTCTAGTAGTTTTCACAATCTATAAGTAGTCAATGATCCATGTCTGTTCCCCATACGTGTGAGCTTTGAAAGCATCAATATCTCCACTGATTTTTGGACTTTCGCGATGACTTTTACGATGATCTCGGTATCGTTAGAAACCGCTAAGTATGGCATCTGTTTACAAAATTATCTAAGCCCTTTCTATAAAGAAAACAGAAGGATAATACTTTTGCATATCAAAGACAAACGGGAAGAGCAATGGTTATTATCCAATTATCTTTTAAGACCAACGGATCAGCAACTGGAACCGTTTAAGTTAATTGGTGTAACATGGTTCAGCTGGAGCAGCTCCTAGTGCTCTAATGAGCACAGATGGTGCGACCTCTACTTCATTACTCACTTCCGAGTTCAAACGTATGGGGAATAGACAGTAGGCATTGCTGGACTGGACTAGAGACTGGAATACTGAACTGGGCTACTGGACTCCAATACCTCTGCTGTCGATTCTGGATGTCCCCTGAGAAGAATTAATAAATGCACATAATCTTAGCAAAAACTTTAGATCATACCTCGCGCGATAATAAAAAAACCGCAGACTAAAGACAGACTCAGGTCTGGCGCGTTCACTCTCAATCTAACGATCTAACTTGACGTAGGGATCTACACTTGCTAGCGTAGATCCCAAGTACCATGTCCAATTAGCTTGTGTGAAAGCACAGAAAGTATGCGTGGGTAGAAGTATCTATAGATGTACACGTGCTACAGAGGTACACGTGCATGACGTGAGCCATCGACCATGGGGTGTATACCTACACGATAGATTTAATTTCTCAGCAGGTGACTTTGACGCTTCTCTCCAAATCTTTCTTTTGTTTGATACGGAGACGAGTTAAAAACATTTCTCCGTGGACATTTAGTAGACATCTGCGGTCAATATTGACACAATTCTTCACAGTTCTCGCCTATATTGGGGAGTATCTGATAATTGATGTATATGACTGTACGTGTGGAGCTCCAGGTGCAGAGTCATTACTTGATGTAGACGGCCTGCATGCTGGACAACATATTGTTCAGCAGATGGTTAGTGGGTTTAGTCCCAACACTGGATCATAAGACTTTTCCTCTGACACCAAAAAAGTGACAAAGGAGACTTCCAAAGCACGCAGAGTTCGAGATGGACTTGTATCTAACATGAAACCCCATCCCGCTTATTGTGTTTGGTTAGTTAGAAGTCTGTTAGCTATCATAGTTAGGTACTTAGGTTTACGCACTTAATTCTAATTCCGCGCCGTGCAGGTCCAACATTCAGGCATCTAGAGAGCTTCGATCTACACCAATATCCGTTGTCGCGCAAATGTCAATGCACAAATGGCTTTAGTGTGTGAACGCACTTTGGTACGTTCTCTAATACAAGCTGGAAATTACTACGTGACACAACGTACCTAGCCAAGCCAAAGCACTGTTGACAACACAGCAAGCCAGAAATAACGCGTAACGTCTCATCTTCGTTGAACGGTCTTCTCTACAAGAAGAACACTCATATGATGATGTCAATATGTAGATACAACGTCACGCGGTAAGTAAGTCGCTTATTGAGTAGCCAAACCTGATTTCCAGCTGATAGGATAGGATAGCTGATGTTCAAAGATGGGAGCTTGCCCAAGGAAAGCCACGAGATCCTGGTAACATATAGAAAAGCAACGTTTAGTCCAAGCAGCAACTAGAGCACACTCCATCTTCGTAGAGCTGCATCCTTGCTGACTAACCTCGGCTGGGATTTTATTAAACTAGTAATGACTTTCACAGCTGCACGTTCGTCAGAATGACGCAGCTGCAGCAGAGTCGCGAAATGACTGAGCCGTGGCTAGGATTGGTACTTCTATCGTATATTTTTGTTGGGTTGTATGTGGGCGTTGCGTTTATCCCTCTCGCCCAATGACAGTCCTCACTGCGTTCTGTCTCCACCTACTTACAGTATACGTCTAGAGCTACCAAACAATGGAAGTCTGTCGTGGTGGTTTTGTTATTGTTGCCAGAAAGAGTAACTTCCAGCAAATCATGGTTCTTAGAAGCTTTGTATTTATCTATTGCACAGGTTCCAATTGAAACTATATTTAGCTATAGACTTCTTGCTCATTTCCTACCTCATACTGTTACACAAACTATTCCTTTGTATCCGATTTTCAACACAAATAAATAATTCTTGTATCCGTGTTTGCTGGTCAATCCTATTGCATGCAGTCGTGTACCGTTCACATTGAACCTGCTGCCTACACTGAGAATCACAATTAGATAAATTCAACGTTTAGCAATGGACAGCAAACAGTTTGATAACCTTTGAATTCATTTTCTTATAATTTGCAGATACTCTGTAGTTGCAATTTGCCTACAGCTAGACTGCTGTGTCAGACTCAACCCTATTCTCACGCCGCCCTCATCATTCCCTGGATTGTGGAGGATTGACAATGAGGAGGGGAGGAGGTGCGTGACCATTTCGTCCATTCCATTCTCAATTCCCAGCAACAATTGAATATAGAATTAGAAATTAAAAATAGCGAAGAAGTTGCTTGCAATTTCAATATTAAATTCTGTTAAAAATTAAAAATTGACTGATCGACAAAGTATAATTATTTGCGGATTAAAATGAATATTAAAAACAAACTTAATTTTAAACTAATTTTCATTTTTAATGCAATGGAATATTGAAATTGCAAGCACGTTAGTTGAATTTTTAATGTTAAATTTCAGTATTCAATTTAATTTAAAACTTAAATGTTAAATTTTGAATTTGCATGGCCAATTCGTTCATTCCATTTTTAATTTTTGAGACAAATTTAAAATTGACTGGCGCTGCTTGCTCTTACAATATTCCATTACATTGAAATAGAAATTGATTGAAGACCGCGAGCCATATCTCATAAACGGCACAATGAGCCGTGACCCTTCCGGCCATTTCAATTTTCAATTTTCAAATGTCAATTTTCAATTTTCAAATTCCAATTCTAATTTTTTATTTTTTATTTTTCAATTTTTTGTTAAATGTTTTTAATTATTTTGCTGAAAAAATTAATTTACCGAGCAGATTTTTATATTTCATTTTTCGTTATTGATTTTTCATTTTTCGTTTTTCATTTTTCTTTTTTCCTTTTTCATTTTTTATTTTAATTTTTCTATTTTTGATTATATTTGGTTGAGTTGAATGTCAAAAGAATTGAACGCGGAAAGAACGAAAAATGAACGCAGCAAGAACGAAAAATGAAACAGCCTTTTGCGAAGTACGCAGCAGTGACTCTGGTGTAACGTGTGCCCAGAGGCGTCGCTGGACGTCCAAAATTGGGGGGGCCAGCGCTAGGATTATTGTCTATTGTCAATTGTCTAGACGGCCACGCCTACTAATATTGGGGGGGCCATGGCCCACCCAGGTCCCTATTGAGCGACGCCTCTGGTGTGCCCTAGTCACGGCTCAACGCAGTAGGGGTTCGTTTTTCATTCCAACGCGTACTGCTGATTGGAAGGGGCGGAGTAGTTCTCAACGACTTCGAATTCCGCCCTAGGATGATCTCTCGAAATTCCCCTCCCCCAAAAAGTACATAATCAATCTCAGGTGCGAGCAGCCATTGCTGATGAGCACAGTACATATGCATGGTATATGAATTAATTTATCTACTAGCACATCTAGCAACAATCTAGCTAAATTTACAACTCAACAAATTTAGTAACTACACTGAAACTCAAACTCAGCTAGGCTTCATTAATTAACTACCATTTTATAAACGCAGTACACAGCAACTAAAATCAAAGGTGCGCGGTTTGCTGTTCTACACATGCGCGCCTACGTGCAGTGCAATTCAATCAATCAATCGATCACCTGGGGAGAATCTTGAGCCGTCCTTGCCGGTGGCTCTCTCGTCACTGCAGACCTGCGTAAGCCGGACGACTGGCCAAGTACCTCGTGTAGCTCAGACTCGGTTGACTCTGCGCCGTCACCATCGCTGTGAACGAGGCTACTACAGAACCGTTTAGAGAGAGAGTTGCGACAACCCATATTTTGGACGCCATTTTGACTCCAACTGCGCAACTACAATAATCTGGAAAGAATCGTATGAAACAAATGACGTTTCCATAATAAACTGAGCTGTTACCCTACTCAAGTAGAAACTTGTAGTGTAAAATCGAGGTCGACTGAACGTCAGTACGTATCGCTTCTCGTTGGTCCTGGTTTCAGAAAGTAGTCGCTGAGAGATATGAAGCTTACAACAAACCGCATTACACCCTAGATTTGTTCCTCGCACCCTATGCACTCTAACAGAAAACCTTCGAAGGAGAACTAGGCGATCGGAACGTCGCTTTCCAAGGACTCTTGCAGAACCTCTCGCGTTAGCCTCGTACCCAGGCCCTCTTGCGCGCCCGGAGAAGAGGGCCTGTTCATCTTTTTACTGGGATTCTTTCGTTCGAACGGGACTGGGAAGAATCTTTCGTCCCAATGGGATTTTATGTTTTTCGTCTTCGGTTGAGACGTTGAACTTTCTGAATGCAATACATACACATTTCGCTCACTTTTACACAGTCTGCAAAGTCTAGTCGTTTTCAGAAACGACGTAGAACGCCTATGAACCCAAGACAAGTTTGCCTTGGTAAAATTTCGACGCTAGGCGTTATCTAATAAACCTAAAAATTGTCTGCGCTGTTATGGAAACCACTTAAAATGCTTTTGAGAGTCAGAAAAGCAAATCAAAGTTTGACGGCCCTGTCAACCAGACCGTACTCGCGCATCTCGACGGGGAGATTCGACTCTTTCATGTTCACGTCTTACGTCTGTCGATGCTGAAAATGAAATGGCACTACTTTTCACAATAGAAGCAACCCATTCAGTACTTTCAAACAGCTCTAGATCTGTCGGAAATGTCGAAATCCCGTTCAGACGAATTCGTTCGAACGGGATTTTGCTATCTAGCGTGATCTTTTGCGCGTAAAACACAACAAAACGTTAGACGCTAAAGGTATCAAATCACGGCATTGCTGTCACGATGGCCTTTGAAGCTTGGAGACGTCAAGAAACGCAAGGTAAGATTCTGTTGTCCTTGTCGACCAGACCGTACTCGCGCCTTTTGACGACTTATTCGCCGTTTCATGCTCTCGTCTTACGTCTGCCGATGCTGAAAATGCAATGGCACTACTTTCCATAATAGAAGCAACACATTCAGTACTTTCAAACAGCTCTGGATCGGTCGGAAATGTCGAAATCCCGTTCAGACGAATTCGTTCGAACGGGATTTTGCTATCTAGCGTGATCTTTTGCGCGTAAAACACGACAAAACATTAGACGCTAAACGCATCAAATCACGGCATTGCTGTCACGATGGCCATTGAAAGTTGTGGACGTCAGGAAAAATCAAAGCGAGTTTCTCTGTCCTTGTCGACCAGACCGTACTCGCGCCTTTTGACAATTCGCCGTTTCATGCTCTCGTCTTACGTCTGCCGTGCCGATGCTGAAAATGCAATGGCTGCTTTATTAATTAATTTATGGTACTACATTTTACAATAGAAGCAACTCATTCAGTACAGCTCTGGATCGTAAATGTCGAAATCCCATTCAGACGAATTCGTTCGAGTCAGATTTTGGAGCATAGTTTATAATTATTCTTCTGCACGTAAGATACGACAAAACGCTGGACGCTTGACATATCGAATCAAGTTCATACTTGCTTTCGTTAATTAATTGCTTTCTTGAATTTTACAGCTCGGAACCCATTTGTATGAATTAATAAATTTATCCGCTGACGATTGCAACTGTAATTAATTAACGGTATCCTGTGTGTTGTCGTTTACCTATCAATTTGCAAACATTATGAAAATTGGAGCAATTGAAAAGTATATCACAAATTGATTCCTTGAATTTCTTCAGCTCGGATCTCATTCACACGAACCTTTGACAAATGGGATTTCGGCTATTCTCGTTCAACCATACTTTATTACCACATACTGACTTATCATCATTGCCGTAGATGGGTTACTAACGAATTTCATAAAAAAATTGAAATGAACAAAAAATAAGTATTTTATGCTTAGACGGTTTCAGATAAGTGGAACGTGCTGTTGCAAAAGTTTTAAATTAATTTCAGTTTTATCTCTAGATAAGAAAGAATAGCAAATATATTTACATCAATTCATATTTCTCTTCAAAATAATGCTTTGGATGTGCGTTTCTGAACTTACATTTACATCGATCTAAAGTCGATTATAGCCTAGCTATTTTAGATTGTAAACTATAACTAGAGAACGTCTGATAATACAAGTAGAGAAAGTGATCAGATGCATGGGTCTACTAGGTAGTGTTTGGTACGTACACTCATTTCGTTCATGCCATCATCATCTCCTACATGTCTAATTGCATACCAGAGTAGTGTGACACTTGACTTCAGCGTAAATATAAAAGTCGAGATGCACACAACTGCTGCAAGTGACGAAAGCGCAAAAAGATTGTGACGTAAGAAATGAGCAATGAACAATCTGTAAGTTAACTAATTAAGTTAAAAGTGCACTCTCATCCCTAGAAACCCATCATTTTCTCAAAGTGTTTTTATACTTGTTCCATTCACTCTTTAGCTATGTAGGTTAAGTGTGTCTTTATTCTTTGTACGTAGTATACCGATGAGCACTCAGTCTCCCTGATACTGAATGGACGACATAGGGCGCGAGTACGGTCTGGTCGACAAGGACAGAGAAACTCGCTTTGATTTTTCCTGACGTCCACAACTTTCAATGGCCATCGTGACAGCAATGCCGTGATTTGATGCGTTTAGCGTCTAATGTTTTGTCGTGTTTTACGCGCAAAAGATCACGCTAGATAGCAAAATCCCGTTCGAACGAATTCGTCTGAACGGGATTTCGACATTTCCGACCGATCCAGAGCTGTTTGAAAGTACTGAATGGGTTGCTTCTATTGTGAAAAGTAGTGCCATTTCATTTTCAGCATCGGCAGACGTAAGACGTGAACATGAAAGAGTCGAATCTCCCCGTCGAGATGCGCGAGTACGGTCTGGTTGACAGGGCCGTCAAACTTTGATTTGCTTTTCTGACTCTCAAAAGCATTTTAAGTGGTTTCCATAACAGCGCAGACAATTTTTAGGTTTATTAGATAACGCCTAGCGTCGAAATTTTACCAAGGCAAACTTGTCTTGGGTTCATAGGCGTTCTACGTCGTTTCTGAAAACGGCTAGACTTTGCAGACTGTGTAAAAGTGAGCGAAATGTGTATGTATTGCATTCAGAAAGTTCAACGTCTCAACCGAAGACGAAAAACATAAAATCCCATTGGGACGAAAGATTCTTCCCAGTCCCGTTCGAACGAAAGAATCCCAGTAAAAAGATGAACAGGGCCTGGTACACGTGTTATTCGCGTGTGCGCAGAAATTAGAAGGAAATCGTGGTAATGTCTGCACGCATGCGGAACCGACGTTGTTTAGAATCTCGAGCCGATAATGTTGCGCGCAGTGAGACTCAATTGGCAAGTGGTGGATGAAGGCAGAGCTTCTGGTGTTGCACTACACTCTAGGCAAGCTTAAGCTGTGTAATGTAGAGCTGAAGGAGCAGCATCGTGTTGTCGTAGAGCACATCTACAACGGAAACGACGTCTGCAGCTGCCTTCCTACAGGATACGGTAAATCGCTGTGCTATCAACATACACCGTATAGGGTTGACTGTAAGCTACAGAAATGTGGTGAAGAAGATTGTGGATATGTCGTCATTGTCGCGATCGTGTCTCCTATAGTATTGCTGATGATAGAACAAGTCAAAGATTACGCGAACGCGAAGTTTCACTTGACCTTGGGTCTAGATCTAGAGCTTCATTACTACTGAACACGGAAGCTGTTTCACTGTCGATTGCGCGCAACATTATCGGCTCGAGATTCTAAACAACGTCGGTTCCGCATGCGTGCATAGATTACCACGATTTCCTTCTAATTTATGCGCGCATGCGAATACCACGTGAGCCAGGCCCTCTTCTCCGGGCGCGCAAGAGGGCCTGGGTACGAGGCTAATAGAATGACCAGAGCCATATATATATATAGAGTTGCGACAACCCGTATCAAGGGCGCCATTTTGTTTCCATGCGCGCTACGTAAAAAATCTGTCTAAAATCATACTAGGCTACTGCTGTTTCTACATTAAAGTGAGTTTTACGTTGCTACTTGTTGCAACTATTGGACTATGATTTACTTCTTCAGAAGCTCGATATGTGTCGTTTCCTGATCATCGTGGTTTCGGGTGAGAGCGCTACCGAAATACAGAGATTCCAAATGAACCGTTTGCAAGATTTCAGTTGTTTCTGTCAATGTTTGCACTGCAGGAGAGACGTTGTATTGTTCAAACAACCGATCTGAACAGTTCTGACGCTCTTCAAGGAAAACCTCGCGCTTTGGCCTCGGAATTCCAACATTTATAGCCGTGTTGTTCTGTACGCGTTTCTTTCTGCACTGAATGGTATAAATAAAACGATGGCTCATCATCAGAAGCTCAAGTTACAAAAGGTATAAATGCGATGCTTAATTACATGTTACACAAGCACACATGTATACTCATGCACACATTTGTTGACTGGCTAGAGTTGTGTTTCCATACAAGGGCATTCATTTTCATTTAAATTTTTTAACTAATTTTCTCATTGTCATGCTCTTGCTTCCTAGTTCACCTTGACTCTGATTCTTTTCTTCTCTAACTCCTGTTTTCTTTTACGTTTCATCTGCTTGCATAGAATGTGTAAGCGAACAGTCAAGTACTTTGATAGTAGCTTCTGCTTGATATTATGACAATTGAGGAACAAATCATGTACTGTTATTTCTTCAGCCTTGTCCAACAATATTCTTTTCACATTTTTTGATGTCATCAACACTGATTCATCGAAGTTCCTTAGCATGACTTCTACTTTGAGCATCATAGAGAATGCTTTCTCTGATACCTGAGTAAGGCATCCTTGCTTATACTCTTTTATAATAGTGAACGTTGCTGAGTCTTGATCACTTAGATCACAGCTGGTCACTTCCACAAAACAACCTGTGCAGATTTCTTCATTTTTCTTTATGCTGTGTAGACAGTATCCTACAAGGTAATATAAGCTGTTCAACTCAGCCTTCTGAATGTCATCTATGCAATTTGCTTCTGATATTTCCACTTCAAAATCTTTCAGATCCAGTTCAGTACTTGGTAGCTTCAATGGCTGGTCAAGAAAGTCAATTGCTATGTCTCTATCATCTTCTTGGTAGTTTCCTTGATATGCATGAGGTTGTTTCAGGAACTGTGCAATGCAAATGACTTTTAATGCGTATTTAAATGCCAGTGGTGAAGGAATATGATTTTTTAGCCTGACTAAACTAAAAAGATTTTTAAGGCAATCTTGAGTAAGACGACTTGTCAAAAGGAACTTGTATCCCATTGAAAGCAACTCCTCTTGGATACCAAGAACACTATTTGTAGACATTATAATCCCTGCTTGCACGGGTTTCCAGTCATTTTTATCTCCAATTTTCATGCTCTGTGCTAAGTTGATAATAGACGTAAGAAATATTAGAGCTTCTTCATATTTATCACAATTCAATCTGCTTAGTGCAACTGCAGGGTACCTGCTTGTCATGAAATCAAACCACCGGTTAAACACATCCAGAAACCAAGCAGTAGAAAGATATTCATTTCCTAGGCCTTCTTCTTTCACAAGGTATTGAAGTCCAGAGCTCACCGACTTACTAACCAGATGCAGTGCATGTGATACTTTCATTTTCTCAAAATGTGATGGAGAAATAGTGGCGTTAGTTAGCTTTGGTGCTAATTTTAAATCATGATGGTTCTCAAACTCTACTAGATCTTTTACAGGTGTAATGGACACAAAACTACAGTTCAAGTTGTTTGCTTTAACAACATCATCAGGTAGAGGGATGACTTTGCCACTAACCAAAGCTGCCTTAAGATTCTTTATTAGGTGAGGAACATCAGCGAGAAAATATAACAATTTGGTTGGACTTTGAGGATGTACTACTTTGCTAACAGTATTGCAGTGTCTTCCAGTCATGAGGCCAAAGCTTCTCCACAGTGCTCGGTTTGCAGATCCCATGTCACTAGTCACAGCTGACATGTAAGCATATCTTTGCAGCACATTCAATAATTTCCAGCACAATTGGTTTCATTACAGTTCCGTCAGTGGAGTTTCCTGTGAAATGGTATGCTACTGTCTGTTTCCACCGTGATGACAGTCCTCCCAACATAAACACAAGAGCATGAGTGGCACTACCACAATGACCAGGCAAAGTCACATTCCCAAGCAATTGTCCACTACTTGCATCATACTCAATACTAGGTGTAATGGACATTTCATCTAATGTGAGACAGCAGACTCTTTCCTCTTCACACAAATTATTTACCTTCACTGCTAAGTATTCAAAAACTTGGCTGAGTATGCCGGGCTCAAATAGAACTGTTTCCATCCGTCGTTGAAGAGTTCGAAGAGATGGTAAAGGGTACTGCTGTTTTAAAAGTAAGTTATATCCTGTGGCTCCACATGCAAATCGAAGTTGTAAGGCTTTTTTCACTGTGGCAGATGACCACCGAATTCCTCGCATTCCTCGGGACAATGCTAGCAGCTGATCTTCAGCAAACAGTTTTTTAATCTTTGATTCCTGACTTGCCATTTGCTTAGCAAGTGCATTATTTCTTCTTGTAATTTTGTGCAGTTTGGCTCTTGAAACTTGTAATCTGGCTTTCAATTTTACGACTTTTCTAGCTGTTGTAGAGGAATCAATTGAAAGGGTATTAGATTCATCCACATCTATATCTAGATCTGCCACACTGGTTTCATATGCTACAGAGTCATGTTGAGTTGCTTCATCATCGTTGGAATTATGTTCAGCTGTACATTAATCAATTGAGGTAGATTAGTTAACTTGCATTAATTGTACTTGGTTCTTCATAGTAGTAATTTAAACAATTGAAAAATGAAAACAATCCCAAGATTGAAGAAACTTCTACTAAACTTTGAAATTATGTCTACACGTGTGCCTGTTGTCATTACTGCGTGTGTGTGTTCTATCATGTGTAATTTGCAGTTTTCTTTGTGGTTTTATAAATATAGTACAGTTGATTGAGATGTTATTAATTAAGTGAAGAACAATTCATGCACTGACATGAACGTGTGAACTGTTGCATAGTGACTTACATTTTGAAAATGGTTCTGGTGAAACACCACTGATTGAGTACATGTGGTCTCTCAAGACCAGATTCACTTGCTTGGAAATGTCCACTGGATGTCTTGCTAATGGCGATTTTCTAATACGTTGACGTCGTTCCTTGTGAGGAAATATGGTTGGAACAGCGTTCCACTTAAGTTTTCTTTTTCCATCAGCCCTTCTGCACTCAAATTGTGATTCATCAAAGTGTGCCTTCAAAATGATGAAAATTCCATGTACTTCTGCAGGAGACTATCATCATTATTAAAAAAATGTGCACAAGTGGACCAACTTAGCATGTAGCTGCCAGACATACCATCTAGGCAGTCTACAAATAATATCTATATTAATTAGTTCAAGATCTGAGTCTACTAGAACCAAATCCGCTTTGGCTGACATCACAACGCGTATCTACTGTACCGTAGTGCGTGAGAAACACGATAAACGCTACGGTATTTATGTACCTCGCACAGGAGCGCATATGGCGATGCTATCCAGTTCTTGCGACTTACTCTAGCCTCCCAAACTTTTCTTCTGGCACGATCCTTAGGGAAACGAAACATTTTGAATCCATTTTCTGATCTATTACTACAGTTCCAAGCGCAGCAGTTAACCATAGTCTCGCTAGTGGGTCGAAACGCGCCTAATGCCGGATACTGTCTACACACGATTGGAAACAAAATGGCGCCCATGCGATCACGTGATCACAAATCCCATAACGCCCATGTCGCAACTCTATATATGGCTCTGACAATGACTAGCCTCGAACCTCCAGACCAGAGTGCGCGCGAAGCGCGAGGACTCTAGTCTGGACCAAGTCGATACTAAAATGATTTCGGAATAGCCTTCTAAACCACTTGTTAAACCAGTTTAGGCGTTAGTGGAAACACGCCCGCAGACGGACACTTGTTGACGTAATTCATCCCGGATGTAGTCGTCATACCCACGCAGAATATCGCTACGACGGTTTTCTCAGCAGATATGGAAGCGTACGAAGCGTCAGTGGCTATAGTCATATTTCTACTTGCTAATACCTTGCCTAGGACAAGTGTATCGAACCACTAAGTGTGACACTAGTTTGCGGCAGTCTGCGCAGTCTGCTTGTTAATCTTGAGGAGGTGTTGCATTATATTTTGCAGGTTGGAGTTACTCTAATGCATCTTTGAACCTTATGCAGTTTTTACGTACGTGTTCTTTTGCGCTACTGCGTTTGTAGAGCTCGGAAAAAAGTGTATAAGACACGCCCCATAATTCTCCATAGCGGCTCCGATTCTAAAGGGCAAACAAGTCGTATTTAAACTTTACTATAAATTACTCTAAGGTTAGAAATTTGCCGGGCGAGGGTGCAACGTGACTTCAAATAGAAGCGTCTTTTGGAGCATAGGTCCACATACTAGAGTGATTATATATACAAGGCTCTTCTACCTAGGTGGTTTCATACAAGGTGTAGCCCGCCCATTTCCCCGCCTTGTACAGTATGCATTACTATTTTTGTATCAATGATTTCCGGCCTACGACAATGTGTTGCTCCACCCATTTTCCCGCCTTGTACACGAATTTTTATATCAATTTTTGAAACACTAACGATAAACGTGTAGACGGCATATATATTTTATTTTTTTAAATATATAAATGTATTTTTATATGTTTATAGGTCCCACAAGGGACTAGCCGTATCATCTAAACTACATCTAGCTAATATCATTTTAGCGTTACACACACACACACACACACACACACACACACACACACACACACACAAACACAAACACACACACACACACACACACACACACACACACACACACAGTTGCTGAGTTGTTTCAAAGAGCCTTCATGCACTTATTGCACACTCACACAGATAGACGGACCGCTTTGCTGTCACAGCTGCTCCATGCATTCACACAATCGAACGCACAGACCGATTGGGGTGCTGGTTCTTGCTCTAGCAACCGTGCCCGCGTTAGGATGGCTTGTGGAAGAGGCTACATGCATGCAACGCCATAGCAGAAACAGGCTGGGGCACGAGTCCTTTTTTGGGAAAACTTTCTATCAGAGTGAGTCCTTGGTACAAACTTTACTTAAGTTTAATAAAACTAGAAGGCTATACGACTTGAATCTGAGCCTGCAGGATCCTACAACTAAACATCTTGACCTATTACCGTGCGTATAGAATAACTGCAAGTGTGCATGCCCACTTTACAAGACACACCCACAAACTCGGTTTCGTGCACCCTCGTCTAGCAAATCGTGCATCCGCTGCTGAAAGCGTGTGTGCTCATAACATTCACTTTGTCACCAAACTTTACATATATTTAAAATTTGATATGAATACAGTAGAGAAAAACTCATCAACAACGTTACAATAGATACAAACTATAGATTTACAAACTCCATTACAAATACTCTACAACACTGTTAATGTAAAATAAACATACAAGTTAACAATCCACCATCAAAACATCGTTAAAAGTAAAATTTGTTTTAAATTTAAAAGTTTAAAAAATTGTAAAATATCCATACATACACATGATGTCCTGTCGATATGACTCTTTTGTATCTAATCGCTCGGACAACTGTCAACACAGCAAACCGTCTTCAGCTCTCGACTCAAATAACGACAGGAATAGTGTCTGCTGACGTCATCGTGAAATGTGACAAAAACCCTATAGAAATGGTAGACTTCATTGTGAACGAGGTCGACGCTCTTTAGAATGACGTCGTTACTCAGAGCTTTCACAAAGTTTGACGACGCCTGACAAGCCGTTGCTATTTGAAGTTTCTTTGTGCGTATAGAACCGTCAATATAGAGAAGATAACTTTGTCTCTGATTTTCGGACCAAGCGCATAATAATATTGTGTAATCGTTTGGTAAACCTTCAACTCTGTGCTGTAAGATTGTAACCGATTCGCCAACCGATGCCTAAAATGTTTTATAAATATATTTAATTTGTTTTAATTTTTTTATAAAATCGTTGGTTTACCGTTGTTTGTAGATTTCCATCTGTATCGACTGTTAGGTAGTGGCCCGAGTATGTTTGATAGTGATATACATGTTTAGACTTGTGTGGCGTACCGCTTTGCTGAAAAAGATTTTCTAAGGAAATTAGAGATTTGGACGCGTTTGCCGTCGCGACTGTCTTTCTCAGACGCGACGAAACGACTTGGACGACTCTAGTGTCGCCACTGCGAGTCGTATCCAGAACTCCAGCACCCGATATGAGCGCAAACTTGTGTCTACAGGGATCAGAGCTTGCACTCTAAAACATTGATTAAAACAAAAATGATTGACTATCTTTGTATATATTTGCGTATTATGGTTACCCTTTTTGCTCGCAGCTGCGCAGACGGTCCGAACGGTTTTCCCACAACGCAACACGTTGAAATGCATGTGTACACTATCCATGTCAATGAGATCCAATCGAAGAGACTGACCGCTAGTAAATTCATCTCTCGAGCAGTAGATTTCTCTTCGATAGTCAACTCTATCTTTCACTGAATGATGAAAACCTAGCATGGGAGACGTCTTAAATATCCGACAGGCAGTCTGCTACGCGACCTTTCCATGCACGATGGGGGTTGAAACCGTGACTCATGTATACCCCTGCTAATAAGCAGCTCTTCCGTTTGACATGCACATTAGCTCCCACGCAGTTGAGCTGTACCCTTGGAATCTGGTAACGTAATCAAATTTCTTAAACGTAATTCAGTACAACGTAGTTCCATTTCCAACAGTTTGGTATTTCCAAGAACTAGCTTTTTTAGATTTCTAAAGAATAAAGCCATTTTCTGCATAAATTCCCAAATAATAAAATGAATATCCTAAATATACTTTGTGTGTCTATAGATATACACAATGCATCATAACTATCAGCTATGTGTAAATTTATAAAAATAGTAAAATCTTAGTTTTATAAATATTTGAAATGTTAACTAGAAATTTATTGCGTGAATCCAATAGATATGATGCACTGCATTTTAAAGCTACTGACGTGTGACTATCAATTAACTACAGGGAGAATTGCGAATAGTGTTCCTACTAAAATAATGACATCTCTTCTTCATTAAATTAACATTAATCGCGTTTGAATGTTAGTACTTCTCTCTTTTTCCTGCCAGCTAGTATACAGCTTCAAAAAGAATTCCAAGAAAAGATTTTCTCTAGTCTCGCCTGAACTGACAAGTGTACATTTGATAGGAAATGTTTAGTTTATAGTACAATGTCTGTGGCGACCTAAGCAGACGTCAATAGAAACCCTACGTGCATGAGTCAATAGAATATATTGACATCTGTCCGTTCTCATCTATACAGGTTTCTCAACATCTTATTGCATTATAGAGTTGGTTCTGCATGCCGATACATTGGAACTGAGCCTGTTGTCAGTACACATCCACGCAGTTTTGTCTTTGGTTTAGATTTCGTATCCGCACGATGCAGTTTCTCCAGAATTATCGAACATTCCAAGGAGCTCATCGGATATGTACAAAATACTGTAAATAAAATACCTACACGTGTCTGGGTTACTTCCAGAATCCGTTTACAAGCGCTTAGCTGCGTTCAGTGACTGCAATAGTAGAGTAAACCACAAAAATTGTCATGAAGAAATATTGTAAAAGAAAGTATCCGGTGGCAACCTATACTAGAAAGATACTGAATCGATCAGTACACGGTAGGTCTCTGAAAGAGTGATGGTTGCGACGCTTGACGACCGTCATCAATGTAGTGATGTAAGTAAAACGTGTATTGCATGTCGTGTGCATATTGTAGCTGTTAATTCAGCTGTAGCAGAATAGTAAAGTACTGCAGGTGGATCACTCACCTATGTGAAGCCATGCACATATATTTATGTGCATGGCTGTGGCATTGAGATGCGTTCAGAGCTTAAATGCAGTCAACGTGAATGTACATGACTCCAGATATTGGCATTTGCAGAATACAACACTAAGTCAGGGCGTCGCTATTTAGACGAGCAGGGGGGTTCGCTCTGGCTGAGACATGTTTGTTCGCAACTACAAGGCTTATGAGCTATCATGCCACTAAAAGTTTAGTATGATTTGCCGTAAACGAGATCAAAAGGACGACCGCGTGCGTACTGGAGGAATAGAAAATCCAGGATGTAGTAAATATATTCTACTAGAGAAAGAAAATCTCGGATGTAGTACATAGTGTTTGACAACAGGAGGCTTGCATTCCTCATCTCCAGAATTCAATCCAGCACCTTTGTCTTGTCCTGTGTAGAAATGCAAACTTTAGCTAAAGCGAGCAGCCCATTCACACAGAACACGTCCAAATAATAACCACTCACTGACTGTCATTCACGCGCGTCCAATAACCATATGAGAGAGCAGAGCTGTGAGAGGAAGTTTGCTTCAACCTCAAACCTCACAAGGTACACGCCAGACGTCGCTACGGATGGACCTGGGAAAACCATGCTTCAGGCCTCGAATATTAGTAGATATAGCCTCCTAGATGATACACAGAGTCTCGAAAACGTAAACCTGGAGCAGCTGGTCTCCCCGATTTCGAAGTTTTCTATGTTGAGTACGCCAGAGGTACACCGGTGTCGCTGCCGTTCCGAAGCTATATAGAGAGTGAGTACGTCTTCCGTTATAGGACACCATGCATGCAGCCATATAGTCGGACACACTGCGAGAAGAAACCACAGAGTTGAGAGTGGTCTAACCTAATGGGACGCGTTCAAGATATATGAAACTTTTGACGGCCAAATTTAGTCCTATGGTTGAAGCAAGAACCATTACGCTACGTGCCTTGCAACTTGGAAGCGTCGCTATCCCGGTCTCCTACCAAGATGGGACATCCTCTAGCGGACATCCTAGTCTATGAGCTGATCTGGTTAGCTGCTTCAGAAACAACTTTTGTTTCGACCGCCCGTGGACGTTATTATCTGTGTAGATTAGCTTTCTTCTATAAGTATACAATCCAAAAATTGATGTTTGCGGTCGCGAACTATTGCGACAATTGCAAAGGAAGGTGTTTTTGTAAACACGGTCGGGACACCGAGCTCACGCGCATAATTAGCGCATACCAGACAAAAAGCATGCAAATCATCATCTCTACAGCTTTGTAACGGTATCGTATTGTGTGAATATGTTTTCTTGACACTTGCTTTGTATTAATTTTTACCAGGGGCAAGAATATCTAAAAACCGGATGCAAGGAGACGACATAGGTCTACTTTGACCTTTCTCTTCGACGTAAACGTACACGTACCAGCAGGTTTCTTAAACGATGACTTACTGAGAGCTCACGTTGGTTCACGTCTTGGAAGTTCATGTAATACGTTCATCGCTGTTGAGTCATAGTGTCAGTTCGAGATCGATCAGTGTATAAAATTACTCTAGCTGCAGACATTGTTCATTCGTTTTCTGCGTAGAGCGAAAGTTGTTTACCTTGTATTCGATCTAGTTTGTATACATTGTTGTCTTTTAAATACACTACGATTGAACACAACTGTCTTTGAATCAATTTGTGTACCGTCTACGTTTCTAGCTATCAGCGCCATAATTTTGTGGTAATGGATGTCAATTTGAGTGGTCAAGCAGAAGAAATGGATAGTGATAGTCAGTCATCTGCAGAGGAATTATATGCAGTTTCAGCATGTTTGAATCCTCCAGCCGCAAAAGTACCACATTTAAGTTGGAGCAAATGCATTTGTCATTCCAGCGGGAAAGTTCTGAGTGGTTCAGACACAAAGTTAGTAGCAATTTCTCGGCAGAGTTGGATTTTATCGGCTCGAGATTCTAAACAACGTCGGTCCCGCATGCGTGCAGACATTACCACGATTTCCTTCTAATTTAAGCGCGCATGCGAATACAACGTGTGCCAGGCCCTCTTCTCCGGGCGCGCAAGAGGGCCTGGGTACGAGGCTAATAGAATGACTGGCCTCGAGCCTCCAGACCAGAGTGCGCGCGAAGCGCGAGGACTCTAGTCTGGACCAAGTCGATACTAAAATGATTTCGGAATAGCCTTCTAAACCACTTGTTAAACCAGTTTAGGCGTTAGTGGAAACACGCCCGCAGACGGACACTGGTTGACGTAATTCATCCCGGATGTAGTCGTCATACCCACGCAGAATATCGCTACGACGGTTTTCTCAGCAGATATGGAAGCGCACGAAGCGTCAGTGGCTATAGTCATATTTCTACTTGCTAATACCTTGCCTAGGACAAGTGTATCGAACCACTAAGTGTGACACTAGTTTGCGGCAGTCTGCGCAGTCTGCTTGTTAATCTTGAGGAGGTGTTGCATTATATTTTGCAGGTTGGAGTTACTCTAATGCATCTTTGAACCTTATGCAGTTTTTACGTACGTGTTCTTTTGCGCTACTGCGTTTGTAGAGCTCGGAAACAAGTGTATAAGACACGCCCCATAATTGTGATATTTCTCCATAGCGGCTCCGATTCTAAAGGGCAAACAAGTCGTATTTAAACTTTACTATAAATTACTCTAAGGTTAGAAATTTGCCGGGCAAGGGTGCAACGTGACTTCAAATAGAAGCGTCTTTTGGAGCATGGGTCCACATACTAGAGTGATTATATATACAAGGCTCTTCTACATAGGTGGTTTCATACAAGTTGTAGCCCCGCCCATTTCCCCGCCTTGTACAGTATGCATTACTATTTTTGTATCAATGATTTCCGGCCTACGACAATGTGTTGCTCCACCCATTTTCCCGCCTTGTACACGAATTGTTATATCAATTTTTAAAACACTAACGATAAACGTGTAGACGGCATATATATTTTATTTTTTTAAATATATAAATGTATTTTTATATGTTTATAGGTCCAACAAGGGACTAGCCGTATCATCTAAACTACATCTAGCTAATATCATTTTAGCGTTACACACACACACACACACACACACACACACACACACACACACACTCACACAAACACACACACACACACAAACACACACACACACACACACACACACACACACACACACACACACACAGTTGCTGAGTTGTTTCAAAGAGCCTTCATGCACTTGTTGCACACTCACACAGATAGACGGACTGCTTTGCTGTCACAGCTGCTCTATGCATTCACACAATCGAACGCACAGACCGATTGGGGTGCTGGTTCTTGCTCTAGCGACCGTGCCCGCGTTAGGATGGCTTGTGGAAGAGGCTACATGCCATAGCAGAAACAGGCTGGGGCACGAGTCCTTTTTTGGGAAAACTTTCTATCAGAGTGAGTCCTTGGTACGAACTTTACTTAAGTTAATAAAACTAGAAGGCTATACGACTTGAATCTGAGCCTGCAGGATCCTACAACTAAACATCTTGACCTATTACCGTGCGTATAGAATAACTGCAAGTGTGCATGCCTACTTTACAAGACACACCCACAAACTCGGTTTCGTGCACCCTCGTCTAGCAAATCGTGCATCCGCTGCTGAAAACGTATGTGCTCATAACATTCACTTTGTCACCAAACTTTACATATAGTTAAAATTTGATATGAATACAATAGAGAAAAACTCATCAACAACGTTACAATAGATACAAACTATAGATATACAAACTCCATTACAAATACTCTACAACACTGTTAATGTAAAATAAACATACAAGTTAAATATCCACCATCAAAAAAAACATCATTAAAGGTAAAATTTGTTTTAAATTTAAAAGTTTAAAAAATTGTAAAATATCTACACATACACATGATGTCTTGTCGATATGACTCTTTTGTATCTAATCGCTCGGACAACTGTCAACACAGCAAACCGTCTTCAGCTCTCGACTCAAATAACGACAGGAATAGTGTCTGCTGACGTCATCGTGAAATGTGACAAAAACCCTATAGAAATGGTAGACCTCATTGTGAACGAGGTCGACGCTCTTTAGAATGACGTCGTTACTCAGAGCTTTCACAAAGTATGACGACGCCTGACAAGCCGTTGCTATTTGAAGTTTCTTTGTGCGTATAGAACCGTCAATATAGAGAAGATAACTTTGTCTCTGATTTTCGGACCAAGCGCATAATAATATTGTGTAATCGTTTGGTAAACCTTCAACTCTGTGCTGTAAGATTGTAACCGATTCGCCAACCGATGCCTAAAATGTTTTATAAATATATTTAATTTGTTTTAATTTTTTTATAAAATCGTTGGTTTACCGTTGTTTGTAGATTTCCATCTGTATCGACTGTTAGGTAGTGGCCCGAGTATGTTTGATAGTGATATACATGTTTAGACTTGTGTGGCGTACCGCTTTGCTGAAAAAGATTTTCTAAGGAAATTAGAGATTTGGACGCGTTTGCCGTCGCGACTGTCTTTCTCAGACGCGACGAAACGACTTGGACGACTCTAGTGTCGCCACTGCGAGTCGTATCCAGAACTCCAGCACCCGATATGAGCGCAAACTTGTGTCTACAGGGATCAGAGCTTGCACTCTAAAACATTGATTAAAACAAAAATCATTGACTATCTTTGTATATATTTGCGTATTATGGTTACCCTTTTTTCTCGCAGCTGCGCAGACGGTCCGACCGGTTTTCCCACAACGCAACACGTTGAAATGCATGTGTACACTATCCATGTCAATGAGATCCAATCGAAGAGACTGACCGCTAGCAAATTCATCTCTCGAGCAGTAGATTTCTCTTCGATAGTCAACTCTATCTTTCACTGAATGATGAAAACCTAGCATGGGAGACGTCTTAAATATCCGACAGGCAGTCTGCTACGCGACCTTTCCATGCACGATGGGGGTTGTAACCGTGACTCATGTCTACCCATGCTAATAAGCAGCTCTTTCGTTTGACATGCACATTAGCTCCCACGCAGTTGAGCTGTACCCTTGGAATCTGGTAAATTTCTTAAACGTAATTCAGTACAACGTAGTTCCATTTCCAACAGTTTGGTATTTCCAAGAACTTGCTTTTTTAGATTTCTAAAGAATAAAGCCATTTTCTGCATAAATTCCCAAATAATAAAATGAATATCCTAAATATACTTTGTGTGTCTATAGATATACACAATGCATCATAACTATCAGCTATGTGTAAATTTATAAAAATAGTAAAATCTTAGTTTTATAAATATTTGAAATGTTAACTAGAAATTTATTGCGTGAATCCAATAGATATGATGCACTGCATTTTAAAGCTACTGACGTGTGACTATCAATTAACTACAGGGAGAATTGCGAATAGTGTTCCTACTAAAATAATGACATCTCTTCTTCATTAAATTAACATTAATCGCGTTTGAATGTTAGTACTTCTCTCTTTTTCCTGCCAGCTAGTATACAGCTTCAAAAAGAATTCGAAGAAAAGATTTTCTCTAGTCTCGCCTGAACTGACAAGTGTACATTTGATAGGAAATGTTTAGTTTATAGTACAATGTCTGTGGCGACCTAAGCAGACGTCAATAGAAACCCTACGTGCATGAGTCAATAGAATATATTGACATCTGTCCGTTCTCATCTATACAGGTTTCTCAACATCTTATTGCATTATAGAGTTGGTTCTGCATGCCGATACATTGGAACTGAGCCTGTTGTCAGTACACATCCACGCAGTTTTGTCTTTGGTTTAGATTTCGTATCCGCACGATGCAGTTTCTCCAGAATTATCGAACATTCCAAGGAGCTCATCGGATATGTACAAAATACTGTAAATAAAATACCTACTCGTGTCTGGGTTACTTCCAGAATCCGTTTACAAGCGCTTAGCTGCGTTCAGTGACTGCAATAGTAGAGTAAACCACAAAAATTGTCATGAAGAAATATTGTAAAAGAAAGTATCCGGTGGCAACCTATACTAGAAAGATACTGAATCGATCAGTACACGGTAGGTCTCTGAAAGAGTGATGGTTGCGACGCTTGACGACCGTCATCAATGTAGTGATGTAAGTAAAACGTGTATTGCATGTCGTGTGCATATTGTAGCTGTTAATTCAGCTGTAGCAGAATAGTAAAGTACTGCAGGTGGATCACTCACCTATGTGAAGCCATGCACATATATTTATGTGCATGGCTGTGGCATTGAGATGCGTTCAGAGCTTAAATGCAGTCAACGTGAATGTATATGACTCCAGATATTGGCATTTGCAGAATACAACACTAAGTCAGGGCATCGCTATTTAGACGAGCAAGGGGTTCGCTCTGGCTGAGACATGTTTGTTCGCAACTACAAGGCTTATGAGCTATCATGCCACTAAAAGTTTAGTATGATTTGCCGTAAACGAGATCAAAAGGACGACCGCGTGCGTACTGGAGGAATAGAAAATCCAGGATGTAGTAAATATATTCTACTAGAGAAAGAAAATCTCGGATGTAGTAAATAGTGTTTGACAACCGAAGGCTTGCATTCCTCATCTCCAGAATTCAATCCAGCACCTTTGTCTTGTCCTGTGTAGAAATGCAAACTTTAGCTAAAGCGAGCAGCCCATTCACACAGAACACGTCCAAATAATAACCACTCACTGACTGTCATTCACGCGCGTCCAATAACCATATGAGAGAGCAGAACTGTGAGAGGAAGTTTGCTTCAACCTCGAACCTCACAAGGTACACGCCTGACGTCGCTACGGATGGACCTGGGAAAACCATGCTTCAGGCCTCGAATATTAGTAGATATAGCCTCCTAGATGATACACAGAGTCTCGAAAACGTAAACCTGGAGCAGCTGGCCTCCCCGATTTCGAAGTTTTCTATGTTGAGTACGCCACAGGTACACCGGTGTCGCTGCCGTTCCGAAGCTATATATATATATATATAGAGAGAGAGAGTGAGTACGTCTTCCGTTATCGGACACCATGCATGCAGCCATATAGTCGGACACACTGCGAGAAGAAACCACAGAGTTGAGAGTGGTCTAACGTAATGGGACGCGTTCAAGATATATGAAACTTTTGACGGCCAAATTTAGTCCTATGGTTGAAGCAAGAACCATTACGCTACGTGTCTTGCAACTTGGAAGCGTCGCTATCCCGGTCTCCTACCAAGATGGGACATCCTCTAGCGGACATCCTAGTCTATGAGCTGATCTGGTTAGCTGCTTCAGAAACAACTTTTGTTTCGACACCCCGTGGACATTATTATCTGTGTAGATTAGCTTTCTTCTATAAGTATACAATCCAAAAATTGATGTTTGCGGTCGCGAACTATTGCGACAATTGCAAAGGAAGGTGTTTTTGTAAACACGGTCGGGACACCGAGCTCACGCGCATAATTAGCGCATACCAGACAAAAAGCATGCAAATCATCATCTCTACAGCTTTGTAACGGTATCGTATTGTGTGTATATGTTTTCTTGACACTTGCTTTGTATTAATTTTTACCAGGGGCAAGAATATCTAAAAACCGGATGCAAGGAGACGACATAGGTCTACTTTGACCTTTCTCTTCGACGTAAACGTACACGTACCAGCAGGTTTCTTAAACGATGACTTACTGAGAGCTCACGTTGGTTCACGTCTTGGAAGTTCATGTAATACGTTCATCGCTGTTGAGTCATAGTGTCAGTTCGAGATCGATCAGTGTATAAAATTACTCTAGCTGCAGACATTGTTCATTCGTTTTCTGCGTAGAGCGAAAGTTGTTTACCTTGTATTCGATCTAGTTTGTATACATTGTTGTCTTTTAAATACACTACGATTGAACACAACTGTCTTTGAATCAATTTGTGTACCGTCTACGTTTCTAGCTATCAGCGCCATAATTTTGTGGTAATGGATGTCAATTTTGAGTGGTCAAGCAGAAGAAATGGATAGTGATAGTCAGTCATCTGCAGAGGAATTATATGCAGTTTCAGCATGTTTGAATCCTCCAGCCGCAAAAGTACCACATTTAAGTTGGAGCAAATGCATTTGTCATTCCAGCGGGAAAGTTCTGAGTGGTTCAGACACAAAGTTAGTAGCAATTTCTCGGCAGAGTTGGATTTTATCGGCTCGAGATTCTAAACAACGTCGGTCCCGCATGCGTGCAGACATTACCACGATTTCCTTCTAATTTAAGCGCGCATGCGAATACAAAGTGTGCCAGGCCCTCTTCTCCGGGCGCGCAAGAGGGCCTGGGTACGAGGCTAATAGAATGACTGGCCTCGAACCTCCAGACCAGAGTGCGCGCGAAGCGCGAGGACTCTAGTCTGGACCAAGTCGATACTAAAATGATTTCGGAATAGCCTTCTAAACCACTTGTTAAACCAGTTTAGGCGTTAGTGGAAACACGCCCGCAGACGGACACTTGTTGACGTAATTCATCCCGGATGTAGTCGTCATACCCACGCAGAATATCGCTACGACGGTTTTCTCAGCAGATATGGAAGCGCACGAAGCGTCAGTGGCTATAGTCATATTTCTACTTGCTAATACCTTGCCTAGGACAAGTGTATCGAACCACTAAGTGTGACACTAGTTTGCGGCAGTCTGCGCAGTCTGCTTGTTAATCTTGAGGAGGTGTTGCATTATATTTTGCAGGTTGGAGTTACTCTAATGCATCTTTGAACCTTATGCAGTTTTTACGTACGTGTTCTTTTGCGCTACTGCGTTTGTAGAGCTCGGAAACAAGTGTATAAGACACGCCCCATAATTGTGATATTTCTCCATAGCGGCTCCGATTCTAAAGGGCAAACAAGTCGTATTTAAACTTTACTATAAATTACTCTAAGGTTAGAAATTTGCCGGGCAAGGGTGCAACGTGACTTCAAATAGAAGCGTCTTTTGGAGCATGGGTCCACATACTAGAGTGATTATATATACAAGGCTCTTCTACATAGGTGGTTTCATACAAGTTGTAGCCCCGCCCATTTCCCCGCCTTGTACAGTATGCATTACTATTTTTGTATCAATGATTTCCGGCCTACGACAATGTGTTGCTCCACCCATTTTCCGGCCTTGTACACGAATTGTTATATCAATTTTTGAAACACTAACGATAAACGTGTAGACGGCATATATATTTTATTTTTTAAAATATGTAAATGTATTTTTATATGTTTATAGGTCCAACAAGGGACTAGCCGTATCATCTAAACTACATCTAGCTAATATCATTTTAGCGTTACACACACACACACACACACACACACACACACACACACACACACACACACACACACAAACACACACACACACACACACACACACACACACACACACACACACACACACACACAGAGTTGCTGAGTTGTTTCAAAGAGCCTTCATGCACTTGTTGCACACTCACACAGATAGACGGACTGCTTTGCTGTCACAGCTGCTCCATGCATTCACACAATCGAACGCACAGACCGATTGGGGTGCGGGTTCTTGCTCTAGCAACCGTGCCCGCGTTAGGATGGCTTGTGGAAGAGGCTACATGCCATAGCAGAAACAGGCTGGGGCACGAGTCCTTTTTTGGGAAAACTTTCTATCAGAGTGAGTCCTTGGTACGAACTTTACTTAAGTTAATAAAACTAGAAGGCTATACGACTTGAATCTGAGCCTGCAGGATCCTACAACTAAACATCTTGACCTATTACCGTGCGTATAGAATAACTGCAAGTGTGCATGCCTACTTTACAAGACACACCCACAAACTCGGTTTCGTGCACCCTCGTCTAGCAAATCGTGCATCCGCTGCTGAAAACGTATGTGCTCATAACATTCACTTTGTCACCAAACTTTACATATAGTTAAAATTTGATATGAATACAATAGAGAAAAACTCATCAACAACGTTACAATAGATACAAACTATAGATATACAAACTCCATTACAAATACTCTACAACACTGTTAATGTAAAATAAACATACAAGTTAAATATCCACCATCAAAAAAAACATCATTAAAGGTAAAATTTGTTTTAAATTTAAAAGTTTAAAAAATTGTAAAATATCTACACATACACATGATGTCTTGTCGATATGACTCTTTTGTATCTAATCGCTCGGACAACTGTCAACACAGCAAACCGTCTTCAGCTCTCGACTCAAATAACGACAGGAATAGTGTCTGCTGACGTCATCGTGAAATGTGACAAAAACCCTATAGAAATGGTAGACCTCATTGTGAACGAGGTCGACGCTCTTTAGAATGACGTCGTTACTCAGAGCTTTCACAAAGTTTGACGACGCCTGACAAGCCGTTGCTATTTGAAGTTTCTTTGTGCGTATAGAACCGTCAATATAGAGAAGATAACTTTGTCTCTGATTTTCGGACCAAGCGCATAATAATATTGTGTAATCGTTTGGTAAACCTTCAACTCTGTGCTGTAAGATTGTAACCGATTCGCCAACCGATGCCTAAAATGTTTTATAAATATATTTAATTTGTTTTAATTTTTTTATAAAATCGTTGGTTTACCGTTGTTTGTAGATTTCCATCTGTATCGACTGTTAGGTAGTGGCCCGAGTATGTTTGATAGTGATATACATGTTTAGACTTGTGTGGCGTACCGCTTTGCTGAAAAAGATTTTCTAAGGAAATTAGAGATTTGGACGCGTTTGCCGTCGCGACTGTCTTTCTCAGACGCGACGAAACGACTTGGACGACTCTAGTGTCGCCACTGCGAGTCGTATCCAGAACTCCAGCACCCGATATGAGCGCAAACTTGTGTCTACAGGGATCAGAGCTTGCACTCTAAAACATTGATTAAAACAAAAATCATTGACTATCTTTGTATATATTTGCGTATTATGGTTACCCTTTTTTCTCGCAGCTGCGCAGACGGTCCGACCGGTTTTCCCACAACGCAACACGTTGAAATGCATGTGTACACTATCCATGTCAATGAGATCCAATCGAAGAGACTGACCGCTAGCAAATTCATCTCTCGAGCAGTAGATTTCTCTTCGATAGTCAACTCTATCTTTCACTGAATGATGAAAACCTAGCATGGGAGACGTCTTAAATATCCGACAGGCAGTCTGCTACGCGACCTTTCCATGCACGATGGGGGTTGTAACCGTGACTCATGTCTACCCATGCTAATAAGCAGCTCTTTCGTTTGACATGCACATTAGCTCCCACGCAGTTGAGCTGTACCCTTGGAATCTGGTAAATTTCTTAAACGTAATTCAGTACAACGTAGTTCCATTTCCAACAGTTTGGTATTTCCAAGAACTTGCTTTTTTAGATTTCTAAAGAATAAAGCCATTTTCTGCATAAATTCCCAAATAATAAAATGAATATCCTAAATATACTTTGTGTGTCTATAGATATACACAATGCATCATAACTATCAGCTATGTGTAAATTTATAAAAATAGTAAAATCTTAGTTTTATAAATATTTGAAATGTTAACTAGAAATTTATTGCGTGAATCCAATAGATATGATGCACTGCATTTTAAAGCTACTGACGTGTGACTATCAATTAACTACAGGGAGAATTGCGAATAGTGTTCCTACTAAAATAATGACATCTCTTCTTCATTAAATTAACATTAATCGCGTTTGAATGTTAGTACTTCTCTCTTTTTCCTGCCAGCTAGTATACAGCTTCAAAAAGAATTCGAAGAAAAGATTTTCTCTAGTCTCGCCTGAACTGACAAGTGTACATTTGATAGGAAATGTTTAGTTTATAGTACAATGTCTGTGGCGACCTAAGCAGACGTCAATAGAAACCCTACGTGCATGAGTCAATAGAATATATTGACATCTGTCCGTTCTCATCTATACAGGTTTCTCAACATCTTATTGCATTATAGAGTTGGTTCTGCATGCCGATACATTGGAACTGAGCCTGTTGTCAGTACACATCCACGCAGTTTTGTCTTTGGTTTAGATTTCGTATCCGCACGATGCAGTTTCTCCAGAATTATCGAACATTCCAAGGAGCTCATCGGATATGTACAAAATACTGTAAATAAAATACCTACTCGTGTCTGGGTTACTTCCAGAATCCGTTTACAAGCGCTTAGCTGCGTTCAGTGACTGCAATAGTAGAGTAAACCACAAAAATTGTCATGAAGAAATATTGTAAAAGAAAGTATCCGGTGGCAACCTATACTAGAAAGATACTGAATCGATCAGTACACGGTAGGTCTCTGAAAGAGTGATGGTTGCGACGCTTGACGACCGTCATCAATGTAGTGATGTAAGTAAAACGTGTATTGCATGTCGTGTGCATATTGTAGCTGTTAATTCAGCTGTAGCAGAATAGTAAAGTACTGCAGGTGGATCACTCACCTATGTGAAGCCATGCACATATATTTATGTGCATGGCTGTGGCATTGAGATGCGTTCAGAGCTTAAATGCAGTCAACGTGAATGTATATGACTCCAGATATTGGCATTTGCAGAATACAACACTAAGTCAGGGCATCGCTATTTAGACGAGCAAGGGGTTCGCTCTGGCTGAGACATGTTTGTTCGCAACTACAAGGCTTATGAGCTATCATGCCACTAAAAGTTTAGTATGATTTGCCGTAAACGAGATCAAAAGGACGACCGCGTGCGTACTGGAGGAATAGAAAATCCAGGATGTAGTAAATATATTCTACTAGAGAAAGAAAATCTCGGATGTAGTAAATAGTGTTTGACAACCGAAGGCTTGCATTCCTCATCTCCAGAATTCAATCCAGCACCTTTGTCTTGTCCTGTGTAGAAATGCAAACTTTAGCTAAAGCGAGCAGCCCATTCACACAGAACACGTCCAAATAATAACCACTCACTGACTGTCATTCACGCGCGTCCAATAACCATATGAGAGAGCAGAACTGTGAGAGGAAGTTTGCTTCAACCTCGAACCTCACAAGGTACACGCCTGACGTCGCTACGGATGGACCTGGGAAAACCATGCTTCAGGCCTCGAATATTAGTAGATATAGCCTCCTAGATGATACACAGAGTCTCGAAAACGTAAACCTGGAGCAGCTGGCCTCCCCGATTTCGAAGTTTTCTATGTTGAGTACGCCACAGGTACACCGGTGTCGCTGCCGTTCCGAAGCTATATATATATATATATAGAGAGAGAGAGTGAGTACGTCTTCCGTTATCGGACACCATGCATGCAGCCATATAGTCGGACACACTGCGAGAAGAAACCACAGAGTTGAGAGTGGTCTAACGTAATGGGACGCGTTCAAGATATATGAAACTTTTGACGGCCAAATTTAGTCCTATGGTTGAAGCAAGAACCATTACGCTACGTGTCTTGCAACTTGGAAGCGTCGCTATCCCGGTCTCCTACCAAGATGGGACATCCTCTAGCGGACATCCTAGTCTATGAGCTGATCTGGTTAGCTGCTTCAGAAACAACTTTTGTTTCGACACCCCGTGGACATTATTATCTGTGTAGATTAGCTTTCTTCTATAAGTATACAATCCAAAAATTGATGTTTGCGGTCGCGAACTATTGCGACAATTGCAAAGGAAGGTGTTTTTGTAAACACGGTCGGGACACCGAGCTCACGCGCATAATTAGCGCATACCAGACAAAAAGCATGCAAATCATCATCTCTACAGCTTTGTAACGGTATCGTATTGTGTGTATATGTTTTCTTGACACTTGCTTTGTATTAATTTTTACCAGGGGCAAGAATATCTAAAAACCGGATGCAAGGAGACGACATAGGTCTACTTTGACCTTTCTCTTCGACGTAAACGTACACGTACCAGCAGGTTTCTTAAACGATGACTTACTGAGAGCTCACGTTGGTTCACGTCTTGGAAGTTCATGTAATACGTTCATCGCTGTTGAGTCATAGTGTCAGTTCGAGATCGATCAGTGTATAAAATTACTCTAGCTGCAGACATTGTTCATTCGTTTTCTGCGTAGAGCGAAAGTTGTTTACCTTGTATTCGATCTAGTTTGTATACATTGTTGTCTTTTAAATACACTACGATTGAACACAACTGTCTTTGAATCAATTTGTGTACCGTCTACGTTTCTAGCTATCAGCGCCATAATTTTGTGGTAATGGATGTCAATTTTGAGTGGTCAAGCAGAAGAAATGGATAGTGATAGTCAGTCATCTGCAGAGGAATTATATGCAGTTTCAGCATGTTTGAATCCTCCAGCCGCAAAAGTACCACATTTAAGTTGGAGCAAATGCATTTGTCATTCCAGCGGGAAAGTTCTGAGTGGTTCAGACACAAAGTTAGTAGCAATTTCTCGGCAGAGTTGGATTTTATCGGCTCGAGATTCTAAACAACGTCGGTCCCGCATGCGTGCAGACATTACCACGATTTCCTTCTAATTTAAGCGCGCATGCGAATACAAAGTGTGCCAGGCCCTCTTCTCCGGGCGCGCAAGAGGGCCTGGGTACGAGGCTAATAGAATGACTGGCCTCGAACCTCCAGACCAGAGTGCGCGCGAAGCGCGAGGACTCTAGTCTGGACCAAGTCGATACTAAAATGATTTCGGAATAGCCTTCTAAACCACTTGTTAAACCAGTTTAGGCGTTAGTGGAAACACGCCCGCAGACGGACACTTGTTGACGTAATTCATCCCGGATGTAGTCGTCATACCCACGCAGAATATCGCTACGACGGTTTTCTCAGCAGATATGGAAGCGCACGAAGCGTCAGTGGCTATAGTCATATTTCTACTTGCTAATACCTTGCCTAGGACAAGTGTATCGAACCACTAAGTGTGACACTAGTTTGCGGCAGTCTGCGCAGTCTGCTTGTTAATCTTGAGGAGGTGTTGCATTATATTTTGCAGGTTGGAGTTACTCTAATGCATCTTTGAACCTTATGCAGTTTTTACGTACGTGTTCTTTTGCGCTACTGCGTTTGTAGAGCTCGGAAACAAGTGTATAAGACACGCCCCATAATTGTGATATTTCTCCATAGCGGCTCCGATTCTAAAGGGCAAACAAGTCGTATTTAAACTTTACTATAAATTACTCTAAGGTTAGAAATTTGCCGGGCAAGGGTGCAACGTGACTTCAAATAGAAGCGTCTTTTGGAGCATGGGTCCACATACTAGAGTGATTATATATACAAGGCTCTTCTACATAGGTGGTTTCATACAAGTTGTAGCCCCGCCCATTTCCCCGCCTTGTACAGTATGCATTACTATTTTTGTATCAATGATTTCCGGCCTACGACAATGTGTTGCTCCACCCATTTTCCGGCCTTGTACACGAATTGTTATATCAATTTTTGAAACACTAACGATAAACGTGTAGACGGCATATATATTTTATTTTTTAAAATATGTAAATGTATTTTTATATGTTTATAGGTCCAACAAGGGACTAGCCGTATCATCTAAACTACATCTAGCTAATATCATTTTAGCGTTACACACACACACACACACACACACACACACACACACACACACACACACACACACAAACACACACACACACACACACACACACACACACACACACACACACACACACACACACACACAGAGTTGCTGAGTTGTTTCAAAGAGCCTTCATGCACTTGTTGCACACTCACACAGATAGACGGACTGCTTTGCTGTCACAGCTGCTCCATGCATTCACACAATCGAACGCACAGACCGATTGGGGTGCGGGTTCTTGCTCTAGCAACCGTGCCCGCGTTAGGATGGCTTGTGGAAGAGGCTACATGCCATAGCAGAAACAGGCTGGGGCACGAGTCCTTTTTTGGGAAAACTTTCTATCAGAGTGAGTCCTTGGTACGAACTTTACTTAAGTTAATAAAACTAGAAGGCTATACGACTTGAATCTGAGCCTGCAGGATCCTACAACTAAACATCTTGACCTATTACCGTGCGTATAGAATAACTGCAAATGTGCATGCCCACTTTACAAGACACACCCACAAACTCGGTTTCGTGCACCTTCGTCTAGCAAATCGTGCATCCGCTGCTGAAAGCGTGTCTGCTCATAACATTCACTTTGTCACCAAACTTTACATATAGTTAAAATTTGATATGAATACAGTAGAGAAAAACTCATCAACAACGTTACAATAGATACAAACTATAGATATACAAACTCCATTACAAATACTCTACAACACTGTTAATGTAAAATAAACATACAAGTTAACAATCCACCATCAAAACATCATTAAAGGTAAAATTTGTTTTAAATTTAAAAGTTTAAAAAATTGTAAAATATCCATACATACACATGATGTCCTGTCGATATGACTCTTTGTATCTAATCGCTCGGACAACTGTCAACACAGCAAACCGTCTTCAGCTCTCGACTCAAATAACGACAGGAATAGTGTCTGCTGACGTCATCGTGAAATGTGACAAAACACCTATAGAAATGGTAGACTTCATTGTGAACGAGGTCGACGCTCTTTAGAATGACGTCGTTACTCAGAGCTTTCACAAAGTTTGACGACGCCTGACAAGCCGTTGCTATTTGAAGTTTCTTTGTGCGTATAGAACCGTCAATATAGAGAAGATAACTTTGTGTCTGATTTTCGGACCAAGCGCATAATTGGCGAGCGAAGCGAGCCTCTCTCTTGTCATGTCAATTGAGCTCGAGATATATTATATTTATATATTTATATATTTATATATTTATATATTTATATATTTATATATATACGTACGTCAGCACATGGATTTACGGCAAAACAGAAAGACAAATCAACAAAACGACAATGCCAGATGAATGCAATTTTGGCTCCGTAACATATGCGCTAAAAATTGAAGCATGGGACCTCTTTTGAGGGGTCGACTCAATTGTAATTTCTTGGCGAGGAGAGTCAAACGACTCTCGATTTTGCTCCCTTACGCGACTAAAGAGAAAAGGAGACTGATTTGGGACAAACGGAATGAAAAAGAAAAGCTAAAAGAAGAGAAAAGTCTATTTTTTGAGTTTCCGCGCGTTACTTTGATAGAAATTATTGCTACGCAACCATTGTCACATGACTATGCGATCATTGTTACGCGACTATCTCAGTAAACGAGTGAGACGACTGAAGCGTGAACGAAGAATTGAAGACAACGATAGTGTTTTGCGTTCAATTATCTGAACTCAGCGTTCAGTTACCCGATTCAGGTAAGCAATTATTCGAATTCGGCGTTCAGTTATCCGATTCGGGCATTCAATTATCCGATGTTCTGTCCTAATTAGAAGTAACAAATATAGAAATAATTATTTTAGTCGCACATTTCTTTCATGACGTCTTTCTAGGATGCTCACTCACGTTTCAGCTGAACAATAAATGATTGATTCAAGAAAGGTGGGAAGGTGAAGTAGTGAAATTCGAGATAAAAACCAACTGCGACGCATGATGGACTGTTGCATGGTATCACGCAGGACGCGCTGTTTACAAAGTATGCGGATTACAGCACGATTGACGGATCAAGGCGTTGTTGTAGGCTTCCTAGATATGTAGATTTAATTCACTCACAACAGCTTAGTTAGACATCCGCGAAAACGTGAGACACCAAGATTAGTGCAAAAGAAATTATCGTACAACACTTACTAAATATTTACACTAAAGTCAAGATTAATTACAAAATTATTGAGACTAGACAGCTGATGAATGATGTCTAAGCAGCTGCCCAACCGCAGACTGTGTAATTTATTCAGTTTTCCATGATATCGCACAACAGCCCCTGTCAACGGGTAAATGAACGCCCAATTCGGATAATTGACCAACGGATTCGTATAACTGAACGCAAAATACTATAAAAGAGCAACTAAAAGTCTACAAATTATTGCGTCTAGACAGCTGATGAATGATGATATTTGAACAGCTGTCCAACCGCAGACTATGTAAGTTATTCAGTTTTCCATGATATTGCACAACAGCCGTAAGCAACGGATAATTGAATGCATGAATCGGATAATTGAACGCCTGAATAGGATAACTGAACACCGGATTCGTATAATCGAACGCAAAATACTATAGAAGAGCAACTGAAAGTCTGTTTCCTGAGTCAACGCGTTTGTTTGACAGAAACTATTGCTACGTAACGCAACCATTGTTACGCGAATAGGTAAAGACGGAACACCATCGCTCGCCAAACACAATGCTAACCGAGCATTTACTAGTAATATTGTGTAATCGTTTGGTAAACCTTCAACTCTGTGCTGTAAGATTGCAACCGATTCGCCAACCGATGCCTAAAATGTTTTATAAATATATTTAATTTGTTTTAATTTTTTTATAAAATCGTTGGTTTACCGTTGTTTGTAGATTTCCATCTGTATCGACTGTTAGGTAGTGGCCCGAGTATGTTTGATAGTGATATACATGTTTAGACTTGTGTAGCGTACCGCTTTGCTGAAAAAGATTTTCTAAGGAAATTAGAGATTTGGACGCGTTTGCCGTCGCGACTGTCTTTCTCAGACGCGACGAAACGACTTGGACGACTCTAGTGTCGCCACTGCGAGTCGTATCCAGAACTCCAGCACCCGATATGAGCGCAAACTTGTGTCTACAGGGATCAGAGCTTGCACTCTAAAACATTGATTAAAACAAAAATCATTGACTATCTTTGTATATATTTGCGTATTATGGTTACCCTTTTTGCTCGCAGCTGCGCAGACGGTCCGACCGGTTTTCCCACAACGCAACACGTTGAAATGCATGTGTACACTATCCATGTCAATGAGATCCAATCGAAGAGACTGACCGCTAGCAAATTCATCTCTCGAGCAGTAGATTTCTCTTCGATAGTCAACTCTATCTTTCACTGAATGATGAAAACCTAGCTTGGGAGACGTCTTAAATATCCGACAGGCAGTCTGCTACGCGACCTTTCCATGCACGATGGGGGTAGAAACCGTGACTCATGTCTACCCCTGCTAATAAGCAGCTCTTCCGTTTGACATGCACATTAGCTCCCACGCAGTTGAGCTGTACCCTTGGAATCTGGTAAATTTCTTAAACGTAATTCAGTATAACGTAGTTCCATTTCCAACAGTTTGGTATTTCCAAAAACTTGCTTTTTTAGATTTCTAAAGAATAAAGCCATTTTCTGCATAAATTCCCAAATAATAAAATGAATATCCTAAATATACTTTGTGTGTCTATAGATATACACAATGCATCATAACTATCAGCTATGTGTAAATTTATAAAAATAGTAAAATCTTAGTTTTATAAATATTTGAAATGTTAACTAGAAATTTATTGCGTGAATCCAATAGATATGATGCACTGCATTTTAAAGCTACTGACGTGTGACTATCAATTAACTACAGGGAGAATTGCGAATAGTGTTCCTACTGAAATAATGACATCTCTTCTTCATTAAATTAACATTAATCGCGTTTGAATGTTAGTACTTCTCTCTTTTTCCTGCCAGCTAGTATACAGCTTCAAAAAGAATTCGAAGAAAAGATTTTCTCTAGTCTCGCCTGAACTGACAAGTGTACATTTGATAGGAAATGTTTAGTTTATAGTACAATGTCTGTGGCGACCTAAGCAGACGTCAATAGAAACCCTACGTGCATGAGTCAATAGAATATATTGACATCTGTCCGTTCTCATCTATACAGGTTTCTCAACATCTTATTGCATTATAGAGTTGGTTCTGCATGCCGATACATTGGAACTGAGCCCGTTGTCAGTACACATCCACGCAGTTTTGTCTTTGGTTTAGATTTCGTATCCGCACGATGCAGTTTCTCCAGAATTATCGAACATTCCAAGGAGCTCATCGGATATGTACAAAATACTGTAAATAAAATACCTACTCGTGTCTGGGTTACTTCCAGAATCCGTTTACAAGCGCTTAGCTGCGTTCAGTGACTGCAATAGTAGAGTAAACCACAAAAATTGTCATGAAGAAATATTGTAAAAGAAAGTATCCGGTGGCAACCTATACTAGAAAGATACTGAATCGATCAGTACACGGTAGGTCTCTGAAAGAGTGATGGTTGCGACGCTTGACGACCGTCATCAATGTAGTGATGTAAGTAAAACGTGTATTGCATGTCGTGTGCATATTGTAGCTGTTAATTCAGCTGTAGCAGAATAGTAAAGTACTGCAGGTGGATCACTCACCTATGTGAAGCCATGCACATATATTTATGTGCATGGCTGTGGCATTGAGATGCGTTCAGAGCTTAAATGCAGTCAACGTGAATGTATATGACTCCAGATATTGGCATTTGCAGAATACAACACTAAGTCAGGGCGTCGCTATTTAGACGAGCAGGGGGGTTCGCTCTGGCTGAGACATGTTTGTTCGCAACTACAAGGCTTATGAGCTATCATGCCACTAAAAGTTTAGTATGATTTGCCGTAAACGAGATCAAAAGGACGACCGCGTGCGTACTGGAGGAATAGAAAATCCAGGATGTAGTAAATATATTCTACTAGGGAAAGAAAATCTCGGATGTAGTAAATAGTGTTTGACAACAGGAGGCTTGCATTCCTCATCTCCAGAATTCAATCCAGCACCTTTGTCTTGTCCTGTGTAGAAATGCAAACTTTAGCTAAAGCGAGCAGCCCATTCACACAGAACACGTCCAAATAATAACCACTCACTGACTGTCATTCACGCGCGTCCAATAACCATATGAGAGAGCAGAGCTGTGAGAGGAAGTTTGCTTCAACCTCGAACCTCACAAGGTACACGCCAGACGTCGCTACGGATGCACCTGGGAAAACCATGCTTCAGGTCTCGAATATTAGTAGATATAGCCTCCTAGATGATACACAGAGTCTCGAAAACGTAAACCTGGAGCAGCTGGCCTCCCCGATTTCGAAGTTTTCTATGTTGAGTACGCCACAGGTACACCGGTGTCGCTGCCGTTCCGAAGCTATATAGAGAGTGAGTACGTCTTCCGTTATCGGACACCATGCATGCAGCCATATAGTCGGACACACTGCGAGAAGAAACCACAGAGTTGAGAGTGGTCTAACGTAATGGGACGCGTTCAAGATATATGAAACTTTTGACTGCCAAATTTAGTCCTATGGTTGAAGCAAGAACCATTACGCTACGTGTCTTGCAACTTGGAAGCGTCGCTATCCCGGTCTCCTACCAAGATGGGACATCCTCTAGCGGACATCCTAGTCTATGAGCTGATCTGGTTAGCTGCTTCAGAAACAACTTTTGTTTCGACACCCCGTGGACATTATTATCTGTGTAGATTAGCTTTCTTCTATAAGTATACAATCCAAAAATCGATGTTTGCGGTCGCGAACTATTGCGACAATTGCAAAGGAAGGTGTTTTTGTAAACACGGTCGGGACACCGAGCTCACGCGCATAATTAGCGCATACCAGACAAAAAGCATGCAAATCATCATCTCTACAGCTTTGTAACGGTATCGTATTGTGTGAATATGTTTTCTTGACACTTGCTTTGTATTAATTTTTACCAGGGGCAAGAATATCTAAAAACCGGATGCGAGGAGACGACATAGGTCTACTTTGACCTTTCTCTTCGACGTAAACGTACACGTACCAGCAGGTTTCTTAAACGATGACTTACTGAGAGCTCACGTTGGTTCACGTCTTGGAAGTTCATGTAATACGTTCATCGCTGTTGAGTCATAGTGTCAGTTCGAGATCGATCAGTGTATAAAATTACTCTAGCTGCAGACATTGTTCATTCGTTTTCTGCGTAGAGCGAAAGTTGTTTACCTTGTATTCGATCTAGTTTGTATACATTGTTGTCTTTGAAATACACTACGATTGAACACAACTGTCTTTGAATCAATTTGTGTACCGTCTACGTTTCTAGCTATCAGCGCCATAATTTTGTGCTAATGGATGTCAATTTGAGTGGTCAATCAGAAGAAATGGATAGTGATAGTCAGTCATCTGCAGAGGAATTATATGCAGTTTCAGCATGTTTGAATCCTCCAGCCGCAAAAGTACCACATTTAAGTTGGAGCAAATGCATTTGTCATTCCAACGGGAAAGTTCTGAGTGGTTCAGACACAAAGTTAGTAGCAATTTCTCGGCAGAGTTGGATTTTATCGGCTCGAGATTCTAAACAACGTCGGTCCCGCATGCGTGCAGACATTACCACGATTTCCTTCTAATTTAAGCGCGCATGCGAATACAAAGTGTGCCAGGCCCTCTTCTCCGGGCGCGCAAGAGGGCCTGGGTACGAGGCTAATAGAATGACTGGCCTCGAGCCTCCAGACCAGAGTGCGCGCGAAGCGCTGGACCAAGTCGATACTAAAATGATTTCGGAATAGCCTTCTAAACCACTTGTTAAACCAGTTTAGGCGTTAGTGGAAACACGCCCGCAGACGGACACTTGTTGACGTAATTCATCCCGGATGTAGTCGTCATACCCACGCAGAATATCGCTACGACGGTTTTCTCAGCAGATATGGAAGCGCACGAAGCGTCAGTGGCTATAGTCATATTTCTACTTGCTAATACCTTGCCTAGGACAAGTGTATCGAACCACTAAGTGTGACACTAGTTTGCGGCAGTCTGCGCAGTCTGCTTGTTAATCTTGAGGAGGTGTTGCATTATATTTTGCAGGTTGGAGTTACTCTAATGCATCTTTGAACCTTATGCAGTTTTTACGTACGTGTTCTTTTGCGCTACTGCGTTTGTAGAGCTCGGAAACAAGTGTATAAGACACGCCCCATAATTGTGATATTTCTCCATAGCGGCTCCGATTCTAAAGGGCAAACAAGTCGTATTTAAACTTTACTATAAATTACTCTAAGGTTAGAAATTTGCCGGGCAAGGGTGCAACGTGACTTCAAATAGAAGCGTCTTTTGGAGCATGGGTTCACATACTAGAGTGATTATATATACAAGGCTCTTCTACCTAGGTGGTTTCATACAAGTTGTAGCCCCGCCCATTTCCCCGCCTTGTACAGTATGCATTACTATTTTTGTATCAATGATTTCCGGCCTACGACAATGTGTTGCTTCATCCATTTTCCCGCCTTGTACACGAATTGTTATATCAATTTTTGAAACACTAACGATAAACGTGTAGACGGCATATATATTTTATTTTTTTAAATATATAAATGTATTTTTATATGTTTATAGGTCCAACAAGGGACTAGCCGTATCATCTAAACTACATCTAGCTAATATCATTTTAGCGTTACACACACACACACACACACACACACACACACACACACTCACACAAACACACACACACACACACACACACACACACACACACACACACACACACACACACACACACACACACAGTTGCTGAGTTGTTTCAAAGAGCCTTCATGCACTTGTTGCACACTCACACAGATAGACGGACTGCTTTGCTGTCACAGCTGCTCTATGCATTCACACAATCGAACGCACAGACCGATTGGGGTGCTGGTTCTTGCTCTAGCGACCCTGCCCGCGTTAGGATGGCTTGTGGAAGAGGCTACATGCCATAGCAGAAACAGGCTGGGACACGAGTCCTTTTTTGGGAAAACTTTCTATCAGAGTGAGTCCTTGGTACGAACTTTACTTAAGTTAATAAAACTAGAAGGCTATACGACTTGAATCTGAGCCTGCAGGATCCTACAACTAAACATCTTGACCTATTACCGTGCGTATAGAATAACTGCAAGTGTGCATGCCTACTTTACAAGACACACCCACAAACTCGGTTTCGTGCACCCTCGTCTAGCAAATCGTGCATCCGCTGCTGAAAACGTATGTGCTCATAACATTCACTTTGTCACCAAACTTTACATATAGTTAAATTTGATATGAATACAATAGAGAAAAACTCATCAACAACGTTACAATAGATACAAACTATAGATATACAAACTCCATTACAAATACTCTACAACACTGTTAATGTAAAATAAACATACAAGTTAAATATCCACCATCAAAAAAACATCATTAAAAGTAAAATTTGTTTTAAATTTAAAAGTTTAAAAAATTGTAAAATATCTACACATACACATGATGTCTTGTCGATATTTTTTTTATTATCTAATCGCTCGGACAACTGTCAACACAGCAAACCGTCTTCAGCTCTCGACTCAAATAACGACAGGAATAGTGTCTGCTGACGTCATCGTGAAATGTGACAAAAACCCTATAGAAATGGTACACTTCATTGTGAACGAGGTCGACGCTCTTTAGAATGACGTCGTTACTCAGAGCTTTCACAAAGTTTGACGACGCCTGACAAGCCGTTGCTATTTGAAGTTTCTTTGTGCGTATAGAACCGTCAATATAGAGAAGATAACTTTGTCTCTGATTTTCGGACCAAGCGCATAATAATATTGTGTAATCGTTTGGTAAACCTTCAACTCTGTGCTGTAAGATTGTAACCGATTCGCCAACCGATGCCTAAAATGTTTTATAAATATATTTAATTTGTTTTAATTTTTTTATAAAATCGTTGGTTTACCGTTGTTTGTAGATTTCCATCTGTATCGACTGTTAGGTAGTGGCCCGAGTATGTTTGATAGTGATATACATGTTTAGACTTGTGTGGCGTACCGCTTTGCTGAAAAAGATTTTCTAAGGTAATTAGAGATTTGGACGCGTTTGCCGTCGCGACTGTCTTTCTCAGACGCGACGAAACGACTTGGACGACTCTAGTGTCGCCACTGCGAGTCGTATCCAGAACTCCAGCACCCGATATGAGCGCAAACTTGTGTCTACAGGGATCAGAGCTTGCACTCTAAAACATTGATTAAAACAAAAATCATTGACTATCTTTGTATATATTTGCGTATTATGGTTACCCTTTTTTCTCGCACCTGCGCAGACGGTCCGACCGGTTTTCCCACAACGCAACACGTTGAAATGCATGTGTACACTATCCATGTCAATGAGATCCAATCGAAGAGACTGACCGCTAGCAAATTCATCTCTCGAGCAGTAGATTTCTCTTCGATAGTCAACTCTATCTTTCACTGAATGATGAAAACCTAGCATGGGAGACGTCTTAAATATCCGACAGGCAGTCTGCTACGCGACCTTTCCATGCACGATGGGGGTTGTAACCGTGACTCATGTCTACCCATGCTAATAAGCAGCTCTTTCGTTTGACATGCACATTAGCTCCCACGCAGTTGAGCTGTACCCTTGGAATCTGGTAAATTTCTTAAACGTAATTCAGTACAACGTAGTTCCATTTCCAACAGTTTGGTATTTCCAAGAACTAGCTTTTTTAGATTTCTAAAGAATAAAGCCATTTTCTGCATAAATTCCCAAATAATAAAATGAATATCCTAAATATACTT
>CAXXBX010000030.1:0-23164 GCA_964274945.1 Dehalococcoidia bacterium | reverse complement strand
GCACGCGTAACCTCTGAACAGCACTCTAGGGAGGGCTACGGGGGATCGAAATTGATTTTCTTGCCAGGGCACTGTACTCGACTAGAGATGTCATTTGCCATAGCTAGACGACACGGCAAAGCAACCTTATCTAGTCGAGATAAGCTCGAGGGCGCATGTACTAAAAAAGTTTACCGTACGTGAACGTGCCTCTTTAGCGAGCCGATTAGAACAGTTTACACGTTTCGACACCTAGATAGATATACTATGGCGTGTAAATGTTGTCTAGCAACGTTAGACAGAGTCGATTCCACCTCGGAGTCGTGCGCGCTAGCGGTGCCGTTGCGCGCGTTGTAGCTACGGGCGGAGTTATCCGCTCGAAGTACTCTAGACTTGGCACTGCAGGCGTGTTGCGGTCATTGTAGCAATTGCAAGCGTCGACGCTTCAGAAAAATTTGTTGTCCCTAGCCCTCCCACCCATATCTCCGTCGGTATTCCAACGTGAAAGGCCGGGGGTCGGAGCTTCGGTCTGATGACCGTCTCATTGCAGCACGGTACGGTTCACGCATGCGCATACCTGGGCTCCGATCCTCGCGCCGGGGCCAGACTTTTCGTCCGGCAAGTCTGGCGAAGTTCGTCCGGCGAAGGTATCTGACGGCGAAGTTACCTGGTGATATATAAGACTATGAAGATCCGACGAAGCTAAGGAATCGATGAATGTCAAATTACGCCGGTAGTATCTTTTGCTTAGTGAGGTCGGTAAAGCGTATTGATTAGAGCTGTTGTAGAAAGTTGGAAAGTTGTTGTGGAAAGAAAAGAGTAAGTAAAAGCGTCTACTCATTGTGACAATCTTTTTGAGAAAGTTAAGTTAAATAGTTAATATTGTTTACGAAAGTTAAATAGTTGATATTGTTTTAAAAAGTTATTTGAATCCAACTCCAGACATGAAGACATATATGTACGACCGACCTCGTTGAATGTATGACCAACGATGAATGTAAGACCGACCTCATTTGTTGCCTCATTGACTTTACGACCGACCCCATAATTTTACGATCGACCTCATTGAGTCTACGACCGACCTCAGAAAGTAAAACATACCGGCGTAATTTGACACTGATTACACGCCATACTAGACAGGCATACACTAGACATGTGAGCGCGTGGTCTTTCTTGATTGGTTGGACGTGTACCGTCCAGGCTGTTTGGTTCAGTGCACTTTAATTAGCATAATATAATGTTTGGTGAGCTTGTTTCTCTACGACTCATTACGTGGGTATATATATATATATATATATATATATATATATATATATATATATATATATATGCTAAATTGATAGTAGATAAGTTAGCTTTGTTTAGCTATGACATGGATTCTTATAGTACAGTTTTAAAAAATTTAAATATATATATATATATATATATATATATACATACAGCTCTGGCTAGCTAACTCTAGCCAACTAACACAAACTAAACACAGTTTCTAGGCCTTAAATACACACACACACACACACACACACACACACACACACACACACACACACACACACACACACACACACACACACACACACACACACACACACACACACACATACAGTTCTAGCTCGTCATCTTTTCGAAGAAAATGTGTGGTGCACGAGTTTGTTCTCATTTTTGTAAGATGAAGCAAAAAACTAAACGACAGACGAAATTCTGACGAATTGATTATTAATATAAGAACGATTTAGGACAATGACGTTATATAACGTTAATTAATTAATTCATGTTCGTCGAGTGCGCAGTCGCGTGTTCATCGTCGCAACGCTAACAAAAACCCCGCAGCAGAAGACAACTGCTCGGCAGTCCCGTGCAGCTGCGCTGCCCGTAAAGGCTAAATCAGCGGCGTAAAGGTCAGTGTTTAGGGCAAAAATATGAGAAAGAGGGCGGTGACTCGTCAGATCGAATGAATGAATTAATTAATTAAGGCCCGTGTGGGTGCTTTGCGCATCCTAATGTCTATGCATGAGTGCATGTGCGTGCATGGATTGTTACTACAGTAGTTTCCTTCTTGGACGACCACCCTCGTGAGCGACCACCTCTTGTTTTTACGACCCGTTTGGCTTGGCACCGACGAAATTTGTAGTGCACGTAACCCTAGGCCTCTTCGGCGACCACCAAAGTAGGCTCAAAGTTGTCACGTGTTCCCGCCTAGAGCGACCACTTAGCATTGCCTGTCTCCGCCACTGCACCGATGCGGATGTAGAACGAACGGAATGTCGTCACAGTACAGTAGCACGTGTGCGTACGGAAGTAGTCGAATGTCGTCTCGAAAACGTAACATCTTAGCCCTTCGTGAAAAGATAGCTGTGCCGGACAAGATGAAAGAAGGCCGTTCGTGTCGCTCGATCGCTGAAGATCTCGGCATAATTATCTAGATAGGTAGGTAAGACACAAATTCAAGGAATTAATTGTAGTCACGTAGTAAGGAACAAAAAGAGCAATGGGAAATCGGAGGTCGAGCAAAGAGGAAGTACAGCAAGGTTCGAAAGTTGTACTACGAAGATTTGGACAAAGTCGTCTGGGAGTGGTGGCGCGGGTAAAGAACATTTCGGTAGGTGGCCGCATGATCCGAGAACGAACCCTCTAGCTAGTGTAGGTCGAGCAGTCGGGACACGGTTCATTTCCTGGCTCTAGCGGATGGTCGGATCGTTGGATGAAGCGACACAATGTTCGATTGTGGCGTACCTTTCGGGCGAAGCGGCAGCTGTGAACCCGCCGTTGTGGCCGATCGGCGCCAAACATTGCTGTCGATTTTTGAGGGGTATGACTTGAATAATGTTTTTAATGCCGACGAGACAGGTCCCCGAAGGAGACCACATCGATGGAAACGTAGAGGTGGTCGAGAGGGAACTGCTGTACGATATTCGGGGCGGAGCTTCTAGAGCATGCGCAATCTCGAGCGCACCTTTCGCCGCTGTCCACAGAGTCCACGTTTCCGGGTCTGTTTCTGAACCGTAGATCATCTTGCCGTCGACTAGGCTTTGTAAGTAAGTTCACTACTTACCATTTCGTGCATCTTGTGAGAGACTTTGTCTGCGTAGAGACGCGTAGGAAGCCATTTCTTGAGTACGGCTTCTCGAGGATACTATGAGACTGCTGTTCAAGCTGAAGTCGCCTGGTTCACACTCTGAACAGATACACGTGGAGTGGAAAGACAGACTACTCATTGCCTAGCGATGGAAGTTTTGTCGGATGAAGATTTTGCGGTAGGGGAACCCATTCGGGGTAATTAACTTAATTAACCGAACGCGACGCACTGTCACTGCCTGTGTGGCTGAATACTAGGACTACTTTTTCCCTCATCTAGCGTTCTTGAACTGTGGAACTGTGAAACTATGCATCTTGTTGAATTATAGTCAGCAAAATTCGTCGAGCCTAGTCGACTCTTCGTGGAAGGCGGTGAGATCACGAGCCCACTACCTACTACCTAGATCACTCGATGTACCTTGGCCTGATTTTTTGTTTGCTATACAGAGTAATCGTCTCGGCTGCTTTCAGTCGAACTCCACATCGTATCGAGCACATTTCTCGACACAAACCTGTAAAACTTGATTTTATCATTTGGCAGTACGTGCACGTGTCGAGTGAGAATGCCTTTCCTTGCAACTCAGACTCTGCAGATACAAGGTCTTGCTCGAGAACTCTGATCTTGTTTTGAAGTTCCACTATTTCATTTGCTTGCTGTTCAATTATCCTCGGTGCCTCGGTGACATTTTCGACAATCGACATCTTCACTTTTGAGATCACTACTATACACACGTCTTGATCGACTGCGGATGAGGTAGAACGGCCTCTGCTTTCTGATTTAGACATTACAGCTATGGAATAGTGCGTGTGTGTTGTGTTACTCTAGACATAACTGTTGCCGGGACTCGTAGACTGGCAGTGCTAATTGTAAACAGACTACAGAGTACGCGTACTGTGCTCTGATCCGCGTCAGTGTACTTATCGAGTGCAAGTTGTCACAGTAAGAACTTCGACTTGTCCGATCACATATATACGGAAGCAACCTAGACTGCCCAGAAAGAACGCGGAACGCCTACATGTTTGCTTACCCAAAATGGGTTCCCAGGTGGCAAGGTTTCACTCGCCAAAACTAATCCATCGCTAGACAATGAGAAGTCTGTGCTTCCACTGCACGTGCATCTGTTCAGAGTGTGAATCAGGCGACTTCAGCTCGAACAGCAGTCTCTTTACCCTCGAGAAGCCGTACTCAAGAAATGTCTTCCTCCTCGTCTCTACGCAGGCAAAGTCTCTCACAAGGTGCACGAAATGCTAAGTAGTGAACTTACTTACAAAGACTAGTCGACGGCAAGATGATCTACGGTTCAGAAGCAGACCCGGAAACGCGGACTTTCTGTACAGCGAGATCGGCGAAAGGTGCGTGTTACGTAATTATTTACCCTCCAGATTGTGCATGCTGTAGAAGCTCCGCTCCCCAAATGTCGTCTATTGTCTAGTATTGTCTAGCTAGGCGGCAGAGTGATGCACGACGTCGTGGTGTTATTTGCATGCAAGTTTATATAATTATGATAATTCTGACGTAGCGGAAAAAGCTAATAGATGTGGTCAGAACAAGAACAAGAACTACATCGATGGACCAATACGAGCACCCCTAGCCGGTCAGCAGCAGTTTAGTGCGAAACCACAATTTCTTTCGTGCACGAAGATAACGTAAATGATGGAGTTCACTGTGGCCACGCAGTGCGTCATAAAGAAATATTCTCATCACTAAATACTTCACATCCGTGTATAGTATAGACGGCGGTAACGCCCTCGTTCGCCCTACATTTAAACAGCCTACACCTCTGAGAGCACAGTTTTTCTCTCTGAACGACTACACAGTATATACGTATATACTATGTACAAACAACTCATCGTCTTTTCGTTTCTCTCATGGACAGCCAACGCGCGTGTTACGCTCACCACTAACGGCTATGAAGGTCTCGTGATCGCCATCGGTGAGAATGTAGCAGAAGATTTCTCACTGATAGAGCGCATCAAGAGTGTCATGGCCAATGCATCATCCTACCTCTACACGGCTACAAAACGAAGAGCATATTTCAAAGATGTGACAATATTGGTTCCAGAAACGTGGAGCGACAGAACGATATACGAGCCCAGAACGATCGAACGCTTTGAGTCTGCTGAAATCAGAATCGACGAGCCGGTCTTTCCTGGCGCTCATAGCGCCTACGTTCGAGTGGCTGCTCGCAAGTGTGGCATGTCGGGCATCTACATGCACATCACTCCATTCAGACTGATGAATGCGAAGGTAAGGTCACGTAGAGAGACGTCATATACGTTAGAGGGCATGCAGGGTGATCCAAGTGATCCATGGCGTAGCCCAACTCTTTCGCCAACGGGCTGGTCGTTTGGCGAGAACTCCCGGAAATATGTAATGGTTCAAGTGACTAGATAGAGTAGCTAGAGTTTTTACGTTTACCGTGGCCACGCACGACTTCTAGACGCAGTGTCCAGTCGTCGCCTCCCTTCAGGAGGAGAAAAACAGGCCTATACATACCCAACATCTGGAGTGCTCCATGCACCGGCGGCCCTGCATTAGCTAGAATTGAAATCTAAACAGTGCGTGGTTGCGTTACTTTCTAAGTTTCTATTGCATGTAAGTTTGCGACTGTATATATATATATATATATACATGATGATAATCCTTCCTAAGATGCCTCAATATTGATTTTGAATGTTACATCAAGCTACACACACACACACACACACACACACACACACACACACACACACACACACACACACACACACACACACACACACACACGCACACACACGCTAGAGTTTTGGTAATTTACTTGGGACTGCGATGCGATGGCTGTCTAATTAGGCAGGCTCTCAGACGGAGGTTTTGTTGGGGAGGGGGTCGTTTGCAATGAAGTGCGTGCTACAACCTCCAGCAAGAGGTCTCTAGATCTCTAGAGGAGCCGTTGGGACTAAAGGGGTTAGTGGCTCCCAATCTAGTTTTTCCACCTCACTGCAGTACTCCTAGCTAATCGCAAATGCAAACATATTATTGCGTAATGTTTGGCCCCCTAACCTCGGAAACTTTTTTAGACGCATATATAGCAGCAGTCTAGCAGATGAAGCGATCGTTTTCACAAACACCTCGGTACTTGGAACGGTGTGTAATATTATTTATTGCAGAGCATAGCGGCTTCCAATCCGGGTCGCACAACAGAAAAGGGCGTGGTCCTTTATAGATATATATATGTACACACGAACCTCAAATTTTCTCTTCCCCACGACGACGTTTCATTCTACGACCTACTTCAAAAAATCGTTCTGTGTCCGACTACAGACGAGTCTAAGAACGATTCGTTTAAGTGAGCAAACGGCGGCGAAAACGCATCATGAACTTCCGTCGCCCCATCCTCTTGTATTGTAGCTAGGGATTGTGTGTACGTGACAACCAAGAAACACCTTCAGGAGCCGAATGCCACCTACAGTCAACTATTCACACCTCCCGTACTACAGTATGATCAATCCTTTACTACACTGTACTGCATCTAACACTGTCGATAGTCAATGTTTGCTGATATCAATTTCTATGTCAGTAAATACCATACCACTGTCGTTACAACGGAACCGAGTGCATACCTAGACTGTACATTTCAATTGTCTCGATCACGATCGCAAAACGACGACTACCTATACCAGGCCTATATACGTAATCTAAACTACTAGGAAGTTTGCATGTTTGCTTCCATGACAGCTAGGGTTTCATCAAATACGTATTGTCTAGCTAGGACGCGACGTTTCAGTAGACGGTCAAAATCTCCGTCGGACGTGTGAATCACCAACACGAGGCGCCTACGGATACCGTAAAACTAGTTAGTTTACACCTTTGTTCGTCCTTCTGACCCTATCTACGCAACTAGATGAGGGGTTACAGGTTAGGGTTAGAGGTAGGGTTACACGCCACGGTGTTACACGTCACTGCAAAAACACGCCACGTTAGGACCCTTTTCGGCCGCGGCAGTGCAGGTTTTGCCTCGAACTTCCATGCAAAGCAAGTAGCTACCCCGCCCGGATACCCAGATACAAGCAAGCAGAGCGTTACGAGAGTCTATAGTTCAAAGAATCCGCTATGTCCGGAAAGACGGCCTACACAAAGCGACCGTCAGGGTGTCGGGCTTGTCGGGGCAAAAGAGTGAGAATTGGGCACATCGTGAGCTCGTAAGACATGCCCGTAAATTGTGAATCTCGTGACGAAATCGTGAGAGTCGAGAGGTCCGACTTCATTTTTGGCCTAGAGGCAGAAGAACGATGTCGTAAAACATTGTCACCCCTAGACAGGCTCTCGAGGTAGCCGCTAGCTATATGACATCTGACTCTACATCTTGCTGCTTTAGACTGCTCTAGACTGCAATCCAGCTAGTCGGCCGACATCTTCAACACACTGCACATGTTTCTACATGTTTCCTAATCTAGTAGAAGTACCAAGAACAATTTCAAATACAGCAATCTAGCCAGAAACCGTTCGCAGAAGGTCGCCGAACGGTTTTCGACAGAAATAACGATCGGATTCGAGGTCTTTCGATGTCGAACGTCGGAACTAATCACGGAGACTGATCGACTAGATCGCAACCGATGATTGGTCGCCAAACAAATAACCAGGCGGAGCTTTTTAAACGCACGTGCAACAAATTACAGTGGCGTAGGAAGCGTAGCGGCTGGGGCGGCCATGGCCGCCCCACTTTTCAAAAAGTGGCTTTCTGCCAGCTGCTCATTGCCTGTAACTTCCGTTGTTAGTTGTGCCGATTAAGTTAAATAAGTAATATATTTCAGCATAAAATGCGAGCAAACCTAACGTGCGCTAGATTGCTCGCTGTACAGAGCACGGGCACGTCCGTTATATGCACGTGATCACCGTTATATCCACGTGGACAACCCGGACACGTGTCGATGTCGAGCGGCAACGCATGCGCACTCACTCCAGTTTTAGTAGGCGCGGTTTCTTTGGACTGCAGTGAAAGGGTCAACTGGATAAGTGATAAGTAGGGCTGCAGGGCCTTAGGAGCTGCGGGTCGGTGCGACCAGAGGCTGCATGTGTGTACAACTAGGACCACACCTTCGTATGGTAGCGCACGCTAAGTGACCACGCCTTCTAACACGCATTAGGCCGCACCACTTTTAATTGCTTCCTATGCCACTGAATTATATGCTGAATGCTCATTGGTCGTCGCTAGGGACAATGGCGGGCGGAGCTAGCACCACACCCATAAGCACTACGACGCAACATTACATAAATAATATCCTGCCACAACGGATGCATGGACGTCACAGATGATAGCCGGGACTTCGCTCTATCCACGTGATGCTTTAGAACTCCCGTATGTTATATAATGGCGGCGCAGTTTGACGAAGAAGACGACTGCTTGGAGCCGCACCGGCTCTCCAGACGAGTCTTCTTTGACTGCCTAAAGCTCTTCGCGTCGTCCGAATTAGGAGGACTCCTTTCGGAGTGTTTTTGCTGAATGGTATGGCTGTGTTTTGAGATCGTTAGTTTAGTTTTTTTTGTAACAAGTGAAATTCGGCATTGTTTTGCGTAGGAGGGGAGCATCTCCACCTTGATCAAGAGATCAATTGACGCATTGATCAAACTCGCGTTGGGTACCAAGAAGGGTCTTTATCGACGTTTCTCGCATATAACTCTAGTCGCTTTCAGGTTTTGAACCTGTTCGAAGAAGGTAAGGAGAACCACGGCAGCTTTTCTCCTAACCTCGCGCTTGCCTCGGAGTCCACAAACACCAATACTATACATCTGTCTACCAGAAGACTACATAAACAAAACACTGATTCACTGTCACTTGCAACATTAGCTAATCAAGCATTCACATTACATTACATAATTTCTCTTTTTCCAGCAAGCTGAAAAGGCTATTACATTCCTCTAGCACAGCGTTGCTCTCAGAGTCCTTGCTCGAGCTCATCACCCGATCTTTCTGCTTGGCTAAACATATTGGTACATAAGCACACACAATGTGCACAGACACGGACTGCACATGCACAGACATAGACACACATGCCAACAGAGTGACACACATGCAACTGTTAACACAGACACTGACACATACACACACACACACACACACACACACACACACACACACACACACACACACACACACACACACACACACACCACCACCACCACCACCACCACCACCATCACCATCACCACACCACACTCCTTTCTCACAATACTACCTGTATGGTCCTGTACAACACAGACAAAAGAACACATTTTACGCAAGCAAATTATGTCATTGTGTCTAATAGGTTAGATCAATAGAAAAATGGAAAGTTGGTCCAGAATCTCCTTGGTAGCAAAATGACGAACTTCCTCATTGCCATACTCGAATCGGCATTTCAGTTCCCCTCCTGCCTAACTTTTCTCTATGTCCTGTTTCCTCCTAGCTTTCAGTCTCTTGCAAAAAATTGGCAAACGAACATTGAAGTACTTAGGCAGAAGCCTTTGGTTAATTTTGTGGCAACTGAGAAACTGGACATCCTTCGTGCACTCTGCAGCCTTATCTACAAGGAGACTCTTTAGATTACTTCTTGTCATTAAAGTGTTCTCATCAATACTGCGAAACATCATTTTCACTTTTATCATCAGAGAAAACACTTTGTCTGTAACATGTACAAAACATTCCTCCTTGTACTCCTTGAACTCTCAAACTGTGACTTTGCAAAGTGCACCTTGAAAGACAAAGAAAGAAACAGACAAACCCTAGACAACATCTAGAGTTATAAATATACTGTTTATAAAGGTGATGTACATACATGTGTGGACAGAAACTGCACAGATTTTGGTATATGTACAAACACACCACTGCAAACTGAATGTGCAAACGTTTGTGAGTATTGTATTTGTATTGTATTGAATTGTATTTCCAGATTACAGCCTAGTAACAGGCATGCCTGTGTGTTCATGAATGAATGGATAAATTTAGTAAGTAAACAGCTATTTCACTATGAGCATTATTGAGAGAGGTAGACAGTACTTTCTGAGTATCACTGTATCATCTGAGAATTTATTATATTCCAACAGATTGGATCATAGCTGAGATAATGTTAGTCTCGAACACTTCTGTTTGTCAGTTTTCATGTTCTATTAGGAGCGAGGAACTTCAGCTCTCTACTAGGCTAGCCCCTCTTAGCCCCAGCCCCCATCCTCGGCCCCCAGCCCCCAGCTCTCATCCCCAACACCCAGCCCAGCCCTCAGCCCCCTGATTCCTATGCCAGTGTTGCTGTAGTAGTTTCTACAGATTGTAATACATATCCTTTTCTATTTTGAAGCTCAACAGTATAACGCCGTCTGAAAGGATGATGGTTCACGAATGGAGCCACTTGCGGTGGGGTGTGTTTGACGAGTATGGAAGCAGTAAAGACAAATTGCTTTATGTGTCAAGCAGAGGCACGAAAACAGAAGCCACGGCTTGTTCCGTCAACTTGGCTAAAGAGGTAATTATGTTACTTTGTATTGTTTAGGTATTTTTATATACATGTATTTGTGAGTTGCAATTATATACGTAGCTGTTTCTATGTATGACTGTTTGTAAAGCATGCTTACAGCACTCGAAAGGGTGTGATACCACCTACTCTAATTATAGTTTGTATGATTGTAATGTTTGCTAACTCATGTGGTCATGTGCAGGGTAAAGTGAAAAATGTATTAGGAAAAGACTGCTCTGCATTCAACGTCCACAATTCATGCCGATATGTGCCACCCAAAAAACCCACTGCGAAAGGGTCTATTATGTTCAAGCAATTTATTTCTTCGGTGAGTATTTAGAGCTTAATTAACTGTTAAACATTACATAATAAATACAATAAGTAATTGTAAGCTATTTATGTTTGCAGGTCAATACCTTTTGTGATGATGGAGATGACGAGTCAACTAAGCATAATGCAATGGCTCCAAATAGTCAGAACATCTATTGTCAGTACAGGAGCACGTGGGATGTCATCCAATCTCATGAAGACTTCAAGGATGGGAATAATCCACCCGGTCCTATTGACAGAAATACAAAGCCAAAATTCAATATCGTTAGGTTTGGTTCACAAAAGGATAATGTTGTCTTAGTTTTGGATCTGTCTCTGAGCTTGAGAATTGGAAATAGAATTGATGCATTGAGACAAGCAGCTCGACTGTTTATTGCTGGTGTTGGAGATGGCACATCAATCAGTTTAGTTACCTTTCAGGACAGTGCAGCCAGAAGGCTTGTTCTCACTGAAATTATGAATAGCAAGGATCGAGAGAGTATCATGAACATATTGCCAACAAAAGATGAGTTGAATGGAGGAACAAGCATTGGAGCTGGCATTAAAGAAGCACTAGAAGTTCTCACAGGTTTAGAGATTGATGACACAACGAAACCAAGTGATATTCCTCCATCTGGTGGAACTATTGTGGTCATAACTGATGGGCAAGAGACTGCAAAGCCATACATAAAGTCGATAACTCCATTGGTGTCTGCAGCTAAAGTGATGGTTTATCCAGTTGGTCTCGGCCCAGGTGCTTCACAAAACTTGAGTCTTTTATCTGAGCCAACAAGCAGAGTGACTTACTTTGTTGACACAGATGAGAAACAGGTATGTTCTGTGTATTCTAGCTATATATATGTGTATATATATATATATATATATATATATATATATATATATATATATATATATATATATATATATATTGGTTATTATGCATGAACAGTAATTAATGTAGACTGCTACATATATAATGCATTGTGTTTCACTGTTTTTATTACACAGACATCAACTCAGAAACTGAGTGAAGTGATGGTGACTGTGTTGGATCAGATGCGTCAGTCATCCACTAGTCGAACCATCTATCTTCATAGTTTGTCTGTTTTGGTGTCTCCAATGATGCGTGTCAGTAGAGATGTAATAGTTGATGTGGAGGTGGGAATGCATACAGTTTTCATGTTTATGTGGAATAAACACGTCACACGGAAACAAACTATTCGTGTTACTCTAATTTCACCATCAGGTATAGTAATGAACAAAACTAACTCTGAATTTCACGTGGATCGATCATTTATGACTATTCAAATCTCATTGCTTGACAAAGCTGAAGTATGTGTACTGTACTTGTTTGTTCTTGCTGATTTTGAGTATTATATTTGTGTTGTTTAGTCGGGTACATGGAAATATAAAATTTACAATCGAGGAACTGTAGAACAATTCATTGCTGTTTCTGTGACATCAAAACAAGCCGATACTGCTGACAATCCCGTTACTGTGGAAGCTCGATTGAGTGAAACAGTGGTTTCATATCCGAGTCCTGTTATCATCTCTGCTGATGTGAAGAAAGGTTATATGGTTGTAGTGGGAGCTACAGTTGAAGCTACAATATCACGATCTGGTATGTCACCCATGAAGCTCGTGCTTTTGGACAATGGAATTGGTATGCCAACAATTGAAGGTTATATATATACAGTTTGTGTTGGCACTGTTGTTGATTGTGTGTAGCTCCCGATATGTCAGCTGGAGATGGAACATACACGGCTTATTTCACTATCTATACGGGTGATGGACAATACAATGTTGTCGTGAAGACTGCTGCAGCTGCCAATGCTGCAAAGATGATGCGAATGGTTCAGACAGATGATCTGATGGCTTTTTCTGATCAAGAGTTGAAAGCTATTGGAATGACAAGACCACACAAATCTCAAGAAAGACAGATTATGTCCAAGTTTTCAAGGATACAATCCGCTGGTTCATTTCACCTGAAAGGTTTTGATAGCTCATTGGATCTCATCCCTCCTGCTCGAGTCATGGATCTTAGGGTTGTTCATTCAAGTCGATCAGCATCAACAGCGACATTAAATTGGGTTGCTGCCGGTGATGATGCTTACAGTGGTAAAGGTGTGTGTATGACAACTGCATGGTACAGCTAGTATTCTAATAGACTTGAGCCTGTCTCTTGTTTTTGTTAGCTGACAAATTTAGTTTGAGAATTTCATCAGATTTTTATGGACTTTTGCGTCGTTTCAATGAGAGTGCTGAAGTGTCGTATTCCAATATAGTTGGTGGCTCACTGATACCAGTTGAGGGAGGAAACGTACAAGAAGCGACTGTCAAGGTGCCACAAGGGACAGACACATACTTTGCAGCATTAGAGACTTATGATAAATATGGAAATCCATCAGGTGTGTCCAACATCGTTCGACTTGACCTGCAAGAAAGCTACACATCAACAGTAACAAAGTTAAGGAACTTCGTTGTACGGATTTTTTTGGGCTAGTAGGACAAGACAATTTGTGCCTGAGTGTTTTACAGATCTGTTTCATGTAGACACATTTGTTGTGTTATGTTTTGGATTTATTTGAGAAGTTTGTGGCACACAATGAAATGCGTTGTTTGGGTTAACGAAAGATGAATGAAGCATATATACATTATAGTATTAGTAATTTAGTTTGTTGCGCTCACAGAATAATTAATTCATTAGTTAGAGTTACACCGTTCAGAGGCTGGGCATACTACACGCTTGATAGGATACGATGGTGTAGTAAAAATGTTTAATTGTTATAGTTTGTCATCAGATAGTTTTGGAACAGTTTCATCAAGAGTTGGAAGTAGTTAATTAGCCTAATTAACTTATTACTTCCTACGAATCTCGTTTTGTTTCTAACTTTCACTTTAAACGTTGGATGCTTACAGCAAGTGCAGTTTATAATTACATACGTACAACACGTACACAGAATGGCATACATACATATGTACAGTACACTGTACACATATACTACAGACATGGGCATACTTATGGAGCCACCCTGAGCACGTGACTTAGATAAAAATTATTGGACTTTCTCAGACAGTGCAAGTACATGCATCTACAGTGACAGCTGCACTTTTTTTAGTAAATTACAACAAGTCATAATGGTGAGGTAATGGCTCTGATCGTGCCATCCACATGTCTGAGATCGGAGGTGATCCTGTGTGACCTACATGACTGCTTCTTGCTATCAGTTCAATCAATTTGAAAGCTCATAATGAAAATCGTTTTCAAAAAGCTTCTAGACAATACAATGACTTTGTTTTATGTCAGAAGAGACTATACGTTTTTAGTTTGCTTGCATATTGTGAGTCTGCTCTTGTGATATCACAACATGAACATTTTGGACATGGTAATGTATAGTGGCGGTGGTTAGTCTTGTCATTCTCCAATCTTTTGTTGCTACGGGTTGTCAGAGTGTCCAATCAGAACAATATAAATACCCAAATAGCATGATTTGATGTAGAATCAGTGGGTCAGCAGGTATATTCATAAATCTGCAATTGTTGATTTTTATGCCTCAGCTGATATGGGGGTGGCTCCATAATATGCCCATGTCTGTAGTACAGTCACATGTACTGTAGCATTAGGTTAATTAATGAATAGGTGTGGTCAACAGGCCTTCACGGAACCAATGACGACGACGTCATCCGCGTCCTTTTTATCAGGCTTCACCTTTGGCTGGGGCTCAGAGCACCTTTACTTCTCGCTTGAAGCAATGTGCAGACACTTTCTTTTCTTGGCGTTTATTTCCGGGTTAGCCAACGGGCAGGTTACGCTCACAAACAACGGTTACCAACAGCTAGTAGTCGCCATCGGTGAAAATGTAGCAGAAGATTTCTCACTGGTAGACCGCATCAAGAGTGTCATGACCAATGCATCATCCTACCTCTACACGGCTACAAAACGAAGAGCATATTTCAAAGATGTGACAATATTGGTTCCAGAAACGTGGAGCGACAGAGCGATATACGAGCCCAGAACGATCGAACGCTTTGAGTCTGCTGAAATCAGAATCGACGAGCCGGTCTTTCCTGGCGCTCATAGCGCCTACGTTCAGGTGTCGGCTCTCAAGTGTGGCATGCCGGGCATCTACATGCACATCACTCCATTCAGACTGACGGATGAGAAGGTAAGGTCACTCTAGTAGATCATCTTAGGTTAAAACCTTTCTGTTTTCTTTTGTGGCTTCGTATTTTTCTCTTCTTTCCTCTCTTCAGACCTGTTGTACTTCTGCGGTTTGTGGTATTGTCTTTGATTTTCTAGATCAATAATCTAACTCCATCCGCTAGGATGATTGTTCACGAATGGGGACATTTGCGGTGGGGTGTATTTGACGAGTATGCAAATAATGTGTGGAGACTTGTTTATCCATCAAGCAGCGGTAGGGAAACTGAGGCCACCGCTTGCTCCGTCAACTTGGCCAAAGAGGTAAGATGACACATCAGACTGATTACATCCGGATCTGTTGCAATGTGACCGGTTCGATGTAACACACGTATGTCATAATGTGATCCGTCCTTGTGCTAAGTTTCTTGGTATTTGCGCATCTCTGTGAATGAATCACACCAATCCTGTTACATAATCGTGCTAACTCGTGTCTCCAATCATGTGCAGGGAAGAGTTCGAAATGCAGTAGGAAGTGACTGCTCTGCTTTTGATACCCAGCTGAGTACATGTCAATATGAACCGCCCCAAAACACTACTGCAAGAGGGTCCATTATGTTTAAACAGTACATTCATTCGGTAAGGATTTAATTAAACTGTAATTAATTAATTAAATTTACATTGCCAACAACTGATCTGTTGTTTGTCTTGCAGGTCAATACTTTTTGTGATGATGGAGATGACGAGTCAACTAAGCATAATGCAATGGCTCCGAACAGTCAGAACATCTATTGTCAGTACAGGAGCACTTGGGATGTCATCCAATCTCACGATGACTTCAAGGATGGGAATAACCCACCCGGTCGTATTGACAGAAATACAAAGCCAAAGTTCAATATCGTTAGGTCTGGTTCACAAAGAGATAATGTTGTCTTAGTTTTGGATCTGTCTCGAAGCCTGGGAATTGAAAATAGAATTGATGCATTGAGACAAGCAGCTCGACTGTTTATTGCTGGTGTTGGAGATGGCACATCAATCAGTTTAGTTACCTTTCAGGACAGTGCAGCCAGAAGGCTTGTTCTCACTGAAATTATGAATAGCAAGGATCGAGAGAGTATCATGAACATATTGCCAACAAAAGATGAGTTGAATGGAGGAACAAGCATTGGAGCTGGCATAAACAAAGCACTCGAAGTCCTCACAAATACAGTAATCGATGGCACAACAAAACCAAGTGATATTCCTCCATCTGGTGGAACTATTGTGATCATAACTGATGGAGAAGAGACTGTAAAACCATACATAGGGTCGGTAGTGCCATTGGTGTCTGCAGCTAAAGTGATGGTTTATCCAATTGGCCTTGGTCCACATGCCGCACAAAACTTGAATCTTTTGTCTGAGCCAACAAGCGGAGTGACATACTTTGTTGACGCAGATGAGAAGCAGGTATGTGAACATATTGTTGTAGTACTGTACCAGGGACGTAGCCACCAGACCACTCGTCAATATTTATACTACCAATGGACAATTCCTGAGAACTTTCTGAAATAGATATAGCTGATTAAATAAGTAGGGTATAGCTGATTAAATACGTTTTTATTTAATCACTCTGTAGACAGTCTCATATCAAGTGCCTGCAGCCCTGCAGATCATGCAGAACGCATGTATATACAGCTCGCATATCTGTTCATTCCATTGTGGTTTCTGACTAGAGTTTTTCGCAAGAAAAATTACTTTTTTATGTTAATGTAGTAACCTAGCAAGTTTACTAGAGTGGGGTTTGAGGAGCAAAGCGGAATCATCTCATTATTGCACTTCCACCATATGACCGACAGACTTGATAAACTTTAAGTCTAAAATCACAAAAAAAGGTAAGCAAGAAGGACAACATTCGCAACACATTTCATCTATCATGGCATGTCTGATTTTTATCTATACGTATATGTACTGACATTTTCAACCAGACCACTTCCAAAGTACGCTCTTGAGTATGCATAAACACTAGATCACAGTGCATTGTGTTATTGTTGTTGTTGTTGTTGTTGTCCAGACATCGACTCAGAAACTGAGTGAAGCGATGGTAACTCTGTTGGATTTGATGACCCCATCACCTATTAATCGTACTGTTCACCTTCACAGTTTGTCTGTTCAAGTGTCTCCATTGAAGCGTGTGTGTGGATATGTAATGGTTGATGGGGAGGTGGGAATGCATACAGTGTTTATGTTTATGTGGAACAAACCTGTGTCAGTAAAACAAACTGTTTGTGTTCATCTAATTTCACCATCAGGTGAAGTAGTGAACAATTCCAATCCTGGATTTTATGTGGATCAATCATTTATGACTATCCAAATCACATTGCTTGACAAAGCTGAGGTATGTTTATCTTCTTGTTCGTGTTGCCTGTGCACGTGACCTTATGAATTTATTTGTGTTGTGTAGTCAGGTACATGGAAATATAAAATTTACAATCCAGGAAGTGTGGAACAGTTCATTGCTGTTTCTGTGACATCAAAACAAGCCCATACTGCTGACAAACCCGTTACTGTGCAAGCTCGATTGAGTGAAATGATGGTTTCATATCCAAGTCCTGTTATCATCTCTACCGATGTGAAGAAAGGTTATATGGTTGTAGTGGGAGCAACAGTTGAAGCCACGATATCACGATCTGGTATGTCACCCATGACACTCGTGCTATTGGACAATGGAATTGGTATGCCAACAATTGAAGGTTTTATCTATACTGTCAGTGTTTGTGAACTGTTGATGTTTGTGTGTAGCTCCCGATATGTCAGCTGGAGATGGAACATACACGGCATATTTCACTAACTATACGGGTGATGGACAATACAATGTTGTCGTGAAGGTTGATGCAGCAACCAATACTGCAGAGATGATGCAAATGGTTCAAACGGATGATCTGATGGCTCTTTCTGATGAGGAGATGAAAACTATTGGAATGACAAGACAGCACGAGTCTCGAGAAAGACAGATTATGACAGAGTTTTCAAGAATGCGATCTGCAGGTTCATTCAAACTGATGGGTTTTAGTGGCTCAGTGGATCTCATGTCTCCCTCTCGAGTCATGGACCTTAGAGTTGTTCATTCAAGTCGATCAGAATCAACAGCGACATTAAATTGGGTTGCTGCTGGTGATGATGCTTACAGTGGAAAAGGTGTGTGTGATGACTGCATGCTACAACGTTTTATAGAATTTCATGAGTCTTTGTTTGTTGTTTCTAGCTGATAAATTTAGTTTGAGAATTTCATCAGATTTTCGTGAGCTTTTGCATCGTTTCAATGAGAGTGCTGAAGTGTCATATTCTGCCATGGCTGGTGGCTCACTGATACCAGTTGAGGGAGGAAAAGTACAAGAAGTGATTATCAAGGTGCCACAGGAGGCAGACACATACTTTGCAGCTTTAGAGACTTATGATAAATATGGAAATCCATCAGGTGTGTCTAACATCGTTCAACTTAAGCAAGACGGCACATCAGCAACAATAAAGACATCAGGCTCATTGTTAGTATTCCTCCTAGGCATCCTCTCATTTTCATTTTGAGAATTTTGGGAGACATTTGAGCCTACGGATTGTATGATTGTATACATTTGCTCAAGAGAACTACAGAACATAGTTACTTGAAACTTTGTTAGGCTTTTCCATTATTTAATGTTGATATATTCACTCTAGTTGATTCAGTGAATAGAGCTGGACGTTCTGGAGGCCATGATCATGACCTCACCATTTTTGCTCTGTTTTCCAGATACGCTACTGTAAGCAATTCGTAATGCAAGCGAATTGAGGTATCGTGTGGTGTGTTGCGCGTTTATTCGTTATCCGCTTGCTTCCTGTATTTGCTTCCTCTCGAGCTCTTGCGTTTGTTCTTTCCCTCAATTTTAAGAAAAGATGGCACCAGTTCTCACAATGCGAGTTGAACAATTATATTACAGGGACGTCGACGGATCCAGGATATGTAGGTATTAAATAGTGTATGACATCTGTCTGCAATTAAAATAGGCATGCTCTATCATAAACTTGACAGAGCTTGAAGGATTCCTGATTGGTCGACGTGGACACGTCGACTCCGGTTCTGCGGGGCCCCTCTAATTCGTTACGGCGTTGTCGAAATTATTTGATCCGATCATTCAAGACACTGAATATCTTGATACCGCGGCTTAGAAAAATTCACCCCGCGTGAGCATGCGCAGCAATTGCTAGCAAAACAGATTTCTCTAGCCTGTTTGTATGTACCACATTTAGGATTGTATCAAAAGTGTTACGTCTGATAAAAAGTCTACCAGGAGTGGGGTTCGAACCCACGCGTGCATCTGCACATTGGATCTTAAGTCCAACGCCTTAACCACTCGGCCATCCTGGTAAGCGAGGATTTGCATCGCAATCCTTTTATATCAAGCGCCACACGCACTCGCGTGACCTATCTCAGTACAGTATTTCAGTTGCCGTGGAAACGCCACAAAGTCCAGACAGCCATCCGTGTTTTCGAGAGAAAGTCGATTTGTGAAGCGATGAGAAATGTATTCTCGACTTGCTTCGCTTGGTTTCGAAGATATCACCATCCATACAGGTCAGTCGTGGCTAGTGAATTCGAAACATTTCCCTCTCGACAATTTGCCACGACCGTCTTCCTCTCGTCTAGAGATGTCCATATACTCGTCATAGGAATCGACAACGCGGGCAAAAGCACAACCGTCGCGTCAATACAAAACGGTAAGTTAATTTTGTGTGTTACGTTTTGCTACTTTACCTACTCTAGGTGTAGCAACTCATAATTTCCGGTCCCTTTTGTCATTTCTCTAGACTCAACAGATGGAATTACACCGACCATTGGCTTCGCATCCTCTTCCCTTCGAATGCGTCGTTGCGATGTGACGATGCTGGACGTCGGTGGCGGCTCGAAGATTCGAGGAATTTGGGAAAATTATTACGCCGAGGTGCACGGCATTGTCTTCGTCATTGATGCGTCAGACGCACAGAGAATTGGAGAGGCGAGAGATGTGTTGGAGGAGGTAGTCAAGGACGCACGGATGGGCGGAAAACCAGTTTTGTTGTAAGAATTGTGGATGAATAATGAATATATTTCAAATAAAATGAAGAAATAAATGGATACTTGATTTATAATTAAAAATTATGTGTAAAGTTTGTTGCTTGGTTTTCAAAAAAATTCACATCTGTGTATTGTGATGAGCATTTAGTTACTAGTTAATTAATAATAATAATAACCGGAGATGGTTGTTGTTTGTGGTGTGGTTGTAATGATGTTTGGGTTTGAAGGTTGGCTAATAAGAATGATGTGGACGGTGCTATGGATGAGATCGATGTGTGCAATCAGTTGAACGTTCATGAACTGATGGAACAGCAGCAGTTCAGTTGTCAAGTGGTAAGTCTGTTTTGTGGTGTTTGGTGTGTGGTGTGTGGTGTGTGGTGGTGGTGGTGGTGGTGGTGGTGGTGGTGGTGGTGGTGGTGGTGGTGGTGGTGGTGGTGGTGGTGGTGGTGGTGGTGGTGGTGGTCGTGGTGGTGGTGGTGGTGGTGGTGGTGGTGGTGGTGGTGGTGGTGGTGGTGGTGGTGGTGGTGGTGGTGGTGGTGGTGGTGGTGGTGGTGTGTGTGTGTGTGTGTGTGTGTGTGTGTGTGTGTGTACCTGTTTGGCTTTGGTTGTTTGTTGCTTCGTTTGTCTCTCTTTGTCTCTTTAATTTTGTGTTTATTTGTCTGTCTGTCTGTCCGTCTGTCCATTCATCCATCTGTCTGTCTGTCTGTTTACTAGTATCATTTTGCTGTGTTTGTGCCTGCATGTTCATGGGTCTGTCTTCTATTACTCCTACTCTAACCACAATTGACTTGTTTGCCATAATCAAACCAAACAAGAATCATAGTTGATGTGTTATAGTTTGTGCATGTAATGTTTTGATTAAACAATGCCATGTATGGTAGGAACAATGTGTTGCAGTAAAAAGGAAGTGTGATAGAGCAATCATGCGAGGTAAGGTGTCACATACAATAGAGCACTGGATGTCACTTATCTGGATGGGTTGGCTATTTGAACAGCTCATCCTTACCATGTATAGTCATCATGTAACATTAGTGTTTTACAACCACACAAAGACTTCTTACATAAATAGGCAATAATGGATTGAGTTATCTTTCTAAGTCTTGCTATATGGTGGATATGCTACATGCTATGATAGCCACTTGTATAGTGATAGCACTTACTACTGTTTATCTGGACAAATTGCTCATCTGGACGCCCTCTGCTCTCAACCTGTTCGAATAAGTGGCTCTCTACTGTACATGAAATAAAAAAGTTTGATTATTGGCATTAGGCATGAAGTGGCTGCTGCAAATTGTGTGTGACAACTACAATGCATTGGCAGAGCGTGTGAATGCTGATGTTGCAGTACAGGTTGGGCACAGTTCTAGCTCGTCTTCTTGACGTGTACTGTGTGTGATCTCTGTTGTGTGTGCTACAATACAGAGAGAAGAAGAAGCCAGGGAGAGAAGGGAGAGAGCAGAACGAGTGAGAATACTGCGTGAAGAAAGGTAAGAGACGGTAGTGTGTTATTGTAGAAACACGACTTTCTTTGGGTGAAATTAGTATTAGTACTTGGAGTAATAGTTGTTGGGTCACAGTCTGAGATGTGATGACTGTAAGTTTATTGTAGGATTTTCTAGCTCTACAAGTCACTTAATAACGTGTACTTTTTGCTGAGATCTCAGGGGGTGCCATAGGTGTGTGCTGCTTAATTGTTATTTACTGGAAATTATTTACTCTGGCTATCAGGTAGTATCTACAATAGAATGCACTAGAAATGGGTTTAGCTAGACAAGACTGTCAGTGACTGCATGATAAGCTTGATGAGTGGCTTTGTGTGCAGTTTTGGTTTGATTTGTAGTGATGCGTTAATACATTTCCATTAGGAACACACACTGATGTGTGAATGGTAATGACATTATATGTGATGTACAGTAGTTTGTTCGATTGTATTGTGTCTACTGTAATTTTGTGTGAACCAAAATTATATGTTCATATTAAAGTGTTGCGGTGATGCATGTATGTTTTCTAACTTCTTTCAGCAATGCTATTGGTTTGAATTACAGGAGACAACAGGAGGAGGCTGCAGGTTTGAAGGAGGAAGAAGAAGACGAAGATAACGTTGAGATACAGAACCCTTTTGTACCAGTGCATGTAAGCAGGCAGTTTGTCAACATGTTTGATTAGTGCACGAGAGCTCGGTGTTTCTCTCTGAATTGTTTAGAAACACATAGAATCTGTTGAACAAAAGGAGAATGAAAGAGAGAATGAAGGCAAGAGAGATAAAAGAAAGAAAGAAACGACAACTAAAGCAGACACAGAAAGAGAGGGTGAAGAAACAAGAGATGAAAATATGAAACGAAACACAGAACAATTAGAACGACGTGTGCCATCGAGCTCGAGTGATGAGGTATTTATTGATGCACCAAAATCACTTCCAGATATGTCTCCATCTCGTGCAATTGCGACGATGAGCCCTGTATTGAATGGGACTGTGCAACAGCGAGAAGGTGCGTCTACAACTTCTTTAAAAACGAAAAAACCTAAAAAGAAGAAGAAGCAACGAAGAAACAAAGTGGGAGTGATGCCTATCGAAGATGATTCATCTCTTCCGCCCATTCGAGGGATTGCACGACCAGTATGGATTCGAGCTGAGAGTTCCACTGTAACAGACTTACCTCCATCAGAGCTCCAATACTCTAGATAATGGTTTTAGATAGGACTGCATGTACTTTACATTAGGACAAATTTTTATGATTTAATTATTAAATTATATTTAGTAGATAAAAAACCATGTCACGTGGTGTTATACGGGTCTCTTGGCATGGAGGACTGCGCTGGTGACGAGTATTCGGTGTCCGCTCTTGATTCAGACGAGCTAGAGAGTTGGTTTGATTTTCTGGCTGCTGCCTTTGCTGAAAAAGGAACGCCGAGAGAATACTTTGTTCGTCACGTAACTAATGATCCCTGGTTTGACGTCTCTTCTATATTCGTTGCTAAACGGGAAGGAAAGATATGTAGTACAACGCGAATATTTTACAGACGAATATTTCTGGATGGGCACGTTGTTCCAATGGCTGGATTGGGCGAAGTCTGCACGTTGACTGCATACCGGCGCGCTGGTTTGGTGTCCAAGGTTCTTAAGATGATAA
>CAXXBX010000029.1:0-23296 GCA_964274945.1 Dehalococcoidia bacterium | reverse complement strand
GTGGGTATGACTGAAATTCAGGTTCAGGTGTGTGGTGTTCTGATTGTTGTGTAGTTGGTGTTTGTTATTATGGTTTTCACGTCTAGATATAAATGGACACAGCTATATCTAAACATCTATCCAGATACTACTCACACAAATATTGCTGTCTATATCTAGATTCCGTCAAACTTATTTGTTTTGTGTGATATTACTTGAGGTGCAACTACTAATTCAAGCATTGCTTTGTTTGATAGAGGGGTACATCATTGGTGGCTGTGTTGGTGGTGCTGTTGTTTTAGCCATTGTTGTGGCAATCATCCTGTTTGCAATCTACATGAAGAAGAGGACGCCTACTGTGGCAGGGGTTTCATACAAGGAACTGGAAGAAGAATGATTATACAAATGGTGAATGACATGGTGTGTCAGCTAGACGCCACTGTTAGGTTGTGATTCGTTCAAAGTCATTTTAGGTTATATTCTACAGTACATGTGATTAATTGTTTGCTAGGTACATATCAATTGAATAATAGTGCTTGCTGATATCGTCTCTCTTATAACTATTATAGAGTTTAGGAGCTTTATCAATTTCTTTTGTGCTAACCTGTTGTGAATAAAAGTCTTTAAATCCAGATTTGTGTGTGCAAAAGGAGATCAACCTCGTCCCACTCCCACCCCAGAACCGTGTATAGAGTGTAGCTACCTTGTTTTTATTTATTTAATACATAAATATATGTATTTGTATTCTTGTCTAGTGTAGGGCTGCTCAAGACCAGAGCAGGATTTCGCGGAAAGCGGTACATTCTGTGTCCTTTCTCGGCTCAATTTTGTGGATCCCCAGACAGTGCAACCAGTCATGACCTATCGAAGGCAGAAATCGTAGAAAATGCTCACAGGTCAATTATGGATGCTCAAGCAGCCAGCCCCTCCCCCTTTTCGACTTACGTGTTGTCCTAGCCTCGAATTTCCAGACCAGAGAGCGCGCGAACTCCAAGTCGATACTAAAACGATTTCGGAAGTATTTATCAATAGCGATGCTAAATGGTAGTCTAACAGCGTAGGATTGTTTTACCTAGATCAACATATCATTTGTAAATGCCATGAGATCTCACGAACAAAGAAGAGACGTCTGCCGTGTTTGCGGCGATATCTTGGTGGACGGCATGAAACCATGACTCTTCGATTCATTGGCAGACTGCTAGTTAGTCTAACCGCTCGACCAGTTGTCAAAATGATGGTCTAGCGACGCTGCTGTGCATGTCCTGTCACCGCAAGCTTCAAAATATCAAGATCTAGAACTGAAGCTGAAACTAAAAGTAAGATGTGTGTGTGCACCAGAGCCTTCATCACGGCTCTGGCATGCGCACTATGGTCTGGAAGTTCGAGGCTAGTGTTGTCCCAACATGCAACATTATGATCCGGGATACGTAGCGCCACTTATGGTGGTTACGGACATCCTACATATTATGGCTTTGAGCGTTCCTGTTCGTCATTCGTGAGTCTGTCAACTATGTCGTATACTTTCGTTGCTGTATTTCTGTCTGGTAGTAAGCCAAGAACAATAGCTTAGCAGTTTGAATTTTCTGACTTCTAACGGGTTTGTCTTAGTGTGTGTTTTGGGGTTTGAGACCCCGCGGCCGACGGTCGCGTCTCCGGCTGATTGCTCTGCTCTTAGAGAGGCCATTCCCAATGATGTTAACTGCGTGATATCAAACAGTTGTACTCGTCTGCGATGCTCCACGTCCGCAGTGCCATTCTATCCAATTGACTACAATGTCATCATCCACAAGTGTCATCATCCAGTTCAAGTTACTTTTGACGTAGCGGCGACTGACTTTCGCTGGAGTCATACATTCGAAGGAAACGAGACGGTGCCGATCTCCGGCTTGCCTGACTGGATTAGAGGATTGGCTGGCGATCCGTATGCTCACGTGGAAATGAGCAGAACCTTGGGTGGGATAGTGCTCTCTGCGGCTTTGTGGTTCAAAAAGAACGGGAAGTGGACAACGGACGAGATCCCTATAGTTCAACGACACAAAATCCCTTTTGACACATCAGACTGCTCTTCTACTGGTAATGAACTACAATAATTACAATAATAATTAATAATATGATAATTAGTTAATTAGTAGGAACATTGCATGGGGTGTGAGTTTAGGGAATTTGATTAGTAGACTAGTACAATAATTACAATAATCTATGGGCCCGTTTCCACTAGTGCCTAGACTGGTTTACCAAGTGGTTTAAGCTAAACTGGTTTAAGAATTGACCTGTTTCCACCTGCACTAAACCAGTTATATGTTAAACCTAAACTGCTTTCTTAAACCCACTTAGAAGTAGGTTTAGCAAAGTGGTTTAGGTTTAACTGTCACGTGACAGTAGTGCGCTTGTTTAGATGGCTTCTGACAACCCTGTTTTGATGATATTGACTATTTTGTCGGATAGGATTGCCCTAGAAGATGTAAGGGTCGTTAGCTAGGGGAAAGAATTCAGCAGCTACGGAGAGAGAGAAGACGGTGTCCTTGGTCATCCTCATGCAAATTCCTACTAGCAGATGCTGAATCAGTAACAACCAACAGTTGCCCTAACTCGGTGACAGACCAGCCCAATACTTCAAATTAAGGCGTTCCTAGACGGTTTGTTTAGCACATCCCGGATGTGCAAGTTCCTAGTGGAAACAGTTGCTTTCTTGAACTGGTTTAGTTTTAAACGCATTTAAGGTAAACTAGTTTAAGGTGCAGCTAGTGGAAACACGGCCTATAGTACTAAAATTGGCGGTGCTTGTATATATGTATAAGTTTGATAGCCCGCTAGACCGGATTGGAGAACAGGGGAGGCTACAATTTGGGGAACAGGCGTGACTCGGCATAGGTAAGAATATAGGCAGGGTGGCGTTGGCTTCCAGCTTCAGTCGGGTCTCCTTTTGGAGGTGCAACGTAGAACAACATAGTGCTGTTTGTCATTCAGGAAGGAGACTGCATGCTTCTGATAGACTCAATTGGAAGGAAGTTTCAGTACATGAGCTCAATCTCATAGGGTAGTTTTGCTTTAACTATGGGCTCACTTTAAATTTTGATATAGTCATTGTTCACGTGCCATTGTATGTTACAATGCTATCTAGCAGTCCTATCAGACTGGGTTATCTGAGCAAGCTGTAGTTGATTTTACTTATCTTAAACATCAAACTACGTCCATTGCAAAGAGATAGAGTCCGATCAGATGTATATTTCTGAAGGGGGGATAATCTAACCTTCCTGTGCGGAGAACGGGCCAGTGAGCTAATCTATACTACTAATATTGAGGTGTTTGTATATATGTACTAGAATTTTAAAAATTTTTCCCTGAAAAAAAGAAATATATGTAGGGATTGTATAAAAAGTAATAGAAACAAGATCTATAGATAATATGAACCAAAGCCAGACATCATTAGTGAATCCTTCCAACCCAATAAAAGTAAAATGTAGGGAATGTGGTTGGAAGGATTCACTAATGATGTCTGGCTTTGGTTCATATTATCTATAGATCTTGTTTTTATTACTTTTTATACAATCCCTACATCTATTTCTTTTTTCAAGGAAAAAGTTTTTAAAATTCTAGTTTGGTAAGTTTTTAGGAGTGCGAAAGCACAGCCTACTCCATTATTTAAACAAAGATTTTATAGCCTAACAAAAATACACATTTTCTAAACCATACTTGGTCTACATTTATAGTCTCATATCTCGAGCATGTGGATCTTAGGTTTACAGTGTACTTGCAAATATGTTAAGAGCTATGCAGTGTTTGTGTATAGGTGGTTTGAATCAGACGTTACATTTTGTTGCAATAATACCACTAGTAAGTATGAAGCTGTGTTCTACTTGCTTCAGAGCTACGAGCATACGTGCATGTAGTTGTGTGTGTGTGTGTGTGTGTGTGTGTGTGTGTGTGTGTGTGTGTGTGTGTGTGTGTGTGTGTGTAGATTGAAGAAGGAATTTATGCAGATGATTAGCTGTTAGATCTCCTGGTTGCCTACAACAATTTCTAGATGCATGCTTGCATAATTTTAAAATTTGGGTCTGGTGGGGTATGAGTATTAGCGTTTAAACAACTAAAGTTCTTGGTGTGGGCAACAAAGCAAGCTCGCATTTCCATTGATGGTCATGCATCACGTTACAGAGTGTTGATAAATTTGTTATCTAGAGGACTTAATTAATTGAAAACGCAAGATTCGGTTAGATAGACTTGTCACTACTATGAGAATCGAGATGCTAGTTTCAGCAGCGTTATCTTTTTCTTCGTCATCGTTGTTGGCCAGGTGTCATTGAACGCTACACGCACACGCCGACATTTGCGCATGTGCACGTGACCGAACGCGTGTGTACGCACTTGCGAGTGTCTTGAACAAAAGCTCGACTTCTACACGCGACCGGCTTGTACACAGTACGAGGTCTTCGATTTGCGGGAGTTTGGTCTTAAATATAATACGGTAGCACTAGACAACTGCAAAATTTTTATCGTAGGCCACACCTCTAGGCTCGTAACAAACGTCACATTCCGAGCGCTGCAAAGTCGACAATTTGTGATGGAAGCGAGTCGAATTAATTTGCTTTTGCCATAATTCAAATGCTTGAAGGCGTTGGTGTTCCAACTACGGCAAGAGGTATATCGAGTCTTGGATTGCGATGACGTTCAACATCACTTCTAATTAATTAATTACGCGCACTTCTTGCGTTTGCTTGTGCGATTCAAGAGCGCGATTCTTTGCCTAACTGTAGGCTTTCAGGTTTTTCAACCACGAAACGTGTCAAGAATTCTTGTTGCCTTGTTGTACACGTGTACCCTAGACTCCTTCAAGCAACGTAGTGAGAGCTTGTGATTGGCTGCCTGGCTATTGGTTGCTAACAATGGCTTACAACAATTGCGGTTGAACGTACGTAGGGTAGCAGGTTCAAATCCATTCTAGAAATCTTTTTTCTTAGATGTTTCTTTTTTCTATCATTAAAAGAATACAGGTCGGCTTATTCTACGTCGTTTCCCAAAGTTTTAGCTTTAGATATGCCATAGTCAAGGAGTTATGCGTGACGAAGGAGAAGAAGAAGAAGAAAGAAGACAAAATTCAGTGAAAACTTCGAAATTGACGAGCGATTTTCTCCTTCTGAAGACAATCTGAGATCAATTCAGAAGTAGTCAAGCGTAGTTGAACTTTTAAGGTTTTCTATCTGTTGTTTTCAAGATATTTAGCTGCATTTTAAGGTGATTTCTGAAGGTCTAAAATATGACCACGCCCACACAACCTGGTCAATCCCTACATACAGGGTACTACTGTACCCTGTGATAAGTTTGATAGCCGGCTAGACCGGATCACCGACGAGGCTAAAATTTGGAATACAGGTGTAACTCAGCATGGGAAGAACATAGGCAGGGTGGCTTCGGCTTCCAGCTTCATTCGGGTCTTCTTTTGGGGGTGCTACTTAGAACAACACAGTGCTGTAGGACTACCTTTACAGGTTTGTCTTTCAGGAAGGAGACTGAATGCCCCCCATAGACTCATTTTGAAGAATCATGCGTTAATTGGGCTTCATCTTTTAGCATGTGCAGTTTTGTTTTCTCCTAAGTCATTCATTGTTGTCCACATGCCTTTGTTATGTCACAATTCTTTCTAATTGCATACAACAATAAATAGTTAACAACTAAATAATCTAATCTGCCCGCGCAGAGAACGGGCCAGTGAGCTAGTAAGTAATAATTATTTAATGATAATGAGTGTGATGTGGGATGCAGTCATCCCTGTGTACTGCTAAGAAGATCGGTGCCAATTGTCCTGACGTCTGTTTCAGAAATAAGAAGACAAACACTTGTCTTCTTATTGATATTAGCTGTTCTGCTGATGGCAACATCGCCAGAAAGCATAATGCTGAGAAGTTGACCAAGTACAGTGACTTGGGTGTAGGTTAGCGAATGTGGCAGTGTTGTACACTGGTTGTTCCAGTGGTGCTGGGAGCATTGAGCACAGTGCACACAGGTATTGCATGGTGGCTGGACATTATTCCAGGTCATCACAATTGTGAACCTGCAGCTCTTACAGGAAACAGTGCTTCTTGGATCCTGTGGATCCTGCGTCAAGTCATGTCTTCTATCTAGACAGCCATGATGGTCTAAGCACCTTGTAGGCAGGGTTTGCCTTTGGAGCTTACGAGAGACCTTACGACCAGATTGAGCACGACAGATTAGTACAGGTGCCTTTGTACAGTATGGTTAGGGAATGGGGTAGAAGCCATTGAATTCTCTGGAGGATTGCAGACAAAGGACAACATTACTGATACTGTGGCTGCAGTCGAGAAAAGTCCTGCAGCATGTGTAACTGAAGCACGAGGTCAGTTCCTACTGACTTTTTTTCTGTGGGGGAAACAACCAAATCAGAATTATGGCCATTAGTGATGTTTTCCTTTGTCTGCAATCCTCCAGAGAATTCCGTGGCTTCTAATCTATTCCCTAAACCACACTGTACAAAGGCACCTAGTACCAAATGTTCTAATAAGAGCCCCTGCCATTAAATCTGCGGAAATACGGTAATAATTAATTCTTAATAGTAAGCCATTCATTGATGGTCAGTCATACATTGACAGTCAAGCAATGAACGAATGTTTACTACACAGCAATGTTAGGTCTTCTTTGTACTAAAATGTTGGTCTAGAGACTTCTTTCTCCTTCGCAATCGTCAACAACATTCTGTTTCCCTTAGAAGTAAGGTCACAGCTCATGGTTTTCTGAGAAAAAGATATCACACTGGAAACACATGAAAGGCAGGTCCTTTTTGGGTGGTAAGAAAAGAGGTTGTACAGTATATGTGTATATGTGTGTGTGTGTGTGTGTGTGTGTGTGTGTGTGTGTGTGTGTGTGTGTGTGTGTGTGTGTGTGTGTGTGTGTGTGTGTGTGTGTAAAGCATCTTGAAAGTTTTAGGTGTTTGTAATGCCAACTGCACGTTTTTGTTTAATTTGCACTGTTTGGTTGCATGTATTTATGCTTGCAAGACCAGTGTTTCCATGATGTGGATATATGTCTTCTTTGTCGGAAAAGCATTAATTGTAAAGCAATTGTAGGCCTGATTGTGCAAGGACTGAACTGTCACAGTAATTGCCACTGTGTAGTACTTTTATCATTATAGAACTGCTGTTTTTATAATATTCAATTTACCTTGTTTCAAAGCGGAATTGTGTTGATGACACTAAACAGTGTTTTCAAGGCAGCAAGCTAACAATCATGATTCCAACCTCTTGTCTGATGTTCTCTTTTCACATACTCATTTTGAAGGGAAACACTTATTTTATATCTTGCATTCGTGTGACCAGAACTGTGATGTACTGAACCTGAACTATCAGTTTGTTTTTTGTAATGGCATGGTTGTGTTATTTAGGGTATTACTCAAAGACTTCTCCTACTGTTTATAAACCAACTGAGAAGTTTGCTAGCAGCTTTTCTGTTGGTGACTCGACAACATCTAACTTTATCTTGAGTGAGTTGTTGCAAGATCCTGTGGTGAAGAAATGCTTGAGTCAGCTTAAGCAAGGGACTTCTATTGATGATTGGATAACAGATAGTGGTGGTTTAAGTGGCGATTTACAGGCATGCTATTGTCACAACCGGAAAGCTACTAGTTATGGTACTTTGTGCAAGTCTTCTTCAGACAATGGATCAAGTGATACAAGTAATTTGTTATTTTTTTTAGGTACATTTAGTTATGTGATTTAATTTGTAGTCAGTCATATAACCTTATTTATAGTGGCCATTCATGAATCATGCATGACAAACTTGTCATAGGTATATTTTAATGGATAGAACGTTTAACTTAATAGATTGCTACTAATATTATCTGCTTTAACTTCAAGCAGCCAGGCGTTCACCTACTCACAGTTTTGTGCTTGTGTATGCACCTGCATACTGTATGTGTACTTGTGCATGTGTGTAGTGTACTACGTGCTTTCATTGTTTCTTTGGTGGGTGCTTTTATTATGTATTTCTTGCAGTTGCAAACAAAAGGCAGGACATGCTTGAGAAACAAACTTACACCAGATATTGTTTTTGACTTTATGACAACATTTGTGATTATGTGTGCCTAATCAATTTACAACTTCTTGTCATGTGTATTTGAGCACAGAGTTTTGTTTTGCTAGAGTGGTACATCATCGGTGGCTGTGTTGGTGGTACCATAGTTTTGGTTGTTGTTGTGGCAATAATCGTGTTCACAATATGCATGAAACGTCGCGTGTCTGCAACAGCTGGTGTGTCATACAGGGAGCTGTCAGAAGAATGTTAGAAAGTCATGAACAATGTGATGCTGTATGCTGTTTGTTTAACTGTGGTCTAGTAGATTAATGTGACTGATTTGAAGTCATTTTTAGCTCTTACAGTTGCAGTGATTAATTAATTAGTTTGCTATCTACGTGATCAATCTTGTGGCAACCTTTTGTGAGCGCATACCTCCACCGAGGAGGTTGATCTTGGTTCAGTTGTACGCCTGTTTGTTTGTCTGCTAACAGGATTACGCGAATACTTCTGGCTGATTTTGATAAAGAATTTACCAGAAGTTAGTCTTGGCCCAGGTTATAGGTGGGAGTGATCCGGGTCAGAATCCTGTGTCAAGATGGGGTTGGCAAGAATCGGGCACATTCGTTCCAAATATGTTAGGAAATTGGGCAAAGTCTTGGAGATCAACGCTAACTCTAAATCTAACCCTAAACCTGCTTGATTTCCTAGGAAATTGGAATGACTGAGCCCGATTTTCGCGTATCCAGTATTTTGGGACACTCGATCCAATATTTTTGATGGCTGTACATGTAGCAAGTACTTTTGCTTAGCCAGACCCTCTTGCGCAACTACACATCCCACCTACCTGTAGTGTCTAATACAAGATAATTGTGATCAGAAACACTGTTGCATGCTGTGCAGTGTCAGACTTTTGTAATTTGATTCTAAGTGGTTTGATTTGGTTTAACGATGAAGGTGGTAAGAAGCGTCAGATTTCAATTTACAAAGTTGTACACACTTGTGCTTGTATGTGTTTTGTAGATAACATAAATATATTACAACAAGTCTATGCTAATTAATGTACGAATGAAGTTTGGGTTTATGCTTTTTTCAGATGTTGATTGTTGATACCTGAAGTACTATATTGCTTGAGAAACTTGTTGCTTATTGGCACACGTTTTTACTGCTACAGTAATAGAAATGATTGGCTATTTATTGAAAATAGCAAAGGTACCATATTTACTAGTTATTGTATGGGCTTGTCGAGGATATCGTTGCTAAACCCTGGAGGGGAGTTGCAGCTAAAAGCGAGATAATTACTGAGGCGAAGCCAGGGTAATTATCGAGGCAATTAGTTGCCACTCACCCAAGGCGGAATACCAACGATATCCGAGATTCGCCCATACGATAAGTGATTTGTATCATGCAAGGCCATTGGTTGGTTTGAATTACCGTTCATTTATTCATTTGAGCTGTGAGGACGTAAATCTTACTGCTCTACTTCTTTGTCAGTAACCATTCTGTAACTAATTAGACAGGAGTCTAAGTGCATAGGCCATAGTAGCTCATTAAACTCTCTTACAGGTGCGTCCAATACACAATATACAGTAACATCTATTGTTGAATACAAAGACCAATTAACATCCAGAGAAGAACTAAACCACATTGTCTACAGTAGGCAATATCATTCGAAAATGTGAACCTATAATTTTAATTAATGTAGCCAAGTGGACTGTAGCATTTCCAGTAAATTTTGAATGGTTTAATTAATTATTTGCTTAAAATGGAACGTTTCATAGCAGCCTCGAACTTTCAGACGAGAGAGCCTGCGAACTCTAGTCTGGACTTAGAATGATTTCGGAAGTACTTATCAAAACGTAATGGTAAATGGTAGTCAACAGCGTAGGATTGTTGTACATAGTTCAATAATGAGATGGAAAGATCTGCGGCAGAACGTTAGTTAATCTAACCGCTCAACTAGTGAGACTACTGCTCGACCATTTGTCAAAGGTGATGGTTTATCGATGCTGCTGTGCATGTTCTGTCACGGCAAACTTGAAAAGATCGAAGAACTGGAGCTGAAACTAAAACTAAGAGTTGTGCGTGCAGCAGTGTTTCTATTCACGGCTCTGGTGTGCACTCGGCGCCCACGAGGATTCACACTACATGCGAGTTGTCGGCGTTAGTGTACTTAGCATAACCAATTTATTGCTAAAACCAATCAGAATTTACAGCCGACATTCCGGTTCTAAGACGCTGACTGGCCTAGAAGGCTATTTCCGAAATCATTTTTACTTTGCACTGTTGTGGTCCAGACTAGAGTTCATGCGCTTCGCGCGCTGTCTGATCTGGAAGTTCGAGGCTAGTTTCATAGCCAGAGCTGTACGTACATATGGCTCTGTTAATAGCTACAGTGTTCTCCCCAGAATATCTCAAAGGCGTGGTGGTGTAGGCGTGGTTAAATGGAATGCACTTGTGGGCGTGGTTGTTTCAAACGTAGGCGTGGTCATCTGAGTGGGATTTGCTGGCTTTGCGGTGCAGTGCTAGAGCAACATAGAGTGCTTGTATTTGGTCTCTAAAATGTTAGCTGTACAACATTTCTATGCGTGGACAGAGTACAACACAAACAAGCTATCACTAAAATCTGCATACATGTCGAAACCTGCGTCTCCCAATAAATTCCAAGCCAATACAAATCACAAAATTGATTGTAATAGCTTTAGTTAGTAACTTAGCACTAGTAGACAAGTTAGCTAGGCAGTCGGCGCAGGGGCGTCGTGTGGGCGCAAAAAGTGGTGGGGCTGACTCGCTGCTGAGACTTCGGCTCCGGTCTTTGATATTGAAAAATGGAAAACGTCCCGAAAAGTGGTGGGGCTTCAGCCCCCTCTAGCCCCTATTACGCGACGCCCCTGGTCGGCGGCAATTTTCGATGCCGATATCGACGCTAGGTAGAGACGTGCACGTGCGCAGCGTATCGGCACGCTCGCCGAGATCTACAAGTTTTTCGAAACTGCGAACGTGTCTATACTAACCTGAGCAATGCTTTCGCTAACTTAGGCTTTTGGCCGATGCCGTGCAAGCGCATTTTGGCGTCTGTAATCAGCGCTACATCCTGTGTAGGGTAACGCCTCCTCAACAACACAATTCGACGCATTGATGTACTTTACCTTGCGACTTTGTATTCTCTCAACGCACCACTAACGACTCCACGGCACAAAAGGCTGCCAAGGGCGTGACTCACATACGGATTGGAATGTGGGCGAATACGCCACCAAATGACGTCTGATCGGATTCGAAACAACGTCATAAGTATATTTTGGACTTAGTGATCTCTATGACGTTGCTTTTGGACTTTCCACAACAACAACAGGTGTTCTATTCATACAAGAACGCAAACCACTTGTCTCCCATTTCTTGCCTAACACACAGATAGTAAGTAAGGCGTGGCGGTCATAAGTCAAGGCGTGGCGGCGCTAGCCTACTAGGGATGGCTAGGGATGGCGGGAGTGGGCGTGTCCTTGTAAAATTTAGCCAAGGCGTGGCAGGCCGCCACGTCTTGAGATGCCTGGGGAGAACACTGAGCTATTAAGCTGATAATTGGCCTGTTTTTCTGTTGTTTGGTACAGTACAGTAGCATAACCATTTATGAAATTTTCGGCACACTATAATTTATTGTTCTAATATTTATGCTATGCATGCCATTATAGTCCTCTTTTCTTAGAGCACTTTTTACACATGTACAACTACTATTGGTAACAGGCACATCAATGACAAAATCTAATTACGTTTGTCAACATCTTGCAGAGCTGTTGGTAACAAAAGCTTTGCTGTCTGATTTCTCCTCTTTTACATTCGAGGCACGTATAATACCCTGTAGGACCAACGACTCGATGGCCGAATGTGGGCAGGTTGATAGACTTGATGTGTACGGGTCGATAGCAATTCCGGCAAAAGCTTCTCCTCCTCGTGTGATTCACGTTTGTACAGGTAGCTTAGCGACTGCGCGGAAGAGCCTGGCTTGCGAGGCTAAGGCACACCTGCACCTGTCAGTCTACTAAAGGTTCTTTCGTAGCAGTATATATGCGTACTCTACTGTGTCTCGTAGATTTGGATGCAAATGAAGCCATTTGGTACAAAGACTGCCTGTCCTTTCTCAGCCAGCTGTCTAGACATGTCTTGGCATGTGTTGATGTCCACGTGACCTTGATATCTATGTCCATGTAGTTTCGCTAACCACACCTTATAAAGGGCGTAGCTAGCGAGACTACTCCATAGATGTATCTATTGTGTATTTACAACTCAGACCAACTACGTACACGTGTCTAGCTCTAGATCAACATCAAGTCCCCGTATCCCCTGTACCCCGTATCTCTATCAGATGTCCATTCACGTAGCACCAACACAACATTTTCTCCTCTCCTCAGGTTGAGGTTGATGTATCATAGTCCTCTAACCAACGTGGCTGAGACCTGACTCTATGAGACTTCCTAACACCACTAGTAGCTTCACGTGTATTATTTTCTACTTGGCGTGGATGTCTGATGTCTTCCTGATCAGTATACTGTCTCTTCCCCTCGAAAGCTGCCTCCGAAATATTGCCATTCTGGCAACCCATCCACACGCCCTTTGTCATACCCTCTCTGCTCTGCGTTGACAAGTCGGTTTGCATGCCACTTTTCCCCATCGCTCAGCAAGTAGGTATCAGAACCTACTCTTCTCAACACCTGAAGTGGCATTGAGAAGACGCCCCTCAATTTGTGTCCTGAGATGGTCGCTTAACCCGAACCCAGGTATCAGGCTGAAACTGAGAGGGTTGAGCTCTCCGCCTATGATCCTCATACTGCTTCATTTGTTGTTGACGCTGCTCCACCTTCCGTGCTTGTTCTTCCCTTCCTATTTGTCTGTTGGTCGACTCTGCTCCTGAGTCCTCTTTCCAGTATGGCGGTAGTAGCTGCGACGATGGTTGTCGTAACTTACGTCCTACAATCAGCTCCGCTGGAGATTTCCCTGTGACCGAGTGAGCTGTCGTTCTGTAATAAAATAGTATACACCTCAGTGCATCAACCATAGATTTCTCGCCTGCCAGTTGTGCCTTAAGCCTTGCTTAATCACCAGGTTAAACCTCTCCACACCTGCATTACCCTGTGGATGATACAGGGGAGTGGTAACGTGTCGAACGCCGTGACCCTTCAACCATTGCTTGAAGTCGTGAGATCTGAATTGGGGTCCATATCTGTAGTGATGGAAACCGGCAAACCCCATCTGACAAATAGATCCTCCAGGAAGGAAATAACATCCGATGCCCATACCTGCGCGGTTGAGCGAATTTCCTGCCATTTTGAATAAAGATCATGCACAACTGTAAGAAATCGATGCTCTCGTGGTGTTATAACTAATTCCCCGAAGATATCAACCTGAATTTTGAGCCACGGTCCCCTTGGCCATGGTATCGGATGAATAGGAGCTACTCTAGGACAGCATGACTTCCCACTTACGATGCATGGTTCGCAGTTTCTCACAAACTGTTCAACCTGTCGATCCAAAGCTGGGCACCACACAAAATCTCTACATTGTTGCTTTGTACGCACAATACCCAAATGGCCTTCGTGGGATAATTCCAGGACTCGTCCCCGCAATGTTCCTGGTACTATCACTCTTGCTCCACGCATAACACAGCTAGACTCTGGGCCCAACGGTGCCAACTCTTCTCCGACTTGCCAGTATGCCCGGAGATCCTCTGACGGTGGGTGAGATGGCTATCCCTCTCGTGCATACTGCAAGACTGGTGCCAGCTGCTCGTCTTCTCGAGAAGCCACCTCTAGTTGTTCTGCTGTTATTCCCGGGCTCCACGCCCCTAACATCAGGACACACTCCTCATTTTCTAATGGTTCCAGAATCTGTTCCTCTTCTGCTGCTGGAAAGCTTGACAACAAATCTGCTACCTGGTTGCAGTTACTGGCCGATACTCCATTTGAAATGAATATCTACACAGTCTCTCTGTCCAACAATGAAGCCGTAATGGCCTGTGGCCCGTTCCTGTGATCGACAGGAGAGAAACAAGTGCCTGGTTGTCAGTTCGTAGTCGAAACTGCCGCCCATATAAGTACAGGTGCCACTTCTCACATGCCCACACACATGCAAGTGCCTCTCTTTCCCGGCTGAGTACTTCTGTTCCGCCGAAGAGAATACTCTGGACACAAATGCTACAGGGCGCTCCACTCCTTCTTGCTCCTGTGACAACACTGCCCCAATAGCCGTCGCTGAGGCATCACCTGTAACAAATGTAGTAGCTTCTGATGAAAAGTGGGCAAGAATCGGCGCTGACGTGATGTGTTGCTTGAGTCGATGAAAAGCAGATTGGCACTCTGTTGACCACACCCATGGCACACCCTTCTTGAGCAAGCAGCGAAGTGGCTCACTTGTCCTCGCATAGTCTTCCAAGAAACACAAATAGTAATTTGTCATGCCCAGAAAGGTACTCAGATCTGAAACCGACTCCGGTGGTGGTAAGCGGAGAATGGCCTCGACATTGGAAGATAACGGGGCGATACCCTTACTCGATACGTAATGACCAACAAACGGGATTTCTGCAACTCCTATTAGACATTTCTCGTTGTTCACCGTCAACTGGTGGCATGCTAGTCTCTGAAAAACGTGATCTAAACGCTCATTGTGTGTTTTCCGATCAAGGCCGTGGACGGCAATATCGTCCATGTAAATGGCTACTCCTGGTATCCCAGCAAGAACCGACGTCATCATTTTCTGGGACGCACTCGGCGCTGATGATAGCCCGAATGGCATTTGTCGGAACTGGAAAACTGCCATGTGAGTCACAGAAGCAGTAATGTATTGAGCATCTTCTGCCATAGGCAACTGCAAATAGCCTTGTTTCGAATCAAGCTTTGAGAACATGTTGGACCCGTGGAACTCCACTGTGATGTCTTCTGCTGTCGGTAATGGGTGTCTTCCCGGTATAACCGCCTGGTTAACCGCACGTAGGTCCACACACAACCTAATTCCCCCGACTTCTTGCGAATCACAACCATGTTAGAGAGCCATGGTGATGAATCGACTTTCTCGATAACACCGGCTTCCTCCCATCGGTGTAAATCTGCTGCTACTTCGTCCCTTATTACCAATAGTAATCTCCGCAGACACTGCCGTACTGGTACTGCAGAAGGATCCAGCAGAGGACGATGCTGGAACTATCGTGCCATTCCTAGTCCGTTAAATACTGTAGGCCACTTGCTCCCCCAATGGCCACCTCGTTGATTATCATCTTGCAGGGTCTGTACTGCACTAACTTCCTTCTGTGCCTGACGTCGTTTCACTGGTTGGTCCACACAAATCTGGAACCCAAGAGCTTGAAAAAGATCCAGGCAAGGATGTCTGTACCGGCCTTAGCCACGTAGAATGGGAAGTCGGTCAGGTCGACACCCCGGTACTAAACAGAAACAAAAATCATGCCAAGAAGAGGATGTGACGATCCTCCATATCCAAGTAAACGGCGATCTGGTGGTTGCAGTCGAAAATGAGATAGACCTTGTAAAATAAGTAGCTGCACACAGCACTGAAACCTTAGCACCAAGATCAATCACCAAGGAACCTGTTGTCCTGTCCAGCTGGCAATGATACCGCTTGTAAGCTACACCGCCAGATTTGTTGACAACATTCAATGAAACCGGTTTCAACCACAGAAGAGACTCTTCTGATGTCACCTTCTGAACCCCCGTCGAAGTAATCGACCTACAACGTCCTGCATAATGGCCCATCCGGCCGCATTTCCTGCATTTCTGCCCCTTGGCTGGGCAGGTGGAACCCGTATACAGCACAAAACCGCAATTCCCACACTTCTGGGAAGTTGAGCCTGAACTCTGATAGTGCAGCTTGCCAGGACGCTGTGTGTTGGATTGTCCTTAGGCCACTGCTTCTGACTTACATGTGACAGAGCTCTGTCCAACTGAGTGGTCTCCTGCTGATAACAGCTTCTCTGACGCCGACGTCTGCATCATCTCTGAATCACGCCGGGTGTCCTCCACTGGCATAGCCAAGGTTAACGCGGTCTCCAACGTAAGACTCTCTGCCTCCATAAGCAACCGGTATAAATCTGAGGAAGTGTCGTTTTCTCAATCAGCTGATCTCGGATCATTTCATCCGTCAAGTCTCCAAACTTGCATGTTGCCGCCAACGTACGAAGAGTGGAAACATACTGTCGAACTGACTCTCCCGGAAGTTGAGCTCTTTGCCGGAAATGGAAACATTCCACCATGGCATTCACACGAGGTCCGAACTCCTGAGTCAACAGCGGACGTGGCTCCTCATAGGAGGCCACCGGTCTGGCCGTGCTCATAATTCTCTGGCCTTCGAGACCAAGGCAATGCATGAGCAGCGCACGCAATCGCGGCTTACCTTCCCCCTCGTCAACGATTCCCGCTGCTACAACGTATTGGTCAAACGCCGCCAACTAACGTTTCCAGGAAACTGATGGCTCTCCAGCTGTCTGTAAGAACGGTGAAGGCGGGTGGATTGCCAACTGCACCATCCTCGTCGCCAATAGTGTGTATTTACAACTCAGACCGACTACGTACACGTGTCTAGCTCTAGATCAACATCATGTCCTCGTATCCCCTGTACCCCGTATCTCTATCAGATGTCCGTTCATGTAACACCAACACAACAGTATCCTTGTCACATACACCATAGATGACCCTGGCAGGTTTTGAAATTACACTTTCGTTGTCGATGATTCTTGGAACTTCCAGGTAAGGTATTGGTGATTAGATAATATCAATTTATTATTTATCTGATAAAGGTTTGCGTCTGTTTCACTACATCACGGCTGGGTTTACAGAACGGGCAGCTGCACTCTTATGTCATATATGGGAATGTACGCCTCACGGAAGTTACCCGGATTATTGGTTATATGCATCCTTGTAACCCTAGTAGCCGAGAGTTTAGCACTTAGTTCTTTATTTTATTTTTATTTTTATATCGCAGCATGTTCACGCTCATGAGTGATTCCCCTTTTCTACTAGAGTCCCTAGCACAAGCCCACATTTCCTACGAAGCTTTCTTTTCTGACATTCAAGACTTTAGGGAGTAGAAGGTGGATAGTCTGTAAAAAACGGAGAAGCTCAATTCTACTTATAAAACAGTAGTGCAGCGGCGTTGCGAGGCCATCAAAATGGGGGAGGCTGGCACACGATGTCGTGATGTGGCCGGGCCTTTGTTACACTACATTAGCATCACTTATTGCATTTTTATTTGATGTCAAGGCAAAGAGGTAGACTCAAAACAAACTAGGCTAGTGGTAGTCACTTAGCTAACGGAGCTGCTTGCATACTGCATGTGTAACCAAGTATTCTACATCAGTTTCCAATTGCAAGTCTCTTGCTATAGTTCTTTTTGAAACACATTAATGCCAAGGAGCTTAATCTGTTGTCAGATGTTCTTGTTCTCAACCAGGTCTTTATGATCAGTCTTTTCAAGGCAGAAAATGAACGCCGTTGTATAGAGGTAACTGGAGTACATGTCCAGTAACAGGGTAACCGAGGGAAACAAACAAGCGCAGTCATGCCTAATTATTAAAGCAGCTGGCGAGTTCTCAGATATGTCCATCACATTTTTCTCTTCTCAGGTCAAAAGTTCGCTTACTTGACAAAACCATAGCTTTGAATTCTGCTTCTAAACTAATTCGCCCTTATAGAAGGTCAGGTTGAAGGCTGTTCGTTGTGCATGGTTTTCTACGAGTTTACTTGTTAGTATAGATCATACAGTCGTACGTACAATTTAAATATTTTGTGCAACCATGCCTAAAAATGAGGGAGCCGGGTCCGCCCAGGTCCACCCTGGCCTCTATTACGCGACGTCGCTGAGTTGTGATATGAAAAAAATTTGTTTGATGAATCTTCATATACAAATCCCCTATGCTATGATAGTAAGATGTGACCAGGCATGGATACGTCTCTCAAGGACACTTCTATACATATATACTGGCAAATGACCGTATACGTTTCGGAAACACAAGGAATATCTGGAATTGCAGCTGATGAGAAAACGCAGGAATTTTACTAGCCTTCCAACAATATTCTGACAGAGGTAAAAGCATGCAGGCAAAGCAGCAAGAGTCATTTCGGGTAACATAAACCAATGCGTCTTTTCGGAGAGTGACTGCAACAGACTGCAGACTGGTACTTGTCTGACCGTCATCTGATTTTGCATGGCACTTGATCACTTCGACCGCCATGCATAGCTGTAGCGGCGTGCATGCAGATGCCCCACTCTATATAATTGCGAACGAAGCTGCAAACCTGTTTGGACAGAATTATACTGCACTCGGACAGCGTGTGCTGACACAACAAATCATTACTTACTACAAGACAACAATTTCTGGCAGTAATGGCTCGATCACCTACTCTGCATGTATATCTGTAAATCTAGACGCGCAATCTCGATCGTGTGACCGCAAACGAAGACCAATTTACAATTTATGGGACAAACCCTCCTGCCACGTACTTCAGATGCATGCATCAATGTATTACCGAATGTTTTACTGAGAACTATCTCGCTAGCAGGCAGAAATGTGTATACGTGTGTATGTCCTATTTCAATAGCAAAATTATAACTCAGTGGCGTAGGAAGATGTTCACAAGCGGGGGGGGGGGCGTGGATGTCTTCATGAGTAAGCAAAAACTACCTTGCTTGTCAGACCATAAACAGATTTGCAAAAGTCACTGGCAAGGAAAATTATTACTACACTGAGCAAGGCGGCTTCATCCTCTCCCGGTTTCTACGCTGGTGTATGTTGTAACCTTATGCAAAGAGCGATTGTAGAATTCAAAAGTTTTGGGAGAGTCATCCGCGCAGTCAGGCATGCGATCTTAGTACCAGTCGTCGGCACGTACTCTAGATAGGGTACTCATTGAATCAACGCTGTCATTCCCACGTGTTTCATTTCGGGTGGGGTAGGTCTGCAACGCTGTTGGCTGTAGCTGTAGCTATGTCTCTTGAGTCTAGTCTCCTCTTGTCCAGTCGTAAGCTAGCTAGCTAGCTAGCAGACAGAAATGGGTATACCATACTGACGCGATTAATACCCCACCCCCATGTTTGGCTAGCATCAAAGGTAAACTAGGGATGGGACTTTACTCAAAACCTGACACCTGGAGGTGTTAATTGACGGAAGTAATTAACTTAATCAATTGACAAGTAATGTACCACCTGTCATGTGTCTCACGCAACCGGATAATTTGTCGGCAAAATCTGAGAAGGTCATCTTGATAATGTTCCGAAGGGCTTGAGACTCATTCGTTTTGCGCCGTAGTCCTACGTTGAAACGTTGCTTCCACCTGACAAGCCATCTATTGCTTGCTCTAAATCCTACAATGTTTAGTTCTGCAGCAACTCGCTTTGCTTCATCTATCAGTGCGACGTTAGAAACTGCCAGGCCAAAGTTTTGCCTCTCTTGCAAAAAGTCAAACACCCGGTTATCAAGCTGTACACTTAATGGTTCACATCCGTCGTGCATCTTTCTTGCTTTCTTTCCTTTCAGAGTTGCTTCGTGTCGCTTTAGCCCCTCGTACTTTGCATTCCAGTACCGCACACACTTCCTGTCAATGTTAAATTGGTTGATGGTTTTTGACACCACCGAGCCATTGCCTTGATGCCATTCAACAACGCTGATCTTGTATTCAACAGTGAAGCTACGATATCTCTTGGGCATAGCTGCCTAGAACACGTTGCCAAATTCGTAGGCGATTAAAGAAGCTCTATATAGAAAGCACCAATTAGCACCAATTAAAGAACAAAAAGGTGTGAAAATCTTAGGACCTGGACCAAAGGTGGGGATGGGACTTTACTCAAGGCCTGGTGTATTAATGGCGTCAGTACGGTATGTGTGTATGTCCTACATATTTCAATAGCAAGATTGTTGTAATCTCATGCAAAGAGTGATCCTAAAAATTTGGCAGCTTTGAGAGAGTTATCCGTGAGGTCCAGGTGCGATCTCAGCACCAGTCTTTGGCACGTACTATTTACATACAGGGTACTCATTGAATCAACGCTGTAACTCTCACGAATTTTCATTTTGGGTGGAGTAGGTCTGCAACGATGTTGGCTGTAGCTGTGGCTGTGTCTCTGAGTCTCCTCTCGTGCAGTTGTAAGCTAACTAGCATAGTGTTGACACCTTGATTTAAGCTCTCGTGCTCGTGTCGTTACTGCCTTCTAGTTCAGGCTGTTGTTCGCAGCTGGTGTTCGAACTCAATTACGAGATCAAACCTTGAAGATGCATGTGCGGTTTCAAACGACTGCCTTCAAATTTGATGTGCAATGAATTTTGTGGAAGAACAGCCGTTGACCTTTTACATAAAGATACACAAGCGTTGCCATCCACTTGCGGTCTCTGTTGGCGGATCCACATTTGATTTTAAATGGGAGCGTGATCCGTAGGAAACCAAATGGCGACGATCGGCGTTATACCTGAATTCATAGGCAAGATTGCTGGCCAACCCTACTTTCATATGGAAATGATCAGGACCGCGAGCGGGGTGCTTCAGTCAGAAGCCTTGTGGATTAACAAGGATGGCAAATGGATCCAGCGGGTACCTCTGCTGACTAGAGTGTCTATCCCACTGGATACGACGGATTGCCCAACTGGTAATAATAATAATAATAATAATGTGTCGTGCTCAACCAGATCAGTCTGGTTTGTAAAGTCTATTACAAGTACCGGAAGCAAACCCTGCTTCAGAAGTACTTAGACCATCACGGCTGTCTAGAAAGAAGACATGACTTTACGAAAATAATTATTATTATTATTATTATTATTATTATTATAATGCCTGCAATCTATATCGAATTGGCTAGTCACTGATCGTCGTATGGACTGCACGGAAACATGTACCCTGCAGGGCTTACCTGCCGGGTTGGTGGGCGCCCAGATAAGGGTAAAGACCCCACTTGCCCATTATGGAGAGGCATAACGACACATAATAGCCCACCGTTCCTAGCAAATCTTGAGCACGACAATAATATGCCGTGGCTTAGTGGTTAGCAGCATGGCTACTGCTCCATGGTTTGGGTGTTCAAACCCCAGTGACGACAGTAAATTGTGAAACTTATCTGTCTTTCTCTCTCTCATGTTTCTCTAGCTTTATCCACGAGACTATGACTCGTTTCAGTTGTTGGGTAGTTTGTGTGCTCTGGTGAATGGTCTGTTGACGATGGCGCTCAGCGCTTTCCTGGTGGGCATTGATATCCACTAGACGTGTTGTTCATGAGTTCGCGGTCACCGTAATGCCTGTAATCTATATCGAATTGGCTAGTCATTGATCGCCGTGTGGACTACACAGAAACATGTACCCTACTGAGCTCACCTGCCGGGTTGGTGGGCGCCCAGATGGGGGTAAAGACCTCACTTGCCCATTATGGAGGGGCATAACGACACATATAATAATATATACTATATATCTTTTGCACTTTAATAAAGGTACAGTTTTCTCTGGAGAGGACATAACGAGAGAAGAAAGAAAAAAGGAAAATTGCCACACTGCACACAAATAGAGTCTGTTCAAAAACAGAGGCACCCTGGAATCGCGGTTTGTGATTATGATTAGAGAGGAGAAGTTACTCATGAGTTATGGTAAACAGGCTCATTGTGCAACTAATTATGTCTGCACTACATAACATTTAGTTTTTTTCTACATCTCGTGTTGTGGTAGTGCTAAAACGAGGTCAAGAAACGTTTTAGATCGGCAAAGAAGAAGTCTTCGCCGCTGACTTCTTGACGATGTTGAAAAACGTAAATGTAGACCATAAGATTAGCGATGCATTGCATTATCTACGTGTTGACAACTGGTCTAGTAAATAGATCGTTTAGCAATCCTAAGCGGCCGGTCATTATTGTCGGTGGGGGGAGGCTGGCAAAATTTGTCGAGGTTCGCATAGTTTGATATGTGACCTCTGCAAAATATGCCTGCTAAAATCTTCTGGCCCCACTGTGTGTCGGTTAACTTTAGATGACCCCTTATATATGTGCATATACATGCAGTATATATAATCAAATATAGGTATGTACAATAAAAAGCAGTCTGTTTCAAGGTTCAAGTGCGGCCTAGGTATAATTTCTAAAGTTGGCCAACCTGCTGACAAAACAAGTAAAGCAAGAATTGCCGCTTTCAGCAATGCAAGTGTGCAAGCCATTAGAAATAAAGATACTGTTCTTGCATACAATTCTATAGTAGACAGATAAAAAAACCTGAAAATTATGACCCCCAACAGAAGATGACCCAAATGCTTAGTAACCCTTGAATTCCAAACTTATGGCCCCCATAGCAAATTTGCCATCCCCCTCTTCCCCGGACGCTTAATAATGACCGGCCCCTAATGAGATGCCAAACAAACTGTAATTGTATTCTATTGGTAGCCGAGTTCGCATCTACTGATCTGTAATCGTCTTAAATTGTCACCAGCTGTCAAATGGTGTGAATTTCACCCGCCTATGCTCACGTGTTTCCGAGATCCGGTTTTTTCACGCTCCTTCCGTTTTGTTTGGGTGTTTGCCGTCACAGCTGCATTGAATTGATGGATGCATGCCCTTCGAGTTTGATTTTGAACTTATGCGCAGGCTTTAATTGAGGCAAACTGACATTTCACTTCTCTTCTTTTGTTCACTATTATCTTTCATTTTCATGAATTAATTAACCGTGTCTTTGCAGTTTTACTGTGAATGCTACAAGTGGAATGCGTACAAGAAGGCTGCATGACGAGTTTACTTAGGTAATGAATTAACTCTCAAAATTAGGTGATATAGGATATTTGGAATTAGGGTGCTTAGATTGCAGTTGCATGCACCGAGTTTCTGCTGCAATGCGCAATATGGGTACAGTGGCTGAATCAATTGCTCGCTAGGAAACTGTTGCTGACATTTGCATGTTATATAATCTCCACGTGATCACTTTATGTTGGTAGTATACTTAGTTTCTTCTACTATGCATATGTAGTCTGATGTAGAATCGCGCTTTGAGTTTATTATGTTATTTTTCAGAGAATAAGAAAGCTATTTATTATACTACATTTCTGCATGAGAACTTTGTCAGATTCTTTTGTATGCCACAAAGTCATTGTCTGATAGTCTAGCAAGTAAGAGTAGAGTCTTTGTGCTGTCCTAGGTATAATAATTGTCTATGTTTTGCAGGGTCTGATTTGGTTGCTGGTATTACTAGTTCTCCTAATAACGACTTTCCCTTGAATGATCTCACAGACTTACTGAATAGGTATGGCAGGCTGATATTATTAGGAACTAAGACATCTCCATTGC
>CAXXBX010000028.1:0-33587 GCA_964274945.1 Dehalococcoidia bacterium | reverse complement strand
GCCTAGGAACCGCTACACACATTCAAACAATCGGCCTGACATCCTAGTTTATGACTCGGAGACAGGATCTAACGTTGAGTTAGACGTGGTACTAACTCACCCATTTGCATCAGACAACTTACCTCGTGCAGCTACAACTGGGGAAGCGCGGCAATGAGAAGGGAGCAAATCAAGAAAAACAAGTACGCCCAGGAACGACTACCCGGTGGATACTCGCCAACTGTCGTGCCTCTTGTATTCGAAAATTTTGGCCGTTGGGGAGAGAAAGCGTCTGAATACTTGAGGGTTATCTCTGCTTTGTGGAGGAATGGCAATGGACGATCTAACATTGCTAAGTTCAAGACACACTGGAGACGACGATTTTCGATCTAGCTGCAGCAATGCAATGCAAATGTAATCTCTAGAAAGATGGCAGTAATTTCATCTAGACAAAAAAATCTTGCAGTGTCCTTGACGAATATCAATTTGTTTAAACTAAGTGGTTAAATGTATTCTGATCCCCTATGGGGTCATCTGTTGTAGCCTTAAGTGTTTGTTGTTGATTTAGAGAAACTTTACTTAGAGACTAGCTTTTAAGCTCTTGATTGAAATTTCTTTGAATTTAAAAAATATATGTATTTGACAGACAGACAGATAGACAGACAAACAGACAGACAGACAGAGAAAGAGACATTTAGAACATCATTTATTAGAATTTTAGTCGTATTCGATCTGTATGTCTCAGTAGACGGACAATTAGCTTAACAGTTTTACCTATAGTGTTCTTGTAAAATTTTGATTTCGTGTTCAATAGTGAAAGACAGACAGACAGACAGACAGACAGACAGACAGACAGACAGACAGATAGAACTAAAATTGCAGCGAATGCTAACAGACAGTCTGCTCAGGTCAGAAGTCAGTAAAAGGATTGATTCAGCCACTTGTCCAAAAGAAGTATCGCATTTGAGGTCAATTCAAGGAAGAGGGGCGGAAACATGGGTAAATGACATCCCGATCTCACAAAGGTTTGCACTAAAACCAAAAGAATTTCAGTTGGCGACCTTTTTGAGACTGGGATTGCCGGTAGACTCCTCAAAATGGATTACAAAATGCGATTGCGGAAAAGACCTGGATTCTGATGGATACCCATGCAGAAAAGAGCATGAAAATAAGCAAAATCTCATGAGATTCTTGCTCATCTCATGGGATCTGGGCATTTTTCACGGGCGGAACCTCATGAGACGTGGATCTCATGAGATTCAATGGGTGTGTTTATGCGGCTCATACGCCAATTCCTCTTCTCATGAGATTTGGGCATTTCTCATGAGCGGAGTCTCATGGGACGTATATCTCATAAGATGCAATGAGACAATTGCTCATCTCATGAGATTTGTGTATTTCTCACGAGCAGTGGCTCATGAGACGTATTTCTCATGAGATGTAATGGGTGTGTTCATGCTGCTTGCTATGAGCCGCGCGAGTTCTCATGGGCAGATCGAACGAGCTAGGCGCATGCATGAAGATTTGTTCCAGCTAGACAAAGCTACTAGTGGTGTATGCCTACTAGCGATGTCGCATGATGACACGCGATCGCAAATCAAACAGAAATTATTTTGCGTGCGATAATGCACAGCGTGTACCCTTCGAATTCGATGATATGATCGCTCTAGATAGATCGTACGTACAGTAGTCGTAGCCTACCTCGTCACATTCAGTGAGTTGAGTGTTAATTGCACGTGAGAATGCCTTCACGATGTACAGTCGACCAGTACGACTAGAGTAACTTGCAATACAGATGTACGGAGACTCCAAGGACTGACGGATACGTATACGGCGGAAGTGGATGGAAGAGCTCTCGTCCACCCAGCTGTCCCGTACACTTACGTACCTGGCATAGGCATACGACGTCTGTTACGTATCTGACCGCACAACTCAAAGATGAGGTGATGTTTAGATACCGTCAAACTAAGATATATAGGTAAGTATAATTAGATTTGACCCACTACATGCAATCAGGAGGTTATACACTCCGTCTGACTCACCTACACGCATACACACACTGCACACACACACACACACACACACACACACACACACACACACAATGCACACACACAATACACACACACATACTGCGCACACACACTGCGCACACACACACACACACACACACACACACACACACACACACTGCACACACACACACACTGCACACACACACACACACACACACACACACACACACACACACACACACACACACACTGCGCGCGCACACACACACACACACACAAACACACACACACACACACACACACACACACACACACACACACTGCACACACACACACACACACACACACACACACACACACACACACACACACACACACACACAGACATACACACTGCACACACACACGCACACACACACACACACACACACACACACACACACACACACACTGTACACACACACACACACTCGCACGCACGCACGCACGCACACACACCACACACACTAAAAATATTAAATGTCTGAAATATCTGTCGATGAGTATATCTGTAATGGTACAGCTATGTTTTACACTAACACAACTCGATTTCTTTCCTCGACATAAATCTAATTTTTGTGGTTATAGACACCAGGCACGTCGATCTTACCACTATCCTATTGTCCTTTTTTCCGCATAGGAGTCGAATTCACTTCCGAAGTCTTTCTTTTACACTTCACACAGTACGACACCATGGTTATACATACACTACTACATTAAAAAGTGTTTACATTAAACCACTCACACGGCGTTTATTTCCCAACGACGGCACTTAGGTCGAGAAGAATATCTTAAATGGAGCAACCTTGCCAACGATGAACTATAAAGTGTAGGCAGTATTAACCACACAGGACTCTATTTTTATGTTGTAGAATGCTAGCATTGTACACAAACAGACAGACAGACAGACAGACAGACAGACAGACAGACAGACAGACAGACAGACAGACAGACAGATGTAAATGCTTGATTTAAATAAAAAATATATGTATTGAGACATACATACATACGTACATACATACAGACAGACAGACAGATAGACAGACAAGGACATTTATGTCTCTTTACTTTGCTTAATCTGCAAGTTGTATTTAGCTGTTGGACAGTGTGAACTGTACTTAGCCTTGCTTGCTATTATATTGTTTAAAAATTTCTAACTTCATTTATGAAAATATATGGAAAGACAAACAGAAAGGCTGCAGACAGACAAACAGACAGTGGACGTACGGACAAACAGAATTTAAAATAGGGCTTTGTGCTGGCCATACAGTTGAGACAATGATTTTGTTGATTCCCATGCAGGCTAAATGATCTTGGCTCTATATAAAGAAATGTTGGACATTTTTCTCAGCAACATATAGCAGAATTGTTTCTCAAGAATTGCCAACCATTTGTATGTACAATGATAGGAATAAGAGAGTTGCATGGCTCCATCATACGTACTGCATAAGCTGTTCCACACTACTAGCGACATCACTCCATTCTTCACAGCTTTGCCTTTTCCAAGTGACTCTCTCGTGTTGTCTACTCGCTGCATTTGCCAGTAAAGACTATTAACATTTGTAATGCAAAATCAAGTTAGTAAACTAGCTCAAAAGTGTACTAAATTATGAATGAGCTGAAACTCTTAAAAAGTATCTTGTTTATGAGAGTGCAAAAGTAATATACAGATACAGTGGTTTAAACTTTTGACTCCAGCCACTGTACATAGATACGTCATATTACAACATACAAAAAAACAATAAACAAACAAAAGCAAAATCACAAGTATACATGTACTTGTCATCAATAGTTTATTGAAACCAACAAAACGGACAGATGTCATCTTTCTTGCTTTGTACATGTTAATGTCAAAAAATATTATATTATGTCACAAAGCAGCATAACACAATTACTTCTTATTATCTCTAATACACTCAAACCTCCCTTATCCGGGCAACATGGGACCGGGGAGTGCCCGTATTTCAGAATGTCTGGATAAAAGAAAGAGGTAACGCGCGTTAGCTTTGAAGTCCCACACCACCTTAATGTACATGTCCAATGTACTCTAATTCTGTCATGTACTAAGTGTCATTTTTCGCTTCTTAGCATATTCTTCTGGTGCTTCGGCGGCAAACACGAGGTCTTTGATTTTATCACGATGTTTCCACACGTCCGCCACAGTAGACTTCGGAATTCCGAAGATTTCCGAGGCTTGTCTCTGTGACTGACCTTTGCTGATTTCATCAATGACCTTGAGCTTCGTTCCAAGACTGATGCAGGCGCGCTTTCTTTTCTTCGAAGCCATACTCCCACGCACTGGCGCGTGAATGCGACTGAACATACGGGAGTTTGTTGTTTACGCGGTGTGTAACCTCGGAGCCCCAAGACATATATGCGCAAGGTTTCCGAGGGTGCAAAGGTGCCCGGTCTAGGGAGGTGCCCGGATCTCGGAGGTCCGGATAAGAGAGGTTTGAGTGTATCTCTACTGAAACTCTGCTGTCTACTGGCACAAAAACAAATCTAAATGTTAATATCTATATACAAATATTTGTTGTTCAAATACACACACATGCACACACACGCACGCACGCGCGCGCACACACACACACACACACACACACACACACACACACACACACACACAGTATACTAATTATACCACTGCCATTCATGTCAACAACCATATAACAACCAATGCCATAGTGTGCCATAGTGTATAGTTTCAAATATGATAATGTCAATTGGCAAAAGGCATATCCAATGTATACACCTGTAAGTATCAACCTAGTTGTATATATATATATATATATATATATATATATATATATATAATGTTTATCTTCTAAGAAATCTTTCCATACTACAGTATTTCCCGCCCAATTATCCGACTCAGTCAATCAATTATCCGACTCAGTCAATCAATTATCCGGTTGGGGCAACCAGTTATCCGCTTCAGACAATCAATTATCTGGTTGGGGCAACCAATTATCCGACTCAGTCAATCAATTATCCGGTTGGGGCAACCAGTTATCCGCTTCAGACAACCAATTATCTGGTTGGGGCAACCAATTATCCGACTCAGTCAATCAATTATCCGATTGGGGCAACAAATTATCCGATCTCGCTCTGGCAAGCTGTACACTTCAGAATGAAACTCTCACCTTGCATCGCTGATTAGTTGTTCAGTGCTTTGGGTCTCAGTTAAATTCTCTCTGATGCAGATTGATAGCATCGTGGGAAACGCTATGACAACTAGGCTAGCTACTACACATGTGGATGTGAGGATCCAGCTGCAGCACGCCGCAACTGAACAGCTCTGCTGTCTTTCTTTTCTCATCAGTCTCATTGACTTGAGAGAAAAGACCACTGCACCACCGACACTCTCAGCTTCGCGCCCTCATCCAATTCTGAGTGAAACAAATTCACAATCGCCTAGCGATCGACCTGGAGAGTTTAGAGCTACCTAGACTGTAGACGTAACATGTACTTTATCAACCTGTGTTTGAGTAGCGTGGTTGTTAGTTCTGCTGAGTTCTACAGTACATATTCTCTCTAAGTTTGCTTGCATGTGCAGCTTTACGGTGAGTAAATGTTAGCTAGAAAGCGCGTTGAGGCCTAGAGCACATGTTAGCCCTTTTAGTGCGTCAGGACACAAATCTAGCAGAAGTTGCCGTCTTGCTGTGACAAGAGTCTGACCCTCGCTGCAACAACTGCAACTGCGCCATGTCTCTGTGTGGTCATCCGCGTTGGTGGGCGATAATTATTACCTCACAATTACTAATGGTTTTCCTCCGCGATTAATTAATAGCAAAAACAAGAATTACCCTGTTTACTGGTGCAGCAGTACGGCGACAACATCTGCCAGTACGCGTTATTATTCCTCTAACCAGCGCTTCTTTATATCTACACTGGTCTTAATAAAAACCATAAGTCGCATAATTGGTTGCTCCAATCGGATAATTGATTGGCTGAGTCGGATAATTGGTTGCCTCAACCGGATAATTGGTTGTCTGAAGCAGATAATTGGTTGCCCCAACCGGATAATTGATTGACTGAGTCGGATAATTGGTTGCACCAACCGGATAATTGGGCGGGAAATACTGTAGTAGTAGTTGTGAAATACAATTAATTAAGTTAGCTGAATACTTTGCACTTTGGTACTGTGAAATAGAAGTAAGTTAGCTGAATACTTAATTAAGTTAATTTGCACTTTTACTTAGTAATTGCATATTATATAATTGTACACATAAAATAGATTTGCAATAACTAGTACACAATTTGATGTATGCAGTGTATGCAACAGTCTAAAAATTGCTGCACAATTCAATCCAGGCAATATACATGCACCCAAGAAAGATCTCAAAACAAATAGATTTGTTTAACCGCAAACCCAGTAATCATTCTAATCATTTCTAGATTATAAATCACTTTACCTGCCGTCCAATATATTTGAAGTCGATTTGTGTCGAGAAAACAACGTTTAGCGGACGCAACGTTCAAAACTGGGGCCCCCTTTAAATAAACAGTACAGGTTACTGCTCGAAAGATGCGCAAATGGCAGCAGTTCGTTTACGTCAAAATCGCGGTTGTAACATGTCCATTGATTACCGAGAATCAAAGCTGCGCCGCGAGCCTCGTATTAACAGACCACTTTCGCTCCAGCGACTAAGTCCTAACCTCGTTCCAAAAACAATTCGCCCAGTCCGGTGATAAAGGGAGTTCGCGGAAAGTGTTCCTGCGTACATAGTGACTGTATAAATAGATCAATATTGACTGTATATATCAATTCAGATTGACTATATAAAATTAATCAATAATGACTGTATAAATCAATCAATATTGACGGTATTTATTAATCAATATAATGACTGTGAAATCAGTCGGTATTGATTGATTTATACATTCAAGCTGATTGATATACAAATTCACTATTGGTTGATTTATACAGTCAATATTGATTGATTTATACAGTCATTATGGTGATTAATTTATACAGTCAATATTGACTAACTTTATATAGTCAATATAAATTGATATATACAGTTAATACTGATTTATTTATGCAGTCAATATTGAGTAATATATACAGTCAATATTGATTTATTTATACAGTCAATATTAAGAGATATTTACAGTCAATAATGATTCTACTTTAAGAAATCCTTGTTGTAGACAGCCCATAAGCATGCAGCACAGAACTATAGCATCCTGGACTGCAAGTTGCATGAATTTCAATCAGTGCTGCTAGACGATAAGCTTCCTCAAGGGAGCAACCAGATTCCAACGCTTCTGCAAATACTGCACTTGACTCAGTCTTTAGAGTAAACAACAACAGAGCTACTGGAGACAATGATTCTAGACAACTTCTGGCATGTTGCACGACAGCATATGCATAGTGTTGGACATTATTACATAATTCAATGGCTGTTCACAAACGCAGCTCAAGATGAAGACTTCATTTCCACAAACCAACAATGATGCAGACCGATATAGACAGTTTCCATCACCATACACTTTAACTGGGCCTAAACTCCTATCAGCGTCTTCTGGATAGAGGTTTGCAGTTATGGTATCGGTCATGTATCTGCAGGTCTCACCTTCAGCAGGGGTAGATAGAGACTCAATGTGTCCTAGTTTCTCCAACAGTTCAGAAGACACTGAGGGTCTCATGTCTTGCTTTAGATACATTAAGAAATCCAAAAGTTCTTGTTGAGACATACTGCTGCTACTAACTTTCATGTTCGTGCAAAACTGAACTTTAGATTTAGTCGGCGTTGACGTTTCTAGACAGTAGTTGTGCTGTTTGTACTTCTGTTTGGTTTGATCTTTAGATTGGAAGTTCGCAAATGTTATGCTGTTGCTGTTTGTACTTCTGTTGTGATGACCTTTAGGTTGGAAAAGCTGTGCTGTTAGTTCTTCCCCGTGTTTCTGTGAACAGTGCTGTTTGTGTTGACCTTTACATTGTAAAGGTCCCACGCAACTACACATTGCATGATTGTTTGTTATGTTAGTTGGTTGACCTTCTACATTAGCTACGATATAAAAGTGCAAGTGCATTGACTACACTGTTACTTACTTTTGTTCCTTTTTTACCTTGTTACATAGTTACAATGGAAGTCTCAATAGCTATCTTGTTTCAGGTTTCTGTTTCTGTTGCCATCCCTTCTGCTAATGAGATGATAGTTTCAGCAGGTGTTCTGCTAATGTGCTCTAGCTAATTTCATGTATTGCACAGTATGACCACTCAAGTACGAATGGTTCATAATTGAATAAAGATATAATAGTATATTATATATAGTATCTTCTCACACATTGCTATGCAAGGGTGCACATTATAAGGTTCTTGGTTACTCCTACCGTACTTGGATGCGATTTCGCATGGCAGTTTGTGCGACACGCAGCTGACTTTGTTTCGCAACATACAAAAATTGATTCGCAAACTGCGATGCGATACCGGATAAATTATGCCCTGAAGAATATACTAATTTACTTACTGTAAGTGTAACAGTTCTTATGTAAAATAGATTGACACATGTTTTTTGAATTGTTGACAACTTGGAATAGACTGCAGACTCTAGACTAAGATTCTTGTCAACAGCTAATTAGTTGGACTCTACGCCTTGCCACATGCCAGGCACTGACTTTTCAAAAAACAGCAATCTATGGCAAACAGAAGCTGCAACACACACACACAGACTTTAAAGACAATAGCAAGATAAATCGTTGAGTGTTTTTACAAAAATAGTACGTGTCAGCATCATACTTGAATGTATCTGGTTTGCCTTAATTAAACAAGATCAACAGAAGTCTGAGTACTCAGCAAATTTAGTCTCTGTTCGGTATATCCCTTAGAAACACCAGCGTACATAATTGCGATTTTCCTTGACACTGAGGTGTTGGAGCTTTTCATCCTCACCTGTGGACCAAAATATATTATGTATTATAAAATTAACAGCAACTTAGTTAATTGACTAGGTGTCACTTGTAGCCAGTGATATAGATAACAAGTGAACTGCTCCATCATATAGTGAAATTGCAACAAGTCACATTAGTTAAGTTGAAACTATAAAAATACACATGTAAATGCACACAAAAAGTTAGCATATTGTACTATTCATTTGATATGTCATTGACTTCTCTCTCAGATTACTGTTAATTAAATAGCTGTGGCTTAATCAATTGCTAATCTTTACTAAATACATTGTAGTGATAAACTGTCTGCTCGAGTGTGTCTATGTGTAACTGTGGCACACAATCAAAATTACCATATAGTGTGAATTAAGTTGAAACAAACCACAAGAAAATATTTGAGTAACCATCAGTATTGCTTGCATTCAGCTATGACTTGGTTTGCTGTATCAGAATGTTGTAAGTAAAATCTATCATTGATGTAATACTTAGCAAAATTGTGGTGCAAGAATGCTTACTATATATAAACTCCTGTTACAGATTCAAATTGTTGACAGTCTGTTTATGGAGAAACTCTGTGTCTGTGGATACAACGGGGTGAAGACTTGGAAAAGGTAACAAATTATACAGAAAAAGAGCCAAGTTCAACAGACAAACTAAAAACTGCCATTGATCTTGTAAAAATGGACAGTGTTACAAGAAGACATGATTCTTTTTGTCATCAATGTTAAATCCTTACACTGGTCATTAATGGTAAGAGCTACTTGAATCTCAGACAAAGGTAAAATGGCTTATTTCGAATTGGCAAGTACTAGCTTGGAGAACCAAAGCCAAAAGTGATGACTTACTATGACTCGCTTGGTAGAGATGGCACCAAGCCGTTTCATCAATTAAGGTAGAGAGACTAGTCCAATGTTTCATTAGATTCATACACCTGCTATGTTATACGCACACACCAGAAACTGCTAGATACCTAGAACTAGATGGTCATGTCTACAACATCAAATATACCCAAACTCACATTTACAAATCCGACTACTGACACAAATTCTAACAATGAAAAAGATAAATCTCATTGATTACCCAAAGAAACAACATTTCACCCATTCTGTATTACTATACAACCAATGACTAATATACAGATACATGCAACTGATGCACTACTGAAACAAATTTAGTTAGTCATAATAAACTCAGGCATTGCTATTGTTCATAGAGAGTTCCTGCTGAAACGATTTAATAGTATTGGATGGCAACTTCAGTATCCAGAAGACTGCACTGCACTATAAATGTGCTAACATTAATATGCACTACATTGTTGATTTAGAACATACCACAGCAAGAAAACAGCTATGACTGTGGTGTATTTGTCTGCGAGTATGCCCGATGTTTGATTCTGCACAAACCAATGGAATTTTCGCAGGTCTTTTGCAATGGTTTCAAAGTGCCCACTACATACTGTTCCACGAACAATGGGATTTTGCATTTAGGATTATATGCCACATATACGAGAAAGGTTTGCAACTGAGTTGCAGTCTGGGATCTTGCTACCTGATGAATCAGCAACAGGCAACAGTGCCACTGATGCACAAGTACACAAGGTACCTTCACAAGACCAGCTTGCTTTCACAAGTAAGAAGTGTACCAAAGACATATGGAAAACAACAGAGCTGTCTAATGTCACTGAATCATCGTGGGAAGGATTGCCAAAATTTCTACAACTTGTTTACCCAAAGGTTACACTTTCATGATAGAGCACATAGAAAGCCTACATTCCCGGGATTTTATAGGAGCGCAAACTGAACCTTTCAATGCACAGATTCAAACAAGTGTTACATGTAGAGATGAAGCACAAAGCTGGCTAAAGTCAATGATGGATCATAGCCAATGCACGTATACAGTTACCAGAACATACAAGCCAACAATGAAGCGCTTGCTCCTTAGAGTAGATATACATTGCCAACACCAGCTGAAGGCACTTTCAACCAAACAGCTGGCTTTAAAATCTTCCCATACAACAAAAAAGGGTCTTGCCTCTGATCTTCGAAAAAAAGAAAACTAACTGTCCATCAACTCTGATTATGACTGATTATGAATGCCACCAAGAAAACTGTTCAGAAAGTGTTGCAATCAATCAAAAGTTCTCCATCCAACTGTTGTCAAGCTACTGTTTGACCACAACCACCCCATACATAGTGCACACTCGCTCAGCTTTCTCTCAATAGCACAACAGACCAAAGACATTTTCCTTGATCTATTTCACTCAGGACATTCTGCAGCAACTGCATGGCATACATACGAATCAAAACTACTTTTAACTTCCCTCAATAAAACATCAATGCAGTGTGAATTGGCAGACAGGGCAATCAATTCTTCTAGGCAAGATGTATGTAGACTTTACGTGGACAAGAGCTGAAATGGGGCCTGATGATGGGAAGGCCATGATTGACCAACTACAGGAAGAAATTGACAGGTTTAATAAGCAATACTCACAATTTGTAGGCAAGGCAGAAATGCAACCCTTTCAAGCAGCAACATACCCAAAAAAGTGATAATGACAGGGATGACAGCAACACTGAAGCAGAAAAGAGCAGTAAACTGCCATCTCCCAACTACATTAGACCGGTTTGGAAATTCTAAGTTTACTATTTCGACAACCCATGCTTGCTGTTCAATTCCACTAGGTGTAATGATCGTGTCTGACGAAAAGCAAGAAACTATCAAAGAGGGGCTTGAAATGTGAAAAAGAGTTTTGCCTACCTCTGCATTCTGTGGTCGGGGTGTACATGTGGGTCCTGCATTATTTATGACAGATGACAGCACTGAACGACGGGCTCTTCAATCTAGCTGGAAACCATCCCGACTCCTATTATGCACATTCCATTTCCTACAAAGAAGATGGACGTGGCTACATGATGGAAAGAACAGAATTCCTCAAAAAGATTGTCTGTACTTGATAAAGATGACTACAGGTCTGGTATACTCGAAGTCAGAAAATGAGCTAAATGGCCTGTATATTAAGCTTCAAAACGATCACATTTCTATTCGGTATCCACATTTCCTTCAACACATGAAGTCACTCTGGCCGAGAAGGCGTGAATGGGCTATATGCTACAGGCATGCTGATCTGTCTAGAGGTAACCACACCAATAATTTACGCCGAAGCAGGCATCAAGATTGTAAAGGATTTGGTCTTCAGAAGAATAAGGCATACAATTTGACTCAAATGTTTGCATTTATTACAGAGTCAATAAAACTATACTATCAGAGAAAGTTGCCCAATGTCTCAAACAGTAGAATGGATCACTTTGTTGCCACCAAATTTCTGGGTCAGAGTGCTGAGACAGTTCAACATAGTACCATTGAAAGTCTTGGCGATAGCATCTTCCGTATAAAAAGCAGAAAGCGCTTAACTGGGTTTGATGATGACAGTTATGTTGTGGACATGCACATTGCAACTTGCAGCTGCAAGAGAGGGCAGAATGGCTCTCCATGTGCCCATCAGGCAGCAGTTGTGTCCAAATACAAAACAGATAGTGTTAACTGCTGTCCGTCACTAAATGCATCAGCTAGGCACCAAATTGCTAATTTGGCAATAGGCAAAAAAGCCAAATCTGATATAAATTTCTACGCTTCCCTTCATAAAGAAACGTACAACAATGCTGATACTGACTCAAATCTGTCCGACTCACATGATTTAACCACATTAAGAGCAAAATTTCTGCTACATACAGACAATTAGGACACCAATCTAAAGTGCAATGACCTAAATGAAGACTTGGACGTACAATCTACAACAAACTCATTGGCATCAGCATCTCAAGAACTGAAATCCAAACTCAGAGCAATTACAACTGATATGATTGAAAAACTAGATTCTGAAGATCAGCAGTTCAGAGATGATGTGCAAAAATTTGTCATGCGATATGAAAGTCTCCAAGGCCCCAGATCTATTGTCCGACTGTCTAGTGCACTACATCAGTTTGGATGGATATTTGGCGGTCATTCCATACGTCGCCATGATGTCTTCATTCAAAGAGGGAAACAAATTCCAGTGCAAGCAACCTCAGCTGGAAGACGGAAGTATGGATCCAAGAGCAAAACAAAAACCACAGCAGGACGTCCCGTAAGTTCTATGCTCGTAAAGCCCAAAGAAAACGTTACACAAAGCTGCTATGTAATTCCACTAAGAAAGCCCAATCAAAATCAAGGCAAAAGGCCTCACTCTTTGAATTAAGTATACAGAAAGGCTGCCAGAATGCTGGGAAGTGGTAACAATAGTCATAACAGAGACATATAAAATAACGGGGTGGACAATTGAACAGCAGGTCAATCTAAGATGATTTAGTTAATTAGTATTTGACATATCCAGCAATACTGTTACATTATCATAGCTGTTTCCATCTATCACTTTGTTTATCTATCACTTTGTTTTAATTCTTGCAGTTATGTAAACACTGTATTTCTGAAACAAGATGTGTGTGCCGCTACATTTCTCAACGTGTGATTATGGATAACCATCAGTTAGTTGCAGATTTTTTTGCACTAAACCAGAAGCTCTTCTGTATTCTTCACAAAGTGTAATAAGCTATGCCCTTGTATATATTGTCTGCTACATACAGTCTGCTATAAAATGTATTATGTCATTTGCTATAAGTGTACAATACCATCTAAATAGTTTTTGTGTGAAATTAGTCAGTTATTAAAAATGTGTCACCAGTATATTCTCTGCACCTAGATACATGCATTTCCTGCACATTTAATTGTTCATTCTAGTTGTTGCAAATGCAACTATTAGAACTGCTCATAAAGTGCAGCACAAAGAAACAGACGGATTTACTCTTGTATAACCCGTTATCCCAAAGGTATACATACATACATACATACATACATACATACATATCTGTCTTTGTTACAAGAGCCCTTAGAGCCCAGGTTACTGCAGATGCTAAGTACTTGCTATGATACTTTCTATGATACTACCATACAATTGAAACAATGTCAGCAGTCACTTTCTATATGTCACTTTCTATATGTCATTTCTTCTTTGCTGCTTGGACAGAACTGAGGCAATTGTATGTCAGTTCCTTGCCCAAAGGAACTTATGTATGTGGCCCTCCCGCACTCAAACTCTGACCCGAGGGTCCCGGATGTTGCCAATCTCCAATTGCACACTCTAACCAATTAAGCCACATACACACATTTTTTACACCTACGTACATACAAGAGCCCCTAAGGCTCAGATTCGATACTGCAATGACTATGCTACAATGCTACAATGCTACAATGCTATGATGCTACAATGCTATCAGCAGTCACTGTCTATATGTCACTTCTTCTTCTTCTTGGACAGAACTGACACTCTGGAGAGAGAGGCGAGTGTATGTTAGTTCCTTGCCCAAGAAAATTTATGCATGTGGCCCTGCCGCACTCAAACTCTGACCCGAATGTCCTGGATGTGGCCAATCTCCAACTGCTCACTCAAACCAATTGAGCCACATTTTTTGTACATACGTACATACAAGAGCCTCTAAGGCCCAAGTTCGATACGGTAATCACTATTCTGCAATCTAACACTACTGTATCAGAAGTCACTATCAGAAGTCACTATGATGTACTTCACACTTGCTGTACTTGCTGTAGATACTTGCTGTAGACAGAACCTGACACTCCAAAGAGAGAGGCAATTGTATGTTAGTTCCCTGCCGAAGGGAATTTATGTATACTTACATACCTACCTACTAACCTATCTACCTACCTACCTACCTAACTACCTACCTACCTATGACAAACTCTATTTGATGAAACGTTGTTTGTGTATAGCTTTCCGTCTGTACGTAGTACACAACATGCTGCATATGATGTGCGATTACAACGTATCAGTAAGATAAACTATATTTTGCAAAAATTACACCTTTTCCTCTATATGTTTTTTTATCGCATGTGTCCAATCCTCTAAGTAATACAATTTGACGTTGTATAGACTGTTGCACTAGTAGTATATTATAATTTCTATGATAATCGGAAAAGAGCAAGTGCAAAAACTCCAGTTAACATGTTGCTATTTTGCCGTCAAATGTTTATATTATTATTCGATTGTTTAAAAAGATTATTTCCTTTGTCATACAAAGAATAAGGAGAAAACAATCTTTCTTATGGCACGGTTCTGAGTCTGAGACAGTTATGAAGTTGTGTGAAAGAATGGTAATTAGTCCATTGAAGCTAGCCTACTAACCTGCTGTGTATATAGAACTAAGCAGTGCATGTTGTTGATAATAACTGATGTAGCAAAACCATAAATCAACAAGAGCGTAGTACGTACACAGTTTACAAGTATGCAGAGTCCTGGTATACTGAAAAGGCATCTTGTGATATTCAACTTGTGCCAGAATGGATATTCAAAGTATATTTCCATGATGATTAATCTATTTCTCACAAAATTTGCTGATTAACACTAAACCAGATGTGCTAAATAAAGGTTATCTTAATTATTATTTAATACATAGTTTAGACAGAACAACTAACGTTTGCCAACACAGTCTAATTACTAGAATCTGCTATAGTACTACATATTCACTACAAAACATTTTCAATCAGCCTTAGTCGACTGTGACCGTATGTGTAGTATATATATATTATAAAGTCGTAAGCTACGTTCCAGATCGGCACAAGCTATCACACCCTATCAGTCTATGTTATGCTCAGACTCTAACGCAACAGCAATCCAACAAGTGCTAACAGTCACTTATCTAATTATCTAAGTATATGACACCCCAACGTACGCATGCTCACCAATCTATGTACCAGTCTACCACACTCATCTCTCCTTAGCTTTGTCTATATCGGAGGGGTAACTGACGATTAACTCGAACTGGATGACGTCGATCAGTTCCACTTGATGTTCTCCTTACTTCGGCTGTAGCTTCCTCAGCAAGAGATGGTGTGGCTATTGTAACAGGTTCTTCTGCTTGTTGTGCTTCTCTCACTGGACTAGTAGGTTCTGTTTGTCCTGTTTGTTCAAGTGTTGGTCGTGGATTAGAAGTAATATCTGTAGTTGTTTTAGTACCCGCCTCATCTAATGTCTCTATGACAGCAGGCACACTCCTTTCATCTCGTCTCCTGATATGTTCGATATGAACATATCGGAGGTGATTGTTCACGTCCACCATGTAATTTGTTGGTCCCAAGCGCTGTAGGATGATTCCTGTCAGCCATTTCCCTCGGCCATCTCGACGTGTGTTGAGGACTGCCACTGTGTCTCCTGGGTTAAGATTTCTAACGTATTTTGTTGCTTCTTCGTATCTCTCACTCTGCCTGTCTCGAATTTTTCCTCCACTCTCTGGTCTTACTAATGTCAACCGTGTTCTCAGCTCACGTTTCATCAGTAGTTCTGATGGTGTCTTCCCAGTAGTAGTGTTTGGGGTTGTTCGATATTTCAACAACAGTAACGAAATCTGATGACTAATTGACCGATCTGGTGGCCTCATCTTCAGAGACTTCTTGAGCTCCTGCACGAACCGTTCTGCCTGCCCATTCGAAACAGGGTGATACGGAGGTGTCCTTTGATGTCTAATCCCGTCCGCTCTCACAAAGTCTTGAAGCTCTCTTGCCACGAATTGAGGCCCGTTATCTGAAACTAGCCTTTGAGGGATTCCATGGCAGCTGAATGACCTCCTCAATGCTTCAACTGTCTGAGTCGTAGTGGCATGTATTCCGAGCTCGTGGACTTCCGGCCACTTGGTAAATGCATCAATTACCACAAGGTATTGCTTTCCCTTGAACTCTGCAAAATCCACATGAAGGCGAGTCCAGGGCGCATCTGGGTAGATCCATGGATGTGACATCACATGAGCCGGCTTATTCCGTATACTCTGACATGCTGTGCAAGTCTTCACTACCTCCTCTAGATCTTGGTCTAGTCTTGGCCACCACACGAAACTCCGTGTTAGAGATTTCATTCGACAGAGGCCAATATGACCTTCGTGAATCTCTTGTAACACTGTGCCTTGAAGCTTGGTTGGAATAATTACACGATTCCCCCACAGTAGATACCCGTCTTCAATTGTAAGCTCATCCGCTCGTCGTGCATACGGCAGTAACTGTGTACTTACATTAGGCTTCCATCCACGCAAAGTGTACTCGTAAACTTGTCTTAGTATGGAGTCTCGCTGCAGTTCCTTAGCAATGTCTTGCGCTGTAACAGGTAACTGCTCACGATGATCAATAGCATAGATTTTCTCATTAGGATCCACTACGTTGACTGGAATGGGTAGTCTCGAAAGTAGATCAGCTTCTTTGTTGCTCACTCCTGATGTGTATTCCAGGTTGTATTGATAAGCACTTAGAATTAGTGACCAACGCTGTAGTCGAGCCGCTGCTAGAGTAGGTACTCCCTCTTTCGGACCCAATATCTTCAACAGTGGTCGATGGTCAGTTACAAGTGTGAATGACCTTCCCACCAAATATTTATGAAATTGTCGCACTCCAAAGATGAGTGCTAACGCTTCTCGTTCCAATTGAGCGTATCCTCTTTCTGCCGTGGTCAAGGTTCGTGAAGCAAAAGCGATTGGTTGCTCACTACCGTCTGACATTACATGTGTGAGACAGGCTCCCACTCCATACGGTGAAGCATCGCAAGCAAGACGTACCGGTTTCTTCAAGTCATAATGCGTCAAGAAATCCGATTCCAACAAATTCTGTTTGGCTTGCCGGAAAGCCTTTGCTTGTTTTGCACCCCATTCCCACGATGTGTTCTTCTGCAGCAGACTATACAGTGGTTGTAGCATGGTTGAGAGGTTAGGCAAGAACCTTCCATAATAATTCAATAGGCCTAAGAATGCCCTTAGCTCGGTTGTGTTACTTGGCTCTGGAGCTTGTCTTATTGCTGCCAGCTTTCTCTCAGCCGGTCTAAGTCCAAGCTCATCCAAAACATAACCAAGGTACTCAACTCTAGTTTTCTTGAACTCACACTTTTCTCTTTTCAGACGAAGTCCCGCTTGACTCAGTCTTTCCAAGACTTGATGAAGACGTTCGTCATGTTGTTCTTCGGATTGGCCCACAATCAGAATGTCGTCTAAATAACAGGACACTCCTGGCATTCCCGTAAGAACGTTGTCCATTGCTCGCTGCCAAATTCCGGGTGCAGTCGAAATACCAAAGGGCATACGTGTGTACGCAAACAGGCCCTTGGCAGTGTTGATAGTCAAATACCATTGGCTGCTTGCATCCACTCGCATCTGCATGTAAGCTTGTTTCATATCCAGACGTGTAAAGAACCGTCCTCCTGCTAACGATGCAAACAAGTCCTGTGCATTTGGAATTGGATAATTGTCCATCTCCAGGTAGGGGTGAATTGTTACCTTGTAATCGCCACAAATTCTGATAGAATTATCAGCCTTTCTCACAATGACGATAGGTGCTGCCCACTCACTGTTTTCCACTGGCTGTATAATGTCCTCTTTCTGAAGTCGATTAAGCTCCTCCTCTACCTTCTGTTGTAAGGCATAAGGCACTGGGCGTGGCCTATGGAACTGTGGCTTGGCATCTGCAGACAAAGTTATCTTGGCTTGATAGCCTTGCAAAGTACCTACTCCCTCTGCAAACAACTGAGGAAACTTCTCAGGTACATCAAAAACTCCACTATCAACTTTGAACAGAGAAGCCAAATCAAGCTTGAGGTTTGACAGCCAATCTCGTCCTAAGACTGCTGGCTTATCACTCACATCTACTACAATCAACCGCTCCATGGATTGTTGCATTTCATACTTGATTGGTACAACAGCTTCTCCCTTCACCTTCAACAGTTCACCACTATATGACTGAAGTTGGGCAGTGCTCTTCTTCAGCTGTACGTGGGATAGAACTTCACTATATATTTGGGTTGGTGCAACACTCACTGAAGCTCCAGTGTCCACTTCCATCTCCACATTCCTGCCTGCCACCTCTATTGTCACCTTTACCCCGCCTCTACCAGACAAAGAACAAATGAGGCTTACATCTTCTGCATCTACGTGATATGTAGACTGAGTCTTCGGTTTCCTTTTTGTACGCCAATTGCCCTCCGTGCTATCTTTCGCGTTATCTCGTTACTTCTTCCGACATGCTTTAGCGATATGGCCCTTCGTCTTGCAGAACAGACACGTGAAGTTTTTGAATCTACACTTGGTTGGGTCATGACCATGATCATTGCAACGATAACATGCCTTATCCAAAGCACGCAACGATCCCGATTGGCTGCGACTGCTTGTGGTCGCTCTCTTGACAGCAAATGCCGTCTCCAATGTCCTGGAATGTCCACTAGCTGCGTGTCGTGTCGACTCCCCACTGAGGTGTTGTGTCTCCGCTCTGGCTGTCTCTGCAGCTTGTGCAATCCGCAGAGCCTTTTCCAGCGTTAGCTCTGCCTCAGATAAAATCTTCTGCTGTATATTCTCGTGTAGCAACCCACAGACTAATTGATCGCGTAATGCAGTATTGAGCTGCTCACCAAAATCACAATGTTTGGCGAGGCGTCGCAGCTCCGAAACGTAAACAGCAATATTCTCGCCTTCCCGCTGCATTCGCTTATAAAAGCGAAAACGCTCTGCGATGACGATAATTCTCGGTTCATAGTGGTCCTGCAATAGCTTGAAGAGCGTATCCAACGATTTGTCTTGAGGAGCCGCCGGTCGTACCAAATTCTTTAGTAACGTGTACGTCGTTGTGCCCATCGACGTCAGAAGAACAGCTATCTTCTTGTCGTCGTCCGTGATTTCATTTGCCGTGCAATAGAGCAAGAATCGTTCTTTGTAGTCTTCGACATTATCTACGCCCGCGTTGAACTCGCAGAGTTTCCCGTGTCGAGCCGCCATCCTCGTCGCCAGTGTAGTATATATATATATATTATAAAGTCGTAAGCTACGTTCCAGATCGGCACAAGCTATCACACCCTATCAGTCAATGCTATGCTCAGACTCTAACGCAACAGCAATCCAACAAGTGCTAACAGTCACTTATCTATTTATCTAAGTATATGACACCCCAACGTACGCATGCTCACCAATCTATGTACCAGTCTACCACAGTATGTACAATGCCCAATGAAGGTAAGATCACTTACCTGAAAGCTGTAGAACCCAAGAAGTGCGCTCATACTGTGACCGAGATTATGTCCCGTAGGTCGATCATCTTTCTCACCACCCTGCAACAGAAAAACTGAAGAGACAAAACCAGCTATTCAGTTGCATAAACATTCAAAGCGAACCTTTCAACGGACATGACTAACGTCTCAATTCATCTTGTAGAAACGCGATGAAAGCGACTGACCGATATAATCCCGAATGTTCGAGTATTTGTCTCTCAGATTTCACGTTCTGCCGTAGCAACAGTACGATGAGCACTAACATCACCCCGTAGGTCTAGTAGCCAGCGGTAATGACTATGACATTAGCCAAAAAGGAACGCATCAGATCTGCGTCTGAAGAGAGAAAATCACTCAAGATCACGTGACCGAGATTATGTCCGGTGAGTCATCCGTCTTCTTCGTTGTCTGCGAGAGTAGAGGTTGAAAAGGCAAAACCAACAATTTGGCGAAAGGAAGTCATATAATGAGCCTATTGACAGAGATGACTTGCGTCTCAAACGGAGTCGTAGAAACGAGATGGCAAGCTCTGACCGAGATATTATACTCTGTGACCGAGAAATAGGTGCGATCAGTTTTCAAGTTCTACAGCAGCAATGTTACGACGGATGGTGACGTGACCCGCTCTACCTAGTTGCTATCCAGTAGGACTATGACGCTAGCGTAGCAGCTAGGTCTGGCTGCAGCTATTTGGCAGAGAAGGAGTGACCGAGATTAGGAAATGACCGAGATTAGATCCGGGAGTCTACTTGTTAGCTGGTGTGACGTTTGGCTTCGCAATCGCACAGCGTCAAAACCGGCAAACAAGATAAATGCTGATTGTTTGCGAAACGTGTCACTCTACTGCTAAATGTGTTAGTAGATGTACGTTTTATAATGTTTCTCGCTTCTTCATAACTCCTCTGCTAGGGGTCTACGCCGGAAACTGAGCGTAAGTTCACTGCTGTTAAGTAATCAGGCGATGTTGTTGTATCTGTGGCGGTAACTGCTAAGATATTAGACTTTTGTGCTAACAGTGCAAGATATTACTGTAATGCAAATAGCTCGGGCAGGCGTAACGTAGACGTCATTGTTGCTTAGGAAGATCTGTGGTTACAAACATCCTGTCATCTAGACCACAGTCCAGTGCTTCAGCAAAAGAACCGTTTTCTCATTGTCTCGAGATCGTCAAGTACACTTTTTTTAAGAACAAACTAGGGAAAATAATGTCGAAATATGTTTGTGTTGTTTCTTTGGTGGTAAGCAGGCAATGTCTTTTACTACACAATATGTACTGTAGATTCTCAATCATACTCGTTCTAGCTGTTGGTAGGAAGTTTCTGGGTACAACCGGCAAAAGGAGATAACCAGGAGTGCCTCATAAATACTCTGTTTCAATCGGTATGCACCGGCAACATTTACACGTCTTGACATCTCCAGGGTCACTGCGCTTGCCTGTTTTTTGCAGATTTCTACATTGGCTCAAAACATGAAGGTATGAGTTTTTCGCATGCTCTGAATGTACTCTAGCAATACTTCGTGCAATCTCAAAGTCTGTCCACGCATTGCATTTGTAACTAGGCGGTTTCTCGATCCTCTCTGCATGTGACCGGATCGAAGAAGTATGACTTTCATTCCAGTTTGATCTGTGATATCAGGAAACAGATGTTTACTTTATAGGTAAGGTTTCTAGTCACCGCAAAGATGTTTGTGTATTAATTAGTCGCTTGATTCCCATTACGTGAATTTTCTCGGTAGGTTTGGTTAATTAACGGGCTACGCTAGTATCGTGTGTAATGCTCATGCGTTACAGCTCTACTTTTTGGTCGATTAGGCTCCGCCTACTAGCAATGAATCGACGCGATTGTAGACGACAGCTTTGGATATATCGAGAATGCAGAACCTGAACGTGAAGATATTATGAAAATCTACTGTTTTGCCGTCAGTAGTTCTTCTTTGCAGTAAAATAGTGACGCTAGAGCTACTTTTCCGGCAAACTTTCTAGCGAAATTCTACATCACTACGGCTTACCTCAAGAAGATGCTTTCGACAGAGTAAGTGGTCATCGTCGGTCTTTCCATATCCGAAGAGAAACGTTCAGAATGCCGTCTAGTCTAGGCTACAGAGAACGTTGCTTATGTAACATCCTGGACCATAAGCTTCCGGAAGTTTTTGTGCGTTTCCCTAGTTACGCGCGAGGTTCTCGTCGTTTCAAGGGTCTATAAGCACGAGCAAAGGCAGCGATGACTGACATATTACCATACAGTTTTGAGCCAGAACATGGTGCAGTAGACTACCCTTCCAGCACTGACTCTGAGGAGGATACCAGGGACAGCGGAGATGAAGCAGGGTATGGCGTGGACATGGCAGAACGAGTAGACAATTCGGACTGGTGCACTTGTGGAAAGTATGCCAAGTGAAGCAGAGTGTCTTTGCTGTCAGGAGGTGGACACCTTAGACTGGAAACTGCATGGCCTGGAATGTATCACACAGCATGATGGCTTTCAGTCTGTTTGCCTAAATGAAGGAGTTCTTCGTACAGCAGTTGTTTTGATGGTAGATGTACGAGGAGACACCATTACCGAGCCTCTAACTTCTAGGTCAGAAATCGTTTTCTGGTACAGAACTAGTTAACTATTTAATTAATAAACTTTATCAGATTACAGCGATTGACGGCATACCGGCAGTTTACATACTGGGTTCATGAAAATTTGAAGAAGGTGTTAGGTTAGTCATTCCAGCTTGTGTGGTGACAGCTATTCGTAGCAGATTCCCGGAAGAGAATTGAATGTATATTGGATTCAAAGAAAGGGTAACTGGTCCAAATTGGCCAGGTTAACTAAATTAATTAGCAAGGTCAACAGATGACACATAAGTGATAGCTAAAGGCTTAACTATAGTCGCTAATGTGCATTCGACTTTGGTGCTGTTGGATAGCATTAGTTTTTGTTGGCTTTTCAGTTCTTGCTATGTTTGGAGCTATGTTGACTGGCGCTTTTGAAGCTCTTATTTTTCTTAGAGGATTACTTTCAGATTTTCTCTTCTCAATCACATCATGAAGCATATCTATCACATAGCTGTTGTCTTTTGTCTCATAGATGGGTCTCATTGTTCAGTGCTTTTTTGGCTTGTCTATGCTCAAGCTTGTACCTTTCTGTCCTTCTGATGTGGTAGCTTGTTTCCTGTTTGTGTTCATGTTGTGCTCAAGCTGCCAAGCAAGAACGTGCCCACATCCCTTTAAAAGGGAAGTGCTCACGTTTTGGGCAATATTTTGTCATAGAAGAATGGTATACTTCTAAATCACCAGTGTGGCAAAACAGGTTTAAACTCCCTACATCATTGAACAATCGCTTGTCTAGCACCACTTGTGTCAATGCTTTATGAGCAGGTAACCCTTTCCTCAGCCATTTCTTATTTCTCTTATCTGTAGAAGAAAGTGGTAGATGAGGACATGTAGTGAAGTGACTAGCATCATCCCATGTGTGCTCATTCACTATATGGTGTACTATGGATGTCCATTTTCTCGAAGAACCTCAGGATTTTGTCACATGTAGCAGCTGACCACCAGAGATGGTTTGTGACAGACTCTATCCACTCCATTAGTTCACTGCAGGTTTTTTTCTTAGCCTTTTCCCTTAGTTTCTTTGAAATGTTTTTTGCCAAGTGCCAAACATCAAACTGATGATTAATGTGTGGATTGACCTTTTTCATAAGCGACACTGTCTGAGGGTGTCGGTCAGTAGTTAAGACTCTACATTGTAATCCCGACTCTTCCAATCTTGACATGGCTCTTTCAAACCCAACCTTCTCCATTCTTCCAGAATTTTCAACTTCTGAAACTTGCACAAGTTGAAAATCCAGAATATTACCAGAGTTTTGGTCCATCAATGAGTATGTGCAGTACTTTGCAGAGTGACCGGGACTGTCACATCTTCCATCACCTGACAGCCACAAAGTCTGTTCTTCAGCACATACCAGAGCTGCTTCTTGATGAGCTTCCCATGTGTCAGTCACAACGGAAAACAAGTACCGATCTTGGATAAGGTAGAATTTACTATGCGAAAATATTTGAAGGTTTACTATAGAGGATAACTTTGAGAATTGGTTGAAAGTAGTGCCAGAAAACAAGATAGCTGCTGATAAAACTAGATTGCCTGCTGCCATATTATTTACTAGTGGCTGAGATTGCCAGTTGCAGGTATGGTGTGAAACACAAACAGTTGTAATAGACAAGCATGAACCAGACTGGTACTGATGAAAATCAGTTACCTGTTTTCCGCATTGAATACACCACTTGAATAGCTTTTGAAGACACTGTCCAAAGACTATATATTTGCTGTCCGTTATTGGTGAAGGGTTGTTTTTATCACATTCAGACATTGAACTGTCTGTAGTGGCAGTTGCAGCAGTTGTTTCACTGGGTTTGAATGATTGATCCTTACTATCTGGAAATAAATCTACTTCACAAATTGAATGATCTTCCAAGTATTCGTAACAACTCATCATGCTGGTACTTATGTCTGCTGATCTTGACCTGGCAACAGGAGAGGATGTATGGAAGGGGTTTTCTGCAAAATCTGTAGTTGTCCAATCAGCTTGACTAGGCAAAAGATCAACCTGGTCATACAGAATATCATTCAAATCACACTGCGTTCCAAAATCTTTTGTCATTCCACTAGAAGCATCATTCAAATCACACTGTGTTCCAAATTCTCTTGTCATTCCACTATAAGCATCAAGCAAATCATACTTTGTTCCAATGTCTCTTGTTGCCTTCTTAGTATTGACTTTCATGACAAATTCATCACTGGAATAGGAACAACATGTATTTTCTGTATTTTCTGTATTTTCATTGTCAACTACCATAGTGAGTTCATTCTCAGATGCACAATGAGGTTCCAGTGACGATTCCTCTACTTCAGACTCACTAACAGGTGTGAGCTCATTCAAAGGATGGTCAGGAGATACAATGACAGTGACTGATGGAACACATGCTGCTTTGGCCTACAATTCAAACCAGCCAGTGTTTCAAGAAGAAACAATTATAAACGGAAGAGTAAAATTGGAATTGTGTTTCAAACATGCCGCGGGCTCAAGTATTTTTTAGATCGATTGCAGATCAAACATCTATGAATGCAATGGTTGACGAGAATACACTGTTTAAAAGAAATAGCTTTGTTTTCACTACAAGCTACAGATGTACGTGTTATTGAAGTTGAATAACAATTTTTATCTTCACTAGTGTCTGACTGTAGTTATTATAAAAATTAGTCTAATAGCTTCTGCTAAAAGTACTAGTATAATTGATGCTAGATCACGCCCCTGGTAGAGATGTAGACCAACCTGTGTGTTCTCTGGCTTTTCTCTACACTTCCTTTTTCTCTTTTGGTTGCATGCACCTGTAGCAGATGGCAGTTCAGTAGACTTCAATCTCTTAACCCTTTCCAATTTGTATCAAAAGAGTCTGGGGTAAAGTGATCTGAGCACACTTTGTCTGTCCTTTTTACATCATCATTAGTGAGACGAAGCCGAACCAACCATTGAGAAAAACGTCGGTAGTCTTTGAATGGAAATGAAAACAGACAAATTTTGTGTTCGCTTTGAGTCTTCCAGCAAATAATGCAAAAGTTCGGCATTCTACTAATCCGGGACAAACAAACGTTAGCAGCCCGTTCTCTGTAGCCTGGTTCTGCAAAGAAGACGCAGCTCCTTTGACACACGGACGCACGCACGCGGGCCAAAGCGGTCCGGTGAGCCGGCGCATCTTGCACTCTGGAAATTAGAGGATGACGTACATGAAGTGGCTGGCGAGCGCACGTCACATCCGCAGACTCGGCTAATGGATTGAGCAAACAAACTCCAACTCATCTCATTTCAGCAGACCGTGAGCCGCAGCCGGCTTACTTCGACTACAGCCAGCGCATCCAGACAATGCAGATGATTGCGCATCCAGACGATCAATGCAGATGAAGCGCAGACCAAACACGTCACAGCCGCTAGCCTCGAACCTCCAGACCAGAGAGCGCGCTTAGCGCGCGAACTCTAGTCTGGACCAAGTCGATACTAAAATGATTTCGAAAGTATTTATCAAAAGCGATGCTAAATGGTAGTCTAACAGCGTGAGATCGTTTTACCTCTATCAACATATCATTTGTAAATGCCATGAGATCTCACGGACAAAGAAGAGACGTCTGCCGTGTTTTTGCGTCGATATCTTGGTGAACGGCTAGAACCACGACTCTTTGATTCTTCGGCAGACCGCTCGCCAGTCGAACCGCTCGACTAGCGATACTACCGCTCGACCAGTTGTCAAAGGTGATGATCTAGCGACGCTGCTGTGCATGTCTTGTCACCGCAGGCTTGAAAATATCGAAGAACTAAAGCTTAAACTAAAACAAAGATTTGTGCGTGCACCAGAGTCTTCGTCACGTCTCTGGCGTGCACTTAGCAGCCCACGAGGATTTCACACTCTCGCAATCAGCGTTAGTGCACCTAGCATAACCAATTAATGCTAAGCCAATCAGAATTTACAACCGACATTCCGGTTGTAAGGAGCTGATTGGCTTAGAAGGCTATTTCCAAAATAATTGGGGTATCGACTTGGTCCAGACTAGAGTTCGCGCACTTCGCGCGCTCTCTGGTCTGGAAGTTTGAGGCTACCCAACCGCATACTCGGTCAATTGAATAAACAAACTCCCGCGCATCTCAATCTCCCGCGTATCTCAATCACGTCACATCCGCACACTCGGCACTTCCGCGAAGACACATTCGCGTAGCAATCTAATTTTAGGTTAATTTCAGCCCCCCAAGCAATCCGACGCGACCTTTCGTCTCTCGGTCCACCGCGTTTCGCGACGATCCGAGACCGGCGTCGTGTGTCGATCGGCGCGTTACAGACATACAGACATGTGGACATGTGGACAGACGAAATGGGCATTTCCGAGCGTTCGCGTATTATCTAAAAAGGTTGTGTGTGTGTGTGTGTGTGTGTGTGTGTGTGTGTGTGTGTGTGTGTGTGTGTGTGTGTGTGTGTGTGTGTACGTGTGTGTGTGTGTGTGTGTGTGTGTGTGTGTGTGTGTGTGTACGTGTGTGTGTGTGTGTGTGTGTGTGTGTGTGTGTGTGTGTGTGTGTGTGTGTGTGTGCACAAATCTCAAATTTTCCTCCCCACGACCACGCTTCATGATAGGACTTACCTTAGAAATATCGTTTCCGTGTCCGACTAGAGATGAGTCTAAGAACGATTCATTTAGGTGAGCAAACGGCAACTAAAAAGCTTCATGAACTTCCGTCGCCCCATCCTTTTGTATTGTAGCTAGGGATTATTTGTACATGACAACCAAGAAACACCTTCGGGAGTTGAATGCCATCTAGAGTCAACTATTCACACGTCCCGTACTACAGTAGGATCAATCCTTCGCTACACTGTGCTGCATCTAACACTGTCTTATAGGGATTCATTGTGTGTACTTGACAACCAAGAAACACCTTTATTAGCTGAATGCCACCTACAGTCAACTATTGACACGTCCTATACCACAATCAATCCTTTTGTTTACCACTATGCTGCATCTAACACTGTTGGTAGTCAATGTTTGCCGATAATAATTTCTATCTATGTCAGTAAATACCATAGCACTGTCGTTACAACGGAACTGAGTGCATACCTAGACTGTACATTTTAATTGTCTTGATCACGATCGCAAAACGACGACTACCTATACCAGGCCTCTAGACGTAATCTAAACTACTAGGAAGTTTGCATGTTTACTTCCATGACAGCTAGGGTTTCAACAAATACCGTACTGTCTAGTAGGACTTGGCGTTTCAGGAGACGGTCAGACAACTCCGTTGGACGTGTTACTCACGAACGCGAGGCGCCTAGGATACTACGGATACCGTATAACTAGTTAATTGAAGACTCGTACACCAGACCCTCTCGCGCCTTCGTTCCCCGTGTACCAGCGGCTTTGCTCTGGCCGCGGATTTGTTCCGGTTGATCAAATGCAAGCGCAGTAACTAAAAGGAGTGCAATACGCTTGCGCACATGTTGTCCCTTGGATTTCCAAACGCTGTTTTATGTTGTCTTCTTTCGCTGATTTGTTCCGGGGCGGGGTAGAATTGCCGATACTCAGAAATTGTTTAGCGCATACCCATTACATGTCAAACATTTACTTCTGTTCCTTTGGCCATGTTATAGCTTGTACAGGCTTCAGAGGCTTCTTTGTAGTCTATGCAACCTGCAGCTGTGAACTGTCGCCATCTAGCCGTGGCTTGTACTCTCAGATCACTAGATAATTAATTCACTAGATAATTATCTAGTGTGAGTAGACGTACGGCAGGCTATGACGGTGAAAGGTATGGGGAATGGGTATCTAGACATGTTTTTGACGCTTTTGAAGAATCAAATGTGTATACCTCTAGTAATAGTTCGGTATTTGTGGTTTACCGCATGCAGTGATGTTGAATAGAAATTCGTTTGTAGTCTTCTACTTGTGTTGTAGGCTATAATATACTGTTGTGGCAGTTAGTTTAGATCTGCATGTACAAATCCGCTACACCGGTTCCTGTATAACACGGCGTTGTCGAGTTATACGGGAACCGGGCACGGCGACGCGAGAGGGTCTGGTATGAGGCTAGACTGCCTTCTTCTGTTCTGGTTACAGTGAGTCTTGTCGACCAGCGACTAGACAGATGGGGGCGGTACCATTTAGTTAGCGCACGCATAGGTTCACTGTTCTGTCTTGAGCAAATCGCACGACTTGCGGAATTCTGTAGTGGAAGACGTCGCATCCGTAGATTCAGGCAGCTGTTGCTGTTCACACGCATATGGTCCTTACACCTAGAGATTTCACTCGAAGACGGAAAGTGGGCGGAAGACGTTTCAATTCTTGCGCGGGAACTGAGTAGCGTAGCTTGAGTACATGATACATTCAGTTGCAGTCTGCTAGAGTTTACACACTCCAATTAGAGGCAACTGGACAGGCTCAACATGTGAGAACACACCTTGCGCATGATAGTACAGCAGGGTGTTATGATTGACTAGCCTTCATTTGCGCTAACACCTAGACAGTAGCTAGCTATAAGCGAAGAAAACGTAAAAATTAACTTTCGCCAGTCGTCCAGAGCGTAGAGTAGCCCCCATCTCACAATCTCACTATAGGGCAGATCCACGTGTTACTCTAGAGACAAAATCTACACGCACACGCACACGCACACTCACACGAACGCGCGCACACACACACACACACACACACACACACACACACACACACACACACACACACACACACACACACTTAGTTAGCAAGTTTTCAATCTACTCAGCTGTAGCGCGCGTTAGAACGTACAATACACACGTCCTATTGCTTTAGTTAAACTCTGTCTGCAACTTGCACTCTACTCTATACCATTATAGTGACTGACGAGCACATCGCATCGCTCTGCCCTCTAGGCGGTAGCACTTTCTCTTCTTCCCACATAAACGTCATGATCTACTCATGGAGAATGACTCCACTTCCGCAATGAAGACGCACCTGCCGTGACATATATGTACGGACGGACAGACGCACGAACACGCGGCCCAGTAAGCCGGCTTAGAACCTCCGACTGCAGCTGGCGCATCTTGCACTCTACTCTAGACCAGAAAATGGCATGAGGCTAGCGAGGCCACACATCGCATTCGCATTCTCGGTTAATTAATTAACAAACAAATCTCGGCGCATCTCATTTCAGTCCGCCAAAGTCTCGTTTCTGGCCGTCGGAGGCAGTCCGGACGAAATCCGACTAGATCGTTCGTCTCCGACGACCGAACTCGACCGGGGCCCCCGCGTTTCCCGACGATACGGGACTGGCGTAGTGTCGATCGGCGCGTTACAGACATCCATCCAGAAAGACGTAAGTGTGGGTTGGCGTATTATAGGGTAGGATTAGCGCAAACTCGGGTTTGCTAACCCAAGCGTGAACACGGCCTGTATCTTTACCTAGAGGAACATTTTTGGTTGCCAACAATCAAATTGAGACATTTGACGCATTTGCAGAACGAGATATGCTTACGTACGCTTTTGACTGATTAAATGATAAATTCTATCGGACGCTTTTGTAACTTTTTCGTTCGGGGCTCCAACTTCTCGAATATCTACCGTAGATCGCAGTTTGCAAAGCTTACTGTTTGGTTCAGTAGCTGAAACACTTATGCACAACTTACTCATACTTATCAAACGGGCAACGCTTTTCTAACGTGACGCTGAAGAGGATTTTCTCGCCATCACGTGTAACATCACGTGACACCGACAGCAGTCGGTGCAGCGCGGTGGACGCCGAAACAGATCCGGACGGCGAAAAAGATCCGAACGCCAATGCCGCTCGCCTCTTTATTCTTTTAGTTGTGTTCATGTGCGACAGACCACGTATGAACAGCTGTTTTTACCACACACTGAAGGGGCCCTGTCCTAACAACTAGACTCAACTGTAACTTCTCGTTGCAGTTCTTGTCACTTCCATCAGCGCGTGCAGCCATTGCATTTTGCTGCAAATGTACGTTAGCGCGCGTTTCTGAAATGTTGCGTTAACGCAAATCTCCGAAATATCTCTTTAAGGAGAAATAGTTTTGGGACGTCATTCAAGAATGGTCGTAGGCCTAGCAACTAGTTAGCTAACATATCATGCACATGTTAAGGCCATTGAGGTGGCTTTCGTACATTGTAACTGCTGTGGACTTTTGGGTCTTTTTAAAATAATTATAGAGCAATGACTATACGCTTTCATACTCTTGCAAAAGCGTAATTATACATACAACATTAGAATAGAATTCGTGAAGTGTGAATGGTTTTGTTATGCATAGATTTAATTATGCAACTATGTGTGACATTTTGTTCTAGTGATCCAGTTTGAGTTAATCTTTCGATGGGATATCGCCTTTTTATCGTTACACATTTCAACAACCTAGCCCATTTTTGTGGGTGGAAGGGTCTAGTTAGCTAGGTTTCCGTTGCAAACCCCACTGATGACCTCAAGAAATACCCTCTATAGAATGTTCTTATTGGCATATTCCTCGTGTTCTTTGTTTAGTATTGTGTATTTTGGTAACTAAAATACCTATTAGCTGCATTCATGCAAATTATTGCTCAAATCAATTTGAAAAAAATGTTTGCTGTTTGTGCAATCGAAGTTGTGGAAATGTTTTATGTAAAGAGTACTTAGTAATACATGGTCTTTTAAAACAGAAAATCCTTACTCACTTTTTAAGTAAAAGCAAACAGTCAAACTTTTTAAATACTCACTAGTACATTATACGAGTCCTGGAAGATGTCTATGTTGACACATTTCGCCTGTTGTTTGGTGCAATTGTACGGTAGCCACCCCTATTCTCCATCCACCTGTGCACTAAATGATTTGTTTTTCCTTTCACAGACAACAGAAATACAATTCCGTAACCTGACAAGTCATTTGCAGGCTGAAAGCAAGGAACGGATCAAATTGCAGGTCAGCATCTGGTTTGGCTAATTACAAAAGAATTTCTGTTTAAGTAGATATATTTTTAACTGCAGAATGTCACCGCAGAATTGCAAAAATTTATTGTTCAACTTCAAACAGACAATCTGCTTCTCAAAGAAGTCATAGAGGTTAGTGTTATGCATATTTTATGTAGGTTTAACTCCAGAAATAAAGAAATTTATGCAATAAAGTTCCTACTAAAATTTGAAAAAAATGGACTTTGCTTACAAACCTTTTAGTATAATTTGCAAGAAATTTGTTTTAGACAAACAGAAAAAGTCGAAAATAAGACAGAGTAAATACTGACTCACGTTTCAATTTGAAGATGCGCACAACAAATTTAGTAGCGTCACACTGTTTGTGAAACGACAACAAAATAGAATAAAACATGCCCAACACTAAAAAATTAAAGCCTGATGAGTTTAAATTATATTTAGCCTACAAGTGGAGACTATATAAAATGAGGGCAATAGCGATTGTTTAGAAGTATTTTGACATGACAACCTACGTTTCAGCCCAACGTAGTTAGTATAAATACCTGTTCTGTTTTTGGCAATACGACATACGAGTTAAATATTTGGATTTTGTTTTAATTAATTTAAACTACGCATACCTAGACGATGCAAATGTATGATAATATTGTATCTATTATTTCATATCTATTGCGTATGCCACATTTATAATTTAACTATAATATTTAGTATTTAGAAACTATTATGGTTACTAATTAAAAATGTCAGTACTGGTTTTTGCAGTAAGAAATTGCATTTAGTAAGAATGTTCTTACTTGTTTAGAGAAACAGTATCAAATCTGTTTCACTAGAAGAGAAACTGCCATTTTGCAATCAATCGAATCGTGGATTACTTCGTGTTTTACTTGGTTCTGTAAACTCTTCCCGTATGTCAGACATGGTATTGATATGCCTCGAATTGGGAAATGGAAGTTTCTATTGGACTAAAGTAAATTATGTACCAAGAACAAGCGGCAGCAGCTGTCAAGAGTTGAAGAAATCATTAACGAACTTACCAGATGGGAATTACCTTATAAAAGACAGTTCCATGCAACTGGTAGAGGTAAGTTAGCAAAATTTTACCAATTTTGACATAATCAAGTCTTGGTAGCATTGTTTCGTACAGTGTTTGAAAAGGGCCTGAATTTATTGATAAAGTTTATGAGATCAATTTGCACTTGGAAAGTACTGTATATACTTTGATCAAACTGAGATGAAAGAAAAACATTAAGCAACAAGTTGTCAAGTGCTCAACACTAAAATATATAGACTCTTTGGTTAAAAATTTTACGGCGGGATATATAGTTTAGTTAGAACGTGTCAAACAAGTTTTTTCTACGTATCACTGCCACACCGTCACGATCCTGGCTCTTGAAGGGCAGCGTTAAAAGAGCTCCAAATGACGTGGTATGATTACCTCGGATGCAGCTGACAAAGTTTTTATGGACGACCATGTAGTTGGCTGTTTTATCGTACAATACCTGCATGACCTACCGAACGGAACAAAGAAAGAAACCGTGTATTTCTGGTGACGCATACGTTGATGGTATACTCGCTTATCGCTAAATTGATCTTTGCCAAAATTAAAAAATAAATGTTTTGTTTTATTTTGCTAAATACTAACTGTTTTCTCCAGTTTACAGTAGTACAGTAGTTCCATCAGAAGGCTAAGAAAAGGAACGTTGGGAAAATTACAACCGACTATAGGTTTGTTAACTCATCACTTTTCTAGTTAGAGGACATGCAGTAATTGTTTTAAAGTTTGAAGTTTTATCTAAGGGATAGAGATATCAGCCCTTTCCAGACAGGAAACTTTGGTATGCAAGGATGCAAGTGGATTCGGTCCGCGTGTCGCTTCACGTGACCGATCACGACCTCTAGAATGCTCGGGTTAGGCAAATCAATCCAAAATTGCTTCTGACTAACCTTTAATTACAGTACCTGGTAGTATCCATCTACGCAGTTTAGAGCTGCATTGACGTAGTAAGAACGACTTCATTTAATTTTTTTGTCTTTTTTGGTGCCTTTTCGTTTACCTTGGCTTATCACACTCGTCTAGCCATC
>CAXXBX010000027.1:0-6591 GCA_964274945.1 Dehalococcoidia bacterium | reverse complement strand
TGTTGCATATGTAAATGCACCTGATGGTGTGTTGGTAAAAGCTAGCATAGAGCATTCGTCATATGCACATACATACGGTCATGTGGGGCATGTACCCAAGGACAAACCAGCTCCACATGAACCTGACTCGATGGTTGCAAAAATGGGTGGCACATATACGCAGCCACAAGTTCATACACCACAAACACAGACATGTGCTCAAGGTCAACTTGACTCGAAATCTGCATTTAGTTCATTAGTTCATTAGTTTTCAGAATTTAGTTCATTAGTTTTCAGAATTTCTCTTGCTGGTTAGCTAGATGTGGGACTCTAATGTGAGTGAGTTGCTCTCAACTATCTGTTTACTGCTACAGTCTTTGTGTATTGCGATTATAGTTTGTGTAAAACACTAACTATAGTGTGTTCATATGCTATTTGCTCTGTCTTCAATAGATGATGTCAAATCCAAATCAAAGAGTGAACCAAGTCCCTATGAAGAACGTGATCTGAATGTATACCATTGAACTATCAGTAAATTGTAATAGTTTTGTGTTATTTTGTTGTTGATTGTAGAATCCGAAAAGTGAGAAGACAGCATCGTCTCCTCTCAAGAACGTTTCAAAAAGTGACAGAGTTGTCTACACAGAGGTGGACGTGCAAGACATTGACCCATCGACTTCTAAATCTGCTCCATATCAAAGAGAAAAAGTGGAATATGCTGCCATTGATCGCGATGCCACACGCAGAAGACGTGAAGAAAGAGATTTGGAAACGAAGCATAAGCAATATGACGAACCAGGCGACGAGGAACCACCGCCAGTTCATCATGGTGATGGTGAAGGCGTGGACGGTGCTCAGCTGTCCAGTCTTGTGTGAGTAAGGGAGTCTCAATGGAATGTTGTTAGCTCACATAGGTATGAGCCATGGCAGGTAATAGTAAAAGTGAGATTTGGTGAACACACTGTGGATTGTAGAACGTATTTAGTAGTTAACTGTTTTGGTTTATCGGTTTTAGCTGAGTAGGTTTTAGCAGAAAGCCACCGCATAATAATCGAGTAAAAGTATAGAATTGCCAACACTCATGACACATCAATCACAATCTAAACTTTAGGTAACGCGTAGAAATCAGTCAAAACTTGAAGAAACATGTGTAGCAAGAATTCTGCTCTTAAAATAGAAAGACAAAATCTTTACAAATAGTTGCAAATGTCCATAACACTAATATGAAGATTAGTTTAGGTTCTCATCACTGAGTGTATGCACTTCAGATGCATGGACTAAAGTACTCTTGAACTTGGAGTAGCAAAAAATTTGTCTATGGCTAATTGTTTAGCTTGTATTTGTCTGCAGAGTATTAAATTAATACAACTGAATTATAGTTCTACTTAGTTCTATATTAAATTAGTGTCAAATTAATAAATAATCAATAAATGACTAACTCAGACCTTTCTACTTACCTCCCCGATGTAAGAGAAATTTAGTGCTCTGCATATTTCCTGCTTGACAATATATTTGTTCACCGGTTACTTTGCCTGGTAAAGTATTAACCAGTTGATGACTGATACTCATTGCACTGGCAGTGTCATTCACTCTGATAATGCCATACGTGACAGAATTCAATTCTTCACCGTCAGCATACACCCATGTGATGTTAGCTTTCTCATTAGTAACACACATCAATCTCTTTGCAGTATAGCCATCAGGAGGGATATACACATCACCAGATGGAGCATCAAGAAACATAACTGCATCTGTACAACAAAATTTAATATATTATCTATATTATCATTTGCAATATTCTAGTCCCAAGCAACAGCTAGAGGTTGGAAAGAGCAGTTGGGAAGGCTAGTACACAATGGGAATGTTGCAACCATCACGTTGTAACAGTAGTGAGGTGAATATGGTTTACTAGAGAGTAGATGAAGACAACAGAATTGCTGCTATAGAAGCTTGCAAAATACAGTAATTTTCCTACCCTCTTCAAAACATGCGTCCTCGTCTATATGTGCATATTTAGCCCCACTTTAAAAGGCGTGGCCAGAGTTGGTGGTGTGTTGTGCTAACCCTAACCTTTCAGCTCACAAAAACACTAAATTCAAGTACACAGTATGTGTACTGTTGAGTTCCTGCTGTAGGCATTTGCGTTCTGGTTTCTCATTTGTTTACATGTACTACATCTGTCTACCTGTCATCATCCTGTAGTATGATTATAATATATCTGGCTCATTTATTAGTTATTTATATATAAGTTTATTAGGTTATCATAAGCCCTTCCTGCAAAGGAAACCAAACGATAAACTTTGCATATCAAAGTAATATTCTGATGCAATGGGTGGAGGGATGGTTGTTATCCAATTATCTTGTAGGATTGGACTGACCAACAGCTAAAACCTTTTGACCTACAGTAGAGCAGCTCTTATTTTAATCAGTGGTTTAATGAGCGCCTGGTTACACTTGCAGCTAGGGCTTAGCAGTTTAGTGGTCCTTCCTAGTAGACAAGAATGAACATAATAGGATGCGTCCCCCCTGTCTGAAATCTGCATCCCAACTTCCTAAAAAGCTCCCCAGGGCGCATCAAATGTATTGTAGGAAAATCACTGAAAATATATAAGAAAATTCGCTTTTATGTAGTTGTAATAATAAACTGAAATACACCTAATTAAGCCAAAGCATTTGTAAACATGTCTTGGGTTACTAATCAGCACAGTACCATCCTAGACAGATCTGAAACCATATCTTCCAAAACTGTTTAGCAAGTAAATATGGAGTCATAAAAAGTGACAGCTGCCATGGCAAACACCTACTGTCCCTGTGTCTAAATTGTATCTAGCTGTAAACAAATTATTAAAGTTTGGTTTGCCAACAGCTGATTTCAGGACAAAAATGGACCACCACAAGAGCAACCCACGCATCACTATAAATTTGCCTAGCAATTATCCAAGTGCCAATCTCTTTATTTTAGTATCCACGTTTGTGTTATCTGCCAGTCTCGTTAGGCAACTCTCTTTTTTTAAAGTGAAGAGAAAAACAACAGAGAATTAATGAACTAAGTCTCTGCTCCACACTCAACACAAGTCTCGCTAATGTATGAGCCTAAAAATGCACTACTAACTTGTAGAGAAAAAGTTTCAACAAATGTACTGCTTGTACAGTAGAAGCCAAGTAGTACTGCAACACCAGAAACTCCAACACTTGTCATCAAATTGGGTTTTTTAAAGGCAAGCACCACCGCATTAGTTACTTGAATTGCTGAAGAGCACACCATACAGTAAATGTTGATGCTTGTACTAGTAGCGCAAATACATAATGGAAAAAATAGAGACAGTTTTTACAGTGACCTTAGCAAAAAGACTAAGTAAACACTAATTTTGTTGTTCAAATTTTCAGCATTTTGTCAATAAACTCTAACAGCTGTCTAATTAACTGATAAGAATTTTAATATGCAAATTCTTTTCATATCTATCGACATGATTTGCGTAAACACATGCATAGCACTTGGTTGGGTCTCCCCTTCCCCCCCCAAAAAGTCACGCATTATCTGAAATCTAAATCTGATTCAAGAAATAGACATTCTGTGAAAACTGTAAGAACTGATTCTTACCATCATCTGGTAAACACCTAGAGTACAAACTACTAAAAGTGCTGCATGTACAATTATTAGCAATCAAATCTATTAATTAAGCACCATCAGTGTACTGTACTGTCTTGCACAACGTCCCCGTACTACTGTACCTGTACATGTTTTTAATTGTCTACAAAGTTTAAAATATCTTTAATATCGATAAACAGTACATCTTTACTCTCTCTTCCGGTTAGAGTATGCGCATGCTCTAACCACGCCAACGTCGACGCCTGGCACGTGCCTTACTTAATTAACTTAATGTACCATTGCGTGTACACTCGCGCAAATGGCATGAATGAAGCCTCGTTTTATATGGTCGGTATTAGACTGAAACGGGAGATTGCAATCTGATGATGTTATACAGAATGAAGATGCCACAGTCTGTCCACCATATGCATTGCCGGTAAGTCACTAATTAGATCTTTTTTTAATTAATGCGTTTATTGCTTCTCTTGCAAAGCGACATGCACAACGAGAAAAGACTAAATCACTAAGTTAGCGCTTATATATAATTAGTCAAACAGCAAAACACCATATGCGTGCAATTGTATTGCTTGTTATTCGGTCACGTAACCTTACCTTACATCACAACTTCATACTGTGGAATAGGGTGGGCAGGCTGTTGCATCTTGCCAACACCATAGGCGTTCGATTCCTGCATTCTGATTTCTGATCTTGGATTTCCTCCTCCTGCCATGGCCTTGAATGCAGTATAGGCACTGGACTGACTCATTACAGTATCGTGATCAGATCTTATATCTTCTGTAGTTGCCACGTGTGGAGGTCTGGACTCTGAAGATGCTCTTCCGGCTTTAAACCTCCAGAGAACAAGAGACACAATCACGACTATGATGACAGGTGGAGCAGCAATTGCAGCTATGACTCCCGACGACAATCCACCTACAGTTATTAAAAGGTAATACAACATTCTTATTAATATTTATATTCAAACTACATAACTTATTAATAATATTTTCTTACTGCCAGTGGTTGGAGACAATTAATGCTAGCTGTCAATTTATGCAATAATAATAATAATAATAATTTAATATTAATTAATTAATAGGTTAGGATTTAGGATTTGAATGGTGTTGTTACTAACTTTGATTGCTTATTTGAATACTTATTGTGACTGGTTTTCCTATTGGACGTTCCTGTGACTGATCAGCTGCTGCATACACTTGAACTGTATAATTTGCTCCTGCCTTGAGTCCTCTTATGGTAATAGTTACAATACCATTCTCAACAGAATATGATGACTGGAGTTCGTCAGCAGATGCTACATCTTTAACAATGTATTTGCCAATTTGACAATTCAAGTCAGGAGCCTTTACTGTCAGCGTTATGGTGTCATCAGCCAAAAATACTTCTTTGGCTGCTCGCAGCTGCAATAATGGACCTTACAAAAACAACACAACATAATGTATTATATGAGACCAAACAACATTTGAAAACAAGCAACTGGTAACAAATACACTGACCACAGCGTATAGAGCAAGACTGTGTAGCAGGAACACTAGCACCAACACAATTTCTTGCAACAACCTTTGCATAATATGTTGTTCCACCAGAAAGACCTGCCACAGTAACCATTCCACCCTTCTGTGTCAACTCAGAATTGTCAACCACAGACAGATTCTTTGAATAAGCTGTCTGCGTGAAATTCAGATCTTCACTCAGTACTACAGTATAATGTGAGACGTCATCACCACCATTACTGCTGACTACCCAAGTCATTGCTACACTTGTATTTGTGGTCAATGTGGGATTACATTGAAGTTCAACCTGATTTGGAACTACAACAAAACAACCCCAACATACATTACACGTACAAGTAACTACAAGTGCAAGTAACTAAGAAGTCATGAACACACCAGACAGTGTAGTTGCTTTGACTGTCGTGGACATTGGTCCAATACTATTTGTTGCTTCCACGTCTATACAATATGTTGTGTTATCATCCAGTCCAAGTATTATGTAACTGCCTCCTTGCTGTGTAAATCTAGCATTGTTCGATACCATCCATGTCTTTGAGTTGAGCAATGTAGTTAGAGTATTACTACAACCTTTCCTCCATCTCAGTGTGTACTTGCTGATGTCGCGTCCACCATTACTGTACACAGTCCACGTAACCAGTAAACTGTTATTATTGTTATAACAAGAGGTGTTTACAGACACATCAATTGGACCTGGAGAAGCTAAAATACCAGAAATACATGTACATGTCATTTAACAACAAATTTGTCACATAACTCACCAAGTACAGTTATTACTTGAGTTGATGTATTACTCCCTAGTGGATGTTTAGCATATGCCGTTACCATAGTGTTCCAGCTTTTATCAACAGTAAAGATGTACTGTATGTAATTGTTGTCATTCACTATCACAGTTCCTATTGGTCTGTTAAGATTTCCGTTAGATGATGAGAAGAGTACAACATTATTTCGACTCAGACGTATCTCAGTTGCAGCTGGAACTGATGACACGTTGATGACTAAAGTTCCTAGTTCTTTAGATACAAGTTCATTGCTTGGAATAACACTAAGACTCACACCATCAAAATCTAACAAATGGAACAAGACAGTTAGTCTAGTGCAGAATAAAGTGAAAACAGTATAGAATTTATACTTTATATCAGTAGCTTAGTGTTGATCAATAATTACAAAATTTCATTTCTTACATTGTACAGTCAAATGTGCAGATGAAGTGGCTTTGTCAAATTCATTCTCAAGAACACAGTCATAACGACCACTTTTGTTCCTTGAAATTGAAGATATCTTAATAATACTTGTCCTTGAACCTGGAAGACGTGGCTGCTCTTGTACTGTCTGCATGTGACCATCATTGTTCGTAAATGTCCAGTCAAGAGTCGGTTCAGGCATAGTGTTAGTAGCAGTGCATTTGAATTCTACAAAGTCTGCACCCTCATTCACAGTTTGATCAATAGGAGAAGTTTCCACAGATGGAGCAGCTACAATCAGCCAGACAGT
>CAXXBX010000026.1:0-26596 GCA_964274945.1 Dehalococcoidia bacterium | reverse complement strand
GCAAACGTGAACGGTTCGAGTTGTTTGACTTCACTGCTTATTGTGAGTCCTGCTTCCAGTCGACACAGCACATGGTGGCTCTAAGGGAAAGGCCATCCGAATAACTAGGCTTCCGTTAAACTGAATAGATACAAGAGCAGACACGAAGTCGTACTCCAAACTATTGTATACCGTTGATTCTGCAGTGAAGATGATCGCCTTTGTGACGGAATGAAAAATCCACCAGATGGGATTGAATGTAGAGTATCACCACACCCAGTCATTCAACAACGTGTCGAGAGCAATCGAACCATGCTTTGCTCTATCATCAAGTGTCTGGAGCTGTGTGAACGGCAAAGCATTGCACTGTTAGGTGACAGTGATGATGGCACATATGATCTAGAACAGCGAGGGAAAATGAAGACTGATCTTTATTTCGGTATCAATTCTGATTATGAATTTCTCCGAGACTACTTGCAATCATGTAGAAAGAATGCCATGTATATTTCAAATACATATCAAAATTATTTACTCTAATGCATGGGTGATGCCATTAGAGAATCAATTTTGGAGGAGGTTAGAGACGGCTTGTACTATGGCAGTCTTAGCAAATGAGGTGATCGAAGTGTCTGGGTGGGATCAGCTTGGGCATTCGCTAAGTAAAAGATGGCATGTCAGTACAGAAACTGATCACGATTGTAGCCTGTGAAAGTATAAAATTTAGAGATGAATATCTGTGCATGTCATTACTGGAGACGAGACATTGCAGACCTTAGAGTTGGATCTTCAGTTTTGCAGAACCTAGGAATATGTTAGTGCCAGCAATATAGGAGAGCATTAATTTTTGCCGGTACCTTCCCGAGAAGCAACGCCCTTAGCTAGATACTTCCACTGTAGAACCCATTAGCTAAACTATTTGTTATCCAAGTCAGCATCTCTTCCCGTTGTGCAGAATATGATCAGTGACCTGAAATCCCTTGGATTGCTTTCAACTTCTTACAAAACGCAAGAGAGTGCTGGAAGCAGCCATACAGGATGTTAATGCTGAGAGGCGCCAGTAAATGGAGGTACAAGTAGAGCAAAAAAAGTTCAAACTCATGTGACACCAAGTGGATGAAGAGACGCAATACCTTTGAAGATTTTATCGATTAATACCACGTCTTCTTTCCTGTTTTGGGTCAGTGTGACTTTGGCCATTCTAAATTTTAAATTTCCAATATTTCTAATTTATAATATTCAAAATTTTATTATTTTTAGTTTAGGGTTCTGTTTTTTATTTCTGCATAAAATTTTCAAATTCTATTTTTTAGAAAAATTTAAATTTAATATTTTAATATTTTTAATTTAAAAATTGTTTAAGTGCAGTATATTAAAATTGCTTTGCAGACGAGGAAGCGGACGTAGTTGTAAATATGAACTGATCGCCGGATTTCAACTAAGAGAAATTGAGCGCGCATCTGTTCTCTCAAATAATTTGATTGCATCAGTAAAGGAAAATTGAAAGAACAAGTAGCAGTGTACGCGGTAGGGAGTCCATTAGACGGGATGGGGGGGGCAATCCAACCTGTGTTGATTCATTGACTCAATAAATCAATTAATCTAGGCACGGTTTTTGCTAATCAAATCAGCACGTTTCTACTTTCTTCTGTACAGTACTGACTTTCCGCACCTGTACGCCGCGTCATGAAGATCTACATGCATGAACTCTACTTGTAGTTGAGCGTAGAACTAATTAGCGCACTAAGCGGGGGTGGAGAAAACTTAAAGTGTCTTTGCGCCTATTTCTTTTGATATATTTGCAAAAATCAAGCTGAAAGTAAATATTGTATTATACAGGCATGTAGCTATTTTTAATTGAAACAATAAATGGATAGCTATAAATTAGAGTGGATAGAGCTAATTCTTGGTTCAAAAAATTTCAATTTCACAGAAACAAAACGATCACTGACCGGAGAGTGCAAGTCGTTCAAACGAGACATGAACATTCTTTTTGACAACATCATTCAGGCAGTCATCAGAAGTTCCTATCGATGCTGGATTAACAGGAAAAGCTAGTAGTTCCAGTGTTTGCCTTGTTTAATTGTTATCTTTGTTGTTTGAAATGTAATTTCTTCCCATTTTAGTTTCCTATAGTCTCAGCGGGATCATCGGTGTTGCAGGAGATGCCAATCCTGGAGAGACTCCGCCTGCATTATAAGACGCTTATTGTTGTATTCTGTAGCGGATATATGACAATAAAAGAAGCTCATGAGTCACATTGGCTAAACTGCAGGTAGCACTTCATGTATATTTGTATATAGCACATAGAACAGATGCAATCTGATAGCGCAGACAGAAGTAGAAGGCTCTCTACAACATATAGTTTAATAGAACAAGATATATCATTCAATTAAATCCTTAGAAAACTTTGTGTTGAACAACTTATATTATCAACAAAATACAATTTAAATTAGAACTATTTTGATTATAAGGGTTGAATGCCTTGTAATTCACTAGCACTTTCTAGCCAACTCAATTAAGTGACAAACAACCATTATTAATATCATCTATTCAAGCTATTTCAAAATATTACCACGACCAGTACAAGTCTGTATGTGCAGTTCTTACTTCAAAAACTGCACATTTGTAGAAGTAGTGATTATATTGACCATACTCATGAGCCGATTTCAAATAATTGGAGTTCTGGTAATATATGTATATATAGAGAGAGATACCATTCAATTCCTTCAATTAAACCCAATATTTGTGTTGAACAACTCAGATCACAAACAGAAATACAGTTTGACTACGAATTCCTTTGATTAAAAGCCGTTAAGAATTACTGCAATATTGAAATTCCGAAAAACAAGCAAACCCCAATGCAGTTGCTTCCAACTAACTGAAGAGCGTGCGAATTATCTTTCCTTATGACAGAGAGCTACAACTTAGCAAGTACAAGAGTTGCGTACTAATTTGCATGCCGTTAGTACTGTAGACGCGAGATTTAGAGTTACTGCATGTCTCTAGTTGATTAGTTAGTTTGGACAGCTAAAGTACGTTCTACAATTTATGTCAGTTGTGCTGTTACAGCCGAAAGGGATCTGCTGCAGCTGACGTGTAACCATAGAACGGACTGAGATTATACGAGCATCATTGGAATTCTCTTAGTCTGCTTCATTCAATTACCAAGGTGTCTCATTTGTAGGATGCATTACACCGAAGATACTATAGAGTGTACTTAAAAATAGCTTATAATTAGATATGATATCACGTGCTTCCGGTATCGTAGAGTATATAGCAGAGCACCTATAGTAATAAAGTGTCTTTCGTTCGTTCTACGTTTCTGCCTCACCCGCTTCTCACCAAATCTTGTGGAGAACCGTTCGTTTGGCTTTGAATCTTTGGTGCTTTCATTATGCCTCCGCGTAAAACTGAAAGGTCAAAGGCAAGGTAATATCGTTCGACTATCCCAGAAGACCCTATCCACTCTCATCGTCTGGATTCTGCACCTCGCCATTTGCTGGTTCAAGTTCAACTGGACAAGTTGTGGGGTGACAACAGAGAATAGTTGGACAGTTGGCCTTTCTAGGTCACTTCAGTAGCACAACTTTAACGCTGGTGGCCCCTACATCAACTTCGACATGCTGCTGTAGCTTTGGCTGGTCGCGCTCGTGAAGATTATTGCTCGTTTGTTGCAGTAACTCAATAAACAGACCTGTCGTGGGACAAATTTGAATCGTTACTGCACCTTCAGTTTCGGCCAAAGCATCTGGTGCCTTTCTATAGTCAAAAATTGATGTCTATTCGTCAGGGCGGACATAAAACCGTTTCGGGGTACAGCTCTCGTTTCTGCCGTACTTTACTACAGTTGCACACGGCTCAGGTCTCCGCGCTACCCAACCTCACGGTGGACACTTGGTATTGGAGGTCCTTCGCCCTGACTTCCAAATCGAATTGGAACGAGATCAGCCGAGTACTTTAGTGGATGCCATTCGAGGTACAGAGAAAGCTAAAAGGATTTGGAAATGTGAAAGTAGCCCACACATTAACGGTACAGCTGAGTGCTGTGCCGTCAGCCGCTCTCAATGGAAGTCCAATGGTTCATCTAGTAGTCAACCGCAACAGCAGCCTACTACGGTACCTTCATCGCCTTCTGACCACTCCACTGTATTGCTTCAAAAGCTCGTTACTCAGCAATCACAGTTATTGGCACAACAAGGTCACATCATCAAGCTCCTTCAGTCACAACAGTCGACTGCGGTATCTCCCGCATCCTCTCCTCGCGATTTTGTCCAGTCTAGTTCTACAGTTTCCAGGTTCATTGGTGAATGCCTCTACTGTCATAAGTATGGACATCACATCGCCGAGTGCCGCAATCGTCTGGCAAGAGAAGACGATTCTTGCATCTTGTCTCAACCTCAGCCTAGTCAAACATCTGTTGCTCCTACAGCAATTCGAACACCTGTCGCCACTATTGCTCGCATCGTTGATTCACAACGCGATAATGCTTCTTCATTCGGTTCAAGTTCTTCTACTCAACCATCACAACGTCCCCATAATTCTGTCTACGTTATTGACCGAGAGGAGTCTAGTTCAGAGTTTCTCAATTCTCCACTTTCAGCTGTTCGCACTTGTCGCCTCACCGTTGACGAAAATAAAATTGCTTCTTGTGTCATTGGCTCTGAAGTTGTTGCCTCGCTTGCTTCTCAAATTTTGGTCGAAAGTTTCGGTCGTGACGTTAGACCGCCGTCAGCTGTTCCAAGCACTCTTATTGCGGAGGATGGTGATTAACTTCATTTGGTTGGTCAAACACAACTCAAGTTGTCTGTTGGCGATAATCAGATTACTTATTTATTCGCGTTTTTCCAAGACTGCAATTCTTTTTCTTTAGAGTTCCGACTTTTTGCCACTTGTCCGCGCCGTCATTAGCTACGAGAATGGCACTGTTACATTTGGCGGACATGATCCAATTCACAAGCCACTCTTTCTATTTTCGGCGTTTTACCGTTTAGGATGGCACTGCTGCTTCCGTCGACCATACTGGTCCTGTTGGCCGTGTTCGTGTTCTTACTGTCTTGCAGTTTATTCCTGCATTATTAGATTCGACCGTGATTTCTATCATTTCGATTTCTAGTCATCGTGCCGACTCACCTTCTCCCTCGGACGTACTCAATCATATAAACAGTTCCTTACCACTTAGGCAATCAAGTGCTTCCACTTTTGTCAACGAGCACCGTTGTTCGTCACAAAGAGCTAAGTTACGTACTCTCATTGACTCATACGCAGAGGTATTTTGCGCAAACTATTGATGATCTTGGCCGTTCTATTGTCACTCCTAATCGTATCGATACCGACGACCATCTGCCAGCTAACATGAAACCGTACCGGTTGCCTCCGGGCAGCAGAGAAGAGGTCCATAAACAAATCCAGTGTCTGATGCGCAACGGTATTGTTCGCGAATTCCGTTCTCCATGGCCAGTCCAGTCGTTCTTGCCGATAAATCTGACGGAACGAAGCGTTTTTGTCGACTACCAACGATTCAACGCCTGCACAAAAAAGGGACAGTTAATGTCTCTCTCGCGTCGATGATAGTCTTGATATCCTATCGGAAAAGAAATACTTTACAAGTCTTGATCTTATGTCCGGCTACTGGCAAATTTTCTGTAGCTCCGGAGGATGTTGAAAAGACAGCATATATTACTCCTGTTGGATTGTTTGAGTTCACCACCATGCCATTCGGTCTCAGTAACGCCACTAGTTCTTTCCAACGATCAACGGATTCGATACTTTTCGATCTCAAGTGACTTACTTGTATTTTTTGCCTAAACGAAGTTCTCGTATTCTCTGACGACTTTGCCTCACATCTTCTCGCTTTAGAAACAGTTTTCTAATGCCTGTGTGACCACAAACTCACGTTAAAACCTGGCAAATGCAATTTTACCCAACAAGAACGTTGTTACCTTGGATATCTGATCAACCCTGACTGTGTCGGCCTCGATCACGCTAAATTAACAGCTTTTACTTTACGCAAAGTGCCTCAGACCAAGTCTCAGTTTAAGTCATTCCTGGGTTTGACGTCATACTATCACCATTTTGTCCCATCGTACGCCGCTGTTGCTAAACCACTGATGCGATTACTCAGAGAAAACACTGTTTCAGTAGACTGTCACTCAGCAAAAAGCTTTTTGATAGTCTGAAACAACATCTTACGTCCGCGCCGCTTTTTGTTCATCCTGACAGGAGTAAGCCTCTTAAGTAAAAACGGATGCTTCTGATTTTGCTATTGCCGCTATCTAGGCTCAGGTCGACGACAACAACAAGGAACATGTCATTTCTTATGCTAGCCGCCAGCTATACGCTGCCGAACGTTCATACGATACCTGCCAGGAAGAGCTTTTGGACGTTCTTTACGGAGGAGTGTTTTCGAAAATATCCTGTCGTTGTTCACTTCACGTTGGAGACAAATTACGCTAATCTCCGATGGCTAATGTCTGCTAATCATCAAGCAGGTCGCTTAGCTCGATGAATTCTGAGACTTCAAGAACTTGATTTCACGATCCGTCACAACCTGGGCAAAGCAAATACTAACGCTGACGCTCTGTCTCGCTCACAGAACGACACATTTGTGAAGCAGACTTCTAATGTCCCTGTCCTCACTGTTGATTAAAACAATATTGCTCTTTCTACTCCTGATTAAATCCAGCAACGACAGGAAACTGACCGCTTTTTCATGTTATCCTCGACTTTCTGAAACACCCTCAAACAAGAGAAGCTTCTCCAGAAGTTAAGCAGGCTCTTCACGATTCCGGCACTATTTCGATTGACTCCAGTACTGGTCTACTTATGTAACTGCTATTGTCAACGGGCGTCGTTGGCATGTACCTATACTACCACCAGCCACCGCTCTACTAGCTATGAAAGCTTTACGGTCTGCCGATCGCCGGTCACATTGAGTACAAAAAAAACCTATTACCGTATTCGTTCACAGTTCTACTGGAAAGGTATGGCTCAAGACATCAAAGCATTCGTTCGCTCGTATCTTCCTTGCCAGTCACGTAAGCTTCCTTCACCTCGTCACTCGGGTTATCTACAACTGCTCAGTGCATCTCGTCCTTTTGAGACTGTTTGTGTTAACATTTTCGGTCCACTGCTACGCATGAATCAAGGCAACTGTTACGTGGTCGTGATGGCTAACAGGTTTCTAGATGGACTGAGTTCGCTCCAGTTCCAGACATTACTACGGCTAATGTTGCTGATGCTTTTGTCAACTACATCGTCCATCGTTATTGCCGAACCACGTCATCTCTGACCGTGGTACCCAATTCACTTCCAATCTATTTCGACGCTTGGCAACTCGTCTTGGTATCGATAAGCTCTTTACCTGTGCCTATCACCCACGGAGCAATGGTCAAGTTGAACGAATAAATCGATACTTTGATGCAGCTCTGATCGCATACGTCAATGAGCATCAAGACGACTGGGATAGTTATCTAGAAACTCTCGCTTTTGCATACCGCACTAGCTTCGTTTAGGCCATTGGCAAAACTCCTTTCTACCTGGTGCATGGCCCGATCCTCGGCTACCACCTGATGTTTCGTCCGTTACCCCTCTCTATCTTGACGTCGATGTCCCCCAGTACGGTTAGTCGCTCAACTAATACTTCAACGACACTTACACCGCCGCTCGTCTTGCCCAAGACAAATCGGATTATATATATACATATATATATATATATATATATATATATATATATATATATATATATATATTGTAATCTAATCTGCCTGTACGGAGAACCGGCTATTCTAATAATATAGCGGTACATATAGATATATTCAGCTAGTATGTAGATATGTATGTCTCGGGATGAATAAACCAAGTAGATATATATAGGTATAAGTTACGGTAGGTAGGTAGTTAAGTAGGTGTAGGCATTTCTACATATATGTAGAAAGTGAAATCTCCAAGGTAGGCTATATAAATTATGTCCGTATATGTTTATAACAACGGCCACAAGTTGGTTTATAGCACTTCATCCCCATCCCCTTCAGGTGAGTCAACTCGCTCTCGGATGATATTGGTATTATAGATAGGCAAGACAACCAGAGACAACATTTCTTTCCTGACATACATTTTCTAACACTAATCAGAAGAAACACACAAAGCAAACTAACAATAATACTGTAAGGTAATTATGATTGAAGCTGATCATATGTAAACAGTTCAATCGAGTCTTGTAATAATGTAAATTTTATGATAGTATTGAACTATGTATCAAAGATGGAACGACACTTTCTTACAGCCATATGAAGACACGTCAACAGGTGTTGTCAAATTGTGTGATATATCTCTTATGAATTGTTCCTCCAAGTTAAAATGATGACTTGTACTAATAGTGTGAAGATCTCTGTAGTATGCATACAACTCTCCCTCTGCCGCACCAAATCCGTAAACATCAACCTCTTCGCACAATCTCAAAGCGAACAGAATGGCATACAATCCCGACGTTGGCACTCTTTTACTCTTAACACCATACAATTGTCCGCACGTTCTCAAAATAGATCGCGCAGTGTTTATAAGTTCCACCGATGTTGCATAGAGAGGACCATGTCTTGCGCATAATCGACCAGCAGAAGTAATCTTACCATGATGTTTACATCGAACCAATAGCGTTTTACGGTTTATGTTTCGTAGACATGTAAACTCACGTAGGATTGCTACATTAAGTATTGCCACGTCAGGCATGCGTCTCCCGACATATTCCTCGTATGGATGAATCGGAGCGTTATTTAACCGTATGACAACTTCATGTCCGTCAATATCATCACCGTAACTACGACTCAATAACCTTCCTGATGACCCGACTAGAGCGCACGATCTCGATCGTTTCATGAGAAGACTGGTGGTTTGAAAGACAGCCTTGTCAGCAAGCACAATCGCTGGAGACAATTCTGGTCTTCTATGGCAAAGAAGAAGAGGTGTCTTGCTTTGACAGCCAAATTCGTCCCACAGCGTCGTTGATTTATTGGTAAAACTTTGACTGCTGCTCAATTCTTGTTCGAGCAATTTCTTAAATTTATAATTTGTAGAGTTAAATGACGGGTTATAGATGTAACCGCCAATGCAATAACGGTAGAAAATTGAGACAAAAAGTACCAAAAATATGGTAGTTACTATAACACAGAGACATTTCTTCCTTGAATGGCAAACAGTCAAAATGTTGAACACCGAATTACTAAACATCACAAAAATTGTAAAATTAACAAGTAATATTTAACGTTTGTAAAGTAGTGACATGTTGTTTGTTATTACAAAATGTTCTTCCCATTTATTTAAAATAGCAAATATAAAATGGATTAATATTTACTTAATTAATTATTGTGCGCATGTACTAAATTAATTAATCATAAATATATTTATCAAGAAGGCTATAGTTTCTGTAACCATTCAAATATCTTGTTATAGATGGGAGGTTATAACCAACTTATCGAAACGCTAGAATAGAGAAGAATCGCAAATGTTTGTTACTAAACTTCCTTTGGCGAAGACGGCCTAAATACCACCTTTCTTAAATACCACCTGTTTTAGGGAATCTATACGTTGTGAAATACGATCTCCTCATGATTTCTTTAATCTTTACTAAGTAATATTGTATTGTGTTTCACAAGTACTGTATTATGCAATTCTCATACATTCTTTAGCAGTCAAACTTCGGACACCTATCTACCGTTTCTGAGCGTGGAGCACTCCTACTGGAGCGTGGCACAGCGCCGCACTGCAACGCTGTAAAGAGAACCTTACTGTTATATATTTACGCGGCACTAAGTAGTACAGACTCGCGTAGCCAGACCCCATGGCCGCGTCACACCCGTCGGCTTGACATCTAGAACACGATCGTAGTTGTCTATTCCGCGTCTATAGTGAGCATACAAGAATCATAGGAATCATTTCAAAATCTAAATTTTTCTACAAATACTTGACACGGAGATGAGTCAAGTCAATAGTCGTAGGGACAAGTCTCAAATTCGCAACTTACGTTACGACTTTCATCCAACAAGTTAAGACATACATATGTTAAAGAGAACTTAACATTAATACAAACCGCAGTTGTTGGCCATCGATTAGACGTGGCTAACCGAAAAAAGTTAGCGAAAGGAAAGTCAAGGTAGGCGTGGCCGTAAACCATCTTTCCATGGGATTGGCGTTATCCTTACGTTAAATTATCAAACGGAATCAATATGTAGAGACGTTTAGCTAACTGAGACTCTTCCTTTATGCATACAACACCGCCTACAACAATAAAACCAACCGTGTTAGCCCCCGTTAGCAGCATCCATTCCCTAATAAGAGTTGTCGGATTTTGTTTCGTGATGAATCAGATGACGTTTTCTTTGTGTCATTATTTTTCTGTAAAATATTTCTAGCAATATCCGCACCGTTTGAGTTTACCTACGTCATGTGGACCAAAATTGATCTAAAAACGGTCAATTGATGTGCGCAAAGTTTCCACCTATTCGCTTGGTCCCATTCCTTTCTCTTTAGCTGGTGCTGACGGAACCGCAGCAAAAACAGTCAAATCAAAGCTTTTGTATCTAATAGCAGGCCCGAAGAAAGCAACTTGACAGTGGAGCAGCTTAGCGCGCATTAGAGGATGTGGCTTAGCGCACGCTAGGGTGGGTTGGCTGGGCATGTAAAGGTGCAACTACGAGTACTGCTTGAACCACGCTGGCTAAAAAGCTCCATTGGAGACTTGCTTCTTTCTAAACTCACGTTTGAGGAATTGGAAGTGGAAAGCTGTACAGAGGTCGGGGAATATAGTCCAGGTAACGAAAGAGAAGTCGTACGAGACTTCAAAACAGTCACCAAATTAGTAGAGCCGCAATCCGGTAGATGACCAAAAATATGAATTTATTTAATCAGCTCTACCTTTAGACCGGAAGTATGCGGCAATCGTTCGCCGGCTGAAGTCCAGTTTTCAAAAAGTGGAGCGGCCATGGCCGCTGCTGCCGCTGCGGCTCCGTCGACCCTGAATAGAAGCTGGCACTTCTCCTGTAGACGCTATTGCATTAGATGTTGTGGTGGTTGGTCGACGGTACGGCGGTCCCCTAGCCGCCTATCTCTTTTCCCAGCAATTCCACTTTCCTGTTCTTGCAGAGTGTGTGTTTTGAATAGTTACAGCGCCGTTTATCCGGAAGTCGACCAATTGACTTTGTGGTGGACCAGTATCGTACTGTTTTTGTCAAGAACTATAAACGACATAAACGATAGCGCTCTGGATAAGTGCGCATTTCGATACTTCACAGTATTCAGCCTCTTTCTGGTCAGTGGGGAAAATTCCTCTCAAACGGCGATAAAAACGGAGCTGGTATAGTTTTTTTGTCAAGAATGGCAAAAGCAAAACATGCAGTGTAACTGTCTAGTTTAACAAGTGACTGTTTGCTACAGTGGGGAGCATGTGCTACTTTATCTAGCTCAGAATGAAAGGCAGTAACAGTCACTGAAGTGGATGGTCTATGCGGCTCCTCTCATGAAGAAGCTGACACACGCCTACTGTTGTGTGATGCGCATGCTGCATACAATGCATACTCTATTCAGGTATTGCTATTTGTACACTATACCACAGTCTTAGACTTTACTTTACTGTCGTACTGGAACGAAGCAAGGCACCAAGTTTATCCACTTCATACTGTAGCAGTAAAACTTGAGAAGAAGTGTGCTTGGCTTTGTTGGGATTGCATACTTTCACTGGATGTGACTCAACGAGCGCCTTCATATAGGCAAATGAAAGAAAACAGCTTTGATACTAGTGGCACGTCATCCCAAGTTTGCAGCAACCATTTCATAGCTTGGTCACGATCATCATCCTTCAGAGGAGTTGCAAGACTTATGTAAAGAATTTACTTGTTCACTGGACGGTAAAGATGGGCCGTCGATAAATGAAGTACGGTAGAGCATGTTCTGTTTACGGCCTTCCCAATGCTACCAACTGCCTCCAACTAAGGACGCTCTTAGAAAGCATGTAGCAAAAGCAGGCTATCAAGCTGCGCTATGGAGGCGAGTCTTAGTATGTGATCCAGACATTCCAAGTCACAGCATGCACGGTTGAATCTTGAAAGAAAGTCAGCTCTCTATTGACTGGATGTCGCAATACCCATCATCACGGAAGATTCTAGAGTTTATTTCTGGTGGTTGTAAATCGGCTAACAGCTGCCCTGCAGTTCTGATTTAAGGCCAGTTTTCCATGCACAGATTGCTGTGGGTGTGTGGAGTGCGGGAAATTAATAACCTCTTTAGCAAAGACGAAGAGGACCCTAAAGATGATTCTTATACATCCGAGGAATCGATAGATGCATAAATAAACAGCAAGTTTGTTGTAAATAATTCAAAAGGAATTGTTAGTAACTGACCTATACTTATGTTTGTAGTGCACTGGTCGTTGGACTTGTTAATTAGAAATCAAAGATAAACTCGAATGATACACTTGTACAGCATGTCGGTTAGCACATTGATTAAATAATTATCAATTTCTCTAAAACGCGAATGATGACTGCATTGCATTGGGCTCTTGTCTTCCGGTGGCCATGGCAACTGAGTTCAACAAACAATACATCTGTATCCTGACATACTGTAACCGCTATTGTGAATGTCCACAAAGCGGCTTCGTTGTCTCAAATAGATACAGTCCACAAACATGTATTAACAAGTTGTACGGTATTCGTATGCGCCTCGCGTTGGTGAGTAACACGTACAACGAAATTTTCTGACTGTCTACTGAAACGTCGCGTACAAGATAGACAATACGTATTTGTTGAAACCCTGTCATGGAAGTAAACATGCAACTTCCTAGTACATTTGATTACGTGTATAGGCCTGGTATAGATAGTCGTTGTTTCGCGATCGTGATCGAGACAATCGAAATGTACAGTTTAGATAAGCATGCTTTCAGTAACGTTGTAACGATCGACAGTGGCATGGTATTTACTGAAATTGAAATTTATATCGGCAAACATTGACTAACAACAGTGCTAGATGCAGCACAGTGTAGTAAATGGTTGATCGTAGTACAGGACGTGTGAATAGTTGACTGTAGGTGGCATTCAGCTAATATAAGTGTTTCTTGGTTGTCACGTACACACAATCCCTATCTACTAGTTGTACGGTATCCGTAGGCGCCTCGCGTTCGTGAGTAACACGTCCAACGAAGTTTTCATGCCGTCTACAGAAACGCTCAGTCCTAGCTAGACAATACGTATCTGTTGAAACCCTAGCTGTCATGGAAGTAAACATGCAGACTTCCTAGTAGTTTAGATTACGTATATAGTCCTGGTAAAGGTAGTCGTCATTTTGCGATCGTGATCTAGACAATTGAAATGTACTGTCTAGGTATGCACTCAGTTTCGTTGTAACGACAGTGGTATGGTATTTACAAACATATAGAAATTGATAACGGCAAACATTGACTATCAACAGTGTTAGATGCAGCACAATGTAGTAAAGGATTGATTGTAGTATGGGACGTGTGAATAGTTGACTGTAGGTGGCATTCAACTCCTCAGGGGCGTAGCTCAAGGGTTTCCAGAGGGGTTTCCAAATCTTACGAGCTTGATATCTGTAGTGAATATGATAATAGCATAAACGTTTCACACAACTTCAAAATTGTAAACTAAGTCATTTAGCTGTCTAGCTCAGTGTCCCACGTGTCTTCTGGTGAATCAGTATCCAGTACAAAAGTGTTAGCTAGTTCACTTTCTGAGTATGGCTCTCCAAAGTTTGGGAGAATAATCTTTCTCGGGTTCCTGGCAGAAAATAAGCGGATCACGTCCAAGTGTGACAACTTCCTGTTGTAATGGACATGCAGCATGACAAGTCCGTTGAATCGGATCTGCGACATGGATGCCCGGAGAGATGTCTTGACGCGATTGAGAGCACTTACAGACCGCTCGCACTCACAGGACGTCACAGGCCAGGTGCAGACAAGGCGCAATAGCCTCGACACAGTTGGAATTAGTGGATTACCCATTGCCAAACGCAACGCTTCTGCTACAGTAGCGGGGTGCTCTGAAATGGGCAGTGATTTCAGTATGGCAATCCACAAGTCAATTTCTGCAGACAGCGCATCCAAGTTCGGACTCGCAGTAGGAAAATCACTTTGATATGCCTTTCCAAATTCAAGAATATCTGCTTTGGCTGAAGCATCACGTAGCAAAATCGTCGGCATAAATGACATTCCTTTCATAGCTAGTTGTTGAAGGTTTCCAAACCGGATATTCATTTGCGAAATAATGTCATCTAGTAGCGGTATACTCACGTTCAGGCGATAGTAGTCAACTGGCGTTTGCGCTGGAATGTTCCCACGGTACGTCTGCCTACTGCAATATCTTGGGAGACTCTCTTGCACTCCAGTCTTCAGACACAAAGCCTGAACGTCTGTCCACCATTCACCATGCCTGTCGTTGATGTTGTCCCGCATATCTTGAAGAACGGAGATGACTCTAGCGACGTGTTTGTAAGCCTTTGCAACATCTGTGGCTTTCTCTTGGAGACTTGATGTTAGGCTTTGAATTGCAGCCATCAATTTTGATGTTATCACAAATGTTGCAAGAAATCGGAACTGGGTTAGGTTATTGTGGAGAGATGTAGCAGAGGAGGAGCTAGTAGCGTTCCATGTAACTGTTCCACCCCTGTTTCTGCTGATTGTCTCCAACGTCGTTAAAACAGCTGGATAAAGCTCAGCAAACACGACAAGGGCTTCATGTCGCGCTACCCACCTTGTTTTGCACAAATCAACCAACTTTTTCTTTGAGTCGCCACCCTCTCCTTGACGCCATTCATGAACTATCTCAGCCATAGCATGAGCACGCTTTGGTGAATATTTGAAAAAGATGTTGACGTCTAACAATGATGACCACATAGACTGGATGAAAGGCAGTTTGCTTAGCCTTATTATACACAGGTTGAGACAATGTGCACTGCAATGGAGGTACAGCGCTTTTGGGCATTCTGCAGTTACTCTGCTTGCACAACCCTGCAAAGGTCCAGCCATATTCCCTGCACCGTCGTAGCCTTGTCCACGAAGCTTCTCTTTTGGCTGCAAGCCCATTTCCGTCATTGTGGTCAGTAGCAGATTAGCTAAAGCTAGCCCGGTGGTGCCATCAGAGCAACAGAGAAATTCAGCCAACTCTTCACGAATGAGTCCAGACTCATCGACGAAACGAAGAACCAGGGGCAACTGTTCTTGGTTGCTGGCATCAGCAGATTCGTCTGCACACACTGAGAAAAATGGTGCTTTTCTGACATCTCTCAATATGTCTTCTTGTATAACCTTCCCACAGCACTCAATCAACTCGTTCTGTATTGTTGGGCTCAGGTAAGACGCACGTAGTCCTCGAGCAGACTGAGACATATGGAAGTCCCTCAACAAGTGTTCATCACCTGCGTCCACACGAAAACGCAATAGAGCTAGAAAGTTTCCAGGATTACATGCTAACTGTTCGTTGGGGTCCCAAGTAAATCCTTTCTCTCTGTGGCCACGCAAAGAAATGTTCTGGCGTCCACAAAACTCTACAGTCTTGATCAAGGCACAAAGCTTGGCTATATTTTCCTGTTTTTGCTTACTCCCTTGGTCTACGACAAGCTGAAGAATATTTGCCTGACCATGTCTCCTGGTTGCAATGAAATGGCTGGCCCTGGTACAGCAGACCTTATGACATTCCTGTTGGTCATGCTTTCTAAGGGTCTCAGACGCTTTGGTGAACTTTACCATTGCTTGTTTGCAGAGCTGGCCTGTTGATTGATCAGTGCTGAAAAGTGCACAAGGTAGACAATATCCACCATTTTGGCTTGGAGAATAAACTAGCCAGTTATACTTTTCAAGCCATTGTAATTGAAAATAGCGCTTGGTATCTCGCCCACTCTTCTTCTCTTGCCGAGGAGGAAACGGAAAGTGGCTGTCTGGAACAAAATGACCCAACAGCAAGGAGAGCTTTGTATCATCCTGCAGTTTGTTTGGATCTACCAGTTCTCCAACATCGTTTCCTACGACATCATACGATACACTATTTATTACTGTACAGCCGCCGACTGCAGTACACTCACCAATCGCTCTGCAGGCTTCAGCAGGATCACGTTCATCCCCATTGACAAATGCAAGCACTTCAACACGATCGCTTACATGATCCCCGCTGCCACCAGATCCAGTGACTTCTATACTGAGGTCTGCAGTTTCATATGCTTCACTTGTCATTGGGTTCAGTTCCAAATTGATGGAATGCGACGATGCCCGCTCAGAATCTACACTCTCTTGAGTGGGGTCCCCGCCTCGAGATCTCTTTCTAGCAGCTTCAAAGAGAGCACTGATGGTCAGTTGGTCTTTAGAACGCCTCTTCATTGTCCACAGTCACTTTCGGAAATTCCCTCTCTTCACGTGTCAGGAGACTAGGAAAGGTGCCCGCCACGTGCAAAGTTGGAACACTAGCGCGCGTTAGGCGTGCCTTGACGTCCCTGCCGGTCACGGAGCGTATGTAGGGTGTACAGTACACCACAAGAATCACTGCCGAATCTATATCAAAAACTGTACGGGAGAAGGTGTGACGTAAGACAATGAGTTGATATTAGACGGCTGTTGCTTGGGGAGTTTCCAGACCCCCTGGAAACCTCTTGAGCTACGCTACTGCTCCTGCAGGTGTTTCTTGGTTGTCACGAACACACAGTCTCTAGCTACAATAAAAACGGATGGGGCGACGAAAGTTCATAAAGCGTTTTTTGCCGCTGTTCGGTCACTTGCACGAATCGTTCTTAGTCATCTGTAGTCAGACACGGAAACGATTCTTTAAGGAAGTTCCTGCGCCAGCGCGTAGTTTTCTTAGACTGCGGAATGATATCTTAGACGCAGAATCTCGCGCTTGGACATTTCTGTCGCAAATATCGATTTCTGATATTCTATCTGCTAATACAGCAACAACCATCACCAAAATACCATCTTCTATTCTTACTTTATTTCAAGAATGCTGTGCTGTTGCTCTAAGCAGAATCTCCGCTAGCCCTGAAGACCTAAAGGGTTGGTTTCTCTTTATGCTTCTTTCGAGGATGATTTTACGAAACCCCAAGCGATGTGGCAGGGCGTGCACATCGGAGCTAAAGTCTGCTTGCAGAAAGTTTTTGAATTTTCATTGGGACGAGCTGATTCAATTGAACCTTCCTCGTCATTCGTCCAAGTCAAAGTCTGTTGGTCATCAAATCAAGGCAGCCCTCCGGTTAGTGAAGTGTGGTGAAATATCCAGGGCAGCAAAAATTCTTTGCAGTCAGGGATTGGCAGAAGAATGTGCTACTACAGTGGAGAAATTGAAAGCTAAGCATCCCGTTTCAGTTCAAGAGCTTGACTTTTCTTCAGAACCAAATACATCGGTTTTTGTGCTGGATGAAAATACGTGGTTGCAACAAATTCGTTCTGCACCCAGGGGATCGGGAAGTGGGCCATCTGGATGGCGTTATGAGCACCTGAAGCCTCTAGTTCACAACTCTAAGCTACGGGATCAGCTATTCTTTATGTGCTCTGCTATTTCAAAGGGTCAGTTACCTTCTCAGGTGACGTCCCTCCTGTCAGCATCAAGACTGATTGCTTTACCAAAGCAGAATGGCGATGTCAGACCTATAGCTATAGGCGAGGTGATAAGGAGAATCACTGCCAAGTCAATGTGCTGTCAATATCAAGAAATTTTCTCTCAAATTTTCTCTCCAATCCAGCATGGTGTGGCCACACGCAGTGGTGTCGAGTTGGTGGTTCATCACTTGCAGTTACTGCTGGAAGAAAATCCAAGCTGGGTTCTGTTGAAGACTGATGTTAAAAACGCATTCAATTCAGTATCCCGACAGAAGCTAATGACAGAAGTTATGTCTCGTCTACCCGCTTTTTATGGCCATGTGTCTTCTATGTACGGAAAGCATAGCCATCTAGTCTACTCAATGAAGGAAGAGAGCATTATGATCCAGTCTCAGGAAGGAGTACATCAGGGAGACCCCTTGGGACCAGCCCTTTTCTCATGTTCTATTCACCAAACGCTCGTGGAAATTCAAGACCGTCATTCAATGGTGGTCATTTTGGCCTACCTAGACGATGTCTTCCTTTGTGGCCCTTCTGATCTGTGTCAGCGAGCTTTTAAAGACCTACAATGTTCATTCACTCAACTTGGCTTGTCTGTCTGTCCAAGCAAATGCCAGGCTTATTCCAGAGTCATTCCAGCTAGCTGGCCAGATGACATTCCTTTCACTTCCTCAGGCATTACTGTACTTGGCAGTCCTATTGGAGACTGTGATTACGTGCAGAATTATTGTTTATCTACTGCACTTTCTGGAGCTGAACTGTGCAACAAACTGCAAAGTTTGAATGATCCTCAGAGTGCTATGTTGATCTTGAGGCAATGTCATTCCACCCGTTTAAACCACTTGGGCAGGACAGTTCAACATACTTGGTTGACGGAAGGAGCAAGGGCACATGATGATTTGACACAACGCACTTTTTGTTCTATCCTAGGCATAATGGCTGATCCATCTCTTTATTGGAAACAGTGCTGTCTATCAATAAAAAGTGGAGGATTCGGTTTAACGATGTTGGAAGACATCTCACCTGCAGCATTCCTTGCAGCATGGTCTAACACCTTTCAACAGCTTCCCAAACGGTTTCTCACTTTTTCGAGTTATTCTCCATCTTTTCTAGGGAAGGTTCTTACGAACCTCCCTCTAGGTCATCAACTCACTGACTCTCATAAGAAACTGCTATCCATCTTGGAAAGCGGCTGTGATTACGCTCACTTATCTCTAGAGGACTTGCTGACAGAACCTGACAAGCTACAGCACAGACTTACTTCAGCTATTAATCAAGGCAGAGAGGCAACTTTGCTAGCCTTGTCTATCGATGACCAGTGTTCTGCTCGTTTGAGATCTGTTGCAGGAAAGGAAGCTGGAGCTTGGCTTCACGCAATCCCATCCGACGATGAGCTCGCTATTGAAACTCGCGAATATCGCTTAGCGGCTTATTTACGCTTGGGCTTGCCTATATTTGGTCAATGGGCAGTCACCTGTGATTGTGGAGCTACAGTAGACGAAGGTGCATATCACCTCTTGACATGCAAGCGTCACGGTGGCCCAATTTGGCAGCACGACTTCATTGTCTCGGCCTGGTGCAGGTGTCTAAATTCAGCTGATGTTCTCCACAAGAAGGAAGTGCGCAACCTCTATGTCGACAGCCTTGGTCGCCCGGATATTGTGACCTTTGACTCAGGTAGCTTGACCAATGCTGAGATAGATGTCTCGCTAGCTCATCCCTACAACAAGGAGGTGGTTAGCTCTAGTGCTAAAGTGACTGGCCATGCCTCCCTTGTTCGAGAACAACACAAGAAAGAGAAGTACAAGCAATTTCACCATCCAGGAGGACAACGTCCAGATGTCATCCCCTTGGTACATGAACATTTTGGGAGATGGGGCAAGGAAGCCATTAACTTCCTTAAGTCCCTAGGGGATCGCTCCAAGGATGAATATGGTCAATACAACAAAAAGGATTTTATGTCAGTGTCTAGACGCCGGATTAGCGTTGCACTTCAGAAAGGCAATGCTAAAGTTATTCTAAGGAAGCTGGAAAGACTAATTTATGCTTTTTCTTCGCTTGACCTTGCTTTCACAGACGTTCAGTCTTACGTTCATTAGAATAGACAGCAGTTTTCATTAGTCTTTTGTGCTAGAGAAAGAAACTATTTAATAAAATCTATCTATCTATCTATCTATCTATCTACTAGCCTTCAGCTGAACAGTAGATTTGGCTTAGTGATCGCTTCACCTGTTGCATTTGTGAATACAGTCAAAGCAATGGAGTCCTCCAGACAAACGTTTTCAAAGAATCTCTTCAATCTCTGCAATTAGCAGCAGCCAGACGATTCCCAGCACTACAGAAGACAGCAGTGAAGAAATTAGAATCCTATAAATATTTCATGCTGCTACAAGAAGTTTCAACAGGAAAGTACGTATGTGATCCTTATTCAACCAGCAGCTACACTGAAGATGCAGACTAGAGTTAGTTCCACTAATTGTCTCTGTATCCTGCACCTGGTCACTGATGATATTCCACATATTGTACAGTTATATATAACAACATATAGCAGTTTAGAGCAACAAGCCCTGCAATTTAAAGGCAACCTTCAAGATCACAGTTAATATGCAGCCTTGGATAACGGATTGCAAGCGCATACGTTATACTGTCTAGGGTAATCGAAGTAAAAACTTCGGAAAAGAGGAAAAGTCTGCCTGCACCTAAGCTGTACGCTCTGAGGGTAGGGGGTCTGCGCTTAAGCTTGATCAATTGGCGTACTGCTGTTCACGGTGACAAAATAGAACTTCCGCTGCTTTTATCGTATCGTACACGCCCATCAATATGGGACAGCCGCCGGTTTTTGCTTTCGACCGTACTACAGTTCACTGCTTGCACCTTAAATAATAGGTACATGTCTCCTCACAGTGATAACAACAGATTGGCATCTTGCACGTTGTCTCCAGGATGCTGAAGAGAGGGACGGCTCTTGTTCTATAGTATTGAACACCCGAATTGCTTGATGCGAGTGCAATATAGGTAAGAACTGTGAAGAATTGTGTTGATGCTGACTGCAGACGTCTACTACATGCCCACCGAGCACGGAAAGTCTTTTAGTCCTAGGGACAAGTCTGAAAAGCTTCTCGGAAAATGAGTAGCATTGCGATGTGCCGCTCAAATATGCTAAATAAAGCACGACTGAAATACACACTGCGGTTGTTGGACATCGATCAGACGTGGCTCTAACCGGGAAGGAAACAAACGTAAAGTAAGTCGAGGTGGGCGTGGCACTCCGTTTTGTAGGGTCTCTTTCCACGAACAAGACGCTATTTTTACTTTAAAGAGTTCAGTATAATTGATAAGTAGAAGCATTTCTATCATTTCCTAGCATAAACAACGACGTATATTTGCCGAGCATAGCGAGGCTTCTAGTCCGGGTCGCACAACTGAAAGAGGCGTGGTCATATATATATTTCAAGGCCTGTGCCAGCGCGTAGTTTTCTTAAAATGAGCGTTGGTAGTGCTCTGTTTGTGGTCAAGGATCTGTGACTTCAAGCAGTTTGGCTGATGAGGCAAATGTGACTGGACCTATTCTATGCAGTTCAATGGCTCTGAGGGCAATCATGCCGAGTAGCTTGTGACATACTCAAATGGCAATTACACAGATCTCTCTCAGGTGTAGCTGGCAAGTCACATGCATCTAGACGCATAAGTTCTCTTGTTGCATCTCTTGCCCCAGAGATCTGTTTTGTGCGTTCTGGACGAGAGAGTGGGTTTGGATCTGCACACCCCTGGCTCACTAAAATCTCTTCATTGTGCAGGTTCCTTTAGTGTTTCCTTGTCGCTCAAAAGCAGGACTCATGTCTCACATGCGACACAAGAAACATTAAAGAGTCATCACTGAAATCAGTGGACATACCATCATGTATGTATGTATGTATGCTTTTTCTCGCACTTGATATCGTTTTCTTTGGTAGTCTCAGTCTTTGCTTTATGTTGAAAATCTAGCTGAAGGTCCAGTTGAATCAATTAATGTCATTTATATAGCGATATAGCTTCTTTTATTTAAAAATTAAACGTTAAAAAACAAGATGATATGAGCAGAATTGATTTGGCCACGGCAAAGTACAAACGTAGAAATTTCTGACGTTTTAGAAATCATACATGCTTGGCTGAACAAATTTGGATGGCTTGTTGACAGTCAGGCAACAAGTGGTCGTATGTGCAAGTTTAACTTAACATTTCTATCTCTTACAGCACCAGTAAATGGTAGTTTAGTTCCAAGTTCTTCAAAATGCTTGAAATGTCAAAGGGAAGTTGAGCCTCCTTGACAAATCCCAGTAGCAGCAATATAAAGGCAGCAGCAAGAGCTTGCATCAAGTTATAAATTATTATTTGGGGCAATCAGTAAAAATATTAGACACCAAATCTAATCTCCCTTCAATAAAAATTTATCACACTCAGTAAAAATTTATTTTAGTTGTTTCCGTTTACTGTAACAACTACATTGTATCTTTTATCAGCGTAGAAAACACTATACGCAGTGCTAGGCAAACGTCTAAAGCCGGGTTTACATTTCTAAAAACGTAGGGAGGTGTTACGTGCTTTTTAGGTGCTTTTGCGTCTCCTTACGTCCTTGCATGTCCCTTCACCTTAATATTTAAAACGGCAAACGCAAAAAGCCGAGATGGAAAGACACGTAATGAAACGCAAGAAAACGAGGAGAGAGAGAGAGAGAGAGAGAGAGAGAGAGAGAGAGAGACAGAGAGAGAGAGAGAGACAGAGAGAGACAGAGAGAGAGGGGGGGGGGGAAAGTTTTACTATTCTTACGTCTTGCGTCTTGCGTCTAGCGTATTTTCTAACAACTCTACTTGTGAAGTACTGAGTCTCGTATTTTCTGATGGAAGAACATCTAATTGAGTGCGTTCGTTTGTCTCATTGTATTTTCACATCACCGAGACACATTTCCTGAGCCTTTTGGGCAGGAACAGTGAACTGGAGCGACCCAGTCTCTGTTGCGTATTTTCTGTTGTTACACGGCGCAAGCGCTAAAATCGGGGTTGCCATCTGTAAAACATGTCTTTCGAAAGACATTGCAATGTATAGCGTGCGTTAAAATACGTCTTTGCAATAAGTCAAACAATAGTGCATGGAGACGTAAGACGCAGAGACGCAAGACACGACCGCAGACGCGTAAGCTAGGTCTTGCGTGTTTAATGTAAATCCAGCTCATAATAACAAAAGGCGACAATCAGCTTATGATAAAGTTTTTGAAGAATGCAAGGATTTGAGGTCTTCGCCAGCGAGATAAGGGTTCACATGCACATATAGAACGTGCTTATACGGCGAATGCAGTGGCTGTGGGATCTAGAACGGCACGTATCCTTTGGGATACTGATTTGCTCGAAATGGGATAGAATTGAACGGAATCTAGCTCTGAACAAAACATTCTATGAAAATATCTGTGTGACTGCTAATTCTACGTTACGGAGTAAAATTCAATGTGAGCGAGGTATACTTCATAATAAATTCTCAGAGCGGAATACTCATGCAACAAAAATTTACATAAAATTTTAATTTAATTGACTAACAGCTAATGTAATCTAGTCTGCCTGTGCGGGGAACGGGCTATTCAAATAATATAGCGGTATATATTATGTATATTATATTCAGCTAGTATGTAGATATGTATGTCTCGGGATGAATAAACGATGTAGGTATATATAGGTATAAGTTACGGTAGTTAGGTAGTTAGGTAGGTCTAGCCATTTCTACATATATGTGTAAGTCAAATCTCCAAGGTAGGCTATAGAAATTATGTCCGTATATGTTTATGACAACAGCAACAAGTTGGTTTTCAGCACTTCATCCCCCTCCCCTTCAGGCGAGTCAACTCGCTCCTGGATGATATTGGTATTATAGATATGCAAAGACAGGCAATGATAAATTTCTTTCCTGAAATATATTTTCTAAAACTAATCATAATGAAACACACAAAAAACTAACAGTAATACGGTACAAGTATTAGGATTGAAGCTGTCCTTAAATAAAGGGTTCAATTGATTCTTGTATTAATGTAAATTTTAGGGTATTATTTAACTATGTATCAACAGAGCCGTCGGTGGGGCAGTGGCCTAGGGGCCATGGCCCCTCCACTTTCTGGAAAGTGGAGTTCAGCTAGCGCTACGTTAGAGCATACTTCCGGTTTATTCTATAGCTGATTAAATAACTAATTTATATCGCACTTGATCTGCTCCAACACAACCAGCAACCTCTACTTGCCAGAGTCTGAGACGAGATCGGAATGCAAAGCGTACCAAAGTTTGTGCGCATGCACATGAACAGATCTGACGTACCCGGATGTGCCTCACCCATCCGGGCTCTGCTAGGTCTGGTTGAGAAACTCCACAAAGACATGGCATTGTCAACTCTGCGATCTCAAGGAGAAATGACACTACCTGATATTGGTGAGTCGACTCATCAACCTCTAGACTTTCAGTTCCCAAAAGACAGTTTGGAAAGAAAGAAATTGTTAGCCGATCGTTTCAGTCGTCTTGGTTCAAGCTCCACAGTTGGCTACACTACTATGAGGCCAGAGATGTAGCGTTTTGTCACACCTGCGTCAAAGCATGCAAGGAGAAAAAGCTAGCTGCAGCTGCAGGGATTGTCGATCAGTTGTTCATACGGAAGGGATTTTGTTACTGGAAGAATGCCACTGGAAATCTAAAACGTCACGAAGCATCGAACATTCATCGCGAAGCCGTCGAGAGAATCATCAGTATTCCAATGACTACAGAGGATGTTGGGGAATTATTGTCAAGATTTCACAAGCAAGACAAATGTAAACGACGACAATGCTTCCTCAAAATTGTTTAATGTGTAAGACTCTTGGCTCGTCAAGGGCTACCTTTACGAGGAGATGGTGCTAAAGTAGACTCAAATTTTAGACAACTTTTTCTTCTACAAGCACAGGACAATACAAAACTTTTGAAATGGATCACTGGAGGAAAATCTGACAATTGTGTTTCTGCTGACATACAAAATGAACTGTTGAAGGCCATGGCCTTACGCATATCGCGTGATATCGCGTCAGTTCTGAAGCAGACTTCTTTCTTCACCATCATGGTAGACGAGTCGACAGACTTTGCAAACAAAGAGCAGGTTGTCATATGTTTACGGTGGGTGGATGATAATCTGCATGCCCACGAAGAATTTATCGGTTTATATGAAATAGACAACATTTCTGCAGCCACTCTAGTTTATGTCATCAAGGATACGCTATTGAGAATAAACCTGTTTCTAGCAAGAGCTCGTGGGCAATGTTACGATTGGGCAGCGAATATGAGCGGCGCAAAGTCAGGAGTAGCCAAGCGGTTATCTGACGAAGAACCAAGAGCGTTTTTCACACACTGCTATAGATACGCACTTAACTTGGCATGCAGTGATGCACTGAAAAGATGCAAGATACTGCAAAATGCTCTGGACACTACGTATGAAATAACTAAGCTAGTCAAATTTTAGCCCAAACGACAGGCAATTTTCGTACAGGAGAAAGCTACCACATCACCTACTACACCAGGAATTCGCCTTCTATGTCCAACTAGGTGGACTGTCAGACCCGATGCTCTTAAGAGTGTGTTGGATAACTATTCCGCACTCATTTCAACCGGGGAACAGTCAGAAGAAACTCGTGACCCCGAGCTGAAGAGTAGATTAGATGGAGTTGCGCATCAAATGACTAAGTTCTCTTTCATATTTGGTGTAGCCCTTGGAGAACTTATTCTACGTCACAGCGACAACTTGAGCAGGACCCTGAAGCGTGGAGATATCTCTGCTTCAGAAGGGCAAGCTGCACCAGAGATTACTTTACGCACTCTGTTGTCTCATAGAACTGCAGACAACTTTGCTAGTGTTTGGAAGAATGTGAAGGATATAGCAACAGCTCTGGACATATCAGAACCATTAATGCCCCGCAAAAAAGAAATTCCCAGAAGGTTAGAAACAGGAACACGTGTAGATGAGTCACCAGCAACGGTAGATCAATATTATTGAAAAAAGTACTTTGCAGCATTCGATTTGATCTTCAACTGTATCACGGATCGTTTTGATCAGAAAGGCTTCAAAGTTTATAGAAAAGTTTAGGATGTCCTGCTTAAAGCAACGAGAAAGAAAGTTATGCAGAGGATCTTGACATTCTAATGGATTTCTACAAAGATGACTTTAGGTCTGATATTTTGAAAGCTCAGCTGGAATCATTTGCTGCACTGGCTCACGAAAGAAAGATTTGCACGATAAACGATATCATTGCCATGTTGAAGTCTCTCTCCTTAGGCCCAAGAAGCCTCTTGAATGAAGTCTTTAGGTTTGCTAAGCTTCTCTTGGTAATGCCTGCAACTAACGCTGTCAGCGAGGGATCGTTCAGCTGTTTGAGGCGAATTGAAACCTATCTACGATCGACAATGCACCAAGCAAGGTTAAATCACGTGATGTTACTGCACATTCATAGAGATCGTACAGACAAACTTGAATTGGTAGATGTTGCTAATGACTTCGTGAAAGGTTCGGAGCATAAACTTAATGGTTTTGGCACGTTTCTTGAAAGTGATGCTTCTACATCACACGCAAAGTTTGGCTAAGCCGCTTTCAGTCGTGTTTATAAAGTTTTTCTATTTAGGTTGTTCTGTTTAGTGTTGAAATAGGCATGTTGCAGTTTGCTATGACGTGGCTAGTTGGAATGTGATGATTGTGATCACGTTAATGAAAGCTAAAATAATTTTTACACGGCGTGCACATGCACATTGATCAATCACCTAATTGATAATAGACAAATATTAATTAATCATTTAAAGTGCGTTATGTCACCACTCCCCTTATCGTGAGTTAGGCCCCTTCACTCTTCATTTGCTTCCGAAGGCCCTGATCAAGGATGAAAAGACACCTTCTTACAGCCATAGGAAGACATGTCAACAGGTGTTGTCAAATTGTGTGATATATCTCTTATGAATTGTTCCTCCAAGTTGAAAAGATGATGGGTACTGAAAGTGTGAATATCTCTGTAGTATG
>CAXXBX010000025.1:130000-144795 GCA_964274945.1 Dehalococcoidia bacterium | reverse complement strand
ACATACACATTTCGCTCACTTTTACGCAGTCTGCAAAGTCTAGTCGTTTCAGAAACGACATAGGACGCGTAAAACCCAAGACAAGTTTGCCTTGGTAAATTTTGACTTTAGGCGTTATCTACTAAACCTAAAAATTGTCTGCGGTGCTATGGAAACCACCTAAAATGCTTTTGAGAGTCAGAAAAGCAAATCAATTAAAGTCTGTCGGCCCTGTCAACCAGACCGTACTCGCGCATCTCGACGTGTAGATTCGACGCTTTCATGTTCGCGTCTTACGTCTGCCGATGTTGAAAATGCAATGGCACTGCTTTTCACAATAGAAGAAATTCATTCCGAACTTTGAAACAGCTCTGGATCGGTCGTAAATGTCGAAATCCCATTGGGACGAATTCGTTCGAACGAGATTTTGCTATCTAGCGTGACCCTTTGCCCTGAAAACACGACAAAATGTTACACGATAATCGTATCAAATAGCGACATTGCTGTCACGATGACTCTTGAAGCTTGTGGACATCAGGAAAAGTCAAAGCGAGTTTGTCTATCCTTGTGGACCAGACCGTTCTCCTCAGCCAACGTCTGATTCAAAACTTATGGAAGCTACAGAGAGTGATAATCCTGGTACTATTAGTGATGCTACTGGAGAGGTGGTCGAGTTTGCTAATAGTACTGACACACCGGGGCCTGTTGCGTCAGTTGCCTCATTTCCTACTGCATCTACTATGGCAGCTCCTACTCCACCTCCCACTACTACATTTTCTACTGCAGCTCCTACTGCAGCTCATACTGCAGCTATTACTGCGCCTTCTACTGCAGCATCTACCTCACCTCCTACGGCAGCTTCTATTGCAGCTCCTACTGCAGCTCCTACTTCTACAGCATGCACCTTCCACTACACCTTCTACTGCACCTCCTACTGCACCTCCATCTGCTAGACCAGCTGTAGACAAGACGTGGTACATGAATCTCAGCTATAGCGAATTCGAGACTTCACGGCGTCCTGAACATGTTGTTTGGAACTTTAACATATCTGACTTCCGTGAATGGCAATCGAAACCAAACGACACTAAAGGTAATTAATTATATGCCACAAGGTTTTATGCTACAGTAGCTATATTATTACATGATAATGTACTTGGAAATAAATTTATAGAACATAATAATATGCAGTTTTTTTATTGTGTATAAAATTTATTTATCTTTGTTTGTTTGTCTATCCGGTTATTTGTATTTACTTTGTCTTTCTGTCTGTTTGTCTGCTTGTTTATTTATGTAATTGACGGATAAACAAAACCTAATACATTTCATGTATTTGCTATGCAACTACTTAACACTGGTGCAAATTGAATTTGTTTTTCCTTGAATACACTATGCAATACATGCAATGCAATTGGAAGTTGTTGCTAAAGCGTGTTTGTTTGCTGTGTTGATAACAAGTGCTGCTGTAGCCAAGATGGTTGAGGGAAAAGAGAGAAAATTTTATTATCCGTTGGGCATTACACATCTATTTGATATTGATTCAAACAAATCATATGAGTTTAGTGTTTGGATCCAAACCACACAACCTGATCTTCACAACTTTTCTGGTTTTCAAGCGTATGACAAAGGCAAAAATCCTCTGACTTTCCCATTACTTCCAAGTGAATGTAGGCAGTATTATTATAATGTCACAACCAAACCGTATTTCAAAAGAAGCAACAATAATGCAAAAGAGTGGACATGGTGGAATGGATTTGTACTTTCAGAAGGAGCTGATGACATTTCTTCCCACTTCATTACTAGAGGACGAAATTGGGTGTGGCCACAAGGTGCCAAGTATGCGCAGTTGAGGTTTGGCAATTGCTATGGCAAAGGAAACAACCAAGGCATCACCTATTTCGCTCTTCCTCGAGTAGAGCAGACTGATTTCTAGCCATAGAATGTCATGTACTTGTGTCTTTTCAGACGAACCAACAGGTAGATAAATACCTATAAAGCTATGTAAAGCGAATCTGAATCATGCTCAAGCACGCGTGTTCGTATGACTCTGCTGTCTCGCGAACGCGTTTGTCCGTTGCTAAACCTTGCTTCTATAGTTTCTGCATAAACGAATGCTCAAACGTGTGAGTTCTCAAGTCTACTAGAATTTAAAAACTTTTCTCTGAAAAAACCAAATGGATGTAGGAATTGTATAAAAAGTAAAAGAAACAAGATCTCTAGATAATATGAACCAAAGCCAGACATCATTAGTAAATCCTTCCAACCCCCAAAATGTAAAACCTTGGGAATGTGGGGGTTGGAAGGATTCACTAGTGATGTCTGGCTTTGGTTCATATTATCTAGAGATCTTGTTTCTGTTACTTTTTATACAATCCCTACACCCATTTCTTTTTTCAGAGAAAAAGTTTTTAAAATTCTATTGATAAGTTTTAGGAGCGCAAAGGCGCAACATAGCTAAGGTGTACATGTCTTCACTAGGGCCTGTAAGCCTTTTACAAGCATGTCTAAGATGTAGCGCGTTTTCATTAGCGTTAATTAAACTTGTTTATATGCAACAGCTTTTATTAGGTAGTTTACTCAAGTGGTCTAGAGGTTTACGGGGTATACTTACGGTACTATGGTATCCTAGCGCACGTTGCACGAATATAGATCCTAATTTTTAGTGCCTTTGCATTTTTTTCTTCCGTGCTTGTATAATTGAATATGCAACGACAGTTGGAATAGAACGTGGCTTATAGTAGTAGCCAAAGCCAAAGATCATCACATACGGGATATGCGTTGCAAATGTTGAGTTCCCGTATAAATTACTATGTGTGCGTAATTACTTGTCATTTTTACTCCTGTGTGCGACGTAGATCGCAAACAATTTCAGACTAGACCGGACAATGGCAAACATGATCGAATTACACAGTTCTGGTGGTAGACTCTTTCCTAGACTCTTTGGGCATAGTTGACTGGCGCAGGGGCGTCGCGTAACAGGGGCTAAAGGGGGCTGAAGCCCCACCACTTTTCGGGGGCGTTTTCCTTTTTTCAATATCAGAGATCGGAGCCGAAGTCTCAGCAGAGTGTCAGCCCCACCACATTTTGCGCCCACGCGACGCCGCTAACTGGCGCTTCGTCCATTGTCTCTGGTTGCCATGGACAAGCATCGCAAATACTGCTCTTTGATTGGCCCGAACTGTGCAACAGCGTTGATGCCGGTCGAAGGATCAAATCTGCTTGAAAGAAACACAAATTTTTTAGCATTTCTTTCGGTTTCTTTCATCAACAAAAGAATAGAGTTCGGGTAATTCTAAAGCGCCTTCTAAAGTTTCACAGCCGTAGGTAACGTACAAAAAGAGATATCCGTGGAGAGGAAGAAGAAGAAGAAGAAGAAGAAGAAGAAGAAGAAGAAGAAGAAGTACAAAATTGGCGGATGGGCCTCCGAGGCTAGCATCTGTTTTCTAGGTTGTTAGATGATTATTGACCAAGACAAAAATAGGATATAGTACACGACGTGCAAACATTTCATTTCGTTAATTTCGAAAAATTTAGCTAGCGTGGTGTAATGCGTTGCTAGTAAATTTGCTGCAAACTTTCGCTTTAATGCTAATTAGGTTAGATAATCATTTTTGTAATCATTAGTAATTCTGTGCAAGAATATAAATTAAACACTGTGCTGCAGCTAACACTGTTGATAGTCAATGTTTGCTGATATCAATTTCTATGTCAGTAAATACCATACCAATGTCATTACAACGAACTGTGTGCATACCTAGACTGCAGATTTCAATTGCCTTGATCACGATCGCAAAACGACGACTACCTATACCAGGCCTGTATACGTAATCTAAACTACTAGGAAGTTTGCATGTTTACTTCCATGACAGCTAGGGTTTCAACAAATACGTATTGTATAGCTAGGACTCGGCATTTCAGTAGATGGTCTGAAAACTCCGTTGGAAGTGTTACTCACGAACGCGAGGCGCATACAGATACCGTACATCTAGTAATAAAAATTAAAGTGCCACAGTTGGGCATTTTTACAACATTGGGTAACAACATGTGACCTGCACGTGTCAATATCGTACATTGATATCATTGGCCAACCCTCTCCCGCTTTCGGAACTCGACTGAAGTGATTGTGATGAGTGAATCCCAACACCAGCACGCAACAGGCAATCCTACCATGGCCTACATTCAAAGCACTGAAACAAACAGTTTGTTTTCAGGACACAGAAGACATGTTCGTGTAGGCAGCAGCAGAAGGCAACAAAGAGGCATGTCTTCCAGGCGTAAGACGTCACGTGACAATCAGCCCATTGCAGGCGCCTGTATTCTAGTTTGAACTTGACGGTGTTGTATATCTGTAATGTTTATCTAGCTACGAAGCTACAGAGGTAAAGATAAATCAGAGTCTAGAAAATTCGTTCATTTTGCTCTCGTGCAGATTGCTTGTTTGAACGAGTTTGACAATAATGACGCTTTCCACTACTATCGTTCTTCTTTTCCTTTATCAGGTCTATACTTGATTGTATAGACGTTGCCAATGGCTCACGTTTGATATATCTAGTCTTCAGACTGAAGTATGTTGTGCTCAGGTTTTCTTCACCTCGGCCATTGCGACACAGATTGGCAACAGGTCTGGTTGGATGTATTTCGGTGCTGAATTCGAGAGAGTAACTTTCCTAGACGGGCAAATGCGTTTAGCTGCTGTGTGTAATGACCGTCATCAGGCACAAAGTAAGAAGAATGCTAGGATGCAGTCAACGCCAAGTAGGCGTCAGATATTTTTATCTTCTAATTTTATGATATGGTCACCCAGGTGAATGTTGCTCAACGTCTGACTACATTCCGATTAATATGGCGAAGGGTTATGAGTTCAGCATTTACATCAAATCGACGGTAAGGTTACTTACGTGTTTGGTAGACCTATGGTTTATTATATATATCTAGCGAACGTGTCTTTGTCTTTTAGGACCATGTAAAGTTTTTTTTTAATATTTTTACACAAGCTATCCCCTTTGCGTGCTGAGTGTGCGTGTCCATTTTGGTTGCTAACGGACAAAAGGCGTGGCCTCGTATCGCGAATACACACACACAGACACGCACACACACACACACACACACACACACACACACACACACACACACACACACACACACACACACACACACACACACACACACACATGCAGACAGACATAGTAGATGCAGTTATATTGTGTTTTTGGCATGTTTTAAACTGTATGTGTTTGCACTTGTCAGTATGTATGTGTGTGACAACTTTCTGTGAGCTTGTCGTTTTTATGTATATCATTTCACGTTTAGCATATGTTTCAACTTTGTTTCTGCGTTTATCAATGTGTCTATTTTCAGGAACCTAACATGGTAAACTCATTTGGTTTCTACGTTTACAATATAAACAAAAAAAGAATTTTGAATCCTAACTTAAATGATCCATATTTCAAGAAAAGCAGTAACGATTTATATGTGTGGACCAAATGGACGGGCTACATTCTTCCTTACTACATGTCTGACTCAAACAGTGACAGCCAACCGGATTCTCAGTTCGACGAGACAAATGGAGTAGATTGGAAGTGGCCACGTAATGCTAAATATGTTGCCCTAAGATTTGGATCGTGTGGTAGTGACAGTCAAAACTCAAAAACGGTCATCGTTCGTAGGTTCGTTGAACTTGATTCGCTTGAGCCACCTTTGGGTTCAACGGTTGTCGATCCTGCAAAAAGTGTAGATTCCCTACATCACAATATTGCTAACGCTGCTGCTATAGATCGAACTACCACTGTACCTCCTATTACACCTCCTACTGCACCTCCAGCTGTTACACCAGCTGTAGACAAGACGTGGTACATTAATCTCAGCTATAGCGAACTCGAGGCTTCACGGCGTCCTGAACATGTTGTTGTCCGGACCTTTAACATATCTGACTTCCGTGAATGGGATTCGAAACCAAACAGCACAAAAGGTAATTAATTATATGCCGCGAGCCCTTTGTGCTACAGTAGCTATTAAATACATGATTATGTACTTGAAAATAGATTTATAGAACATAATAATATACAGGTTTGTTTGTTTATTAGTGAGTATAATGTTTGTTTAATTTTTTATTAGTTTGTTTATTTGGTTATTTGTATTTACTTTGTCTTTCTGTTTGTTTGTCTGCTTGTTTATTTGTGTAATTGGCGGATAAACAAAACCTAATACAGTCCTTGTATTTGCCATGCGTCTACTTAACATTGGTGCAAATTGAATTTGTTTTCTTGAATGCACTATACGCATATTATGCAATGCAATTGAAAGTTGTTGCTAAAGCGTGTTTGTTTGCTGTGTTGATAGCAAATGCTGCTATTGCCAAGATGGTTGAGGGGAAAGATAGAAGATGTTATTTTCCGTGGGGCATTACACATCGTTTTGAGATTGATTCAAACAAATTATATGAGTTCAGTGTTTGGATCAAAAGCACACAACTCGATCTTCACAGCCTTTTTGGTTTTCGAGCGTATGACAAAGACAAAAATGTTCTGACCTTTCCATTACTTCCAAGTGAATTTTTGCAGTATTATTCTAATGTCACAAACAATCCGTATTTCAAATATAGCAACAATGATGCAAATGAGTGGACAAGATGGAATGGATTTGTACTTTCAGAAGGAGCTGATGACATTTCTTCTCACTTCATTATTAAAGGACGAAACTGGGTGTGGCCACGAGGTGCCAAATATGCGCAGTTGAGGTTTGGCACTTGCTATGGCGACGGAAACAACCAAGGAATCACCTATTTCGCTCTTCCTCTAGTGGTGCAGACTGATTTCTAGTCATAGAATGTCATGTACTTGTGTCGTTTCAGGCGAACCAACAGGTAGCTATATACCTCTAGCTATGTAGAGCAAACTTGAGATCGTGCTCAAGCACGCGTTTTCGTATGACTCTGCTGTCTCGCGAACGCGTTTGTCCGTTGCTAGACCTTGCTTCTATAGTTTCTGCATAAACGAATGCTCAAACATGTGTGTTCTCAAGTCTATAGGCACGTGCTGCAAGTGCTGCGAAAGCAAACGCACAGCCTAACGCACGCTAGGAGGAGTAATTAACGTAAACGTAATTAATTAACTAGTTGTACGGTATCCGTAGGCGCCTCGCGTCCGTGAGTAACACGTCCAACGGAGTTTTCAGGTCATCTACTGAAACGCAGAGTCCTAGCTATACAATACGTATTTGTTGAAACCCTAGCTGTCATGGAAGTAAACATGCAAACTTCCTAGTAGTTTAGATTATGTATATAGGCCTGTCATAGGTAGTCGTCGTTTTGCGATCGTGATCAAGACAATTGAAATGTACAGTCTATAGGTATGCACTCAGTTCCGTTGTAACGACATTGGTATGGTATTTACTGACACAGAAATTGATATCGGCAAACATTGACTATCAATTTTTGCTCGATGGAGACCATATAGGACCACGCTCCTTGCAGTGATGGGGTAGGGGGTTACAACAGATTGAGTCGACATAATAATCTTGTATTGTGAGGCTGAACTGTTACCTTGCTGACAGTTCTGATCCTTTCATACAGATGATACGGAACTGTGACTCCGGAAAATCTTCACACTCGATCAAGCACATGGCTTGTCGGTTTACTGCACAGCTGCAGAGGAGTCTTGCTTCGGACGACGAGTCGCAGAACTTACACAGCAATGCATTCATCTCGGTTGAAGATGGCTTCGAGCAAGCGCCTGAAACAGATGCGAGACATTACCGTACGTGTTGCAGTTCTCTTCGTGTGCGGTCCTAGAGCAGGAAGTCTAGGCACGGGCAGTATCGCCGTCTCACTGAGCAACCGCCTGTGGACCTGAAAGAGACCTACGGATGGCTAAAGGCAGCAAATCTTCCTGCTGCAACTGAGCGACTGGTTGTTGCTGCTCAAGACCAAGCTCTTCGGACTCGGTACTATGAGCGCAACATTCTACATCGTGATGTCAGTCCTACTTGCTGCATGTGCATTGTAGGCCTGGAAACAGTCGACCTCATTGTGGCAGGCTGTAGTGCTTTGGCACCGATGGACTACACTGATCGACACAATCAGGTGACCTCCATCATTCACTGGGATGTTTGTCGTCATTTTGGGGTTCCAGTGGAGATCAGATGGCACCGGTATCATCCTGATAGGCTTGTGGAGACGGATGACATTACTATGATGTGGGATGCCACCATCCCCACTGCCAGGAAGATCAAAGCCAATCGTCCAGACATCTGTCTCAGAAATAGGAAGACAAACACTTGTCTTCTTATTGATATCAGCTGTCCTGCTGATGGCAACATTGACAAGAAACATGCTGAGAAGTTGGCGAAGTACAGCGACTTGCGAGTGGAGATAAGCCGCATGTGGCATTGTCGAACACTGGTGGTTCCGGTGGTCTTGGGAGCTTTGGGCACAGTGCACGCAGGTATTGCACGATGGCTAGACATTATTCAAGGTCATCACAACCTGCAGCACTTACAGGAAACAGTATTTCTGGAATCTACTCAGATCCTTCGTAAAGTCATGTCTTCTTTCTAGACAGTCGTGATGGTCTAAGTACTTCTGAAGCAGGGCTTGCTTCTGGTACTTGTAATAGACTTTACAAACCAGACTGATCTGGTTGAGCACGACACATAATAATAATAATAATAATAATAATAATAATAATAATAATAATATATTTCATACACAAGATTCTGGTGTAGTTCCCATGGAGGGCAGTCGACAAACAGACAAATAAACAAACAGACAAACAAATATCAATAAGCTAACAGACAACACACTATACATAGGAAATTTACTCGACTTCAGTGTCTTGTTATGTTGACTAAATAGGTGTAGATTAAAAGTTGATATCTATTGAAAACCCTTAATTGTAAGAATACGTCTATTTCCAGGTATCTGACATGGTAAACTCATTGGTTTCCACGTTTACAATGAGAAAAAAGAAAGAATATTGAATCCTTTAAATGATTCACATTTCAAAAACATTTAATCTGATAACGACTCGAATGTATGTACCAAATTGACGGGCTAAATTCTTCCCCATCTACATGTCTGACTCAAACAGTGAAGCCAACCGGATTCTCATTTCGACGAGGCAAATGGAGTAGATTGGAAGTGGCCACGTGATGCTAAATATATTGCCTTACGATTTGGATCGTGTGGTAGTGACAGTCAAAACTCAGAATAGGCCATCGTTCGTAGGAGCATTGTAGCTACAAATGTGATTCGACCAGAGACAGGATATCAAGAGTTTTACAGACTGTAAGACAGTAACATAATTGGTGTATATTTCGGGCCGTTAACTTAAAATAGAAAAACTTGATTTATAAACATTGAAACAAAATTGAAGCTAACACGGTTTAAATGGAAGTATGAAATGTGATGTATTGTTGCTTTCATCCAAAGATATCTAAGCACTCAGAGCCAAAAAATTAATGTGTCGATCAAAAGTGTAGTTTACACAGTAATTTTTATGCAGTTGCCATGTTTACGCTTTATTGTCTATACGCCTAGTTGCACACTACAAAGAAAACAAGCATAATAATATAAAACAGTAACAACAAGTTCACACGTTATTCATTTCTATCTATATACTGCTGCTGCTGCTGCAGTGCGCTCCTCCTTTCGGCGACAACACAGAAGAGCAGTCGTGTCCTGAAAAGTCCTGATCCAAAATATGTATAGCAAAGAGTTAGCATTAAAATTCACCATGAAGAGTACTGTTGTGATTTCCATTCCAACATAAGGTATTTTCTTTGGTTGTCCGAGATCACGACTGACGGCATCATAGGAAGTAGTCACTACATATGGCGCTAAGAGAAATATGTTGGTCACGACGATCAGGACGATGTAGAGGAATGGCCTGGACAGAATGATCGTCTTTAGATGAGCTGCTGAGTCTCGCTGCCGTTCTTGCTCGGTAGATGGAACAGTCAGATGGAAGAAACCCGACAATACGACAATTTCGTTTGAACAAGTCGGGCGTTTTATCTGCCGCTTGATGGCGATGCGAGCAATACAGGAAAAGAGTATCAAGACGAGAATCGAAGGAACAACGTAGTTGACGAAATAGAAAAATGGAAGGAAAGTGGCACTTGCCAAATCCTTTTTCATTCCATTCGATCCGGTAGTACATCCATACATGTTCTTCATCTTCCTTATATCGTAAGAGCTCCATCCTATAATAGGAGGTAAAGATGTAAGAAGCGACACGATCCAACTCGTCACAGTGAGTGTCCAAAAGCGTCTTTTGTTGAATTTATGGTCGAAGACGTTTGCAACATTGTCATAGCGACTATAGGCAACTATGACGATGGCCCAGCAGGACCAAGACAACTGAACGTTGTTTGCATATCTGAAGAACTCGCAGTACACTCGTTCCCCAATTGAAGGATGGCCGTGCCTCATGAAATACAACGGAATGGCAATAAAGGTCAAGACGGCTCGTAAGATGTCTGACCCAACCAAATTGATAATAGGATAATGGATTACTGTACGAGCACGCGGCAGTCGATACATCAAGTTTAGAACGTGCGCACAGAGCACGAGCTGAATAGCCGACGAAATTATGACAAGCACGAAGAAAGAGTTGACGGTTGACTTGCCCGATAGGTTCACTAGTGACGTGCTGTTGATCAAGACGGAAGATCCGTTCTCCATAAGAAAAATTTCAAAGACCGCTTGCTAAATTCATAAATAGAAGTTGTTCGGCTAGATAACTGGAGAACTGTCAATAGTACACTCACGTGTGACGTCATAGACGGTGCGGGTTTGCGCACCTCACACCCAAACTAAACCATCTAACATTTAAATTAATTGTTGATACTTTTTATTAAACGAATTTTCTGCGAATTTCTTAGTGCCAGCTTTGATATAACTCACAAAGACAATGTCGTCATGAAATGTCCATGTACGAATCTACTGCAATGCCGCAAATCCAGGTGTGAGGATTGACAGAGACGGCAACAGTGTAAAACGAGACGTCTGCTTTTCCGGGAATCCAGGTCACGTGCATATAGAAAGGAATCCCGATCTGGCTCGAAGTGTCAACTGCTTGTCGGATTTTACCAAATCTGCAGTGCAGCAACCTCAATTTGCGAAATTGAGAGTACAGGCGAAAAATTGCGAAGAACTAAGGCCTCTAGCTACTACCGCAGGTTGCCAACCATTGCAACGTCTCGATCCATCCAATCTCTAGTACTAAAATTGACGGTGTTTGTATTCTCCTAGTAGCTGTATAAAGCTCAAATTGTGTGTGTGTGTGTGTGTGTGTGTGTGTGTGTGCGCGCGCGCGCGCGCGAGCGCACGTCTTTTGTCCGTTCGTAAGCGAAATCGGCACGCACACTCGACACGCAAAAGTGGTTTTCGTAAAAATTCAAAAAATTGCATAGGGTCCCCTTTCGAGGGGTCGACCTTCGCGTAAAATTTCTCGATGAAGCAAACGCTACAAATTCCAGTTTGTTCGAACACTCGCCCACACCAGTCCTGTGTAGACTGTACGTGTCGCCGTCATTCGCAAAGCTTCAAGCAATCGAGTATTTCCTGACTAGATTCTCTACTATCTAGAATCATCACAAATTCTCCTCGTTGGACAAGAACAACTGAGTTATTTGTATCCCTAAGCCTACCCAGACTTGAGGACAGACTGACTTTCTTCTTGGCTGTTATGACTTACAGATATATCCACGACAGCTGCCCGTACGTTGTACATAAAGGCCCTATCTGCAGTAGCTAGATATGTAAACGGTCAACAAGAAATACTCAGACTTCTCTGTCCATCACCAAGAAGCAACGTTAACGTTTTAAGAGAGCACTAAGCTCTAGCGGATGTAAGCTATGAAACAGTTTGCCGGAGTGTGTGCTAGGAGCCAAGTCTCTTGACTCTTATGTCACCCGGAATGTGTCTAGTGTAATCGTGTTAATTAATTAATCCCTGTAATCTTAGACGTTTGTTGTTGCTGCTGTTTGTCATGTGTATTAGGCAATGTGTCTGTTTGATGCTGCAGGGTACTGTGGTAGACCAGTCTTTGACTAAACAGTAATATTTCCCTCAGTATATAAATCACTCATCATCATCATCACTCTTCTAGAGCTTTCGTTTCTCTACAAATTCTGATTGCATTTGCCCCAAATCCAACCTACACGGTTTCTGTACCAATTATTAACTTTCTTTTAATCTTAATTAATTATTTTCATTATTAACTTTCAAATTGGTTGAACTGACAGCAAGAAGCAGTCCTGCAGGTCACACATAATTACCTCCAATCTCAGACATGTGGATGGCACAATCAAAGCCATTATGACGTGTTTAATTTACTAAAAAGTGCAGCTGTTGCTGTAGATGTATGTACTTGCAGTGTCTGAGAAAGTCCAATAATTTTTTTATCTAAGTCACATGCTCGGGGTGGCTCCATGTCTGTACACACACACACACACACACACACACACACACACACACACACACACACACACACACACACACACACACACACACACACACACACACACACACACACACACACACACACACACACACACACACACACACACATGCAGAGAGACAGGTAGGTAGGCAAACAGACACATGACTGACATTAGCAAGGCCTTGTGTTTACGCAATCACGACTCTTCAGTCACAGTCGTGACGTTACCATCTGCTCAACCCTTGGTGCCCAAGACTAGCCTCTGATGTCACCTGTGGCACCATAGCACCAGTTTGCCCCCCCTGGAAACAAATTGCCACCCCTGGAAACAAATTGCCTCGCCCCAGAATCAGTATGAATTGCAGTCCCAGATGTGCTGCCATCACCACCACCACTACTGGTAGTGATGGCGGCGCATCAGAAGCTGCAATCCACACTGCATCTGGAACAAGGATAGGAAACTCATCACCTCTCAGTTGGTATGCGCATTTGCTAATATCAATTTGATCATGTACACTGAATACAACAATAAATGTAAAATAATCCTGTTTTCTGTCTTTTGAGTTGCTCTGGTAGTTTCTAAATTGCTACACATCTATCTATCTCTGTCTCGATCCACAAAGCATCAATTCTAAAATCAATACAACACTGTATACACATACAGATACTTGCTATCCAAATTGCTCCATGATATTGTGTTCATATGTACAGATCTGGGACAATGTTTAACTCGTGAGGTAAAGCTGCACGATGTGGATAAAACCGATGGCTCAGTGAGTAGTTGTTCAGGTTTCCTAATGACGAGGTGTAGATGTCCGCAAAGCGTGCCAGACGCCAAGAGAAATAGGTCGGGTTTTGATGAGTTCGAAAAATACTTCCAAAGTATGGATTAAATTGTACTTTTAGATTGCTCCTAAAATGTCAGACAACAAGTGCTCAGGAAGGTCAACATGCAGAGAAACTTCTTACACAGTTTAATATATGTACATGAGATTAGATATTATTGTTATTATATTAGCTAATGCATGACTGTAATAAACATACATGCAAGTCTGTAAAGCCTATAAAGTGTGATATATTGTAACTTCATTAAATTCAACTTCATTAACTTCAGCAGTGGCAGATCTAAAGAATTTGATCCCTTTTTGCAGTCTGGTCTTACCATATCTGGATACTCATGTATACGTATCGTGTACATGACATTGTGTGCATGGTATCTGCAATACTCATGGTGTGTGTGTGTGTATGTGTGTGTGTGTGTGTGTGTGTGTGTGTGTGTGTGTGTGTGTGTGTGTGTGTGTGTGTGTGTGTGTGTGCCATATCTGCTATACTCATATGTACGTGGTGTATATATCTAGCTGTACCACATCTGTTATACTTATGTATGGTCTTTCTGTTAAAAGAGTGACAGTGAATGTACTATAGTGACTAATAGCTCTGCAAACATATACTTGTATATTACATCGATCACACAAGTGTCCACGTTATAAGTGTGCTGTGTAAAAGGAATTGTGTCGATCACGACTATTGCCATCTGTAATAGAACTCCCCTTTCAGGCCAGTGAAGCAGGGTCGGCCAGGTGGCTTTGATGAGAACTTCAGGAATATTGGTTCAAGTGATTAAACAAATTAGCTATTTTTATGTTCACTGTGAGTGAGGCTTAGCTATGCAAAACCTGCTCCACCCTATACCTAGGCTGCTCCGCCGGGCCTTCATTTTAAATGCTAGATCTGCCACTGTTCGGTACAGTTATCTAGCCAGCTACTTCATGCACATTACGTTACACGTCAGTCATAATTAATATTACATTGCTGTCTCAAGCATACAAAGTAATTTACACACACAACAACTAACTAAACAATAAACAGTCATGCAAGCATACAAACGGCATGAAGCAAACAAGCCGACCATTTTGCTCAGATATCAAACCTCAACATTGCCGCCTCTTTCAACCAATTGCTGAGAGTTCCAGGCGGTTCTCCCTTTGATTCATACTACAGCCGACAGACCACAACACAACAAATCAGGCGTGTGTGTGCATGTGTTTGTGCGTGTGTGTGTGTGTGTGTGTGTGTGTGTGTGTGTGTGTGTGTGTGACTCCTAGCTGCCGAGTCTGTGCACACACTAACCTGAAACTTTTCAACTAGTTGCTTTAGAGTCAATACCCATCTTAGTTTCCGCTGATAATCAATACTACTAGATTTCTTGATTTCGTTCTATGAAGGAGAAAGACTTGATCAATATAAATTTACATCATAGCACTAGCCCTTCATACTCAAGATGGCGGAACTGGTCTGGCAGGTCCCACTAACACTGGACCAATATTCAAAATTTGGACATCCACCCAAAGCTCAACAACAACTGTAGCACTTCT
>CAXXBX010000025.1:117500-127500 GCA_964274945.1 Dehalococcoidia bacterium | reverse complement strand
GCAATTAAAGAACTAAGAAATGATGATCAAACAATGGCATAGTACCTCAACGTCTGAAGCAAGATACTTGTGATCGAATGGGATTTCCTGATCCATTAGATACTACAGTAAGAAATGACAGCAAATTGAGCCATACTGTAAACAAGTGCTAAATGTAAATAAATAAACAAAGATACAAACCGAATAAAACTAAACAAGCAAAATCAAATAGGCAGACATATTGACAAACAAACAAACAAACAAACAAACAAACAGAGACATTCAAACAAGAAGCAAGAATCCAAGACAAACAAGAAACAAAATAAACAACAAGCAGACAAACAGAGAAACAAACAAATGACAAGAAGACAAACAGACAAACAAACAAACAAATAAAAATTACAAGCAGACAAACAGACAAACAAACAAATGACAAGCAGACAAACAGACAAACAAACAAATAACAAGCAGACAAACAGACAAACAAACAAACAAATAACAATGACAAGCACACAAACAGACAAACAAACAAACAAAAAAATGACAAGCAGACAAACCAACCAACAAACAAACAAACAAATAACAAGCAGACAAACCAACAAACAAACAAATAACAAGCAGACAAACCAACAAACAAACAAACAAATAACAAGACAAACCAATAAACAAACAAACAGACAAACGGACAAAGACAAACAAACAAATGACAAGCAGACAAACAAAGAAACAACCAAATAAAAAATGACAAGTAGACAAACACACAAACAAACAAACAAATGACAAGCAAACAAACAAACAACCAAATAGAAACAACAAGTAGACAAACAGACAAACAAACAAATGACAAGCAAACAAACAAACAACCAAATAAAAACAAGTAGACAAACAAACAACCAAATAAAAACAAGTAGACAAACAGACAACCAACCAAAGCTCAATAGTTAGCTAAAGAACTACTAAGATACACACACGTGCTGTACACATACAACCAAACAAATGCATCGACATGACAAAGTACTTTTAAAGCCAACAAACATTCAATTTTAATCAACTGAAAGTACTAACCACAATCTCCAGAAAAATTTATTAAATATATCACAAATGCTCCTACCTGTGTGCAGTCACACAACAGAGTCATCTCTGGCAAAGCAAACATGTCCAAAAACTGTCGAACTTTTCTAGATTTCTTGCCCTAAACAAACGCACACATTCAAATCATCACTCAACGAGACTCAATCAAGCCACATTACATTCTCTGAGAAGATATCCAAGTCAACTATTGACACTTGATTGCCTCCATACAATTTCCGGATCTCGACTTCAGTGAGAGATGTCCGACCACTAACAATTAATTAAGCAACAGTATGGTTGGAAACATAGTGGCAACGTAATTCGTGTTATGTACAATATACCGGTAGACAGTTCCTGGCTCAATCCGAAGAAAATTGTCAAGCTTCATCAAAATATTCTGTCCAACAGTATTAGTTACTGTAAGGTACATTACAGGAATGAATAGTAAATTAGCTGTCAATAGATCATACATTAGAATTGTAACAAAAATTATTAACATTTTATATCAACTGCTAAAAGAAATAATGTCTGTGTATCTGTCTGTCAGTCAGTCAGTCAGTCAGTCTGTCTGTCAAACTCTAAAAGCAAACCTAAAGTCCACTACATAATAATTACTACATAATACATTAGCCCCATATGGGGCATAAAACTCTAAAAGATACTTAACTACAAGTTGTGCAAAGTCAGTGTTTCTACCAAGGGTCTTAGGTCCAGAACCGATCATCATGAGTTTTCTTGTCAGCACACTTGCATTGCAACGTTGCAGCTGAATTGAAAACCGGCTCCTCCATTGTGTCTTAAACTCAGCAACATTTGTTCATCTGTTCTCATCTCTCCACATACTTGCAATTGCATGTGCTAAAAAACTAGAGGCACTACTGATGGAGAATATCCACCGGGTAGCTTTTCCTCTTTGTATTTACTTAATTTAAGTTATTCTCTTCTCACAGCCGCACTCCCTGCAGTTGTAGATGCACGAGTCAAAATGTCTGCAGCCCACAGATGAGCTAGTGCCACATCAAGTTCTATGTTTGAACCTGTTTCAGAATCAGACACAAGAATAGCTGGGCGGTTGTTGAAATTCACATATAGCTGTCTCTAGGTTCACATTTGTGTGGTAAGTGAAGTGAACTCAAACATTCCGTCTATCTGTCTGTCTGTCTGTCTGTCTGTCTTACCTTCGGTTTGTCTTACTCTCTGTATGTCTCTCTGTCTGTCTTGCCTTCGGTCTGTTTTACTCTCTGTCTGTCTTACTCTCTGTCTGTTTGTCTGTCTGTCTGTCTTCCTGTCTGTCTGTCTTTCTGTCTGTCTTTCTTTCTGTTTTTCTGGCTGTCTCTCTGTCTGGCTGGCTGGCTCTCTGGCTGGCTGGCTGGCTCTCTGTCTGGCTGGCTGGCTGGCTCTCTGTCTGGCTGGCTGGCTGGCTCTCTGTCTGTCTTTCTGTCCGTCTGTCTGTCTGTTTTTCTGTCTGTCTGTCTGTTTTTCTGTCTGTCTGTCTGTCTCTCTGTCTGTCTGTCTATCTATCTGTGTGCATCTTGTGTTTGAACACTATAGTTTCTGGGATCTTTGGTGAAGGAAGATTTGGACCAAGAAGCATAGAAGTCCAGAGACTTGATGGGTCGCAACAATAAAGCTGATTTCCGGGATAGACAGCGACGTCAGATATCAGTGTGCATACAGAGATGCAGTGCCAGAGTAATCAGTAAAAACTGTCTAAGTTGACTCATTAACAGTGTAGAGTAGAGGACTTCATTTATGACAAAGACATTCAGCATTGTGTTCATTGATTTAGAAATGTTACCGTCATGCAAAAATAATCTGTCTGTCTGTTATCTTCCTACTTTCTTGTTAGGATCTGTAAGTAAATTAATCTTGTAAGTCTATAAACCATTGTAAGTCTGTCATGCCAAAAATACAAAAACAGAATAATTCAATTGAGTAATGACAAATCAGCAGTACGGTACCTTCTCCCTGTCATGGTGTAGTCCTCGAATTGCAAACTGTGGATCATATGGTATATCTAATATGCCTTGTGGAAACTGGAAACACAAACATACAACTCAGAAGTTCCTTACCATCCTTCTATTCAGTGGCAGTGGGCACTGAAGCAGGTGTGTGTGTATGTGGTGTGTCTGTGTCTGTGTCTGTGTCGTGTGTGTGTGTGTGTGTGTGTGTGTGTGTGTGTGTGTGTGTGTGGGTGTGTGTGTGTGGGTGTGTGTGTGTGTGTGGGGTGTGTGGTGTGTGTGTGTGTGCGTGTGTGCATGCGTGTGTGTGTGTGTGTGTGCATGTGTGTGTGTGTGTGTGTGTGTGTGTGTGTGTGTGTGTGTGTGTGTGTGTCTGTGTGTGTGTGTGTGTGTGTGTGTGTGTGTATGTTTCTAACACTAGATCTCACCAGTTTTTCTTCAATTAGACTTTGCTTGGCCCTATCATATATTTCCCTGTGAAGTTCCATTGAATAGTGAGCGATAGTGTAGTCGAAATCAAACCCATATGCATCAATCTCGGCTAAATCCACCTCACTGTTTGCAAAAACACTGAGGGGAGAAACCGGTCGAATACCAGCAAAACCTAATAAAATAAAATATTCAAAAATATATAAATAATTAACTAATTAATGTGTTTGCTTGCTATCTGGTCTAATAAATAAATAAAATAAAAGTAAAACCCATTGCTTACTTAACTTGAAACTCACAAATGAATACATACAACTGATACTATATATTGATTTCAATTACCAATAAAATGCTAGTATACTATTCTGTATTGAACCATTCCAATAAGCATTAAGTAATATCTGAGGACATAAATATTCAAACCAAATGCTAAGAAGCAAGTTAAGCCCAAATTAGCCATCAATAATGACTGAACTCTCAAGCATTAAATGTAGCTGCATGTCTTGATAACTCAGAAGTACAAGACACTTGCAATTGCTATGTGATAGTCAATCCATCTAGTCAAAATTTGAAGACTTCAAAGTAACACAGTAGCTAGAGGCCAAGTACACACACACACACACACACACACACACACACACACACACACACACACACACACACACACACACACACACACACACGCACATGTAACCTTCAAAACTTTGGGGTGTGGTAGATTTTCTGACAGTGTACAATACCTGTCACTGTTCAGCTGCTGTTGCAAGTCATGTGGTATTAATGTCAAAATTAATTGATAACAAATAGGTATTGTACACTGTCAGAAAATCTACCATGCCCCAAAGTTTTGAAGGTTACGCCCCACAATGATGGCACTGCCAATGATAAGCGCTGTAACACTTACTACTGTATTCTTGTTCATCAACCAAATATGCTTGAATAAAGAGATAAAACATGCATGTACACAGTAGCACTCATACCACATGATTCAGCCCAATAAAAACATAGAATAATATATTTGCAAGCTCACCAGTTAAAACCAACTTATACCAACATGATAATTAATTAACACAATACAGCAATCACTGTTTAACATAATCTAAAACGTCCATAGTTATTTGATACCCTCATTAGCCGTTAATTAACGCTCTCAGTGTAGGAGTCCCTATCAGTAGAAACTCCCACTCTGATGACTGCAATCTCCTAAACAATCAGTCGGTCAAAAGCTCTTACTCCTAGAATGAAAACCTACAAGCAAACAGTGTCCTTCTTTCAAAGTACACGATTTCATCAAATTTACCAAAATAGTAAATTAAATAATTTTTAAAATTAATTAATTCTTACAATTAATTAATTTGCCACCTGTCTATATTATACTGTTTGATGTAGACATCATAAGACAAAAGATGGACAAATGTTAGTGCAAGTAGTGAAAACCGTCAAACAATGACACAAACTAATTGCAACTACACCATTTGAACATTAGTGGCTGTACAGAGCAGCTGACTGCAGCTGCGATTGATGTGGCTTACTTTCACATTCCTGCTTCCTCTGCTCGTATTCTTTCTGTAGTTGAGAAATGCTACGTCCGGCGTAGCTCCATGTATGCTTCACACATGTTCCGACATTTCTAAAGACGCGAACAAACATTTGAATTGCATTGAACTGCAAGCCTGCAAAAAGACCCGGATAACGCATCGCGATAGAGATGCCATTTCGTTTTCTAGATCTTATACAAATGCGGCAATTAGTTAAAAATGCTTTGATAACAATAATGTACTATAAGAATTACTATTAGCTAATAAAAGTTTGATTATGAGTGAGAAATCGAGATAAAATATTAGGCACGAAGCGTGACAAACAGCGCGCACTGTGTTCTGTGTTCGCGAGGATATCTGCTTTCTCTTCGTTCTTTGCCGATTCCTTGAACGCTAGTCAGAAGCTATGGAAAGGCGTCAGACAGAACTCTACCTTGTCAACGCCGGCGTTCGTTCCCTCAGAGACCTCGATTTGCACAAGAATCTAACGACAGTCAACCTCCACTGCAACTTCATCTCGACAATCGACAATCTCGAACTTCTAAGATCCCTTCAACACTTAGACTTGTCATCCAATCAAATCCGCAAACTCGAGTCTCTTGAAAGTCTGATTTCACTCAGAACGCTCAATCTCAGCTGTAACCGTCTTCAAACCGTCGACGGGCTGCGTGCACTGAAGTCCTTGAGGAAACTCGACGTTTCGTTTAATCAGATTTCTTCCCTGAATGGACTAAGAGAAATGAGTGGCTCTACTTATCGGCTTTCAGTGTTGCTTTTGCATGGCAACCGGATTAGGACCGTTGATCACGTGATACAGTGTTTGACTGGCTGCGTTGCTTTGAGGGAGTTGACGCTCGTACAGGACGGGAGAGACAACCCCGTGTGTAGAGTGATAGGATATCGAAAGAAAGCCCTCTCGGGACTGAAGGGATTGCAGTCCCTCGATGGAGTGAATCGGGAAGGGAAAACAGGAGTTATGTATGATGACTTGGATACAATTCCGGGTGAAGATGTTATTTAAACTCGCGTTGAATTGATTTATTGTCTAAATATTTGCTAACTAAAATTTTAAAAGGAAAAATCACGTGCAACCAACGCATGCGCACATGTTTATTATTTATTAAGTGATTGTATGTTTGTATGAATGGGTGTAAGTATAAGGTGAGTGGTAGTTGAGTTTCGAAATGGGTTTGTGGGTTTGGTAGCATTTAAAATGCTTGTGTATCATTCAAAGCATTTTCGTTGGGTACGACGATTGCCTGAGGCTTTTTAGTATATTTAGACAAATGCAACCTGCAAGTGTCTTCAACTTGTTTGTTTGTTTGTAGCATGCGAGTTCGTGAGAATATTGCGTTTGTAGTTTTTTAAAATTTGAATGAGGTTGTTATGCACATTTGTGTATCAGGTCTTGACCAGTATGTTGAGTATCTTCTCTCATCAAGTCCTGCCGAGGTACCTAGCAGTTGGTGTGTGTGTGTGTGTGTGTGTGTGTGTGTGTGTGTGTGTGTGTGTGTGTGTGTGTGTGTATGTGTGTGTGTCACGTTACATCTTTCACACAACGTAGTCAAAATGGCACACTACTTTAGGATTCCATTGAATTCCACACTCCTCACATCGACCAGGCACTTAAACAGTTCCACAATCAAGTTGAAAATTCGCCCACACCAAACAGACAAACTACATCAGCAACAAGACAAAAAGTCAGTGAGACTGATGACGAACAACCTCAAGGACAATCTGATGTAATTCAAAGCATAGATACTCGTGTAACAAGCTTATCTACACTGCAATGTTATCTGTTACATACAGACTGCATTGTCAGCTCCTCGTTTATCAAACGATCATGAAGACAGACTCAAGCAGTTAGAGGAGCAATTGGCAGCTCTGGCACATCAGCATGTAAGTCACAGTAACTACTACAACATGTTTGATTTGATGAATGTCTCATTAGGCTGCAACGTTAGCAAATCTTCACACACAGAGACAGCATACTCGTCAAGCCAGTGCTGATTCAGACTCGGGTGGGCAACATTTTTTTGCTAGACTTGTTGATAAATGGTATGCATGCCATTGAGGAATGTGACTTCACTGCAAACTTGTTTGCCTGCACTGTTATGTGTGCTGGAACTAACAAATGTCATTGATTTTCAGAATTATTAACTGTGTGCTTGCTGATTCATAATTCATGGAAATTAATTTTAATATAAAGTTATTGTTTATAGAGAAAAGTGATGTGGTTGAGGTAGTTCGGCATGATAGAGTTTCCTCTGGAAAGACAAGATCTCCTCAGTCTCGTAAAAGTTTACCACAAGCAGTTAGAGTACGTTCTGCAATGACTAGACTAAAACGGAGATCAAAGGAACATACAGCACAACGAAAAGGAACACAAGAGACAGAAATTACAGAAGTATGCTAATCGATATAAATAATATGCTAAAATTTTGAAGGCAAACGTTAACAACATTTTTAATATTTTGAAAGAAAAAATTTGTAACGTTTATGGGATTTCAATTGCTGTTTAGGATGTAACTAAATGTTAGTCCAGGTGAAGTCTGTTATGGTTTAGTTGTGATTGTGTGTCTGTGTTGTATGGTTTAGTTGGTATCTGAGTTGGATGAAGAACGAGAACGAAGATTGAAAGCAGAACAGGCTACTAAGAAACTGGTTGATCTCGTGAAGAGTTTACAGCAGCGAGGTCAACACACACACACACACACACACACACACACACACACACACACACACACACACACACACACACACACTTTTTCAAACTGGCTGTGTTTAATAGCATCAGAAGATCAGCAGCATCAACAATCAGCAATAGCTCGTCTATCACAATTTAAACAGACACTTATTCGTGAGAAGGAACAAAGTGCGGCTGCTCGACAAGAATCTGAAAGATTGCAGGTACAACTGTTGCTATTAACTGTGGTGTGTGTGTGTGTGTGTGTGTGTGTGTGTGTGTGTGTGTGTGTGTGTGTGTGTGTGTGTGTTGTATGGTTGTAGCAACAACAGTTCATGTCATCTTTAGCTTCATGTTGCTGAACTCCAGGAAGGCCTTGATTCCTATCGTGAACAATGTGAGCAACAGCAAAAAGCACTAACAGACACTGAGAAGGCTGCAGCAAAATTGGAGTCAGAACATTTCCAACAACAAGCAGCAGCAGTAAGAACTGTAACCAAAACGTATACAGTCTACTTGGTACTGTAAAATTGTATTTTGGTGTTGTAGGCCAAAGAATTGGATGAAACTAGGAGACGGTCGTCAGCCTTGTCTCGTGAACTGGATTTGAATCACCACACAATAAAACAGTCAAAGATTCGCATTCAAGAGCTACAAGAACTGCTAGCCGCCAGAGAGCAGGAACACAGGTAACCTGGTTGTTATGGCGTCAGCACGTAGAACAACAATTTTTGCATTGTTTGTGTGCTGTTGGTCACTTGTGGTTTGACACAAATTGGTTGACATAGAAATCAACTGGCAGCTCGAGTAAATGTGAGTAATCCAGAAGTACAAAATGTTGTGCACCACGAGTTGAGGAAGGAAAGAGAGAAATGGGAACTGCAAATGCGTCACTATGAAGAAAAGTAATCAACTAGCAGATGAGCTGCTTTAGTCACAGCTTTATATATTGATATTAATGTTTTTAGAATCGCTAGTCAACAACAAGCATATGCAGATCTTGAGGATGAATTTCGTGCAGCATTGCGAATCGAAGAAAATCGTTTTTGTAAGGTATGAATTTCCCGGATTCCATGGCTTCTACTTTGAATATGGTGATTACCAAATGCATGGACAGGTGCGTACATGCCATTGTTCACACATCACATGTGAACTCCAGCATGAGTAAATGACGTCCCGTAATCAGGTCATATGTGGTATTAAGTTAATTAACTAATTCTCAGGGTTAGGTTTCAGCAAAGTGTGGCGGCAGGGCGGGACTTCTAAAAGAGGCGTGGTCATCTGTAAGGAGTGTGGATTTTGACGTGGTTATGGTTTGTCGAAAAGGTAGCCCTGGTGAGTTTTTGTGACTTCCTCTGCTTATTAATCAACCTAGTCAGAATAACTTGGCTGTTTTAAGATGATCTTTGCCCAAAGAGAATTAGCAGTTTGCATATCAATATTTTGTAAGGGTCAAGTATGTTTATATAGAAACGCCACATCCTCATTCAATTATGATGCTTTCCATTTAGTCATCATGGTTTGTGAGCACAATACTGACACAGTGAATAGCACACCTGCTGAGGCCATAATTAGCACTCTCTGTAAAAGGTCAAAGTGAACAATGAGTAGTGCAAACTTGTCCTGTAGTAGTGAACACAGCCACTAATTCCAACTGGAATGTTTGTTCACATGGCGTAAGTGGCAGTCAATCCCAAAGCGTGGCGGGTATCTCATTTTGAGAAGTAAAGCGTGGCAGCCTGCCACCTCTTAGTATGCATGGCTAGAACCCTGATACTGTTTTAATCAAAAATCTTTAGTAATTAGGTAATGGCTCAAATATTGTGGGAGTGTCCTTTGAAACATTCTTTGGCAACAGATGAGGGTCGTTACGGGGCCCCAAGGGTGGACATTATACATGTTTGGTATTGTAAAACATCCAGGACACTAAAACAGTTTGGCTGATGTCGTTTCCGAAGAACGTATGTAGAAGTCCTCTGCGAAACTTGTTTAGAATCTCTTGTAATTTGTTTAAAACGAGTCTACTTTGAGATGACGTAATTGTTAATCACGTGTATAGTGACGTCATTACTGACGTTACAGAGCTGCACGTGAACCCCCGACCAACTCTCAATGTATGCTACTGATAGATGCATGCATTTGGATCACATCTGGCTTATTGTGCGTACTACTAGCAGCCAATAAGCAAGACAATAAATACATTTATGGAGTTGTATTCAGCAATTTAAACTTTACATTAGACTTTGATGGAATAATTTTAGGAAACTGTAGGACAGGATTGTTTCCTGATTATGAGATGAGGCACTTACAAATTGAACAGAAAACGCAAGCAGGGA
>CAXXBX010000025.1:0-115000 GCA_964274945.1 Dehalococcoidia bacterium | reverse complement strand
TGTGTGTGTGTGAGTGTGTCAATTAATGTTAGAATTTTGTTAATTTTTGTTAGCATCTTGGACAACAATGTGTTGTAGCAATTGTCTAATATTGTAACTCATATGTGAGTTCGTATAAAACCCTACAATCAATACTTCAAGATCGACAGTCTGGTGGCCAAGCGCTGTTTGTTGCTTAAGCAATTTCATGTTTCAGGAACGTTTGTCTGCTAGAGAAGTGGAACTTCACGAAGTTAGGAAAGAAATGGTGCGTCTAGCAGCAGTGGATGAGGTTTGCACATACGCGATGTAAACCAGTCGATGACTCTACTCTCTACAGCAGTTGTGGTGCTGTGATTGACTTTGCAGGAGAACTCAAAACTGAAAGCAGAGATGACAGCTCAAAGGTCTGTCATAGAAGGTCTGCGGCGAGAGAGGGAATTGTGGAGTGCAGAGCTTGCTCAGCAGGGTAGACAGTTTTCGGAAATGTCAATTTGTTTATTATTATGCGACGGTTTGGTTCAGGTGCTGCACTTGCTCAAGATCGGGGATCACTGGAAGCCAAAGTGAAGAGTCTAACGACTCAAGTGAGCGACTTGAGACTACAAACTCAGGTTAGTATTGTTCAGTTGCCATCCTTCATAGCTACCCGTGTTATCAAGTAATTTATAATCCACTTTTATTCCAGCGTGATAATGACACGATTCGAATCAAATCAAAAATGTTGGATGACCAGACAGAGTCAATACGAAATCTAAAACAGGTTTGTTCAAAAGCATTGTACTTCGCAGTAGTTGCCACATCTATTTGTGTACAGCGTATTACCGAGGCTGGAGAGAAATTGGAACAGGTGAGAGAAGAAGCAGGTCAGGCACAGGATGAGTTGGAGGATCAGCTGGGGCAAAGTCAAGCGCAGAATCAAGATATGGAAGAGCAGCTTGCTTCGTTGGTGGATCGAAAGGAGGAATTGAAAGATCAGTTAGCACGTGCTAGAGACGATCTGGAGAAGGAAAGAACCAAACATTGGTACACCATTATACATGTGCTTCTGTTTCGTCGTGTTGTGTGTTTGTATTCTAATATAAGAGATGACATCACCCACCAATGGACAAATAATATCTGGAGGCAAATAGACTTTGTATAAGGCAGGCAGGTTGGTATTGTGCTGAGACAGCCACGGATGAGTTACATAGACGAACAGCTGGGTAGACAAGCAGATCAACGAAATGTTAAACAGATAGACAGTGATTTGGTATAAACTTTGTATAGCCTATTAGGTAACAGACAATGAGAATGGACAGTAGATCCATAGCCAGTCGATTGATTGATTGGCAATGGATAATCCCTCCCATCAGATAGGAAATTAATTATTACTCTATAAAACCTGTCTGTGTAGCTCAATGAAACAGCAGTGGGAAGAACGCCTATCATCAATGGATTTGTTAGAGCAGGAAATGCAGAAGGTAAAAGAAACATTTGCTGCCAAGGTGAAACAATTGACAGAAGAGAAGCATACTGTCGAAGAACAAGCCAGGTACGGATCGTTCACTGTTTCTAGTTCATTGCATGATATTTGTATGACGACTGACACTAGATCTCTTGTATCTAAACTTCGATCATGTGATGATGCGTTTCGTCAACAACTTGAGGCTAAAGAAAGGAGTCACAATGATGCTATGGCACAGCTTCGGCATGATCAACAGGCAGAAATTGACATTGCAAATAGAAGAGTGATTTAGTTTGGTATTATGTAATAAGAATCAAAGCAGACAATGGGGTTTGCTGTGTAGGTGGTAGAAGTCGAGGAGGAGATGCGTCAGCTATTACATGAGATGGCTGCTGAAAAACGAGCAATGGAGTCGAGAATGCAGAAACTGGCTGTAGCTTTCAATGAGGTTCGGGATGGCATATCTGTTTGAGCCATTAGGACAACAACAACAGCAACAACAACAACAACAACAACACGTTAGTACCTACTTTGGTATACAGGTGTGTACGCATATAGTGAAGTTCGCGTTTTATAACAAATTTATTTATATTCTTATGATATGGACATGATCTATTTGTCATCCAAGTAATCTGGTAGGCGTACTGGACAGATGTTTATGCTCATGTTATTTGGCAAGTGCGAATACCATTGGAACCTTTTAATGTTAGTTGCACTTAGTGTTAACTGCTATCCTATTGAGTTTTGAGACGAGCATGGCTTCGTTTTGTATTTCAACCTATGGCCACAGACATGAATCTGTCATTGTTATGTAGGACAACATTGCACTGTTGTGACAAACTTACCATACAGTACCAGATTCTAAAATAGATGATAGACAGAGTCAAATTACTTCCACAATAGTTGGTTACTTAATTAATGCCAATTTGGTCTATTGTGTGGACCTCACAAGGTGAACGATGGCTGCTATCGAAGGCTGCTTCTGTCACATAGAAAGAAGCTTTTATTGAACTCAGTAATCTAATCAGAAGTTGCTAAGAATAGTGCCAGCATAACTCATAGCTGTAAAACACCATTACACAGGGGCGTGTTAGTTACTCTAATGCCGATCTGTAACTTAGGAATAGCGCAATTGTTTGTTATTACTCAACAGTTGTCCAACAAGGCCAGAGCCACCTGTTCAAAAGTGCAGCTGTTGAGTGGATATTCCATGTCATTGTTAGATGTTTCTAACGTTTGTGTAGGGCAGGAGCATGTTTGCCTTTTCCTGTTCTTTCTGGGGACTTTACAACCGTCTCGAGTTCAAGGAAGTCATGGCTCAGCGGGGTCGCAATTACTTGTGATACTAAGCATGCGTATATCTTGATGACAACTGTACAGTGCCGGGTTCTCTGTAACACTGGGGTTACGCTTCTAGATGCGGGTCTATTTATGGGTAATGTCGTAGTAAAGTGAAAGGATTTGATTGGACCCTGTGGAAACCAGAGACGTGGAAGTTTGGAAATCAACACTAAATCCGACGTGCTTACGCAACCTTTCGGGGATTCCCTGGATTAATTGTTTACTTGGCATTGGGCAATACTGCAGACGTCAATCTGTCGTAATAAAGTCATTGTTACGTTTCATATCTATACGGAGTTTGATCAGCGTCAGTTAACTCTTCGAAATCTAGATACACGAATCGGTAAATGGCTTACGTACCACAGCAAGGTGGTGCTCGTGGTGGTTGTTATCGAGGACAACAAATAGGACGAGGTGGAGGCCGAGACCGTCGACGACGTCCTGTGGAAGGACCTGAAGCTTACGCCTACGAACCATTGGATGTGTATGTCGTTGAAGAACAGCATGGTGGAGCTCACCACCGTGGGCGTGGAGCGAGAGGAGGACGAGGACGAGGACGAGGACGAGGCAGAGGACGAGGCCATCAGCATGCCTACAGAGGTGAATATCGAGGCGGTGGAGTACGAGGAAGAGGAAGAGAAGGAACTCATGACTCAAGTGGCAGCAAGAGAACCTTTAGCATTAACGACCGTTTCCTGCGTGAATTGAAGGAAAAAACTCCCCGGGAGATCACTATAGAGGTTTCAACAAATCGAGATAGTTTCAATCACTTACTTAACTCTAGCGTGGTAGGCAGTTGCAATCGTGATCGTCTTAGACTCATCCTAGGCTTGTTTGCAAAGGGCTGCCACAGTACAATGAATCAAATGCTGAATGACATGCTCGCTTGCATGCTTCACTCACTGTTTTTTAGCCACAATTTGAAGCGCTATCTGTCAACAATTACTCAGCCTCGAGTCGTCGGACATCTAGAAGTTGATGAGGTTGTGGAAGATGTGGAGAGCGTTGTTACTCTGGTCAGTAAGATGCTCGAACGATTTCCTAGTTCTGTAGATGAAATTCCAATACTGGAGAGACTGAAGCTGACCGTAGACCGACTACCCCCTTCAGGCATCTCACTACCGAGAGATTTAGTCGAGCGGGTTACCGACCTGGTGAAAACCAGCGATGAATGTGTCATGCAAAGAGAATTACGACAGGTAGCTAGCTTTCTGCCTTTGGCATTGAGACTAGAAGAACCCCCTGATGACTTTCGGGCTATTGAGCTAGTTCCCACAAGTGAGGAACTGGCTGGAAACCGAAGGCCTTTTTTGCGACCAAACATAGTCGACGGTGCGTTTAAAGACCTCGACCAATACTTGGACGTACAGTTTCGTTTACTGAGAGAAGACTTCGTGGGTCCGTTGCGCGAGGGCATTGCCACCCTTCCAGAGGATGACGTCAGACGCAAGAGAGGGACCCCAAATGATCTCCGGTTGTACCGTCACGCTCAGATTGGGCAACCCGTCTGCACATCCAGTGGTCTAGCACATAAGATCACGTTTGACGCTTATCATTTACGTCGAGTAAACTGGAAGCACTCGCGACGATTGATCTATGGCTCGTTGTTATGCTTCTCAAACAACAGGTTCAAAACCGTAAAATTTGCTGTCGTGTCCAACAGAAATGCTGAAGATTTGATGAAGGGGATTGTCGAGGTGCGTTTTATGAATGGTTTGCGGGACGCGAATGAGATGCAGGCTGGTCAAGTATACACATTTGCCGAGTCACCCGCTTACTTTGAGGCTTATCGTCACGTGCTGCATCGACTTCAGCACATTAAACTCGACCTCCCTTTGCAATCTTACATAGTACAGTGTGAGAGAAACTGTACCCGGCCTCCTCGTTACCTTCGTCCGGAACACCGTGATGGTGAGGTGCCCCGAATGAATTTGAGAAGTGCGCTGGGATGCAAAAGTATCCGAGCCATGCGGGTGGCCGTTACCGACTGGAATGCTTGGCCGCCTTGCGAGCATGTCGAATTGGACGAGTCACAACTTGTTGCCATAAAAACTGCAATGACGAGAGAGTTTGCTCTGATACAAGGACCTCCGGGAACGGGAAAGACTTATCTGGGTCTCAAGGTTATGAGAGCATTGATTGAGAACCGCTGTGTATGGGATCCCGCTCGTACATCTCCGATTTTGGTTGTTTGTTACACAAATCACGCTCTGGACCAGTTCTTGGAGGGGGTCTTAGAGTTCCATAGCACTGGTGTCATAAGAGTTGGCGGTCGTAGCGAAAGCGAGGTCTTGAAGAATCTAAATCTGAACGCTATTACTCACAGTGTGAGGCAAGACCGCGAGGTTCCAGGCATTATATTTCGTAGCAAAAAGAAGCAGCTTTTTGAAATACGCAAGATTCAGAATGATATTGATAAGACGGTGGATGACCTTAAACGACGAGGTATAATTGGTGTCAGTTGGTTGAGTGGTATTGCCGGTTGTGAGAAGTCTTGTCAGTTGAATGATAAATTGTATTATTCTCAGAGAGGCCACCGTCGACTTGATGAATGGCTGGGAATTGTGTGTATCGATTCTCCTGTCTCCGTTAACCGAACTACTCCAGAAACCGAAATTTCTGCAGCAGCAGCAGACGATGACCAAAACAAAGAGTTGGAATCTGAATCCGAAGAAGCTGACGGAGATGATGAACCAGAGATTCTGGAAGCACAGAGAAGAATAGAAGGCGAAGAGTTCGCTCTTTTGGAAGATGTCAGGGCACCCAAGAACGATAGTGAAACCGCCGCTAAACAAGAGGCAGTCGACCAAGCTAAGACTGCCGTTGAGGACGAAGAGCTTGAAGGTATTGCAGAATTGTCACCGGGCAATCAACATGACGACAATGAGGGTTGGACTGTGGTTCCAATGGGTAGAGAGAAAAGAAACCGTAAAGTGCATGAAGGTCTCTCCCTGCAACCAATGGCACAGGAGGAAGTTTACATGGTAAATAACATATGGAATCTCAACGAAAACGACCGCTGGCGACTTTACAAGTACTGGTTGCAGAAGAGAAAAGAGTATCTTCAGGAAAAGATGGCAAAGCTTTGCGAAGAGTTTGAAGGCGAAGCAGAACGACTCAAGGAAACTAACGAACAAGAAAGCTTGCATGTCCTCAAGGGAGCGACCGTTATCGGTATGACGACGACGGGAGCGGCCAAACACCACCGTCTTCTCCTCGAAGTAAAGCCCAAAATAATTGTCGTCGAAGAAGCGGCGGAAGTCTACGAAGCTCATATCGTCACAACATTATCAGCATCTGCCGAACATTTGATTCTCATCGGCGATCACCAACAACTTCGTCCCAATCCTTACGTTTATCGACTAGCGAAGGAATACAAGTTAGACGTCTCGCTGTTTGAGAGAATGATCAAGAATGGAATGCAGTGCGCACGATTGGATGTACAGCATCGGATGCGACCGGAAATTGCCGAGTTGATGAAACCAATCTACAAAGGGTTACAGAACCACGAATCGGTCTACAAGTACGAGAATATCGCAGGAGTAAAACACAACATGTTCTTCATCGAGCACAAACATAAAGAAAACGAAGACGAGGACTTGAAAAGTCACTTTAATATTCACGAAGCCGGTTTTGTGGCTGGTTTTTGTCGTTACTTGATGCAACAAGGAATTCCATCGTCCAAAATAACCGTACTTACAACTTACACTGGCCAGGTCCTCACTCTCAAGAAAGTTATGACAAACACTGCGTACAAAGGTGTCCGCATCACAGCCGTCGACAATTATCAAGGCGAAGAGAACGACGTCATCATCTTGTCTTTGGTCAGAAGCAACGATGAGGGTAAAATCGGATTTCTGAGTACGCCTAACCGAGTATGTGTTGCTCTTTCGCGAGCAAAGAAAGGCTTTTATTGCGTTGGCAACATGACACTATTGGCTAAGAAAAGCGAGTTGTGGAGTAAGATCGTTCAAGGAATGAAGGACAGTGGAATTGTGGGTTCAGCTTTGGAGCTGTGCTGTCAAATACATCCCGATACTTCATTTCTTGCGTCTCAGTCGACAGACTTTCAAAATGCGCCAGAAGGCGGATGCAGGAGACCTTGTCAGTTTAGACTCGGGTGTGGACACGTCTGTGCTCTTACGTGTCATCCGTACGATCGGGAACACGTGAACGTTAAATGTCGCAAACCGTGTGTAAAGAAGTGTGAAAATGGGCACAGATGCCAGAAAAAATGCTACCAAGATTGTGGAAAATGCCTCGTTCTCGTGGACAAGGTCGTGCCGGGATGCAATCACATTCAGCCGATTCCATGTAGCGAGAGTCCACTTCAGTTTTGTTGTAGAGCTCCATGCCCTACTAAACTCTCTTGCGGGCACATTTGCAGCAACAGATGTGGTGACGTAGAATGCACAAGGAAGTGTTTAGCAATTGTATCCAAGAGGTGGCCATGTGGGCACACGGGTGATGTGCGCTGCCACGAACGGGCGAGGTCTCCTTGTCCCAAACCGTGCGGTGACATGCTCGACTGCGAACACCCTTGTAGCGGTACATGCGGGAAATGTCATGAAGGAAGGCTACACATAGCTTGCCAATCCAATTGTGGCAGAAAACTGGTTTGCTCGCACCCTTGTGTATACCCGTGTACCAACAACTGCCCTCCTTGTAGTCGGAGATGCGAAAACGAGTGCGTTCACAGTAAGTGTAAAAAAGAATGCGGAAAACCGTGTGATCCATGCCAAGAGCCTTGCCAGTGGGAGTGTGCCCACTATAAGTGCTCTAGAGTATGCGCAGATCTTTGCAGTCGTCCACGGTGTAACAAACGATGTCTACGGATTCGCAAATGCGGTCATTGTTGTATTGGACTGTGTGGAGAGAAATGTCCAAGTTTGTGCCGAGTTTGCGACTATAAGAAAGTGACGGAAATATTTTTTGGAAAGGAAGACGATCCGAGAGCACTATTCGTCCAACTGGAAGACTGCAATCACATATTTGAAATGAACGGTCTCGATCGCTGGATGGACTCAGAACAAACGAACGAAGAGGGTGGAGTTGATATTGGATTAAAGCAATGCCCACGTTGTACGGTCACAGTGCGACGAAGTCTTCGTTACGGAAATGTTGTAAAACAGGCGCTGCAGGATATTGAGATGGTAAAGCGGAGAATGTTAGAGCAAGAGAAAAAGATGGAGATAACGGTCAGGCAACTGACAAGAGAGGCAGTCCAACTGGCGGGACAACTACAAGTCTGTATGTTGTTCAAGAGCCAGGTTTTCTCGCTCAAGAGCGCCCGCGAGACATTCTTGCTTTATTTTGATCTTGGTCTAGAAGACACTGACGGCATCGATAATTTAGTTGTAAAGGATATAAGTCCATCAGGAAAAATTCTTCGGCGCTTGCGCAATCGGCCGACGATCATGGACGTGACTACTATTCAAAATCAGATTCAGTTCTTGCGATCTATTGTTGATCTGGCCAACAAGATCGAAAAGGCGCAGATGCAAATTGGATGTACAGTAAAACCAGATTGTCAGAAACTGCTAGCTGATCTCGATGAACTGGTCATAATTTTAATGGAACCCGTTCTAAGCGAACAACAACTGGAAGAAATTCAGTCGATGATGGAGAAAATCGAATTGGAGTTAAACTTTCGCATCCTTATGGCAAAGCTTCGGCCTCGATTGAGACAGCTCACTGCCATACACATCAAGTTTGTCCACGTGATCGAAAAAGGTCTGAAGGACAAAATGAAAAGGTCGCATAAAGACATGGAGTTAATACGGAAGAGCATTCAGTTTCTGTCTACTACTTACAGCGTTTCTGGCTTATCAAAAGCGGAGAGACTTGAGATAGTGCGCGCTATGGGGTTTAAACCGGGTCATTGGTACAAATGCCCAAACGGACACGTTTACGCTATTGGAGAGTGTGGAGGTGCAATGGAAAGAAGTAGATGTCCCGAATGTCGAGCAGAAATTGGAGGAGAACGTCATCGCTTGGTCGCAGGCAACGCTCCCGCTTTTGAATTTGACGACTCACGAGCGCCGGCTTTGCCGATATAGAACTAAAATTAGTTGCAATTTGCGATATTGAACACGTTGTTAGAGCATTGCAGTATATGTTACCGTGACTTTATGCATATATATATATATATATATATATATATATATATATATATATATAGCAGTTGACTGTTGTGCGTGCATGAAGTAAAATTGTATGGACGTGTGCTGATGGACGTAAGATCAATAATATATGATCTAGAGACAGACAAACGTGCAAATTTAAGACGCTCGTTTTCAAGTTATGTCTCGCCAAAAAGTCAATCACGTCTGGCTTCAGACAATGGCAACGATATAGCCAACAGCGTTTTTCAAACCTCTTTTTCTGCAAGAATTGTCTCTCTAGGGGATGGAATAATATGTAAACCATTCTTTCTATCTCGAGTCGTCCCTATATCGCCCATTTCCTCCTGCATGTACAAGCGAGGTGTTGAGGAAAGGCAGACAAGGTGACCTTTCAATTGTAATCACGTGATGTTGCAACAGCTAGTTGCAACACTGCTTTATTGCTCACATGTAGTTTAAAGTTAGCACTTAAAATACAAACACATTTATAGATTTATGGCATTGACGTGTTCCATTGTCATTTGATAATCACGTGTAGGTAGTTTGAAGTCTATACTCTTGCTATTAGACCAGTGGAGCCATAACAACCATGTTTGCTGTCAGTTCCATGTAGGGCTAGCTGCTTTCTTTTTATGTTTTAAGATGGCACTAGCTAACCTGCTTTTTTGTATTTTTCAACACATTACCATAACCATGTGTTATTGTGGGACACTTTAGTGTAGCCAAATTTACTTTGTTACCAATGTTTCAGTAGATCTTGTTGTAAAGACCTACTAGACCAGACCAGCGTAATTTACATTGACATGCTAAACGGTGGCTTTACTTCCGCAGCAGTAAGTAATTTGCCTGTAGTTTGAAACACAACAACTTTATTGATATCAATAGCTCTAACTACAACAATACTGGCAACACACTGCTACAACGACCGTGACTTGCCTGCAGTGATGATCAGCAACAAAGTACAATAATGTCTGTTTACTAAATTAATAACAGCAGAGGCACAACAAGGCTTCATGTCCTGTGAAGAACTGCAGTGTTTCGTAGGATATTTTATGCCATTGCTCGAGACTGCAGTCAGTAAATGTTTCCAACATTCTTGTCTAAAAATTAGAGCTACAGTTGTTTTAGCATTTCCTGTTTTTTGGGGATTCGCATGTATACTCTTGCGTGGGATGACATGTAGTGCTGCCTGGGTTGTCCGTGGCACTAGCATTATACGTTTATACGCTGGTACGTGTGTTGCAAGGGTTCTAGTGAGCCGTGACAAAAAGCAGACGTCGAACTTTTGACATCAACAGAAAGTTCAATGGTGTCAATTTACAGGAAGTCCAATGGGGACTTAGGGTGTTCCCCTGACTCAAGGCTATTTATCAATGCTTACTTGGCATTTAGAAATCAATCCTGCAGACTGAGTATCAGACACGCCGTCGCATAGAACTACACAAAGGTCTCGTTACTTTCTCTGTAAACGCAGGTTTATTTGTCATCATTGTCGTTCAAGTCTCGTGATCCAGCGAGCCTGGAAATCGGCTGTTCACGAATCGGCGAATGGACGATTTGCTGCAGCGAGGTGGTGGTCGCGGACGCCGTCCTGGTCGTCCTCGTGGGCAACGAGGAGGCCGTGGTGGAAACCGAAGCCGTCGGCGAGGTCCTGTTGAAGTAAATAGAGAAAGACACGACGACGACGGTCAATTAAATGGGCACGTCGTTGAAGCGCAACATGGTAGAGGTCACCAACAACACGGTGAAGGTCAATTCCGTGGACGCGGTGCACGAGCAGGAAGAGGACGAGGACGAGGGCGAAGACAAGGACGAGGCTATGAGCCAGCCGACAGAGGTGAACATGGCGGCGGTCGAGCACAAAGACGGGGAGGAGGAGGAGGAACTCAAGACGTAAGTGGAGTCCCGAGAGTCTATCTAATTAGCGACCGTTTCTTACGCGAACTGAGAGAGAAAAGTTCCCGGGAGATCACTATGGAAGTTTCAACGAAGCTAGATAGTTTCAAAGGCCTACTTAACTCTAGACAGGTAGGCGTTCGTGACCGTCTTAGACTCATCCTGAGCTTGTTTGCAAAGGGCTGTCGCAGTACAATGAATCAAATGTTGAATGACATGCTTGCTTGTATGCTTTCCTCTCTGTTTTTTACTAACAATTTGAACAGCTACCTCTCAACACTTACTCAAACTCAAGTCATGGGATACACAAATGTTGAAGAAGTTGTGGAAGATCTGGAAAGCATTGTCACTCTGGTCAATGAGATGCTCGAACGATTTCCTAGTAAAGTAGATGAGATTGTGGTTCTGGACAGATTGAAGGTGACCGTAGATCAACTATCTTGTACAACCATTCCATTGCCGAATGGCTTGATTGAACGGGTAACTGACCTGGTAAAAACCCGGGATGAATGTATTGTGCAAAACCAATTAAGACTAGAGCATAGCTCTCTGCCTCAAGCAATGAAAGTGGAAAATCCTCCTGATGACTTCCGGGGTATTGAAATTGTCCCTACAAGTGAAGAACTGGCCAAAAACGAACAGCCTTTTCTGAGGTCAAACATCGAAGAAGGTGCTTTTAAAGACCTTGATCACTACTTGGACGTACAGTTTCGTTTATTGAGAGAAGACTTTGTTGGTCCGTTGCGCGAGGGCATTGCCACCCTCCCAGAGGATGACGTCAGACGCAAAAGAGGGAGCTCAAATGATCTCCGGTTGTAACGCCGTGCTAGGATCGGTCAGCCTGTCTGCACGTTCAGTGGTCTGACACACAAGATCACGTTTGACGTTTCTCATTTACGTCGAGTAAATTGGAATCACTCGCGACGATTGATCTTTGGCTCGTTGCTATGTTTCTCAAACGACAATTTCAAGGCGATGAAGTTTGCAGTCGTGTCCAACTGAAAGGCTGAAGATTTGAAGAACGGGATCATCGAGGCACGTTTCATGAACGGTTTGGATGACGTGAAAGACATGCAAGCTGGTCAGATATACACGTTTGCTGAGTCACCCGCTTACTTTGAGGCTTACCGTCACGTGCTGCGTAGACTTCAACACATTACCCCTGATCTCCCTTTGCAATCTTATATAGTGAAGTGTGAGAAGAACAGTAGAACTTCTCCTCGTTATCTTCGCCCGGAACACCGCGATGGTGGCGTCGCCCAAATGGATCTGAGAAGTGCGCTGGGATGCAACAGTCCTCGAGCCATGAGGGTGACCGTCACCGACTGGGATGCTTGGCCGCCTTGCGAGTACGTGGAATTGGACGAGTCACAACTTGTTGCCATTAAAACTGCAATGACGAGAGAGTTTGCCTTGATACAGGGACCTCCAGGAACGGGAAAGACTTACCTGGGCCTCAAGGTTATGAGAGCATTGATTGAGAACCGTCATGTATGGGATCCCGCTTGTACATCTCCGATTTTAATAGTTTGCTACACAAATCACGCTCTGGACCAGTTCCTGGAAGGAATCTTAGAGTTCATGAAAGAAGTCTTACAATTACGTGAAACTGGAGTCGTAAGAGTTGGTGGTCGTAGTGAAAGCGAGGTCTTGAAGAACCTAAATCTGAATGCTATTATTCGTAAAGAGAGGCAACGCCGTGCAATACCGGGCGTCATCTTCCATAACAAAAAGAAGCAGCAGTATGAAATGCACACGATGAAGGAAGCGATGGTGGAAACTACGAGTCGCCAAGAACAACGAGGTGTAATTGGTGTCCAAAAAATGAGAGATATACCCGGCTGTGAAATGGCTATTCAGCTAAATGACGCAGGTTATTACTTTCAGAGAGGCTACAGTTTACTTGATGAATGGCTTGGTATTGTGTGTATCAATTCTGCGGCGTCCGTTGATCCAAACACAGGATATCCGGAAAACGACAGGGTTAAAACAGCACCAGCTGACGACGGCCAGAACAGTGAGTCGGAATCTGAATCCGAAGAGGCTGAAGCAGACAATGAAGCAGAAATTCTAGAAGCACAGAGAAGAATAGAAGGCGAAGAGTTTGCTTATTTGCCAGACGTGGGGGTACCCGAGAACGATGCTGAAAACGTTGCCAATCCAGACCCAGCCGAATTCGCTAACGGTGTGGAACAGCTGCAGGGCATTGCAGAAGCGGAACCAGACAATCAACTCGAAGACGATGGTGGAGGTTGGACCTTAGTCGCAATGAGCAAACAGAGGAGAAACCAGAAAGTTTACGAAGGGCTTTCCGTACCACCAATGAGACAAGAAGAAGTTTACATGGTAAACAACATATGGAATCTTAACGAAAACGATCGCTGGCGACTTTACAACTATTGGTTGCAGAAAAGAAAAGAGTCTCTTCAAGAAAACATGACAACGCTTTGCGTAGAGTTTGAGGCAGCAGCAGAGCGACTCAAGGAAACTGACGAGCAAGAAAGCTTGCATGTCCTCAAGGGAGCGACAGTTATCGGCATGACAACGACGGGAGCAGCCAAACACCACCGTCTTCTCCTCGAAGTAAAGCCCAAAATAGTCGTCGTCGAAGAAGCGGCGGAAGTCTACGAAGCCCATATCGTCACAACATTATCAGCATCTGCCGAACATTTGATTCTCATTGGCGATCACCAACAACTTCGTCCCAATCCTCATGTTTATCAACTAGCAAAAAAATACAAGTTAGACGTCTCGCTGTTTGAGAGAATGATCAAGAATGGAATGCCGTGTGCACGATTGGATGTACAGCATCGGATGCGCCCCGAGATTGCCGAATTGATGAAACCGATCTACGACGGATTACAGAACCACAAATCGGTCTACAAGTACGAGAACATCGCAGGAGCGAAACACAACATGTTCTTCATTGAGCACAAACAAAGGGAGAACGAAAACGAGGACTTGAAAAGTCACTACAATACTCACGAGGCGGGTTTTGCGGCTGGACTGTGTCGTTACTTGATGCAACAAGGAATTCCAGCGAATAAGATTACCGTGCTTACAACTTACACTGGCCAGGTTCTCACTCTCAAGAAAGTTATGCCAAAGGCTATATACAATGGTGTCCGCATCACAGCCGTCGATAATTATCAAGGCGAAGAGAACGACGTCATCATCTTGTCTCTGGTCAGAAGCAACGCTCAAAGTAAAATCGGATTCCTCAAAACGTCGAATCGAGTGTGCGTTGCGCTTTCGCGAGCAAAGAAAGGATTTTATTGCGTTGGGAACATGACACTGTTGGCTAAGGAAAGCGAGTTGTGGAGCAAAATTGTTCAAGAGATGAGGAATAATGGAATTGTGGGTCCAGCCTTGGAACTGTGCTGTCAAATCCATCCGGATACTTCTTTTCTTGCGTCTCAGTCGACCGACTTCAAGAATGCTCCGGAGGGCGGATGCACGCGACCCTGCGAGTTTAGACTCGGGTGTGGACACGTTTGTGCTCTCACGTGTCATCCTTACGATCGTCAACACGAGCAATATAAATGTCGCAAACCGTGTGTAAAGAAGTGTGAAAATGGGCATAGATGCCAGAAGAAATGCCACAAAGAGTGTGGAAAATGCCCCGTTCTCGTGGACAAGGTCGTGCCGGGATGCGGTCACATTCAATCTATTCCATGTGGCGACAGTCCACTTCAGTTCCATTGCCAAGCTCCTTGCTCTATTATACTCGGCTGCGGGCACTCTTGCAGCAACAGATGTGGTGACATAGAATGCACAAGGAAGTGTTTGGCGGTTGTATCCAAGACGTGGCCATGCGGGCACACGACTGATGTGCGTTGCCACGAACAGGGGACGTCTCTGTGTCCCGAACCGTGTGGTGATATGCTCGACTGCGAACACCTCTGCAGCGGAACGTGCGGGGAATGCCGTGAAGGAAGGCTACACATAGCCTGCCGATCACATTGTGGCAGGACACTCGTCTGCTCGCATCCGTGTGAATACCCGTGTACCAAAAACTGCCCTGCTTGTAGACGGAAATGCGAAAATGCGTGCGTTCACAGTAAGTGTCAAAAAGAATGCGGGAAACTGTGTGATCCATGCCAAGAGCGTTGCCAGTGGGAGTGTGACCACTATACGTGCGCTAAACTATGCGGAGAGCTTTGCGATCGTCCACGTTGTAACAACCAATGTCGACAAACTCTCAAATGTAATCATCGTTGCATTGGTCTGTGTGGAGAGAAATGTCCAAGTCTGTGCCGAATTTGTGACGTCGATAAAGTGACAGAAATATTTTTTGGAGAGGAGGACGATCCGGAGGCACTGTTTATCGAATTGGAAGATTGTAGTCACGTATTTGAAGTGAAGGGGCTCGATCACTGGATGGACTCAAAACAAGAAAACGAAGAGGGTGGAGTTAACATTGGTCTAAAGCAATGCCCACGTTGTAAAATCGCAGTGCGACGAAGTCTTCGTTACGGAAATGTTGTGAAACAGGCACTGCAGGATATCGAGATGGTGAAGCGGAGGATGTTAGAGCAAGAGCAAGAGATGGAGACAACGGTCAAGCAACTAAAGAAAGAAGCAGTCCAACTGGCAAGACAGTTGCAAGTCTGCCCGCTATTTAAAGATCAAGTTGCTTCGCAAGAAAGCAAACCAACAGGATTTTTAGATAGTTTTAATATTGGTTTAGGACAGTTAGACTTAATCATCAATGAAATGGTCTTGAACGATAATGCACCATCAGGGATAATTCTTCGACGATTGCGCAATCGGCTGACTGTAGAAGAAGTGACTACTATTCAAAATCAGATTCAGTTCTTACCATCCATTGTCGATGTAGCTAACAACATCGACAAGACGCAGACTGAGAATGAATGCAGTTTACAACCAGTTTGTCAGAAACTGCTAGCTGATCTCGATGAGCTGGTCACATTTCTAATGAGACATATATTGAGTAAACAACAGCTGGGAGACATACAGTCGATGATGGAGAAAGTCGAATTGGAGTTAAATTTTCGGATTCTTATGGCAAAGCTCAGGCCTCGATTGGGTCAGCTCACTGTCCAAGACAAGGATTATGTTCGTGTGGTTGAAGATGGTCTGAAGGAGAAACGGAAGAGGACGCGTGAAGACACGGAGGCAATACGAAAGATCATCAAGCACTTGTCTGATACTTACAGTGTGTTTGGCTTGTCGGAGGCGGAAAGACTTGAGATAGTGCGAACTATGGCGTTTGACCCGGGTCATTGGTACAAATGTCCTAACGGACATGTTTACGCTATCGGAGAGTGCGGGGGTGCAATGGAAAGAAGCAGATGTCCCGAATGTAAAGAAGAAATCGGAGGAGGAAGTCATCAATTGGTCGCAGGCAACGCTCCCGCTCTTGAATTTGACGGCTCCCAAGCGCCGGCTTGGCCAATATAAACTAATTTATAATTGCAATATTAAACTCTTGAACACGTTGTTATAGAGCACTGCAGTATGTTTTAGCGGCAATTAGTTTGCAACCCTACAGTAGTGGTATATGCATGCATGCATGTAGTATACTTGTATGGTAGTGCAGTATAGTGGACGTAAGATCAGCAATATATATGGTCTAGAGGCAAACAAACATGCTAAAAGACGCTTGTTTTCAGCACGTGTTGCAAAAATAGCATTTCAATTGCGTGTAGCTTCAACTATAGGTGTAAACTCCTAGCAATACCACACGACAAGCGTTTTAGCTTCCAAGCCGTCCACTGCATGTCAAGTAGTTATTGTAGAATATACGAAATTTGCCCGTATGTGCTCGTATAGTTAAACTATCTCAAGGGGTGGCCAGTTTGGATATCACAGTGATGTCTTGTGTATGGAATCACAGCTCTTAGTTCAGTAACAGTCTCGACATCACCATTTGCTTGAGTAGCTTCAAGTCTCGGGCAAAGTCTTTGCTTTATTAGTGCCCAAGACTAGTCTCTAGTTTACCACCTGTGGCACCATAAAGCGTCAGTTGGCAACCCCTTATCTCTCTTGCTTCCCTCACACTTTTGATCAATTCCGTGCGAAGAAGGGGCGCGTCAGCTAGTCTGTATGTATGTATACAACAAGGATTGAAACGGAAGAGCTGTACCTGCCGGCAGGTAATGTGCCACAAAGGTTTTTGACTTACTATATTGTGCTATTTCTAACGATTACGTATTTGGCATAGTCACTGCGTGCGTGAGTGCGTGCGTGCGTGATCAATTTGAATTTGCTGCAAATATACACCCTCGATTTTTCTGACATGTTTTAATATGCAGATTCTTTATGCTACATCACCATTATTTGGTCACATGCAGACTGCTTTGAGATCACGAAAAACTCGGCAAAGGGCTTGCATAGTTGCAAACCAGTGAAAGTTCAAACAGTACAAGTACGCCACTGAGCCAAAGCTGTGTCATGTGCAAAAAACGGCAAAAATCCAGAAGTCCGAGGCTATTCGTGCATGTAACACACACACGCGCGCGCGCACGCTCGCATGCACACAAGACGTCTCGCCGCAACGCTAGTCTGTATCCTATTAGCCAACTATACATAGACATGGTATCTAGTAGCCTCGTCCCCAGACTCTCTCGCGCTAGTCTTGTCCGGTGCCCGTATGACAATTCCAGGCCACTACTATCTAGGAGTGAGAACCACAGGCCATGTCCCCAACCAGCAGCATAGATCCACACAATGGCAATACGAAGCACTGCTGTTTGGGCCCTCCCAACCTGGATGTCGTTTCTAATAGCCTCGGACCAGAGGCCACGGGTGGGCATTTGCCGCTATGGTGCCAAAATTGGCGACAGCACTGGGCTATTGGCACCACTCGTGCACTGTCTTGGCGACACGAATGCCTTCAGACTTGCTAAAATAAATTCTCACTCCGACCTTCTGGAGTCGGTATCTAGTCTAATGTCATTACCCATTCATTAAATATATCGCTGGACCAGATGCAATATCTGCATTGTCGTGACGACTGCAAGCACGTGTCGTAGCCATGATGTCCACGTGATTTCACGGAGACAGCAGACGCCAACCTCTCCGCATTGAACGACATGGCTCAAAAACGGCTTGAAGAGTTGTTTAGGCAGACCTGTGGCCGTCGAACTTCTTGTGAAGGTTCAGCCGTTGAAATCCAGGGCGCTCCTAGTAGTACATCCGACTGTGACGTGCCGTGGAGACAAACGACAACGCTACCGCTAGCGCTTTTGCTGTCGACAGGTACAGTATGGTCCAGATTCCTTGCTCTTCAAATGCAACACTAGCTAATCTTTTGCCCTTATTTGTCAGCTGTTATGATACCGCGGAGACCTATGGAAGAACTGAACCTGAGAGGACAGCAGATTGTGAATCGATATCTTTGGTTGATGGTTTTCTTAATGGTAATTGACGTTTATGGGTGGGTGATGACTAATCGCATACTGGAAGGAAGTTCAAGATAATGGGAACCTATCTGTTGCCAAACAAGCCTCTGTTCTACAAATTTGCAAATCATACATTCTGGATGCAGTAAAGAGTCTCTAAAAACGGTTTCCAGAAAGAGATCAAATTGTTTTGATGTGCAGTTCTATCAACCCCACTCATAGAAAGAATCGTGTTATTGATATCCGTTCTCTTATTGTACGATTTGACAACCATTTCTTTGATTGTGGTGTTGTTGAAAGAAGTTACCACGCGTACAGGAATGATGAACTCCTGGATTACCTGTTTGAGGACTCCTACAAGAATGCTGACGAAACTAATGGAGAGAAAGGAGATGCCGTAGTTGGCTTCTGGTGTGACTTATATCTAAATTTTGACGATTACAAAGAACTGTTGTAGTTGGCAATACTGATTATGACACTGACACCCGACACTTGTCATTGCAAACGAGGATTTAGTACTATGAACTATGTTAAGAATGAATTTAGAACGGCACTGACAGACATAACACTTAATGTGTGCATGGCTGTTGCTTTGGATGAAAGGAACGTTAGTGAGTTTCCATTTGTAAAAGTTCTTGATCACGTAGTAGCTCAGACGTACATATTTAGAGTAGATTCATTGAAATGCATGCTAAGATTTCTTGTCTTTATTGTTTTCATGAGTAATGAATATATATATATATATATATATATATATATATATATATATATATATATATATATATATATATATATATATTATATATATATATAAGCTTGATGTTTTTGGCTCCAAGGTGTCAACTTGGTGCCAGACTGCAGCACCAGGCTTGATAAAACTTGCCCATCCTTGACTGAGGTAGATTCTCTCTGGCGTGGTCGCATCATACGGGAACCGGGCTCGACAACGAGGGGAGGATAACTTGAATTCCCGAATTTTCCTGTTACATAGAACGGAGCGACACCAACGCAATACGACCAATACTGCGTCCAAAGGACATGGCCTCTAAAAGTAATGCATATGCTAATAACGCATTCGTGCGTGTGTTCTCAAATGTGTTAGAAATCTCTAATTGAGAGGACCAGCTACTGACGTCAATAGCACGTGGAAGGAAAATTTAGTTAAAAAGCTAAACACGTTGACACAGACTACTAACACAAGATTTCAGGAGTTCGCAGATGAGGTCAGCCAAAAAGCAGAAGCAGTAATCGCTGCAGAAACAATGATAGCGCTGCAATCATATTGTGTGGCACAACCAGTCACGCGTGCCACTCCCACGCAAATCGAAACAACGCGACGCTCAAGCGTTGGCATATTGTAAATCCAGCTGAAGCCGTTTCAGACGCGACGCGACGCGACGTGTTGGATAGGATTTTTTCCTATTTTAGCGCGTCGCGTCGGAAACGGCCTCCTTTGACGCGACACGACGCGACACGACGCGAGGTCTAGTGTGAACCACGCGCAACTAGCTAATGCAGAAAACGTCCAACCGCTTGCTTGAATAGTTGCATGGTGCCAAGAACAGCCGTCCACGTATACTACAGTAGCAAACAAAGAAACCCTAGGCAGGTGAACGCGAGACGCAATCATCTTGCAGAAGATACGGGTCATCTAACTAAAACGTGTGCTGAATTACCCCGGATTACCCTACACCTACACCTACACCGAAGGCAGTGCGAACTCTACGTCTGTGCAGCAGATGACAACTTTTAAAAGTAATTTTATCCTCTAATACCGCAATTTCAAATGTTTTTTACAGCTGTTGATGAGGAGATCCGGAGTCCTACCAATGTTGACACTTGGGAAGCAAATCTAGTTGAAAAGCTGTACACGTTGACACAAACAAGTAAAACAAAGTTTCAAGAGTTTGCAGACGAGATCAACCAAAGAGCAAAAGCAGCAATGGCTGCAGAAGCAAAGCTACGTGAAGAAACGGAACGTCAACATAAAGAGATAGATGAAAAGAAACAGAAGGTAGAGGCTGGCTTGCAAACAGAACGACAGCAATGGGAAGATGAAAAGAAAGCTATGGAACATATTCAAAAATTCCAGTCTAGTCTAGTCAAATTGAATGTTGGAGGCCACAAGTTCACCACAACTCTCACAACTCTGAAGAGTCAACCAGACTCTATGCTTGCAGTTATGTTCAGTGGACGTCATCAACTCGCGACTGATGAAGATGGAGCTTACTTTATTGATAGAGATGGCACACATTACAGGCATATTCTCAATTACTTGAGAGATGATACCAATCTTGAAGTGACTCTTCCACAAACAAAAAGAGAGCAGACTGAGCTTCTTAAAGAGGCTCAGTACTGTCAACTGAATAAACTTGAAACCAGAATTAGGATGATGATGTGTCCACGTGTTACTCAAGAGCAGTTGAATGAATGTTTTACCACCAACTCTTACCAATATGGCTATTCTTCGACTGGCAGTGATCTCGGAAAGCAAACAGTAAGAACCAATAATCGAGCAATGATATATAATGAGCATGATTTGTCTGGATTGGACTTTTCAAAGACACTCTTTCATTATCCTGGAGGTTCCTCCTTCAAAAGATCATTTTTGCAACAAGCTAACTTCTCTTGTTGTTGCTTTCAACCTGGTTGTAACGTTGATTTTTCGGATGCTGAGCTATCAGGAGCCAATTTTCAAAATTGTGAAGGTCTCACCACAGGAGGAGTCAATTTCAAAGGAGCCATACTGGATAACGCAAAGTTTGACGATGATGTGAAACAAAAACTGCTTGAAGAACTAAAAGTACAGTCTAAAGACAAATGACGCATTTGTATGTTCCTTAGCAGCTTCTTGATCAACTTCATGTGATAACTCATATTATATATGCTGTACGTTGTTGTATTGATTGATGTTGCCAAGTAAAAATGTTGCTACAAATGCAGTTTTACCTAAACCATTGCTGTCTCAGTTGCCAGATGGTGCAGTGTTATTTACATGAAAAGTTGTTAGAGTGTGATAACCTGCATGTCTAGACAGCATATAGCCAAAAGATACAGTAGAGCTGCACCTTCATGTAACAACCATTCAATACTTTGGGTTTTATGTATTGCTTTGAATTTAAGGTACTTATCGTTATTTCAAGCTGCACAGTATGAAAATATGTTTCGAAGCTACAGTACAGTAAAACTTGCCTCGACAGAAAAATTCAAAGTGCCAAACTAAAATGCTCAAACCCTATTACATCCTCTTTATTTCCTTACGTCTTAGTCACAAATCGGTTTATTTCTCTCTCTCCCCCATGCACATATTGATTCGTCCCAAAATGAAATGTGGTTTAATTATCACCTCTTGTAAGAGCATGCATGACTTCAACTAGCAGATCAGATTGGCTGTCCTTGTAGGATAAATATATAATTAACAATTAACCAAAATATAGACACGTGATACTGGATCAACACCACGCGCAACACCATCATGTAGCGCTCCATGAGAGAGAGAGAGAGAGAGAGAGAGAGAGAGAGAGAGAGAGAGAGAGAGAGAGAGAGAGAGAGAGAGAGAGGTGACTTTACGTAGTTAGCTGTGAGTTTGTGTAGGTGTGTTGTAGTGTTTAGTTTGTATTAGTGATAGTGATGTACAAGTTTTCTTGCGAGTGACTGTCAGATAAAGTGTGTTTACCAGTGAAATTGAATAGAGAGAGAGAGAGAGAGAGAGAGAGAGAGAGAGAGAGAGAGAGAGAGAGAGAGCGAGAGAGAGAGAGAGAGAGAGAGAGAGAGAGAGAGAGAGAGAGAGAGCTAGAAATGACTGTCAATTGATGACCACATGTATGTACATGAACTGCTGCTTATTAAGCATGCAGTGCAGTCTTTACATGTACGCCGCTGATGCTGCTACAAACACAAGTCTTTGTACCATTGCCGACTCGGTAGCCAGACAGTACCGTACTGCGTGCATGCTGTGTTTGTAGTTTATCTGGATATTGCTAGCGCTGCTGGCACGTACAAAAGCACAGTGCGAACTCTACGTTGTGCAGCAGGTGACGACTTATAAAAAATAATTTTTATACTATAGTATTGCAATTTCAAATGTGCTTTAAAATTGTTGATGAAGGGGACCATTCTGAGGTTGACTGCACGTGGGAGGCAAATTTAGTTGAAGAGCTGGACACACAAACAAGTAAAACAGAGTTTCAAAAGTTTGCAGACGAGATCAACCAATTAATTAAAGAGCAAAAGCAGTAGTGGCTGCAGAAGCAAAGCTACGTGAAGAAACAGAATGTCCACAAGGGAAAGAGATAGCGGAAAAGAAATTAACAAAGGGTAGAGGCTGACTTGCAAACTGAACGACAGCAATGGGAAGATGAAAAGAAAGCTATGGAGCACATTCAAAATTCCAGTCTATGTTAGTCAAATTGAATGTGGAAGCTAGGCCACGAGTTCACCACATATTCTCACAACTCTAGGGAGTCAAACAAACTCTACGCTAGCAGTTATGTTTAGTGGACGTCATCAACTCGCAACTGATGAAGATGGAGCTTACTTTATTGATAGAGATGGCACACATTACAGGCATATTCTCAATTGAAAGATGACACCAATCTTGAAGTGACTCTTCCACAAACAACAACAGAGCAGACTGAGCTTCCTAGAGAGGCTCAATACTGTCAACTGAATACATAAACTTGAAACCAGAATTTGGATGATGATGTTGCCACGTGTTCAAGAGCAGTTGAATAATTGTTTTTCAAACTACCAGGTTAACTTTAAATCTGACAGTGGAATCTAAATACAAAAACCAAACAAGTCTATGGGTCATTGTCACGTGATGAACAAGATTTGTCTGATTTGAACTTTTCAAACACGTACTTTGTTGTATTGGAAATTCCTTCAAAAAAAATCATGTTTGGAAGAAGCTAACATTTTTGGGTGCTGGTTTGACTCTCGTTACCCAGTTGACTTTTCTGGTGCTGATCTATCAGAGGCTGACTTTCGACATTGTAGAGGTCTCATCACAGGATGAGTCAATTTCAAAGGAGCCATAGTAGATAACGCAAAGTTTGACAATGGCGTGGAACAAAAAGTGCTCGAAAAACTACAGTCTAAAGACAAATAATGCGTGTGTTCCTAATCAGCTTAGCTTTATTTTTTGCAAGCTGAAATGCTAACCCTAATTAATAACTCGTATTGTATGATATGTTGTATTGACTGATGTAGCAGAGTAAAATGGTGCTAAATGTTTATCTAAACGTCTGCTGTCTCAGTGATCTGACTGTGACTACCTACATGTCTTGACAGGACTACATGCAGCATAAGCTGCACCTTCATGTTACTGTAACAACTATTTAATTGCATTGATTTTTATATGTTTTAAATATGATACAGTACAGTGACAGTACTTAGCATTTGAAAACAATTTCACGAGTAAAACTAGCCTAAATAGACCAATTCGAAGTGCCAAATTATAAAGCTCAAACCTTAATTACAACATTATTAGTGACAAATTACTTTACTTCACTTTCCCCACTCAGTTCATCCCAATAAGAATTGTGGTTTATCACTTTTTGTAAGAGCATGAGTTCAACTGATAGGCCATATTGACTGTAGAACAAGATTTTGAAAAAGCAATCTCAGTGATACTAGCTTTGTTGCTCTTAAGCCGAGCCGTTCCTTTATCGTCATCTTCATTATTGGCTTTACCCAAAAACAAAAAAACGTTATAAAATAAAAATTTATAATTAACAATTAACTGAAATATTGTCAAGTGGTACTGGCTCTTCTAAAGTGAGTGTTATGATTACTATCACTGTACCATACACAAACACCATTATACCACAAACAGATACTGTGTATCTAAACCATTTTGAGGTTTCATTTTAATTAGTATATTTGGGTTAGTACTGTACGTATCAGATTTTGTGAGTTAAAGAAATTAGTTTAGTACAACTGGAACTTGAACTGGAATGGATACAATGGAAGGTTCACACAGTTTGCTTTGCACAGCCATTGCGCATGGCGGCAATTGCAGCAAATAACCCATTGTTTTCTATTTTGGGTTGTTGCATACACCTAGCATTGACAATGTTGGGTTTAGTCTTTGTAGTCCAAATTGAGCTTGTATTATTCATTGAAATAGCCACTGACGAAGCAATGAGTTTTAATCACCTCTACCTCTAGACCGGAAGTATGCGGCAATTGTTCGCTGGCGAAAGTCGAGTTTTCAAAAAGTGGGGCGGCCATGGCCGCTGCTGCGGCTGCGGCTCCGTCGGCCCTGCAATTCTAGAGCGTTATACATGACTAAAGTAGGTGGTGGAGTAACGCGCGCGATCAAACGTAAGATTCACATGTCCGGAAACAAAGTTGCCATCAGGCATGTGAATTCCCTACGTAAGATCGCGCGCGTTACTCCACCTCGTAAGGCAAAGATGGCCTAGCGTCGAGGCTTTAGGATGGTGTTGCGGGTGGTGTTGATCCAGTATCACGTGTCTCTATTTTGGTTAATTGTTAATTATATTTATTTTACACATGTTTAAAATGTTATTCTACAAAGACAGCACGTACCGTCAACATAATGAGAATGGCCCTCTTCATCAACTAACAGCTGTAGAGTACATTTGAAATGGTGGTACCGAAGTGTACATCGCTTTCTGCTTTTTGTTTGATCTTACTTGCAAACTGTTGTGTCGTTTGTGCCAATTCAGTGCCGCATTCGTCCAGATTTTGAACTGAAGACGTTCTAATTGCTCGTGTCGTAGTTCGTGCAATGACGTACGTCTCTCTTCACAAAAAACAGACGTTTGAGAATACACATACGAATTTGTTCCTTGTCGGTAACAAGGTTTATTACTTCTTGAGTTCATCTCTTAGATAGACACGTATATATAGATAGACCCAGCATGCAGAACAATATGCTATAGCAAGGTGACTAAGAAAATCCGGGAGACTCGATTTTGAAAGACTTCTAATTTCTCATTGGCCATTAATTAAAGTGGGGAGCAAAATTTTGAGCATGTGAACGTTCCTTTCCCACACCTCTTCAAAAAAGCTGCGTGAATTGGGCACGCAACACACATATACACACAGACATGGGGATAATTATGGAGGCACCCTGAACACGTGACCTAGATTAAGAAATTATTGGACTTTCTCAGACAGTGCAAGTACATGCATCTAGAGTGACAGTTGCATTTTGTAGTAAATTAAAACAAGTCATAATGGTGATGTAATGGCTCTGATTGTGCCATCCTCATGTCTGAGATTGCAGGTGATGTGTGACCTGTTGAGATACGTGACTGCTTCTTGCTGTCAGTTCAATCAGTAAATTTGAAAGTTAATAATCAAAATTATTTTCAAAAAGTTTCTAAACAATGAAATGACTTTGTTTAATTTAGAGAACATACTCAAAGATTAAATAGAGACTATATGTTTCAGTTTACTTGCATATTCTGAGTCTATTCTCATCTGACGTCACAACATGAACGGTTTAGTTAGACCAGCAATTGAGACTTAAAATTCGTTGGTCACTGTTCTGCATTGCTAAAACTTGTTTTGCGGTGCTAAGGTCTTGTCCAGTCCTTTCTGTCACAGTCCAGTTAGCAAAGATTGCTGACGGAGTGACTTTAGGTTTGCAACAATGTATAGAAATATGGCGACTGCTATAGAGAAATCAGCTGTTTCGATTGAGCTCTAAGCGATTTCTAGCGGGGAAATGACCAGCTGTCTTCTCAAATCACCTGTGCTTTCTCTCAAGTCGCATTCAGCTGATTTTCTCAGTATCTCACGGTCGTGTTCTATTGCGCAAATACCGCCAACGCAGCCCACGTTTGAGATAGTCTCGCGTAGCCAGACCATCTCCGCCTACATCCTTCCGGCGAGAGATACAGTACGCGAGACTATACGTTCAAGAGGCAAGATCGAAGGTCTCTACCAGACGGGTTTGTCTCATCGCGAAATTGCCAGATTGGTAGGGAAGTTTCGTGGGGCAGTACAGAAGTGCGTGAAACGATGGGAAGAAGGCAGTAATGATTACATCAAGCGATCTGGAAGGAAACGATCAACGTCAGCTAGGGAGGATCGTTTACTTGAACGTCTTGCACTTACTGACAGAAAGGCGACGACCAGACGGTTGTAAGGTAGACTTTCAGCGGCATGAGGGAAGTCATTGTCCCGATGAACCATCACTTGCCGTCTCGGGGAAAAAGGAATTTGTGCTCGCTGTCCGATGAGGTGAAAATCAGCATCGGAAGTGATGGCTGCCTGTACGTGTGGCGAAGAAAAGGGGAGGAATTTAGTGCAGAATGTTGTCAGCCAGTAGTGCAGCATCCAACAAGCAGTATTAACGCTATGGGGCTGCATCAGCTTTCAAGTGTAGGCTCTCTTCATCGCATACGCGGTCGTCTGAATTCAGAAGATTACCAACTGATCCTGGGTGATGTCATGCTGCCAGATGCTCGTCGTTTAGTCGATGAAGATCTTATCTTGCAGCAAGACAACGCGACAATTCACACCTCGCGCTCAACCAGGCAATGGCTGCGGGACAACGAGGTTACTGTCGTTGGCCCATTCTGCTAAGTCGCCAGATGCAAACCCATTGAAAATTTATGGCATATTCTGAAGGTTCGGGAAAATGAAAAACACCCTGAAACCGAACAAGAGTTGTGGGAAGCACTGCAGATGGCTTGCGCGAAATGCCCCAGGGATTAATTACCAACCTGATAGAGAGTGTCTCAAGACGAATTGAGGCTATAGGGCGAGCGAGAGGAGGAGCAATCAAGTATTGAGAATTTAACGGAGTGTGTGTGGGTTATTTGGAGTGTGTGTGTGTGTGTGTGTGTGTGTGTGTGTGTGTGTGTGTGTGTGTGTGTGTGTGTGTGTGTCCCGTGGAACTAAACTGGCTTTTTAGAAGCCACAAAGTTCTTCAAAGAGAGCAAAATCCCGACATGGTAATGCATGGCGGTGGTGGTTAGTCTGGTCATTCCCTTAATTAATCTTTTTGTTGCTACGGGTTGTCAAAGTGTCCAATCAGAACAATATAAATACTCAATTAGCATGATTTGATGTAGAATCAGATGCAGCTTTAGGCGGGTCAGCAGGTATATTCATAAGTCTGCAATGTTCTGTTGATTTTCCTGCCTCAGCTGCTATGAGGGGTGGCTCCATAATTATGACCATGTTTGTATATATATATATATATATATATATATATATATATATATATATATATACACATATATATGTGTATGTATGTATGTGTGTGTGTGTATATATATATATATATATGTGTGTGTGTGTGTGTGTGTGTGTGTGTGTGTGTGTGTGTGTGTGTGTGTGTGTGTGTGTGTGTGTGTGTGTGTGTGTGTGTATGTATATATAGTTACCAAGCAGCTAGCTAGTAGACCTAGAGTAAGACATCATAGTACATGCACGTAGCACATGCACACACATGCATAATCTAGTCAAACTTTACTTAATTAACTAGAATTTGTTATTTGAGCCGTCGCCTACCATTTTTGCAGAACCTACGATTAGACCAGGTCGACGGTGTTTAGTAGCAGACCGGCTCCAAGATGACAAACTCGTTCCACAATGCGAATTTAAGTTTCTCATGTTCGACTTGAACGAGCAGCTTAGTGACTTACGTAAGATAACTTTGTAATTAGGCATAACTTGCATATTCCCTATATATTGAGCGTGACAGAGTTTGTCGGTAACATGGGTACATATACACACATAGCTAGATGGTGCGTTCCTATAGTCAAGTCACGTGACTTCTACAATGTTTTCTCGATGGCCAACCTAAAAGATTCGTGTCTGTCAATTAAAAAATTTAGAATAGTATTTACTAGATCCATGTCCTGTCCTTCGTACGGGCAAGACACTGTAGGGTTCTGACGGAAGACTTCAGTCTGAGCGTGTGGATATATATATATATATATATATATATATATATATATATATATATCCAGATACGTCACTTACAATTTTTTTGAGGTCCCGGATGTAGTCAACTCGAATCTCGTTCTTGAGTCTTTGCGGTTGTTTCAACAAACTCCCTGTGTAGCGCTTGGTACAGAAAACGTGCAGGTTGGATTTGGTGTAAATGCAATCTGGATTTGGAGAGAAACGAAAGCGCTAGACTAGCTAGAAGAGTAATAAGTGGTCAACAGCTGTGGAACTCACTCCCATCGTCTCTACGTCTTCTCCACTCAGATACGCTATCGATCTTTAAATCAAAACTTCACACAACTCTTTTCAACCGATTCAACACTGTCTGGACATGATATACCTAATCGATATGTATATGTAAATAATACATGTTTAATTTCATAGGAGCTCTCAGTCTGTATTTTTCCTTTTGTCCTTGTCTATTTACCCTATTGTAAACAGGGTGTCTGGTGAATTCGACACTATGGCGGAAGACTCCACTGTCTAGATAAACCAGTTCAGTTCAGTTCAGTTCAGTTCAAGTTCCGTCGGCAAGAAATATTTGATTGCTCGAAGCTTTGCGAAAGACGACGACACAGGACTGGTGTGGGCGTGTGTTCGAATGAACTGAAATGTGTAGCGTTTGCGTCATCGAGAAATTTTACTCGAGAGCCGATCCCTCGAGAGGGGACCTTGTACAATTTTTAAATTTTTTTTACACAAATGTTTTCTTTCGCGTACCGAATGTGCGTGCCGATTTTGGTTGCGAACGGACAAAAGACATGGCCGCGTATAGCGAACACACACACACACACACACACACACACACACACACACACACACACACACACACACACACACACACACACACACACACACACACACACACACACACACACACACACACACAATTTGAGCCCAAATATTGTGTTAGGCATTTTGAAACCTTTCAATTAAATATTCTAGCAATGTCAATGCAGACAACAAACTCTGCACTAAAATAAATTACAACTAGTCTTGTCAAGAAATTGTAATCAGAGGTTGCACAGTATTGCAATAGCTAGCCGTTAGCCTACAATCAAATTGTTGATCTATTGCACAACTTGGCAGTTAATTAAACATGTGTTAATCTCAACTAAAACAAACAAATCCATCACTAATGTTTGTCGTTTTGCATGGTGGTTGCTTATTAGTTAAGCACATCACCATCTGTGACCATTGACATTAGCATTTAATGCTGTATTCAAGACGAGACTCAGTAGTAGCGCCCCATCCGTTGACGTTGTATAGACGCCAATATTGTGACTGTTGGCGTGGAAAAGAATATTTGTAAATACTTGCTCCTGCAAGTTTTGGAAATGTTTTTATAGCTTTCCAAGCATTGGCATCTTTATTAAATGCCCACAATTCAACAGGACCATAATTTTGAGCAGTTCCCCAATTGGGTACCTTTCCACCTCCAATGTAGACCGTATCAGCTACAACAGTTTTGGTGAATGATTGCTGAACCCAATGTTTCCTGCTGGTGGTTCCACCACTTCCCCATCCACCAGTGGCTGTTTTGCCATCGATCAGAACCGCCAAGGTGACATTGTATGATGACGAGTAAAGTTTATCTTGCCACAGTCGCGCTCCATGGTACACAGGACTTTGTTGGTTACATGGTAGTCTCTCTAATTCACGCTGTTTCTATAAATAGAGTTCAAACAACAAATCTACATGCAGTTCTCGGGCCGTTAAATGTATGAGATATAATACCTCAACAGTTTTGTTGACCACTGTAGTCTATAATACATTGAGATTATTATAGTTTTAGATATACATTGGTTAACTATAAGTGACTTGTACCAGTTTGTTGATAGTGTCATATATATGTTTTATCTGTACAAGGCATTGCAAAATTATGCTGATGTACCAACTGTATACCTAGATTAAATAAACTTTTACCTGCATTACAAGTGTCTTGGTAGGCTGAAAGTATTTTTTCAGGAAGTCTTCACTCATCTGCAGTAATTTTAATATAATTATATATAAATCATTGCAAGGAATTTTTTATCTTACCTCTGGCCCTGGTGGTCCTCTTGGTCCGGGAGACCCGGTATGACCTGGACTTCCTCTTTGGCCAACTTCTCCCTAATAATTATGTTTAATAGTCAACTACAATATAACAAATGACTGTATTTACCTTCTGTCCACGCGGGCCACGAGGCCCCTGATGACCTGGCCAACCCTAAGAATAAAGAAAAAGATCTACACCAGAATAGCACACTTTGCTGTGTCATGCGTTACGTGTGCGCCATCTGCTCCAGGTAATCCACGCGGACCAATCGCTCCTACTTTTCCCTGTTAATAATACAATTTGTATTTATGACGATTTCAATAGTTGCTGTTACGTCTTACAGCAAAACCAGAATCTCCTTTTAATCCTTTGCTTCCTCTTGGACCTGGGTTACCCTGTAATTTAAAAACAGAATTTATTTTCAATAAACCTTTTGGCAGTAAAAATTTGTGTACAAAATATCTAGTTGTGACAAATGCAAGTGTAATTTATAAAATAATTACTAGTACTTATATAATTATAGAATATGATTATATACACTGTAATTGTACATTATAAACTAATTATTAGTAAATCTTAATGAAATTTTATTTGTGTACGCGTTGCTTAGATGTTACAATGTTATTTAGAAATTTATGCAAATCTCTCTTCACGAATACGCACACACACACACACACACACACACACACACACACACACACACACACACACACACACACACACACACACTTAGGATAGGCATTCGCCTTTGGAAAGTGATTACAACGGGCGTTTACCATGCACATTTTTGTATCAGGGTATGTGCACTTGCACACATAACACATAGGGATAGGCCATACCGGTATAATGTTGAAACTTACACAAATAGCAACTAAACATGACCAAAATAGTTTCTCTCTCTCTTGGTAATATTTAAAGAAATTTGCAATGTCACCTACTCGTTCCTATCCATTGGTTCTTGCGCACGTGTAGAGAGACATTGCATGCATGATTTAATCTTGCCTGACTTATTGTGGTATGATATGTCTTCAATCTTCTAAGTTCTGAAAATGGTCTTAAAGAGGTGGTGACAGGAATAGTGTTTAATCAAGTAAACAACTTCTAAAGCATCTTCTTACTGAGAGAAATTTCAGTCATGATAGAACATACTCTTCTTATCTTTGTCACATTTCTAATGAGTAGATCGTTGTCAAGCTTATGGTGTTTGACTGGGATAACATCTAAAGAATTGATGGCTGGTATTTCAGTAGTAGAACTTTAGCTCTTTTGGTAAAGCAGTACCATCCGCTTTCTACGTCTATCATACTGTATGTCTAGTACAAAATTGTATTACCAGTCATGATGACTATTATAAGAACACAAGTGATCAGTAACTTATGAAATAAAGTGACATATAACGGTCAGGGTGCACGAAATTTGGTCAGTAATACAACTACAGTAACACTACATGCATTGTACGTGTGCTTGTTGTGTGCGTGTTTTATGCTGGCGTCTAAAGCTAAACGTCACCTGTGATCCAACCTTCCCTTGCGGTCCAACTGGCCCTGCTCGACCGTCCTGTCCATTTAAACCAGCACGACCAGTACTTCCTGGAGGCCCACTCGGACCTTGACTTCCCTTACCACACACACACATTACCAGGTATAAGGAAATTGCAGATAATAAAAACGATGATTCATTCTTACCAATTTTCCTGGAGGACCTGGTTCACCAGCTTCTCCTTGATCTCCCTTTTAATTAAACAATTATTAAAGTGATATTCGAACCAAATTTGATAACGAACTAGTAAGTTCTACCTTCATTCCTTTTAATCCAGCAATTCCTTGTCCTCGTTCACCTTTGTAACCCTTGTAAATCAAACGCTTCAATTGACAGGCTTGCAGCCAATTTTAATTCTATTTAGTCACAATAATTTTAGTACTAGAAGAATTTTCTTTAATACTATTATGATAGTAGGTAGACACAGAGGTCTAACTCTTGCAGTATCACTCTTGCAGTATCACTGTTAGTCTAACAGTTTTGGATTTATCTGATCATGATGTTACAAAACAGGGTGAGTTGTGTGAGTTTTCTACAAATTTTGAGGTCATTCAACGTGTATGTCTATCAATATTTATTGAAGTAACAGTAGTGGATATTATTCAAATTTATTATTCACACTATAATAAAGAAAATCTTGAGAATTTACACAATGTAACAAACAGTAGAAAATGCGCTAACACCTAGATAGTAGCTACATCTACGTGAAGAAAACGTAAATATTAACTTTGGCCAGTCGTCCATTATTTGGCACGTAGAGTAGCCCAATCTCACAATCTCACTGTACGGCGGGTCCACGTGTTACTCTAGAGACAAAATCTACACACGCGCACACACACACACACACGCAAACGCATGCACGCATGCACGCACGCACGCACGCACGCACACACACACACACACACACACACACACACACACACACACACACACACTTATTTGGCAAGTTTCAGTCTACTCAGCTGCAGGGCGCGTTAGAACGTACAATACACATTGACTGCGGCGGGCTTATTTTGCACTCTGCTATACCATTAGAAGATGGCGTGGCTCGGGAGATTACGTCACATCGCCCCGCCCTATGGGCGGTAGCAATTTATCTTCGCGCATTTACAATACACCCGTCCTATTACTCTATGCATCTTACACACTCCAGACAGCGCAGTTTGGACTCTACGCATTCTCCATCTCAGACGCTTCCCACGTAGAACGTCACATCCGCATACTCGGCTGATTGAACAAACAAACTCCAGCGTATCCGCCAAAGTCTCATTTCTGGCCGTCGGAGGCAGTCCAGTGGAAATCCAACTCGACCGTTCGTCTCGGACGGTCGAACTCGACCGGTCCGTCGCCGATCCGAGAGCGGCGTCGTGTCGATCGGCGCTCTACAGACATCCATCCATCCATCCAGACAGACGGAAGCGTGAGTTGGCGTACTAGAGTATAGGATAGCCTCAAAATTCGTTTTTGCTAAACCTAAATTAGTAGTTGTGGTCGGAAATTTGTCTCACAGTCCTTCCAACTAAGCGCTGCTAGTTTGTCAATAATTAGAAATGATCCATCCTTGTGCGCATGCAATTAGGGCGATGTGCACGAGGGCATGCAGCGAGACTTGCGTACAAACGACTTTGCATCAAATGTCTTACCCTTAATCCCGGCCTTCCCGGCAAACCTGGTTCTCCCTGTAGCAAGAAACAGATTATGTTAAGAAATCTCAAATGTGGATCGCTTGATCAACGGAAGCAACTATCTACATTGTAGTATTTTATCTAGCTATCTCACTTGTTCTCCCTTTGGTCCTTCACAGCCTCTAGCTACTGCAGTGTCTGTCTCATTTGTAGATAGATCGTTTTCTGCTGTTTGTGAAAGAGTGCCGGTCACCAGCAAGAAGGTCACAACACACCGTAGAGCTGCCATAATGTCACCGTACCGTTTACTGGAACAAAGACTGCGCGAGCACGACTAGATCAGGTCTTTTGTGCAGTCAACGTCGTACACGGATCTCACGGAAATTGGCGTTATTAGACCGTGTTTTGTGTTACACTCAGGAACTCTAGGCAAATGAATGCCTAGAATAGACCTTTGACTAGATATTCTTACTTGGACGGGTGTGTGGTCGTTTGAGTACTAGCTCGATTATCAGTTGATCTCTAGTCTAGAGCTTGAAGATCTCGCAACATTCTACTGTGCTCTTTTGCTCCAGTTCGTGTAGAACCAGCTCGTGCAAAAACAGGTAGAGGCGGGGTGACTTGCTGTAATTCGCGGTCTAAACATTGACGTGTACGTAGGTACTAATGTACCGGTTTTTGATCACGCTTGGGATATTGTGTACTAACAAGGAACAGGGCTAGACATCGCTAAAATACTTTACGTACTCGTATATACGCAAAATATAAAGTACACACTACGATGTTAGGCTAATTGGAGCAGCAACAGGTAGTCTAGTGGCATCTTGCACTGTTTGTTTAGAAGACTTCTCTGTTTAGAAGCGGTTGATGTCTCAAAGGCTAGGAATCGAGGAGCACAGTGAGAGAAATGATAACTAAGCATTTGTAAACGTATGAAAACAAAGTAAGATTCTGCTGACAGTACACATAGCTCCATGAATGCATAGATACAGCGTTACATTATTCCTACAGTGCATCACACCAGAGTGTTCAAGGAAAAGATCAAGACAGCAATGTAGCATAATGTAGTGTATTGCACGTCTACTTACTACGTACTGGTTTTAGTAAAGGGGCGTAGCCTATAGCTATTTAGCATTTTACTGTTTTGATTACTTGACACTTGCGCGTCTTCCGTTGTTGTGTTCGTATATACTAAGCTGAATAGAGTATCTAGATGAAACTCACTGTCTAGAGGACCCAGCAGCGGAGGTTCAGCGTCTAGGCTGTTAGGAAGCCTAGTGGCGCCAGACTTGTCAGCTAGCAAGTACTATCAGGAGTTGACGGAAGCCCTGGCAAAGCACTTAGCGCCGAAGCCACTGGCAATCGCGGAGCGATTCAAGTTACGTCAACAGAATCAAAGGGAAGGTGAGTCCATCTCACCTTATGTTGCAGAATTATGACGTATAATCGAGCACTGCAAGTTTGATGAGGACGATCAGCTCCGTGACCAGTTTTTCGCTGGATTGCGGAGTGTAATTAGCCACTCAGAAGAAGCTACTCGGAGAATCGAACCTGACACTGAAAAAATCCGTCGAGGTGACCACGTCAATGGAAGTCGCTACTAGACAAGTTTTTTTTTTCATCGCTTGAGAGGTACTTCCATTCCTGTCAGAGATGAGTCGGAAGGATCTGTTGCTTTTGTGAGAAGGAAACAAGTTACAAAGGCGAAGGGACAGACCGCGGCTCGTCAGACGCCAAAGACGTGCTAGCGTTGTGGCACCTCGCGGAAGCGTGTTGGCACAAGGCCGCAGAATGTCACGAAATATGACACATCGCAAGAGCAGTGCGAAGATGAGCAGTAAGCCAAGGAAACTGCCATCCAAAGCTCATCATGTTGAGCAATCAAGCGATGCAGCGGAAGAATTTCAATTGTTTACGTTGTACAGTCAGACGGCGCCGCGCTTAGTGATTACGGTTTCTGTGAATTACACCCGCTGAGTATGGAAGTGGCCACAGGCGCAGCTGTGTCGCTAGCTTTGAGACGCACCTGGAAGGAAAAATGGAGCAAGCTTCTCGAGTCGACCTCAATTATCCTGACTACTTACTCAGAAGCCCGATTGAAGGTTATGGGTAAGAAACAGTGTTTGTCAAGACAATGGTCAGGGGGCGGAGATTCTACTAATTGTTGTGGTTGGAGATGGACCGTCACTGTTTAGTCGAAATTGGCTTCGAAACTTAGTCACCATCAGAGTCCGTCTCAGGTTTTGCCACATCTGGAAACTCGACCTCCTCTACTGAAGCTCCTAGTTCAGACATCACTCATGAAAAAACACTAGCACAGGATACACCATGCAGTTCCACCAAAAGAGAACGTAGACCTTCACAACGTTTGGATTTGTAAGAATTAGCGGGAAGGAGTGTAGTGTATTGCACGTCTACTTACCAGTGGTTTTAGTAAAGGGGCGTGGCATTTGCTGTTTGATAACTTGACACTTGCGCGTCTTTCGTTGTTGTGTGCCTATATATAGTAAGCTGAATAGAGTATCTAGATGAAACTCACTGTCTAAAGGACCCAGAAACAACAGATAATACATCATGCAGCACGCTGAAGTGCTCAAGGAAAAATGTGCAGCAATGTACGGATAATATAATGCTGTATTTATGCATTCGTGCAGCTATGTGTACTGTAACTACAACTGTACTTTGTTTTCATACGTATACAAGCGTTAATAACATTCTTCTCACTGTGTCTACAATCTTACCTTGCAAATTTTGTTACCCTACATTGCTTTCGATTTTCCAAAATGTTTCTAGGCGTGTTGCCGCTCATTTTTATATTGTGTAACACGAGCCTTTCTGATTATTGCCTGTTATTGTCCACTGGTTGTATCTAAAAGGTCACATCCTCGTAGGATCATATGTATTATAGTCTGCACTGTGTAAGTGTTTGCTAGGCTAAGTGTAATTGCTTTTGTAGCTAGCTTGTTCAATCTTGAACTAAACTTGATGATATTGTTTCGTTTTTCAGAACAATTTGGGCAACCCTGCATTTAAAATGGCTGCTACGTTATTATTCAACCTGAAAAGACTACAAGTTTACAACAAATACTGTTATACTGTTATAATCAGACAATGACTGCACTGCTTTCAGCAGTTAATTAAGCAGCAGTACATGTCACATATTGATACAACTGCATTGTACCACCATTCTTACTCTGCTACATCAGGTAATACAGCATCATACAATAATGGTCATTGATTAGTGTTAGCGTTCCAGCTTGCACATAAAGTTGAGCTGCTCAGAAACACACAATACGTTATTTGTCTTCAGACTGTAGTTTTGCAAGCAATTTTTGTTCCACACCATCATCAAACTTTGCGTTATCCAATATGGCCCCTTCGAAATTGACTCCTCCTGTGATGAGACCTGCGCAACGTTGAAAGTCAGCTTCTGATAGATCAGTACCAGAAAAGTCAACTGGGTAACGAGGTTCAAAGCAGCACCCAGAGAAGTTTGCTTGTCGCAAACATGATCTTTTGAAGGAAATTCCAGCACAAGAAAAGTGTGTGTTTGAAAAGTTTAATTCAGATAAATCACGCTCTTCATATGACAATGACTGACTGGCTAGTCTTGCTGTCGCTATTTGGTGTCCACCATCAGATATGAAACTATTCTGGGCACACCCACCATCAGATATGAAACTATTCCAGGAACGCTGGAAACGCCTGCGTGGTTGGTAGACAGGTTGGATCGGCCGGTTATATTGGTTGCCCCAAAAAACCGTATTCAACTGCTCTTGAGTAACACGTGGCAACATCATCATCTTAATTTTGGTTTCAAGTTTATTCAGTTGACAGTATTGAGCCTCTTTGAGAAGCTCAAGTTGCTCTCTTTTTGTTTGTGGAAGAGTCTCCTCAAGATTGGTATCATCTCTTAAGTAATTGAGAATATGCCTGTAATGTGTACCATCTCTATCAATAAAATAAGCTCCATCTTCATCAGTCGCGAGTTGATGACGTCCACTAAACATAACTGCTAGCATAGAGTCTGGCTGACTCTTCAGTGTTGTGAGAGATGTGGTGAACTTGTGGCCTCCCACATCTAGTTTGACTTTGCCACACTGAAATTTGTAAACGTTCTCCATAGATTTCTTTTCATCTTCTAGACGTTGTTGCTTTTCTCTTATCTCGTCGTCTACCCTTCTTCCTTTTTCTTCGATCTCTTGATGTTGACGTTTTGTTTCTTCACGCAGCTTTGCTTCTGCAGCCATTACATATGTACAGGGACTATTTGGTTCCGTGGACTATTTGGTCGCGGGCAATTATCTCGCTCCTATTTGGTTCCCGAAACCGTTTAACTAGGGCTTATTTGGTTTCGGCCACCTGCAGGACTATTTGGTCGCGTGGACTATTTGGTTTCGCATTTATTGCGCCTCGAATCGGCACTCTCCAACTCTTACAGCTGTACGAGACGGACGCGAACGACGTGACGATGGCCATGATAATTTTCACGCCTCTCCCAGACGTCTCGATGAGCCGAAATCGAGTGCGACCTGCTTCTTCTTCGTTTGTATTTGGCTTAATGTGAATACCGAAGTCATCACGACATTGTCGATCGCAATTTCGCGTGTCTGACGTTTCCTTTTGAGGCGAATCTCGGCTCGTCTGGTAGCGGGCGTGTTGAAAGTAGGCGGAGTAAGAATGTCTTGTGCGTTACAAGGTAAACAAACATGATCCGATCACCGAGTGTAGAGATGTGCCGCGGTTAGCTAATTAGTTGTCCGGTCTGTTGTCTGCATGCTGTACTCGGCTTCCTGCGATGATGGATATGCAATCTGCGAAAACAGCCTGTCTGTCTGTCTGTCTGTCTGTCTGTCTGTCTGTCTGTCTGTCTGTCTGTCTGTCTGTCTGTCTGTCTGTCTGTCTGTCTATTGTTATTAATAGAGTAAGACTTCAAATAATCTGTCGATCAAATGCTAGAGTGATTGACAGAAAAATAAAGAAGATTGTTTCAAGAGACAGCAACATAAACATAAATGGTTGTACGTAGAACCAAGCTCTATTGGCTTGGGTAGTATTTAGTTGCTTTGCTTAGATGGTGTATAATAGTTTAATGTTTGAAAATATGTGTATTGACAGACAGACAGACAGACAAACAGACAGACAGACAGACAGACAGACAGACAGACAGACAGACAGACAGACAGACAGATAGACAGACAGACAGATAGACAGACAGACAGACAGTCAGACAGACAGACAGTCAGTCAGTCAGTCAGTGGCAGCGAAGCTTTTGCCTGTCTCTTTTCTTTAACATGTCTCAGGAAGTGGAAAGTTGTCCTTTGCTTTCTTGCCACTTTTCGGGAAGGCTTCGGCGGGTCTTATGCCATATACGAGAAGTACATGCTCCAGACGACGTACCGGAAGTTTTCGTTTCTCGTTGGAGGCTTCAGCGGTGTCATCAATGTCAACATTGGTTTATGAAGCTGGGCCAACATGCTACGCAGTGTAGGAAAGTAAGTCAAGACAATTCTGCTACTCAACGGCCGCCGTCAATTTCAAATGTGTCGTTGACATCCATTTCTGCGCAAGCGCTACCGTCTTCACCTCGTCAAGAGAATGCTACATCTGAGAAGGAAACCAGACCACCTGCTACAAGGAATGTGTCAGTAGATGGTGTGAGCGACGCCAATCTTGAATCTAGCGGTTTACAAAAGGCTAAGGAAGACCGAGAGCTATCGTCGTGGCAACTAATACGGGACATGTCTGTTGATGATATCTTGAAACAACCTCCACCTAGAACAGTCCAAACGATCAAACCTGCAACAAAGGCGCTGTTTCAAGAATGTTGTTTATTAGTTCTTCGCAGAATCCGTCAAAACCTGGCAGATGAGACGGCCTGGAAACTTCTATTTCTACTTCCAAGGATGTTGTTGCGACCATTGTCAAGAGGAGGGCGAGCAGTTATTAAGGAAGTGAGATCGCTATACAGTCAATTCCTAGATTTCCATTGGGAAGGTTTGATCCAGTTTAATGAAAACAATACGTGCGCATCTAGACGTGAGGCAGCATCTCAGTCACAAAGAGCTGCACTCAGACTTGTGAGGTGTGGAGAACTCTCCAGGGCAGCCAAGGTATTAACAAGCAAAGGTTTGGCTCCGTCTACAGCTGATACAGTGTCCAAACTTAGGGCAAAACACCCATCTAAGGAGGATGATAGTGATCCACTGCCTGATTGCCCCAGCTCTACATCTTTTTCACTGTCAATGTCAGTGTTGCTTAGTGTCATCAGGGATTCACCCAAGGGCTCGGGAACTGGGCCGTCTGGGTGGCGATACGAACATTTTAGATGCATGATAGAAAATGAGGAGCTAGCTGAATGTCTGCATGCTGCATGTGCAGGCATTGCAAATGGATGCCTTCCTGGCTCAGTACCGGAACTTTTGTCTTCCGCTCGGCTTATTGCACTACCGAAACCTAATGGTGATGTAAGACCAATAGCCATAGGTGAATCACTTCGACGTCTTACCGCAAAATCAATTTGCAGGCAGAAAAGGGGCTGTTTTTCCAACTTCTTTGAGCCTGATCAACATGGAGTGGCTACAGCTTGTGGAATAGAGCTGCTATATCATCATGTTCAACTTCTTCTGGAGGGCAGGCCGGACTATATCGTTCTCAAAACGGATGTCAAGAATGCTTTCAATTCACTACACAGGCATCATCTCCTTGAACAAGTCTCTAATTTCCACCCAGAAATTTATCCTCACGTTCGTCAAATGTACTCCCACAGTAGCTCTCTGGTCTACCAGCAAGGCGATTGTATTGTCATCATTCCATCTGAAGAGGGAATCCACCAAGGGGACCCCTTGGGTCCAGCTCTGTTCTCAACCGGTATACATTCAGTTCTGTCAGATTTAAAGGGTTCATTTCCTACTGTCAGAGTTCTTGCCTACCTAGATGACATCTTTTTGGTGGGGGAGAAAGATGATGTTCTGTCGTCCCTGGATTATCTAAGACCAGCATTCTCTAATATTGGTCTTCAAATTTCTTCCAGCAAGTGTGAGATCTATTCCCCATCTGGACCTCTGATGTCAGGCAGATCTGATCTAGATGCCATACCTGTAGTTAGCGATGGGACTATAGTTCTTGGGGCTCCAATAGGCAAGAGAGAGTATGTGTCTGCAGCCTCTAGCCAATATGCTGAGAGTGGAAGGCTGTTGTGTGAGCAGTTGATGAAGTTGGGAGAGGTACAGAGTGCAATGCTTCTTTTACGATTCTGCCATGTTCCTCGCATGAACCATTTAGCACGTTTAGTTTGCCCTGACAGACTTCAGGCAGCTGCCGAGGTCCATGATAAGATTTCTCGTGAGACCTTCACTCACGTATTGGGATATAGTCACCTCACTGACTCTTCCTGGATGCAAGCTACACTGCCGGTCAGGTTTGGTGGTTTCAGCATGTCACCATGCCTCAGCACTTCTCGATTTGCTTTTCTTTCGTCCTGGGTTCACACTCTGGTTCATCTGCCTATTCGTTATCCAGACCTCAAATCCGCACTGGATCTTCTAGTCAACTCAAATGGTGTCGAGGAATCGATAGCATTTTCGCTGATGCAGGCTGGCAGTGATGGGACAGATATTACTGAAATGATTCAAGTTCCAACTAAACTACAACAGAGGCTGACACGGCAACACGCTAAAGAAAAGACGTCAGCAATGATCGAGAAGGCCCCCTCCCAGCGAGATGCTGCTAGGCTAAGATCGATTCAAGGCAAGGGCGCTGGAGCCTGGCTGAATGCTATGCCCACCTCAAATAAGCTCGCACTAGTTTCCCGCGATTTTCGTTTGGCGGCTTGCTTGAGATTGGGGTTAGCCATGCCCTTCGATGGCTGTATTCGTCAGTGTGACTGTGGTTCTTTTCTGGACAGTTGTGGATACCATCTCCTAACATGTAAGTGGGGCGGTGGTCCAGTCTGGACCCATGAGTGTATTGCCAATGTATGGTCAGACTGTCTGCGCAGCTTACAAATGCACCATCACAGAGAGCCACGTCATCGATACATTACATCTGACAACCGCCCTGACATAACAGTTTTCGATGTTGGATCAGGGTCCAACACAGATTTAGACATTTCGCTAGCACATCCCTGGAGCAGTGAAGTAATTTCAGCATCAGCATCTACGGAAGGTGCTGCAGCATCCAGGAGAGAGCAGAAGAAAACGGAAAAATATAGCAGAGAACGACTTCTTGGTAAGGAAACAGTGACAGCAGTCCCACTAGTCTTGGAACATTTTGGTCGATGGGGACAACAAGCAGAAATGTACCTACAGCATTTGTCAAGTAGATCAACGGATGCCTATGGAACAACAAATGCCTCCTCATTCAAGACACATTGGAGGGAGCGCATGTCCATTCAGCTACAAAAAGCCAATGCTCGAGTCATCTACAGGAAAGTGGAGAGACTTTTAGATGATGCTAGTTAATTTGTGTTTTTCCAAGGCCATTTGGCCTTTACTTTTTTTTAGTAAAGGAGCAAGCACGTGTGTAGTTAATTGGACTGATGAGGACATTGTGTTGTAGAGGATTTAGCCTCCATCTGTACGTACTTTGTTCTATTGAATAAAATACCTTTGTCAGTCAGTCGGTCAGTCAGTCAGTCGGTGCTCGTTAAAACTGACATAAAGAATGCCTTTAACACCATCAAGAGGTCTTCTTTGCACAAGGAAGTTTTATCAAAATTTCCAGCCATCTTGGCCCATTTTGAGCAAATGTATGGAAATTCCAGCCCTCTCGTGTATGTCAAGGGAAAGGAAACGGTGATCATATCTTCTGAAGAAGGTGTGCACCAAGGTGACCCCCTGGGGCCTGTCCTATTTGCCTTAGGAATTCACCCTACAATCACCAAAATTCAAGCTGACTACCCGGAAATAGTAGTCTTAGCCTACCTGGATGACATCTTTTTGCTCGGCAATGAGGGGCCTGTACTTGATTCCTTTGCTAATCTGAAGCTTTCATTGGCTGAAGAATCTGGTTTACTGATTGCTGATCAAAAGTGTCAAATCTACTCTCCAGGGTCCACTGAAATTTTGGCTCCTTTTCCCAGAGCCGTGGAAGGATCTGTGTTACTGGGGACACCCATTGGGAGATTCGACTTTGTTGCATCACAGTGCATCGAGTTCGCCAAGTCAGGCAGCTTGCTTTGCCAAGAGATTGTGTCGCTGGATGACCCTCAGAGCTCCATGCTCCTTTTGAGGCACTGCCACACAACTCGCATGAATCATTTGACAAGAACAGTTCCTCCTTCCTTACTCAAGCCTGCGGCAACCATCCATGATAGCATAACGCATGCGTCCTTTAGTCACATCATAGGTGTCACCAATACATCTGAGGCTCAATGGTCGCAAGCCATCCTGCCCATAAGAAAAGGGGGATTCGGAATGACTTCAGTCGAAAAAATTTCACCTGCATCTTTCCTAGCAGGTTGGGTACACTCATCAGCAATACTGCCGAAAAGATTCTCATATATCTGGGAAAGCTCACAGTCAATATTAGACAATCTGGGCGCAACTGGACAGAATCTAAAAGATGCTAAGCAGCATATCGATTCTCTCTTGGCGGGCACGCCAAGCACCCTTGGAGGGGTTTGCTTCACTGACTTAACCGATCAGCCCATCAAGCTACAACATCGCATCACGGACGAGTTATCTACAACTAGTCTTCAACACCTTCTGGATCAATCTCAGGATCAACATCAGGCTGCTCGTCTAAGGTCGATTCAAGGTCCTGGATGTGGCTCATGGCTAGAGGCAGCACCTTCCTCAGATAGGCTTGCATTTAAGCCTTCCGAATTTCGGTTAGCGGCTCTTCTGAGGCTGGGATGCCCAATGCCCTTCAAGTCCCTGGCACCTATTTGTGAGTGTGGGAAAGAAGCAGATGATTATGGATACCATTTCTTGACCTGCAAACACGGGGGTGGACCTGTATGGCAACATGACAGTGTCGTAGCAGGCTGGTGCGAGTGCCTCAAGGAGGTGGGTCTTCACCACAGAAAAGAAGTGCGAGACAGGTACACAAACAATAGTAATCGACCGGACATTGTGGTTTTCGATGCTGGAGATGGTTCTAACATTGACCTTGATATTTCACTCTCCCACCCTTGGAGCTGCGAAGCTTTTCCCAGGTCGAGTAGTGAAAGTGGATGTGCTGCATCCAGAAGAGAAGAAAAGAAGAAGGCCAAATACTTAAAAGATCTTTTACCTGGAGGTTCCACCCCTAACTTTGCGCCGTTAGTCTTTGAACATTTCGGTCACTGGGGGAATACTGCGACAGACTACCTGAACACTTTGTCATTGCGATCAAGGGACAGCGACGGAAAATGCAACAAGGCTGAATTCCGTTCCTACTGGAGAAAAAAATTGAGTGTAATCCTACAGAGATGCAATGCTAAAGTCTTGCTGAAGAAGATTGACAGACTTCATTTACAAAGTTCTAGTGCTGATATAGCTTTAGACTGCGAACTTCAAAGTAGCATTCATTAGTGGGTTTTAGATTTCAGTAGCGACTATTATGTTTCGACTTCCTATGATGTACGTAGTGCCTTGTATGTTCAATAAATGATCTTTGTCAGTCAGTCAGACAGACAGACAGACAGACAGACAGACTTAGACACTTTTCCGCTGATCACTCTTGCATTGCATCTCTGTATACACACTCATATCTGCATGCATGCGCATAGCTGCATGCTGATTAGTATAGTTCTTGTCTTCATTTTCTTGTCTGCATATCCTGATTCTACTGCAGCACATTTGCTGTGTCACCATTCAAAGAAAAGATAGACAGACGGACAGACTAAATGGCAGAAAGACACAGAAGATGCATGTATACAAGAAAAAAAGATTTCACTAAACAAACGGATCGTTTTATAGTGTACAACAACGCAGACAAACAACCATCAATACCCATCTGAGAGACCAAGTGCAAATAAGTGATTTTACATCAGATACATTTAATTAGTTGTTTCTCGAACTACATATATTCACTTATTTTCTCTTCTGTTCTGAAAGTCATCACCGATCTTTGGTCGTGCGCAACCAATTTCAGAGACGTTGATCGTCTTCCTTGCGTAGACAGTAGGCATACGTCACTGTGCACCTAAGTATCGATCGATGCCATGCAGGATCGATGCATAAATCTGCAGCTAACCGCAGCATTCTACGCACTAAAACATTCTTAGGCACATCACCATGTCTCTACACTCGGTGATCGGATCATGTTTGTTTACCTTGTAACGCACAAGACATTCTTACTCCGCCTACTTTCAACACGCCCGCTACCAGACGAGCCGAGATTCGCCTCAAAAGGAAACGTCAGACACGCGAAATTGCGATCGACAATGTCGTGATGACTTCGGTATTCACATTAAGCCAAATACAAACGAAGAAGAAGCAGGTCGCACTCGATTTTGGCTCATCGAGACGTCTGGGAGAGGCGTGAAAATTATCATGGCCATCGTCACGTCGTTCGCGTCCGTCTCGTACAGCTGTAAGAGTTGGAGAGTGCCGATTCGAGGCGCAATAAATGCGAAACCAAATAGTCCACGCGACCAAATAGTCCTGCAGGTGGCCGAAACCAAATAAGCCCTAGTTAAACGGTTTCGGGAACCAAATAGGAGCGAGATAATTGCCCGCGACCAAATAGTCCACGGAACCAAATAGTCCCTGTACAACATATTGTGCTCTTTGGTTGATCTCGTCTGCAAACCCCTGAAACTTTGTTTTACTTGTTTGTGTAAACGTGTCCAGCTCTTCAGCTAAATTTGCCTTCCACGTGCAGTCAACCTCAGAAGGGCCCCCTTCATCAACAATTGTAAAGCACATTTGAAGTTGCAGTATTAAAGGATAAAAATTACTTTCTAAAGTCGTCATCTGCTGCACAAACTGTAGAGTTCGCTCTGTGCCTTTCGTTGGCCTCGACCTCTCCAACCCGTGTATTGCCGATTCAAAATCGTCCTGCCTTTGTCTCGCGTGGCCAAACGTTCGCGCGCGGGGGAGGGGCGTGTGGGGGAGGATGAGCCTGTAGTACCAGCAGCAATATTCTGGTAAACTGCACAGTACTGTCTGGTTACCGAGTCGGCAATGGTAAAAACTTGTGTTTGTAGCAGCATCATGATCAGCGACGTACATGTAAATTAATTAATTAAAGACTCCACTGCATGCTTGCAACACTTTACAGCTATAGGTAAGTTCATGTTACATGGTCATCAATAATGTAGATGACAGTCAATTCTATAGCTACACGATGTTGTTGCACGTGTTGATGATGTCTAGAGTGGTGATATGGAGGTGGTAATAGTATCTGTTCGTGTTAGTGTTGTTTGTGTATTGTAGTGGTAGTACAAGTGTAACCATCACTCTCACTTTTAGTCTTTAGAATCCAGTATCACGTGTCCATATTTTGGTTAATTGTTGATTACATATTTATTTCATACAATTGTTATTTAAATTGTTGCAATGACAGCCAGTATGGTCTGCCAGTTGAAGTCATGCTCTTACAAGAGGTGATAAACCACACTTTTATTTTGAGACGAATCAAGTGGGGAGAAGAGAAATAAACTAATTTTGTGACTAAGACGTAAGGAAATAAAAGAATGTAATAGTGTTTGAGCTTTTTATTTTAGCACTTCGAATTTTTTCGTCGAGGCAAGTTTTTTTCACTGTACTGTAGCTTCGACCATTTTCATACTTGTGCAGCTTGAACTAATGATAAGTTAATAAACAGTGAGAAAACCTAGAATTTTAAGTACCTCCAATTCAAAGCAATACTTAAAAACCTAAAGTATTGAATGGTTGTTACATGAAGGTGCAGCTCATACTGTAGTTTTAGGCTATAGACTGTCTACACATGCAGGTTGTCACACTCAAACAACTTTTCATGTAAATAACACTGCACCATCTGGTAACTACTGAGTCAGCAATGGTTTAGGTAAATTAAACTGCATTTTGTAGCAACATTTTTACTGGACTACATCAGTCGATAGAACAACAACAGCATACTATAAGGGTTAATTATTACATAGAGTTGATCAATAAGCTGTTAAGGAACATATATATGCGCCATTTGTTTTTAGACTGTAGTTTTAGTTTTCAAGCAGTTTTTGTTTCACACCATTGTCAAACTTTGCGTTATCCAGTATGGCTCCTTTGAAATTGACTCCTCCTGTGGTGAGATCTAGACGTATCTTCATAATTTGGAAAATTGGCTCCTGATAAATTAGCATCTGAAAAATCAACGGGACGATCAGAGGTAAAGCAACACCCAGAGTAGGTAGCATGTCGCAAACATGATCATTTGAAGGAAATTTCAGCGCAAGACAAGTATGTCTTTGAAAGTCCAATCCAGACAAATCATGCTCATCACGCGACATTAACTGACTGACTGGTTTGTCTTACTGTTTGCGTTTGGTATCTATAATCACAGTCAGTTGAAAAATTGTCATACTGGTGATGGTACTGGTTGTTGATAAAGCACGTATTCAGCTGCTCTTGAGTAACACGTGGCAACATCATCTTCCAAATTCTGGTTTCAAGTTTATTCAGTTGACAGTATTGAGCCTTGTTAAGAAGTTCAGTCTGCTCTCTTTTTGTTTGTGGAAGAGTCACTTCAGGATCGGTATCATCCCTCAAGTAATTGAGAATATGCCTGTAATGTGTACCATTTGTATCAATAAAGTAAGCTCCACCTTCATCAGTCGCGAGTTGATGACGTCCACTAAACATAACTGCTAGTATAGAGTCTGGTTGACTCCTCAGTGTTGTGAGAGATGTTGTGAACTTGTGATCTCCTCCATTCAATTTGACTTGGCCACACTGAAATTTGTAAACGTTCTTCATAAATTTCTTTTCATCTTGTAAACGTTGTTGCATTTCTCCTATTTCTTCGTCTACTCTTCTGTTTGTCTCGTCTAGGTCGTGATGCTGACGCTTAATTTTTTCACGTAGCTTTGTTTCTGCAACGGTTACTGCCTCTGCTTTTTGTTTGATCTTACTTGCAAACTCTTGCGCCGGTTGTGCCAATTCAGTGAAGCATTCGGCCAGATTTTGAGATGCATACGGTTTGCTTGATCGTGTCATTGTTCTCTCAACGTCTCTCTTCATAGAACACGGTTGAGAATTATACACGAACTCGCTATTGTTGCTGACAAAGTTTTATTACTTCTTGAGTTCATTTCATAGATCAGAGATCCAGTTCTTCAATGTTTGCAGAACCTAGTAACGAGATAATCGAGAAAATTCGGGAGACTCGACTAAAAGATTGTTTGTCATTGGCCACTCAAATTTTGAGCATGTGATTATTTCGTTTCCATGCACACCTTTTGAAACAGCTACGCAAATTTGCACGCAGCACGCTACACTGTATATACAAATGCACTTACACACACAGGATTCATGCAGTCAGAGTATGAAATTCGCAAACTGAGCTGTCGCTTACGGCATTATTTCTCTAGATCAGAATATACGATTAGACCAAGCCAACGGTATTTATAGCAGACTCACGTGACTCACGTGACATTACTTTTGCGTGTTGTAATTAGGCATTCTCTTGCATTCCACATATATATTTTGTCTCAAGCGCGACAGACTTTGTCGGAGGCATATGTACATGTACATACACACGTAGGTGAAATACGTTCTAGTCACATGACTTCTGCCATGTTTCCCATGCGTAAACTAGAAGGGCTCGTAGCTGTCAAACAGATAGTATTTTATGTTTGCAATATTCGGATAACTAGTAACACTAAACCATAGATTTTGACTAAACTAAGGCAAAATGTTACGTTAGGCATCTTCAACCTTTAAATACTCTAGCAGTGCCAATTCTAATGCAGACAGCAAACGCTGTACTAAGAATTTCATAGAGTTGACTCCAAATTAATTTAGGTTTTTCAAATGTTCTGTCATAAACGCTGTAATCAGAAATTGCACAACATTGCATTAGCTAGCCGTTAGGACTACAAAAAAAGTTGTTGATCTATTGCACAACTGGCAGTCAGTTGCATACGTAATCTCCACACGTGCAACTATCACATCACACGCATTGCAAGCGCGAAAATGTGCAAACATCAGAACTAAAACAAACAAATAAATCACTAACGTTCGTCGTTTTTAGTATCCGAATAGTAGCATTGAATGCTGTATTCAAGACGAAACTCGGTATAGTAGCGTCCCATCCTTTGACGTTGTACATACAGACTCCAATATTGTGATTGTTGGCGCGGAAAAGAATATTTATAAATACTTGCTTCTGCAAGACCAAGTATATACTGGTACATTGCACTGTTTTGTTTAGAAGATTTCTCTGTTTGTACTGTACTACAAGCTTAATTTATATGATATACAAGTACAAAAACATTTGGAAAAATGTTAGCATTTGTAAACGTCTGAAAACAAGATAGCATTCTGCTGACAGTACACATAGCTCCACGAATGCATAGATACAGCGTTACATCATTCCTACATTACAGCACACTTAAGTGTTCAAGGAAAAGATCGAAACTGCTATGTAGCATACATCTTCCCTACAATGCAGCACGCTGAAGTGCTCAAGGAAAAATGTGCAGCAATGTACGGATAATATATGCTGTATTTATGCATTCATGCAGCTATGTGTACTGTACTGTAACTATACAACCGTACTTTGTTTTCATACGTATACAAGCGTTAGTAACATTCTTCTCACTGTGTCTACAATCTTACCTGGCAAATTGTTTCCCATCCTTTTTGAGACGTCAACTCTCTCTATATTGCTTTCGATTTTCCTAAAATGTTTTATGCATGTTGCCGTTTATTGTGTAACACGAGCCTTTCTAATTATTGCCTGTTATTGTCCACTGGTTGTATCTAAAAGGTCACATCCTCGTAGGATCATATGTATTATAGTCTGCACTGTGTGAGGGTTTGCGAGGTTATGTGTAATTGTTTTGTAGATATCTTGTTCAATTTTGAGCTAAAATCGATGATATTAATTTGTTTTCAGGACAATTTGGGCAACCCTGCATTTAAAATGGCTGCTACGTTATTATTCAACCTGAAAAAGCTCAAAGCTTAAAACAAATACTGTTGTACTGTTGTAATCAGACAATGACTGCACTGCTTTCAACAAGGAAGCAGCAGTACATGTTACATATAGATACAACTGCACTGTACCACCATTCTTACTCTGCTACATCAGGTAATAGATCATCATACAATAATGGTCATTGATTAGTGTTAGCGTTCCAGCTTGCACATGAAGTTGAGCTGCTCAGAAACACACAATACGTTATTTGTCTTCAGACTGTAGTTTTGCAAGCAGTTTTTGTTCCACACCACCATCAAACTTTGTGTTGTCTAATATGGCCCCTTTGAAATTGACTCCTCCTGTGATGAGACCAGCACAACGTCGGAAGTCAGCTTCTGATAGATCAGTACCAGAAAAGTCAACTGGGTAATGAGGTTCAAAGCAGCACCCAGAGAAGTTTGCTTGTCGCAAACATGATCTTTTGAAGGAAATTCCAGCACAAGAAAAGTGTGTGTTTGAAAAGTTCAATTCAGACAAATCATGCTCTTCACGTGACAATGACTGACTAGCTAGTCTTGCTGTCTCTAGTAGGCATCCACCATCAGATATGAAACGATTCTGGGGATGCTGGATATGCTGGAGTAGTTGGTAGACAGACTGGTTATATTGGTAGTTTACAAAACCCATATTCAGCTGCTCTTGAGTAACACGTGGCAACATCTTCATCCTAATTTTAGTTTCAAGTTTATTCAGTTGACAGTATTGAGCCTCTTTGAGAAGCTCAATTTGCTCTCTTTTTGTTTGTGGAAGAGTCTCCTCAAGATTGGTATCATCTCTTAAGTAATTGAGAATATGCCTGTAATGTGTACCATCTCTATCAATAAAGTAAGCTCCATCTTCATCAGTCGCGAGTTGATGACGTCCACTAAACATAACTGCTAGCATAGAGTCTGGTTGACTCCTCAGTGTTGTGAGAGATGTGGTGAACTTGTGACCTCCCACATTCAATTTGACTTGGCCACACTGAAATTTGTAAACGTTCTTCATAGATTTCTTTTCATCTTCTAGACGTTGTTGCAATAGTTTTATGTCGTCTTCTACCTTTCTTCTTTTTTTACCTAGCTTTGCTTCTGCGGCCACTACTGCTTTTGCTCTTTGTTTGATCTCGTCTGCAAACTTCTGAAACTTTGTTTTACTTGTTTGTGTCAACGTGTCCAGCTCTTCAACTAAATCTGCCTTCCACGTGCACGTGCAGTCAACCTGATCAGACGGGCCCCCTTCATCAACAACTGTAGAGCACATTTGAAATTGCGGTACTAAAGTATAAATTACTCTCTGCTTTTTGTTTGATCTTACTTGCAAAGTCTTGTGCCGTTTGTGCCAATTCAGTGGCGCATTCGTGCAGATTGCTGCTGTCGTAGTTCTTGAGACGTCTCTCTTCACAAACAAACGTTTGAGAATACGCAAGTTTGTTCATTGTCGACGATCGGTAACTAAGTTTATTACTTCTTGACTTCATCTCCTTGACAAGTTGTAGACCAGAGAAAGACACTGGTCTCGCGTAGCCAGACTCCTTTTCGCGCGTCACACTTCCGGCTATCTACTTGCAAGTGTCCGGCTATCTAAAAAAAAGTGCACAATATTTTAGGGTTTGACTAAACCGGAGACCAAATTTTGTGTTAGGCATTTTGAAAACTTTTAAATATTCTAGCAATGCCAAGGCAGACAGTTAACAGACGCTGCACTAAAATATTTACAACTAGTCTTGTCCAAAAATTGCAATCAGAGGTAGCACAGCATTGCACTAGCTAGCCGTTAGCACTACAATCAAATTTTGATCTATTGCACAACTGGCAGTCAGTTAAACTTATATTTATCTCTATAGCTATACGTGCAACTATCAGAACTAAAACAAACAAATCAATCACTATAACATTTTGTCGTTTTTGAAGCTTGCTTATTAGGCACATCACCACCTGTGACCATTGACATTAGCATTTGCTGTACTCAAGACGAAACTCGCTAGTAGCACCCCATCCTTTGACATTGCATGTGCAGACGCCAATATTGTGATTGTTGGCGTGGAAAAGAGTATTTGTAAATACTTACTCCTGCAAGTTTTGGAAGTGTTTGTATAGCATTCCAAGCATTGACATCTTTATTAAATGCCCTTAATTCAACTGGACCATAATTTTCAGCAATTCTTCAGCTGCGTAGGCTTCCGCCCCCCCCCCCCCCCCCCATTGCAGACCGTATCAGCTACAACAGGCTTTGTTAACGATTGCTGAATCCAGTGTTTTCTGTTGGTACTTCTGCCACTTCCCCATCCTCCAGTGGACGTTTTGCCATCGATCAGAACCACCAAGGTCACACTGTATGATGACGAGTAGAGTTTGTCTTGCCACACTTGCACTAGTACATCATACACTGCACGCTGGAAACACGTCTCTAGTACACGCTTAGGGAGTTCCCCAAGATTTTTGCAAGGCCTGGCGGAAATTGTTGTAACCACGCCCATTCTAAATTTTGGGTACTCTCATTCTAATTTTATGGTGACACACCCTCGAAAGCTTGATGCAGGTTTGCTTACACTGAGATGCGACAAACTGTTGTCATGGAATGCTCAGGCACAAAAGGAACGACGTAGTATATTTTCTATAGAAAGTTTCTTTTTATCTTGACCACATGATAGCTATATTAAGCCTTATAGCCCGTGGAAAATTTGCAGACTTCAAGTAGCTGAGAACCTAGTACATAAGATAGGAAGGGCGAGTATTTAGAAAACTAGTTTGTTACCATCAGATATACTGACCTAAATAGTGGGCAGTGCTGATCAACAACCACTGCTGATCTTTGAGTACTTATATTACAATTAAGTTCATACCATATGGCAGGCTTTGTCCTAATTGGTCTTATCTTCAAACCAAGCATCCCAGGAACTACTTGTTAGCCTCAAACAACTTCTCAAAATACAAATACACGTCCATTGTCTTCATATATATAGCTAATCTCTGCGTACTCATGCAGCAAAGCATTGGCGGGCCTACACCAAGTGGAAGCCAAGGCATGGCGGAGCGCCATGCCTTTTGTATGCTGGGAACGTACAACCCTGATGCTGTTTCTAGAGAGAGTCCAAACAAGTAATTTACAAGCATTTGTCAGGCCGTTAAATGTATGAGATAACTAACACCTCAACAGTTTTGTTGACAACTGCAATCTATAATAAATTAATATTATTAGGGATCAACACTGATTAACTATATTCGACTGACACCAGATTGTTGACAGTTTAATTATATGTATTTCATCTACAAAAAGGACATTGCATAAATTATGCTGACGTCCCAACCCTATAATTAATAAATTTTACTTGTATTTGACGTGCCTTAATTGGCAGAATGAAAGTATCTTTTCAGCAAGTAAATATTGGTATACTGTACTAGTCTCGTGTAGCCAAACCCTTGACCCTGGAGACTAACACTATATTTGTATAAGTCATTGCAAGGAATTTCTTTATCTTCCCTCTGGCTTTGGTGGTTCTCTTGGTCTGGCAGGCCTAGAATGACCTGGGCTTTCTCTTTGGCCAACTTCTCCCTAAATTAGTCAAAAATATGTCAGTTAACTGCAACATAACAAGTCAATGTATTTACCTTCTTTCCACTGGCAAGGCCCCTGATGACCTGGCCAACCCTAGAAATAAACACAAATGATTTACACACAGGAATGACATGCAGTGCTGTATTAGGCATTACGTGTGTGCCATCTATGCCAGGTAATCCACGTGGACCAATTGCTCCTACCTTTCCCTATAAAATATATTTGTATACAGTTTACAACAATTTCGATATTTGTTGTTAGGTTTTACAGCAGGACCAGGACCTCCTTTTACTCCTTTGCTTCCTCTTGGACCTGGGTTTTCCTGAAATTTTAATTAAAACAGAAATACGTTTTTATAACATTGCAACATTTGAAACGTCTTTGCAGTAACAAATTTGGTACAAATTGATAAATTATAGCAAAAGCAAGTTTTAGTCTACAGTTTATAAAATAATAACTATTATTTATGATTACATAATAAAAATTATAAAATTAAATAATTACTGGTACATAAAAATAAAAGTTTTAGTTGCTTAAGACTTGAAATGCTATTTAAATTTTTAAGGAAATACTTAACAAAAATGTGCAAACACATTCTCTCACACGCACGCAACACACACACACACACACACACACACACACACACACACACACACACACACACACACACACACACACACACACACATGAACAAATGGACAAATGAACAAATGTCAAGCTCTCCACTTTATTCTTGAATTACGTCAACCTTAAGGTCAGTTGCGGAGATAGCTCCCCTGCCTCTAGAGACAGGGCTTCCATGGGCTACGTGGAGGCTTGAGAGAAGCAATTGTGTGTAAGTTTCTTCCTTAATTAAGGAAATTATGTCATAGCTCGCCATTACTGTGACTCGAACCTGCAACACTGTTAGGTCCCGGATGTTGTCATTCTCCAAATGCACTCTCTATTCAATTGAGCTACAGCAACACAAACACACACACACACACACACACACACACACACACACACACACACACACACACACACACACACACACACACTGTACTTTCAGTAATAACAGTCGTAATGAAATCGCTGACAGTAAAACACAAATGATCAGTGATTTAGGAATGAAAGAGACAACTGACGGTTAGGATACGTGTACGTAACTGTACTAATTTTTCTGGCCAGTACAAACTGAACTAATTTTACTACACTTGTGTGCTTGTTGTGTGTGGGTCTAGTTAATGCCTGCGTCCAAACCTATTAAACGTCACCTGTGATCCAGCTCTTCTATGTGGTCCAAATGGCCCTGCTCGACCGTCCTGTCCATTTAATTGGACCTTGACTTCCCTTACCAAACACATATAAAGAAACTGCTGACAATAAGTAAAAATAAATTTATCTTACCATTTTTTTCTGGCTGACCTGGTTCACCAACTTCGCCCTGATCTCCATTTTAATTAAACAGTATGTTACATTTAGACCAAAATTGGTAATCGAGCTGGCAGGTTCTACCTTCATCTTTAATCCAGCAATTCCTTGTGATCCTCGTTCACCTTTGTAACCCTTGTAAATGAAACGATTCAATTAACAGGTTTGCAGACTGTTATATTTCTTACCTTACTTTAGTTGAAATCTAACACAAGCCAAAGTAAAACGAATTTGAGGTGGCCAGTGACCCAGGTCCCCCATTGCTATCCCACTACTTGGACGTCACAAAATGGAGGTACACGCCTGCTTTGTCTTTAAGAATACTGTAGCACCAAAGACGTATTCGATCCTCTGCTGTATAAATAATACTGACCTAATCAACAGGAACCAAACGCGTAATGGTTTCCAATAGTAAGACTTCATTTACCATATCGATGGCCACTAAAACAGATAATTCACTTTACAAGTCAACAGTTTTACTGGGAGTTAATTCTTGCATCATTGTATTTAATCTATATTGCACGCTTGTACCAGAAAGCAAGAAGCGTTGTAATAGGTTCAACAGTCTCATACTTAATTACAAATGTTTAGCTGTGCATGTAAACGGTCAGAAGCGTCCTATACTCTAATTCTGCAGCTGTCTATGCTGGTGTAAATTCCCTACCTCGGACGACTCTGCATCAAAATGTCTTACCTCAATCCGGCCTTCCTGGCACACCTGCATCTCTCTGTGGCAAGAAACAGACTAATCAGACGTCTCAACTAAAGATATTAGCGCGATCAACGAAAGGAACTCGATGCTTATAGCAATATTTCATTTAAGCTTCACTCGTTCTCCTTTTGGTCCTACCCAATTACTGCTGTAGCTGCATCATCATATTCTGTATGTGATAGAGTGCTGGTCACCAACAAGAAAGTCATGTGCACAACGCACGGAAGAGCTGCGCTATCATTGTGCACTAAACAACCAGGAGCATATACAGCACTACGCAGTGTGCTGCCAAAATTTGCCTTAGATCGATTAGATGAGCACTTTTAGTATACAACATTGGAAACAGGTCGCAAGAAAGTTGGGATTTTACCGTGTTGTTGTGTTATTTTGTAATCGAACGACTATATAGCTATAGACGTTCATTTCCATTTTAATTTAATTGGGACGCACGTGTAACTATACAAAGTTTGAGTAAGTTGTTGACCCTTCTGGTTCTAGTAAAATTTTGCAACATTTTGCAGTGCTGCATGGTTTGATAGCATATTGTAGGAACAGAGTTTGGAGACCTTTCAAACCCCATGCAAAAATACCAGATAGAGCCAATTTAGGATCATTATCTTAACTTTGTTAGAACAAGGAATATCGTTGTTAGTCGAACTGTTCGACTCGAATTCCGGTGATTTGCCGTGACGTTTGGGTACTGTACACCTAAACAAATAGAACCATTTATTTGCTGCAACATGGTACAGTACCAATGTATCAGTTCGCTAGACCATGCAGCTACACCCGCTGACGGCGGCGCTGTGATCTCTGCTGTCGTGTTACTCACTTCCGAGTCTAACCCTAAGTGCAGTAGTCGAATCGACGAGAGTCGTAGTAGACTTCAGACTGGGAGGCGTAGCGATGTGAAGTGTAAATTGAACGCTGGAGTCCACGACGACTTACTGCGGTCTCATGAACCTACACATGCAGGCATGCGCACTAGCTGCAGGTAGACTAAAAGGTTCCAAATGTTCTGTCATGAACGTTGTAATCAGAGATTGCACCGCATTGCATTAGCTAGCCGTTAATTATCACTACAAAGTTGTTGTGCACAACTGGCAGTCAGTTGTACATAGTCTCTAGGCGTGCAACTATCAGCATCACACACATTGCAAGCGCGAAAATGTGCAAACATCAGAACTAAAACAAACAAATCAATCACTAATGTTTGTCGTTTTTGGTGCTTGCTTCTGCACACTCGCCACCATTGACATTAGCATTTGGTGTATTCAAGACGAAACTCAGTAGTTGCGCCCCATCCGTTGACGTTGTATAGACGCCAATATTGCGATTGTTGGCGTGGAAAAGAATATTTGTAAATACTTGCTCCTGCAAGCCTTGGAAGTGTTTTTATAGCTTTCCAAGCATTGGTATCTTTAGTAAAGGCCCATAATTCAACAGGACCATAACTGTGAGCACTTCCCCAACTGGGTACTCCTCCGCCGCCAATGTAGACCGTATCAGCTACAACAGGCTTGGTGAACGATTGCTGAACCCAATGTTTTCTGCCGGAAGTTCCGCCACTTCCCCATCCTCCAGTGGATGTTTTGCCATCGATCAGAACTGCCAAGGTCACATTGTATGATGACGAGTAGAGTTTATCTTGCCACACTCGCACTCCATCATACACAAGACACTTGCAACATGTCTCTAATACACGCTGTTTCTAGAGAGATCGAGTCCAAACAAGGTATTTACACGCATTTGTCAGGCCGTTAAATGTATGAGATAACACCTCAACAGTTTTGTTGACAACTACAATCTATAATAAATTAATATTATTAGTTTTAGATCAACAGTGATTAATTATATTCGACTAATACCAGTTTGTTGACAGTGTCATTTAGGTGTTTCATCTACAAAAGCATTGCATAAATTATGCTGACGTTCCAACCCTATAATTAATAATTTTACCTGTGTCTGAAGTGCCTTTGTAGGCTGAAAGTATTTTTTCAGCAAGTCTTCACTCATCTACATCAATATTGGTATACTATTAGTATACATGTATAAAGCATTGCAAGGAATTTTTTATGTTACCTCTGGCCCTGGTGGGCCTCTTGGTCCGGGAGGCCCAGTATGACCTGGAATTCCTCTTTGGCCAGCTTCTCCCTAAATTATGTCAGTCAACTACAACATAATAAATAATTGTATTTACCTTCTGGCCACGGGGACCACGAGGTCCCTGATGACCTGGCCAACCCTAAGAATAAAACAAATGATTTACATTAGAATAACACAGTTTGCTGTGTCACGCGTTACGTGTGCGCCATCTGCTCCAGGTATTCCACGCGGACCAATCAGTCCTACGTTTCCCTGTAAGAATAATAATAATATTTATAGTTTACAACAATTTCAATATTTGCTGTTATGTCTTACAGCAGGACCAGTATGTCCTTTTACTCCTTTGCTTCCTCTAGGACCTGGGTTTCCCTAAAATTTTAAACAGAATTGCTTTTCTAAAATTACAACATATTAAACGTTCTGCAGTAACCAATTGTATTCTAGTGTATGAAACAATTACTATACAATTATAGAATATAATTATATAATTAAAAATTATAAAGTAATAATCAGTTAGTCTAAAATGAAATTTTAGTTGCGCAAGCGTTACAAAAATGTTACAATGCTATTTAGAGATTTAATAAGTATATTTATAATTTAACAAAAGTGCACACATACTCACATACTTAACAAAAGCAAACACACACACACTCGCACGCACGCACGCACATACACACACACACGCTTATCATATACGTAGGAAAGTGAGTACCATGGGGCACACCATGCACGTTCTTTAGCCATGATGTAAATGTGCTAACACTTAATTATACAAATAACAACTAAACATGACCAAAATAGGTTCTCCTTTAAGTACTATTAAAGAAATTTGTGATTTCATCTAGATCAATCTTATCCATTTGTCTTATGCACGTCAAGTCACATTGCATAATTTAGTCTTGCCTGACTCATATTGCGACACTCAGACATGTCTTCAATCTTCTAAGTGCTGTAAATGTTCTCTTCGCAGTTAGGTGGTAGTTCAATCAAATTAAGTGAATATATTCTGAAAACTTCTTCTCACCGAGAGAAATTTTAGCCAGGATAGAACATATTGTTCTTACATTTGTCACCTTTGTAATTGGTAGATTATTTCCAAGCTTATGTACTAGCTGTACTTCTTTTGGTAAACCAGTATGATCCGGTTCTTACGCATGTTTGATACAAAATTGCACTACCAGTCATGATGCATGACTATAACAACTCAAGTGATCAGTAATTTAGGATCGAAAGAGACAGCTAACGGTTAGGGTGCTACGTGTGTTGTGTGCTGTTGTGTGTGCGTACAAAGCTAAATGTCATGCACCTGTACTCCAGCTTGTCCTTTCGGTCCAACTGGTCCTTCTCGACCGTCTTGTCCATTTAAACCGGCACGACCAGTACTTCCTGGAGGCCCACTAGAACCTGGAATTCCCTTACCACATTACCAGGTACAAAAAATTGCAGGTAATAAAAAGATTGTTTCCTATTTTACCATTTTCCCTGGCACACCTTGTTCACCAGCTTCTCCTTGGTCTCCCTTTTATAACAAGTATTAAAGTTACATGCAAACAAAAATTGATAAACAACCTGGCAAGTTTTACCTTCATCCCTTTTAATCCAACAATTCCTTGTGGTCCTTGTTCACCTTTGTGGCCCTTTTTTATTAAAATAAAATAATTTACTTGGCAGGTTTAATTTACAAAGTTTTAATTTTATTTAGTCACAATAAGTCAATCAATTAATAGAAGTCTTTTCTTACTAATAGTAGGTAGACACCGGTGTCTAGTTAGCACTTACAGTTTCATTGTTAGACACGTGCCAACCCAGGGTATACGTAGCGGTCACCATTTCTTGGTACAGTGTAGACTCACCCAGTTTCGCTAATTGTCAATCTCTAATTTTAGGAATTGCCCGCCCTTCCATTTCTCCGTTGCGTTTAGCAGTCTCCCATTTGAAAAGCCTAGAACATTTCTCTCAGCTGTTACCGACCGTATTCACGACTGTAATAGCTAATGGCAGTGTATCAGGATTAGTTTGTCAAGTTTTGTCTAGGTCTGACGCAACCTGAACCAGGATGATGACACCTTTGGTGTGCAGCGTTTCCTTTTTCTGGTCTAAACTAAAATATGTAGCGAGTTGCCTAGATGCTAGCGTGCAGCACAGTCTACTAGGCTAGTCTGTACTTCCGTATTGAAGAGGTAACCCAAACCGCAGGCGGGGTCGTTGCCTAGACGTAAACATGCACAAGTGACATGTGCAGCTGCTGTGAGAGAGGAGTACAGCGTACAGTTAACTGTACTAGTTCACGTCTACTGTAACAGGAAAGCCAACAACATGTTTAGGCAGTTATCTTGGCAGCGGGCCTGTCGTGACCGTTGCCATCGCAGCTGATTAATTTGTAATAGCTCGTCTCAGAGCTACAAATCTGTAGTGATCTGCACATGTGCCGCTGCGAGCGCACCCGGCCACACTCATGACATAACTTTGGTAGTATTAGACTTACCCGCTCGGCCTTGTGTCTAGCTAAACGATGACAAAGAAATTTCTACTCCGAAGTTTGCAGCTGTCTGGTTTTTGGTGTGATTCTATACCTCGGAGTACTTTGCATCAAACATCTTACCCTCAATCCCGGCCTCCCAGGCACACCTGGTTCTCCCTGCAAGAAACAGATTAGGAAATCAACTACCGATCGCTTGATCAACGAAAGCAAGCAATCTTTTATTTACTATAAACTCACTTGTTCTCCCTTTGGTCCTTCACAATTTACTGCTGCATCTGTCTCATTTGTAGATGGATCGTTTTCTGCTGCTTGTGAAAGAGTTCCGGTCACCAGTAAGAATGCCACAACACATTGTAGAGCTGCTGTCATTGTCACTGTGCCGTGTACGTATACTGGAGCAAAATCTGCGCGAGCTAGAGTAGATCAGCTCTCTTAGTACTCATGCAACGTTGCAAACGGATCTCACGGAGATTGGGATTTACCGTGTGTTGTGGTGTGTACGTATTATGCGGTATCACATTGACGTGTGTAACCGGTTATGTGTCAGGCTTCCGATATTTGCTAGAACAAGGAACAGGGCTGGATACCTACTTCGAGTAGGTCCACTGGTAGTTACGGTATCAGTTAGGTGCACCTGCACCTGTCAGTCTACTCTCTCTTCGTTCCTATAGCAGTATATATATGCGCACTCTTCTTTGAGCGGTATCGCACTGTTGGCTAGACCGTGGTTAAGTTCTGTTATGTTAGATTACCAAGGTCAGTGCATGTAAAACCAACTATGGGTAATTTTGGTTAACTTCGGTTAGATAGTGGTTAGAGCATAGTTAGCGTAACCAACCTCCAGACCATGGTTAGCGTTGGTTTAGACTCGGTTGCGCAATAGGTCATAGTACTGTAGGTAATGCGGTTACGTACTTTCTGCTAATGGTTTTGCGGCTACAGAATAGGGCTCAGAAGAGGAAGCCGTCAGAGGAGGTTCCTTCGTCGTCAGCAACGAGAAGTCTAGCTTCGAACTTCCGGACCAGAGAGCGCGCGAACTCTAGTCTGGACCAAAACGATACTAAAATGATTTCGGAAGAATTTATCAAAAGCGATGCTAAATGGTAGTCTAACAGCGTAGGATCGTTTTACCTAGATCAACATATCATTTGTAAATGCCATGAGATCTCATGAACAAAGAAGAGACGTCTGCCGTGTTTGTGGCGATATCTTGGTGGACGGCACGAAACCAACACTCTTTGGTTCTTCGGCAGACTGCTAGCTCGTCTAACCGCTCGACTGGCGAGACTATACCACTCGACCAGTTGTCAAAGGTGATGGTCTAGCGACGCTGCTGTGCTTGTTCTGTCACCGCAAGCTTGAAAATATCGAAGAACTGAAGCTGAAACTAAAAGTAATGTGTGTGTGTGTGTGTGTGTGTGTGTGTGTGTGTGTGTGTGTGTGTGTGTGTGTGTGTGTGTGTGTGTGTGTGTGTGTGTGTGTGTGTGTGTGTGCAGCAGAGTCTTCATCACGGCTCTGGCGTGCACTTAGCCACCCACGAGGATTTCACACTCGCGCAATCAGCGTTAGCGACCTTAGTTAGCAAACTTAATTATAGATAACTACCATTTTGCAGACCTCCTGAGAGCATTTAGGTGTCATATTCTTGGTTAGCACTCACCAGACTAGCAAGCATGGTTAGCGCAAGGTTAGCAACATTGCCATGCAATTAGTGTGTATTACATTACATTCTTCGATGGACCTGCTCTTGGTACTTTCTTCGTCGTCGGCAGTATGCAGCCATAGCCAGGCGGCGTCGACAAATCATTGCGTTACAGCGCAACGAAAAGCGGCTACGACTACTGGCGTCGATGTTGGTGTTTCGCAGGAAGTTTCTGCAAATGTTTGCAGTGCTGTACACTTAGTCAGCGCGCTCTCTGGTCTCGAAGTTCGAGGCTACGAGGAGTCCTCAGACTTTGGCGGTTTCAAAGGCATGCGCACATTATAAACATACCTTCACGTGCTGATGTTTCTGGCCTTGCCTCATGACATCGTCATGCTCAGTGAAACAGCACGGCTAAGCCTTTCGAAGCTGCTTCTATCTCGATCTGTGCGAGCACGTACGTCGTCTTGATCTACGTCGATCGACAGTTAGATAGTGAAACCAGGCGACCAACGCACTAGACAGCCTAGTGTTTCTCCATCAGAGTCTGTTTGTAAAATGTTTCTATTCCTAGTGTGTGTGGTAAAGCGATAGTTGGAAGCATGAGTTGAAGAATGTACGATAGGGCGGTCTACTTGAAAGAAAGGCGGTGACGTGTCTCTGTCATCTGTATACTGTATCTTTGTGCTTCCGTCTTCGGTCTTTAGCTAATTAGATGCTAGGAGATAAGCAGGTACTTGCTTTCGACCAACGTATGTTGCAGCGCATCGCAGTCGACTAGAGGAGATATATGTATGGATTCAGATAGGCTCTTTATTAATTTGCAGTATCAGACAATGAAGCTGCATTAAAATTGCTAGAACAATGAAGATCACAGAAATTGCTGCATCTTGGTTCTTCAATGTAAGAATGGTGCGGGAAGCAGGAGCGTAGCCAGGAATGACCCAAAATATGGAAAGGGGGTTTGCGGATTGATACGGCAATAGCTACGCCCCAAAACCACGCCTGCAATTGGGTGGATCCCCGGTAAATTTAGCTTTACCTAATGATTTGACCTCTAACTTATATATTTAACAGTCACTAGCCAGTATTAGGTCGTGAGTGTGCGTACGCATAGACTCCAACAATGTCATACGTATTTGCACTATATGGAACTGGTCCGAAGATAATCAATTACTCTGAACCTACTTTGTCACTAATTAGAGTATCCTGCAGAAGGATTCTACGAGGATGTTGTCTTGAAAATATGTTAATAATTTCATCCATACTTAGATCTCCTCTAGTCGACTGTGATGCGATGCGACATACGCTGGTCGAAAACAAGTACTTGCTTTATCTCCTAGCATCTAAAGACCGAAGACGGAAGCACAACGATAAATATGACAGAGACAACACGTCACCGTCTTTCTTTCAAGTAGACTGCCCTATCGTCTATTCTTCAACTCGTGCTTCCAACTGTCGCTTCACCACACACTATATGAACAGAAACATTTTACAAACAGACTCTGATGGAGAAACACTAAAACGGTCGCCTGGTTTCTCTATCTAGGCTTCGCGCACCCGATTGACGTAAATCAAGACGACGTACGTGCTCGCACAGATCGAGATAGAAGCAGCTTCGAACAGGCTTAGTCGTGCTGTTTCACTGAACATGACGACGGTATGAGGCAAGGCCGGAAACACCAGCACGTGAAGGTATGTTTATAAGTATGTGCGCGTGCCTTTGAAACCGCCAAAGTCCCCATTCCGTAGTCTGCAGTCTGCAGTCTGCCTAGTCTGCAGTCTGCGTTTTACAGCAACCCTGCCTGCGAAGGGATCACAGACTGATTGGAGAGAGAATTTCAGGATGTCAAGAGGAACTTTCATGAGGTTTGGATATTGTTCTAGATTAGCTAGTTAACTGCTAGCCTTTCTTCGTGTGTGTAGTCTGTGCAATGATATACGACATCTAGTCACGAAGAAGTCCACCCACTTGAGAGTCCCTATATCGCCAGAGAAGAGACTAGCCTTGACTCTATACAGGTTGGCTGGCAGTGAAATTATAGAACTGTCTCAAACTTGTTTGGCGTCATGGTTTGTCAACTGCTGGCACTATTTCCAATGAAGTACGTCAGGCAATCGTTTCCCACTTGAGTTGTCAGTGTGTCCAGATGCCACAAGGAGATCGCTTGAAGGAAGTCATCGAACGGTTCAGAAACATTGGTCATGGTTTCCATTGGTCAAAAGTTGGCTAATGAAAGCATATCCCAAGAACTCCAATATGAGGGAATCTGAGAAAAGTTTCAACTACAAAGTGAGTTGTGCTCGAATCGCAGTGGAAAGGGCATTTTGAGCTACTCAAAGGTAGGTGGCGAATTCTGTTAAATCAGCAAGAGACTGACATCAACAATGTTTAAGTAGTCGTTATTGCTTCCTGTACCTTACATAACTATTGTTTGGCACACAATGAAATCAACGATGACTACATTGAAACTGAAACAATATGTGATCTTGAATCAGGATTGTCAGCAATTGGAAGGATCCAGAGATATGGTAGCATCAGCAATCCGAGATCATATCAGAGACTATTTAGGTAAAGTTAATGAACAAAAGCGCAGTAGTAGTAGTCTCATGTTTGCGAGACGTTTGAGAGTTCTGTGGGGGAGAACATGGATGCGTAGCCAGACGTTCGAGAGTATTGGAGGGGTGGGGAGCAGAGAACATGGATGCATGGCCAGGCGTTTGAGAGTGCTGAAGGGTGTATGGTTGGAAGAACAATTAAGCTCTCCCGTCCTTACCCCTGACATTCTCAAATGTCTGGCCATGCATCCATGTTCTCCCCTCCCCTCCCCACAGAACTCTCAAACATCTGGTACACACGAGACTACTGTAATTAGAACATGGTTACATTGTGTTAAAACAATCTGTTAAAACAGTGTCTCAGTCGCTAAGCAAACTACCATACGCTATGTAGACACAAATACAACCTCTACTCTACATCAACACTAACACGCAAGAATGAAACTAATTTACGTAAAATCGATACTGTAATGTCTTGCTTCGATACTGTTTATCGAATTAGGATCTATTGGAGTCTGTCCTATAATTGCTGCAACCTTGTTATGTATCATATCTGCATTTCCTTTCTGAAGGCAGACTGCCAATTGACGACGCCAATAGTTTGCAAAGTTACTGTAAGACATGTCCAGTGCTGCTGGCGCGAGACTGGCAGCCTCCTTCAAAGTGTTAACACTCTCAGCACCCCAACAGACAAACACTTCCAATGCAAAAGGTCGGAACAAGTGTCCTAGGTCTATTGCTGCTCTCTCTCTCTCTCTCTCTCTCTCTCTCTCTCTATTGTCAGCATCTTCCATCCTTGACATCAAATCCATCTTTTCCCCAAATTGAGTAAGTTCATTCGCAACTCTATCAAGGCCACTGCTTTCTTGTCTTTTTCGTTTTTTGGGTGCACTAGGAGGTGCACTAGGAGGGCTATGGTGCCTACTAGTACTGGCAGGTGTTTCAGCGAAGCTTGGGCTTTGGTCACTGCAATCTGGAGGTGTACCACTGCCATTTCCAGATAGACATTCAGCTCCTGCTTGGGTAGAGTCATACGGAGAGGCAATGAAGGAAGCGTACACTAATGCGCATCCAGACAATGTAGGTTATTTACGCATGCGCGCTAAGGGAAATAGTTGGTGTGACTGTGCAGATGCGCGTATGGAGTGAATTCGTCGCTGTTTCCTCGGTAATTTACTTTTAACAGTTATATTTATTCAACAACTATAGTGATACTCTGGCTAGTAAAGTTACTCTTTGATCTATCTATGCTTGTGCTTGATACTTTGTTTACAGCTCACCAAAGCTCGTGCTCATGGAAAGTGGATCTCCCGGATAGAAGAATCGAACCAGCACTAACACAACGGAGAAAGTAAAACGCACACGCACACACGCGCGCGTTTATGCTCTAATTAAGGAACGTTAATTTGCAGTGGTAACATGTTGAATCCTCTCAGAAGATGTATTTGCTCTTTCACCTGTGTCTTTTTAGAAAGCAAACATCATTGAGACTGGGAGATGTCAGATAGAGTTCCAGATGACTTGAAGGGTCTGTTTGATGCCAGCATCTCTGTTGAGATAGATGTTCTCACATTCACAAGATTGGTTGTATAGGAAATGGTCAATATTCTTCATTGAAGTATGACACACTATTTAGGAGAAACAATTATACAAGTTTACAAGAGACGATGAAGCAAATGTTGAAATATTGTACATATTTCTGTCTGTTGGAACCTAGCTGGAAGGATGAGAAGTTTGAACATGAACTAACAGCATTAGTTGTTCATCCACTGAGAAATGTTGGTCCTTGTTTTCTTGTTGAAGCAGCTATGCAAGACGATGTGATCACAAACTGGCCGAGACCTGTAGTTATCGCAAAGGCTAGAATATCTTGAGCTACTTTCTGTAAATAGATTACTTTGCAAGTGTGCATCAATATTTAATTGTAAGGAGAGACATGTAATTGTTGAAACTCTCAATGATATTGAAGTAGATCTGTAATCATAGAGACCACACTGCATGTGAACTTAATTGATACAAATATAACTAGAATGGAAAGTGTGTGTATCAATCTATAGTCAACTATATAACATAGCTACATCAAGATTTTGCTGTCCTGCTTTCTTGATTTGACGGTCAGTTGGATCAAAGTAATTGTACTAAAGGTAGATGTTGATATTGAAACTACATATTTGCCATAGTGGTGGTCAGATATGTCCACACATGTCAACATTTCAAAATTTGAATGACTTGTATTGAGGGAAGACAACTTTCAATTGAATTTAAACTTAGTAGGTATCTTACCCAATTCAAACCATCAATAGAAATATAACTAGAATGTAAAGAATGTGTATTTACAATATTCAACCATTTTATATTATGCTATAGCTACATACAGGACTTGCTGTTTGTAGCTCCACTGCCAGAGTTGAATCAATATAATTATATTATGTACACATTTAATATCAATCATTAAAACTTTCTCAAAATATTAGTACAGTAAATAGAAGTTTGTATGCAAAGTTTTACTTGTGAAACTACATATTTGCCAAAGTGGTGGCCAGATATGTCAACACCTAATAAAGATTTCAAAAAAATTCGAATGATTTGTATTGAGGGAAGACAACTTTCAATTGAATTCAAATTTAGTAGATGTCTTACTCAATTCAAACCATCGATAGAAATATAACTACAACGTAAAGAATGTGAAATTACAATATTCAACCATTTATATTATACTATAGCTACATTCAGGTTTTGCTGTACACAGTCAGAGTTGAATCAAAATAATTGTAATATGTAGATATCAATACCAATCATTAAAACTTTCTCAAAATATTAATACAGTAAATAGAAGTTTGTATGCAAAGTTTTACTTCTGAAACTAGATATTTGCCAAAGTGGTGGTCAGATATGTCATTACTTGTCGACAGATTTCAAAAATTCGAATGACTTGTATTGAGGGAAGACAACTTTCAATTGAGTTCAAACGTAGTAGATATTTTATCCAACTCAACCATTGATAGAAATATAATTAGAATGTAAATAATGTGTATTTACAATATTCAACCATTTTATAATATACTATAGCTACATACAGGTCTTACTGTATATTGTTGCTCCACAGCCAGAGTTGAATCACAATAATTGTAATATGTAGATATTAATATCAATCATTAAAACTTTCTCAAAACATTAATATAGTAAATAGAAGTTTGTATGCAAATTTCTACTTCTGAAACTACATATTTGCCAAAGTGGTGGTCAGATATGTTAACACCTGTCAACAAATTTCAAAAATTCGAATGACTTGTCTTGAGGAAAGACAACTTTCAATTGAATTCAAACTTAGTAGATATTTCACCCAACTCAATTCATCAATAGAAATATAACTAGAATATAGTCAGCCATAAATACATTATTGTTTCTTCACAGCCATCGGATCAAAATAAATGTATTAATTAAATGTAGTTATTAATAACAATTATTGAAACAGTTTAGAATGTTAATTAACATAATTAAAAATGGTATCTGTGGCCTTAATTAATTGTTAAAACTGTACATTTGCAATGGTCAGATATCATACTGTATGACACAGGGTATATAGTGGGCTGACGTTGTGGTTAGTTTTTAGTAGATTGTCTAGCCACGCCTATGTATCGATAGTTGTGTCACGTGGAACACTATCCCCGCCTTCGTCATTCCCCGGATAGGCAATCCTCGCAGGAGACTGACTATCCGGGGAATGACGAAGGCGGGGAGAGACTGGCTCGAGTCTAGCTCTACACCGCTACAAAGTGGTGCATCTTCCGTGTGCTGTTTGGAATTGCGATGTATATGACACTACTAGATGTCATATATATGCTTCGTTACGCTGTTTTAGCACTTGGCGATCGCGCTCTCACGGACACAACGGTCTGTGTGTCTAAAAGGTCATGGGCATCTGTCAGGAAGATGTTAGATGCTATGCGATTCTGTCAGGTTGCTTCTCAATATTGCAACGAGAGCTGCAAATTAGGTGATCGACTCACGCGTGCCGGAGGAAACTCTCGTCAGTTTATTTCATGAGGGCTTGCGCGCGGAGTACTATGTCGAGTTGGAACGTGACCAACCCGCAACGCTTGCTGATGCCGTGAAATCCGCCTGAGAGGGTGCAACGATGTCAACTACGCGGACGACATGATGTTGTGGCAAAACAAGATCGACGACGATACAACCTAACTCCTTCAGCAGATGGTCAAGGTGGGCAAGCGACAAGACAAGGTTTTGAGTCTTCTGATGCAGCAGGCTCAGTGCTCACCTGCTGCCTCTCGATCAACAGCAACAATATATACTAATCACGCTCGCAGATGTCTCGTACTTTAGAGCTCAACCTAAGCGGTCTAGGGGAAAGTGTCGATCACTACTGCGATATTGTGGGTCATCACTACGTTGAGTGCCGAAAGAGATTACGCGAACAGCAGCAGCTCAAGCAACCACCAAGCAAGGAAGATACATGTACATGCAGCAAGCAGCCGCAGAACTATTAGGGGAATTCCCTAGGCAGGTAATGAATGTCGGTGTTATGTCTCAACGTGGTGATGATGTGCGTGCCGATCTAATGAAGCTCGGGAGCTTGTGCGTTTGTGAATAGCGCCGGCTTGCCTATCTCGCGCCGTAACACACAATCTATTGATTGCTTGCTGGGTATTGGTGCTTCTATCTCTATTAATTGTCTCTGAGGAAATTCCGAATTTTGCTCAAAGGTCCTATTGCCTACGCAGAGAATGATATATCCGCAAATTAAATGGTCATAAAAGCTGGTACCATGCAATTAGCTGTATCAATAGGACAGGAACACATCACACATCCTTTTGTTGTGGTGAAGCAATTTGGGTTTTCTGTTTTGTTGGGTCATCATTATGACTTTCTGTCTAGGGTGCATGCTGTACTGGATTTCAAACAAGGGATTGTTTCTCTTTCTTGTGGAGCTTGTGGGAAAGTTGAGGTGGTAACTGTTGGACAATTGATGTCAGAGGAATTAAGACCTATTATATGAAGAGTCTGAGTCTGCAGACTTGATTGAATTAGAAAAGGACACACATGTGTTGGTAGATACCTCTTTTGATGCTGTGCCATTAGTGGTCAAGGAATTACAGCCAACTGAATCTCCACCTGAGAAAGGTCTTCTATTGATGCGGAATACTTATATGCCTTACACCCTGACCATTCATTGCCTATAGTCAGCAAAATATGCTCATTAACAGGCCGCAATGATAATAAACAGTGGGATCAAATATCTGAGTTGGTGCATAATTATACTCTGATGTCTGGACCTTATGATTTGGGTCAAACTCACACTGCATGGACACTGGCATTAGCCTAGCTGCCTGTCTCATCATACCCTTACCGAACGGGACCCTAAATTTGAGCGTGAAGAGATCACAAGAGAAGTGAATGAGATGCTGGAAACTGCTAGTAATATAATTTGACCTTCTCAAAGTCCAGGGTTGTCTCTCGACTGACAAATGGGATGGAGGCAAACGTTTCTACATTGATTATGTATATAGATAGAAAGATCAGCTTAAATGATCAGCTTAAATGATCATGCAGACTGAGGATCCTTACCCATTGCTGAGAATTTATGACATGCTTACAGAGAAAACAGCAGTCATTACTACTTAGTATATATACCCAACTGAGGAAGACCCTGAAGAACATAACATATTATAAGGAACTCTCTGTGGAAGAAGCTGATGAGATCAAACAGGCAACTGAGGAAGAAGCTGAAGACCATTAATTACGAACTCTATACTGCAGCTGCATGATCAGGGGTGTCACATGACAAGATCTGGGAGAGAAATCATTCGCCCTTGAAGACTAGTAGTGACTTAGTAGAGACTTAACTGTTGCCTTGGACCTAGAGTTCTGTCGTGCTGTGTTTCTCACATATGTTATCTGTTTTGGATTTTCACTTTACTTTCATGAAGTGGAAGGGGAGGAATGTAGTGGGCTGACGCTATATGCTTATTGTCTATCGCTACGCGTAAGTATTAATAGTATGTAATAGTTGTGTTAGTGTAAAACAAAGCTGTACCATTACAGATATACTTATCGACAGATATTTCAGACATTTAATATTTTTAGGGTGTGTGTGTGTCTGGTGTGTGTGTGTGTGTGTGTGTGTGTGTGTGTGTGTGTGTGTGTGTGTGTGTGTGTGTGTGTCTGTGTGTCTGTGTGTCTGTGTCTGTGTCTGTGTGTCTGTGTGTCTGTGTGTCTGTGTATGTCTCTGTGTGTGTGTTTGTGTGTGTCTATGTGTGTGTGTGTGTGTGTGTGTGTGTGTGTGTGTGTGTGTGTGTGTGTGTGTGTGTCTGTCTGTCTGTCTGTCTGTCTGTCTGTCTGTCTGTCTGTCGTTTTCATATATTTTCATAAATGAATGCTATTACAACTAAAACTATTTAGAATGTTCAAGAGGCCCAATAGGGTCAATACACATCACAAACTAATGTACGCAAAACTGAGTATGATAGTTCTTTACATTACTGGAGCTCATAGATAAAAGGTGTGATAGTTTTCCTGCAATAGTCCTAGCATTGCAACGTTGTAGCGCTGTTGAGAATCGTTTTCTCCAGTAACACATGAATTCATTAGCATTCTTATTGCCATCATCATCCGTCGACCTGGTTGATAGTTCCTGTAGGTATCTGGTGGCTCGTTCTCCCCAATGGCCAAAATGCTCAAATACAAGTGGAACAAGTGTCAAGGAAGACGCACCGGGGAGAGTGACTTGACTATATTTGGTTAACTTCCTGTTCTCCCTGTTTGCAGCTGCTGCTGCTTCCCTTTTAGAAGCTTGGAACAATGTGTCTTTTGCCCAAGGATGAGCCAAGGCTACATCAAGCTCTACATTGGTGCCTGAGCCCGCATCAAAGACAGCAATGTCTGGACGATTGTTGTTGTCAGTGTACCGATCTCGAGGTTCGCGTTTGTGGTGGATCTGCAGGTGCCTCAAACAATCAGACCATTCGGACACAATGGAGTCATGTGACCACACAGGACCACCGCCTTTCTTACAGGTGAGTAAGTGATACCCTGTGTTATCCAGATTAGCATCACATTCACATTTCTCGATGCAGCTCACAGCCGGTATCTCCAGACCCAGTCTCAACAAACACGCCAGACGAAATTCGTAAGGTTGAAGTGCGAAATTTGCCGATTCTGGGATAGCAGCAATCCAGGCACCAGCACCTTTACCCTTTAGGGAGTGAAGGCGGGCTGCATCTCTAGGTGAACAAGAATGTTCAATCATATAACTGGAAATAGAAGTCATGTGTTGTTGAGTGAGCCTTCTTTGTAGTTGCTTGGGCTTTTGAAGTAGCTCGCTAAGACTCTTGTCTGATGGTAGGGCCTGATGTATCTCCAGTGCAATTGAAGTGTCAGTGTCATTTTGAAAAATGAGATCGTTTACTATCTTCTCCATGATCGGAAAGCGTGTGGGCAGAACTGATAATGTGTGTGACCAGCTAGAAATGAATGCAAACTGAGAAATTTCTCTCACAGAGGTCACACCAAAGCCTCCATGTTTAATCGGTAAGGTTGCCTGCATCCACTTCTCATCAGAGATTTCTCCGAGGTTCAGCAGCCCTGTGTATGTTTGTCTTGTCTGAAGATCATGAGCAGTGGCAGCAGTGTAGAGTTTGAGTGGGGCAATGGATCTTGCAAGATGAGTCATTCTAGGTACATGGCAATGTCGAAGCAAAAGCATCGCACTTTGTGGATCGTCAAGATGAAGAATTTGGTTGCAAAGAAGGCTTCCAGAATCAACAAAGTCTGCACACACACTTTGAATAAATGAGAGGTTCCCAAAGGGAACTCCCAGAATCTTGTCTGTCTGTCTGTCTGTCTGTCTGTCTGTCTGTCTATCTGTCTGTCTGTCTGTCTGTCTGTCTGTCTGTCTGTCTGTCTGTCTGTCTGTCTGTCTGTCTGTCTGTCTGTCTGTCTGTGCCTGCCTGTCTGTCTGTCTGTCTGTCTGTCTGTCTGTCTGTCTGTCTGTCTGTCTGTCTGTGTGGTGTGTGTGTGTGTGTGTGTGTGTGTGTGTGTGTGTGTGTGTGTGTGTGCGCAGTGTGTGTGTGTGTGTGTGTGTGTGTGTGTGTGTGTGTGTGTGTGTGTGTGTGTGTGTGTGCAGTGTGTGTGTGTGTCCAGTGTGTGTTTGCGTGTAGGTGAGTCAGACGGAGTGTATAAGCTCCTGATTGCATGTGGTGGGTCAAATTTAATTATACTTACCTATGTATTTATATCTTAGTTTGACGTTATGTAAACATTCCCTCATCTTTGAGTTGTGCGGTCAGATACGTAACAGACGTCGTATGCCTATGCCAGGCACTTACGTGTACGGGGCAGTTGGGTGGACGAGAGCTCTTCCATCCACTTCCGCCGTATCCGCCCTTGGAGGCTCCGTACATCTCTATTGTAAGTTACTCTGGTCGTACTGGTCGACTGTACATCGTGAAGGCATTCTCACGTGCAAGTAACACTCAACTCACCGATTGTGACGAGGTAGGCTACGTCTACTGTACGTACGATCTATCTAGAGCGATCATATCATCGAATTCGAAGGGTACACGCTGTGCATGATCGCACTCAAAATGATTTCTATTTGATTTGCGATCGCGTGTCGTCATGCGACATCGCTAGTAGGCATGCACCAATAGTAGCTTTGTCTAGCTAGAACAAATCTTCATGCATGCGCCTAACTCGTTCGATCTGCTCATGAGAACTCGCGCGGCTCATAGCGAGCAGCATGAACACACCCATTACATCTCATACGTCTCATGAGCCACTGCTCGTGAGAAATACACAAATCTCATGAGATGAGCAATTGTCTCATTGCATCTCATGAGATATACGTCCCATGAGACTCCGCTTATGAGAAATGCCCAAATCTCATGAGATGAGCAATTGGCGTATGAGGCGCATGAACACACCCATTGAATCTCATGAGATAGGCGTCTCATGAGATTCCGCTCATGAAAAATGCCCAAATCTCATGAGATGAGCGAGAATCTCATGAGATTTCGCTTACTTTCATGCTCTTTTCGATCGATCCTTGACCAGTCTGTAATCTTTTTTTAGATTATTTATTTGTTCTTTGCACTGCTCTGGTGTTCTGATGAACTTACGTTTGGTTAGTTCTTGTGATATTTCCTGCTATATTTTGCTCTTGGTACCAGGCTTTGTCAGGAGGTTCTGTATCCGCGAGTGTGACCACAGGTTGATGATCGAAGCACGTCGTTACTTCATAAGAAAATTGACGAGACTCTCTTTCTACCTTGTCTTCCAGAATTTTCTACAGCTTGATTAATTTGATGGTTAGTTTGCTCTTCAATGGCTTCCTACCTGCTCTTGACTGGTTTCTTGACTGGCTCCAGGCGCGGGTTTCAGCCGAGAGAATAATGATCAGTGGTCTCTGCAGTTTGTAGAGGCTCCTGGCTATCAACGTTGAGTTGACCCAAGGCTTGATAGTACCGAAAAGTATCGCCAGTTCGGTAGCTTCCCGCCATTATCCAGTTATCTAAATGGTGTTATAAGAAGTGTTTAGTGATGCATAGTAATGCAGTAGTGCGAATGACCATTCCGAGACAGTGTGAAACCACGTTGGTAGCCGCAACCTTAGTTGACTTGAGTAAGTTAGCTAACCTAACTTAACCGAACTTACCACTAGTGTGAAACCGTTCTTTGTTTCTCTAGCCTCGCCCCAGACGCATGTATCAGTGGATTGCAGTCCTGGTTGTCTACAAAGGCAAAACAAGGGAACTACCTGCACCAGTGCAAAGCATCAAAGTAAAGGCAACAACAGAAAAACTTGTGGGAAATCCTTGCAAAGGTTGCATGTGATCTGATTATGAATTTATCTACAGGTTAAAAAAATAATATATTTGGTCATCTACCGGATTGCGGCTCTACTAATTTGGTGACTGTTTTGAAGTCTCCTAACTAAGACTTCTCTTTCGTTACCTGGACTATATTCCCCAACCTCTGTGACTGCACACTGTGCGCATGCTCACTACTCACGGATGTGTCATGCACTTTGTTGCGATCGAGCGTACACGCCCAGCCAACCCACCCCTAGCGTGCGCTAAGCCACACCCTTTAACCCGCGCTAGGCCGCTCCACTTTCAAGTTGCTTCCGTCGAATCCGGACCTGAGAAATGACAGTCATTGGACCATGTACCATGAACTGCTGCTTACTTACCTGTTGCAAGCATGCAGTAGAGTCTTTAATGATGTTGAAACGCAAGTTTTTACCATTGCCGACTCGGTAACCAGACACTACTGCGTGCTGTGTTTGTAGTTTAATTACCCGGATATTGCATGCTGCTCGTACGACAGTCTCTCTCTCTCTGTGTCTCCAATCCTCGAATATTGTGCAGCAGATGACGACTTTAGAAAGTAATTTTTATACTTTACTACGCAATTTCAAATGTGCTTTACAATTGTTGATGAAGGGGGCCCTTCTGAGGTTGACTGCACATGGGAAGCAAATTTAGTTGAAGAGCTGGACACGTTGACACAAACAAGTAAAACAAAGTTTCAGGAGTTTGCAGACGAGATCAACCAAAGAGCAAAGGCACTAGTGGCTGCAGAAGCAAATAAGCTACATGATGAAAAGGAACGTCAACTTAGAGAGATAGAGGAAAAGAAACAGAAGGTAGGGGCTGACTTGCAAATAGAACGACAACAATGGGAAGATGAAAAGAAATCTATGGAGCACATTCAAAAATTCCAGTCTAGTTTAGTCAAATTGAATGTGGGAGGCCACAAGTTCACGACATCTCTCACAACACTGAGGAGTCAACCAGACTCTATGCTAGCAGCTATGTTCAGTGGACGTCATCAACTCTCGACTGATGAAGATGGAGCTTACTTTATTGATAGAGATGGTACACATTACAGGCATATTCTCAATTACTTGAGAGATGATACCAATCTTGAGGAGACTCTTCCACAAAAAAAGAGAGAGCAAATTGAGCTTCTTAAAGAGGCTCAGTACTGCCAACTGAATAAACTTGAAACCAAAATTAAGATAATGATGTTGCCACGTGTTACTCAAGAGCAGTTGAATACCTGTTTTTCAAACAGCAAGGCTTTCTTCACATCTGACAGTGGAATCCAAAGACAAACAGCAAGACAAGTCTATCAGTCAATGTCACATGACGAGCATAATTTGTCTGATTTGAACTTTTCAAACTCGTTCTTTAGTTGTACTGGAATTTCCTTCAAAAAATCATGTTTGCAACAAGCTAACTTCTCTGAGTGTTTATTTCAGTCTCGTTACACAGTTGACTTTTTGGATGCTGATCTATCAGGAGCTGACTTTCGACGTTGCGGAGGTCTCACCACAGGAGGAGTCAATTTCAAAGGAGCCATACTGGATAATGCAAAGTTTGATGATGGTGTGGAACAAAAACTGCTTGCAAAACTAAAACTACAATCTAAAGACAAATGATGCATTTGTATGTTCCTTAGCAGCTTCTTGATCAACTTAATGTGACAACTCTTATTGTATATTCTGTTGTTATTGACTGGTGTAGCCAAGTAAAAATGTTGTTGCTACAAGTGCACTTTTATCTAAACCATTGCTGTCTCAGGTACCAGATGGTGCAGTGTTATTTACATGAAAAGCTGTTTGAGTGTGACAACCTGCATGTCTAGACAGTTATAGCCTAAAGCTACAGTATGAGCTGCACCTTCATGTAACAACCATTCAATTGCTTTGACTTTGCGGTACTTACAATTGTAGATTTCTCACTGCCTATTAACTTATCATTATTTATTAATTCAATTGCACAACCATGAAATTGTTTCAAAGCTACAGTACAGTGAAACTTGCCTTGACAGAAAAATTGGTATTGTCAAATCAAAAAGCTCAAACCCTATTACATTCTTTTATTTCTTTACATCCTCAAATCTATTTCTCTCCCCCAACTTGATTCGTCCCAAAACAAATATGTGGTTTATCACTTCTTGTAAGAGCATGATTTCAACTGTTTCAACCATATTTTCTGTCCTTGTAGAATAACATTTTCAAAGTCAATCTCAGAGATACCAGTTTTGTTGCTTTTAAACCATTTCACCCAAAAGAACAAACGTATAAATAAAAATATAATTAATTAAAAATTACCTTAAATATTGTCACGTGATACTGGATCTTGTAAAGTGAGTGATGATTACTACCACAAACAACACTAACACAAAAAGATACAATTGCCACCACTACATCACCACCACTAACATCAACTAACACCATCATGTAGAACAAACATCTACATTGATGAACATGTCACATGTACTGCTGCTTACCTGTTGCAAGCAGTGCAATCTTTGTTTTGTCATTATAACTGTAAACAGTAATTCACATGAGACCTTCATAGTAGCAGCCATTAAAATGCAGGGTGGCCCAAATTGTCCTGAAAACAATTAAACATCATTTATTGATATTTAGTGCACTGAACCTAGCAAACACTAACACAGTGCAGACTGTAATATGTACTCGCTAATGCTCATAAGCTTAGACTTAGAAGTGAGTAGTAAGCAAGGACCACTAGAAATGTTTTTATTTATTTATTTATTTATCTATTTAATTAATTATTTATTTAATTATTTATATATTTATGCATTTGTTTATTTATTTATTATTTTATTTATTTATTTACATGGCATAAAAGATTGCTAATTTGTAACCATGCTATAAAATTATTAACGTGAGCGTTCATATTTGAGTTCAATCAGACATAAACCTTGGTCTAGTTTCAGGTTCCACCAAATTTACACTAAAATGTCATTGATATATATTTCTCTCTTTTGTTGTAAGATGTCAATATTGTTGTAAGATGTTATATAATTAGTACTAAAGCTTGCCTCACCTAATTAGCTAAACTAGTTATTTACAATACAGTACGTTACAATACAGTACGTATACACGTAAATTAGACATGCCAGTTCCGTTACCGTTACGTAGTCACCATGAAGACAGCATCACGTTTGACGGAAACCTGCTGCAGCCGCTGCTGTTGCAAGCTAAGATGATGCTCATGTGGGATCATGGCTAAAGAAGCGAGACTATCTCTCTCCTGAAATTATCATTGAGATTATTTCGCTATGTGGACAGAAGCTTCTGCGACAGCTGCTGCAAGAGATCAGTGAAGCAAACTTTTTTGCCCTGATTGTTGATGAGGCTACCGACGTCTCGCACAATGAGCAAATGTGCATCGCCATTCGTTGGGTTGATTCCAGCTACACTATCCATAAAGATGCTATAGGCTTAATCCAGCTTCCAGACATCAAATCTGTGACATTATTTAGCACCATTAAAGATATGATGATACGGTGTTCCTTGCCACTTTCTAACTGCATAGGTCCATCGTACGATGGAGCTGCCAACATGAGTGGTGTCCGGAATGTTGTACAGGCTCTTCTGAAAAAAGAGGCAGACGGTCACTGTCTGCATGTCCACTGCTTTGCCCACAGCCTGAATTTGTGCATAAAAGATGTCACTCAAAAGTGCGAACTGCTACGCAATTGCATGGACTTTATTTTCCAGCTAGTGCGGCTTATCAGGTTTTTACCTAAGAGACTTAATCTTTTTGAGAGCGTGCGCAAGGACATTTCGGTGTCAGAAGGTGAGTCGGGTCTGTCTCCATTACTGAGACCACTTTGCCCTACACGATGGACTGTTCGCCATTCTGCCATTGCAAGTATCCTGAAGAATTATAAGATGCTCATGATAACACTCGAGATTGTTCAACAAGGTCATGATGAGTATGTTGCTAAAGGAAGTGGATTGCTGGCAAAGATGGAATCATTTGAGACTTTCTTTAGCTTGAAGCTTGCTTACAGGGTCTTCTCTGCAGCTGAACAGTTTTCCATAAACCTTCAGGCTAAAGACACAACTGTTTCCGAGGGAACCAGGGGAGCTGACTTATTGAGACCACATTACGTGTCCTTGCGGAGTTACACTGCCTTTACAGATTTCTATAAGGATGTTCTGGATTCATCAGGAGGCCTGACTGACGAACCTGTTCTACCCCGCTGCCGGAAGGTACCCAAGAGATATAATGAAGGGGGCGAGACGCATCGTTATGCATCTCCTGAACACAGGTATCACCACGCCCATTTTGAAGTACTGGACTATGCGATTGGCGAAATAGTGAGACATTTTGATCAATCTAATCTTGCTATTGATCGTGAGGTGGAGTCTCTGCTAATTGATGCAGCCAACGGCAAAGATATACCAGAAATCTCAGAGGCAGCTGCCAAATATTTTCAGGGGACTCTAAACCTAGCGTGTCTAAAGATCCAACTAAAGATGTTACCAGATGCGATCACGAATGCATTTGCTGGTTCTGCTATCCGTGTGAAGAAGGTAACGCATGTCCGGACCATTGTTGACACGCTCAACCAGAGTCAAATGTACAAGAACATGCTCAATCAGGTAGACAAACTGGTTCGATCATAATTGACATTCCCTGTTACTAGCGCCACTGCTGAGAGGGCGTTCTCTTCTCTGCGCCGCATAAAAACGTTTCAGAGGAGCACAATGTCACAGCAGCGTCTAAACAACTTGTTCTTGTTGTATGTTCATAAAGCAAGAACAAACGCCCTTGATCTTTCATCTGTGGCCAAGAACTTCGTATACGCAAACAGTCGTCGATCTAACTATTTTGGGAAATTTTAGAGCTTTTGAAGTTGTGTCATGCTGACGTATGCAGATTGATTTAGAGCATCGTAGATATAGTTCTCATTTAGTGAATGGAGTTGCTGCAGACGCTAACAGTCATTTAAGTAAACAAGTGTCTTCTATTAGTGTTGCTATGTCTGTTAGGTATGGCGAATGATACAGGTAAAGAGGGCCAGCCTCTGGATCCACCAGATGTAATGTTGAATTCTTAGTTTCAACGAGAACTTTGCCTATTGGCGGTACTATATACGTGTCCTTACCCTGAAGTGTACTTGGCTCAGCCCCCCTGCTCGAAAACATCTTCCTACGCCACTGCTGGATAATGCAAGGTTTGACGATGGTGCGAAACAAACAGTGCTTGCAAAACTTAGACTACAGTCTAAAGACAAATGATGCCAGGCGGGGATCCAGGATTTTTCAAAAGAGGGGGTTGCAGGTTTGGATAGACCACGCCTACTTCAGTCATTACGCTCATATTGTCAGAGGTGCAAATAATAGCTTACATAGAGCTTAGCTAAAGTAAATGGCAACAACTATGGCAACATATCTTTAGCATGCATGTGTCGTGTCATGCATGCAATAAACTATAAACACTCTAAATCATCAAAACTGTTTAACAGAATCTAACTGCAGCATCCTGCCTACACTACTGCTACATAAACGTTAAGTAAATTATGGTGCAGTTATATCTCTTTCAAACAAAGACGGAAAGAACAATCTCCGTGAATGATTTTGAACAAAATATGACAAACTTCGTCTACTGGTACCCGCTCTTTGTAATGTATGGCGATAACTGCTAAGGTCGGCAAGACGCTCTTCTGCCATGGTAGCTCTTGCATAAGTCTTCAGTCTTCTCAGTAGAGACAATGATCTCTCCGCTTCTGCACTTGTAATAGGCAGTGTACATGCTATCAATAGCAGACCATGAACATTTGGATACATCTGAGAGTTACAGGCTGCCAAAGCCAGGAGAAGGTTGTTGGGTATGACCTTCTGGACTCTTGCTCTCTTTTCCTTCTTTCTTGCATTTCCTAGTATGTGCCTTGCCATACTGACTGTCACCTTCTCACTTCACTTCTTAGAGACTTCGAGAATGGAAGATCGGTTGCCAGTGCAACATTCTATCTACTCTTTCCATTGGGTCAACATCAAAACGAACTAGAAGGGTAGGCACTAGACACAGCAATGCTTGAATATTATCTTGACCACCAATAAATCGTTCGCGCAGCTGCAGAAGCAGGGAGTCTAGGAGGGGTATCGCAACAGATCATTTATAGTGCTCAGTCGGGCTTTGACTAGGTGTATTGCTTCGGTTTCGCTGTAAGTTCGTTTATCTTGGAACAGATTCAACGGGTCCAATACTGTCTGTGATTGGCAGAATGTCTTGATACGACAAGTCAAAGCGGTTGTCTATATCTTGCCTTGTTACCACAATTCTTTCAGTTACTGAGTGAAACATTTCGTACTCAACAAAGATATCCTGGTCACGAGTCTGTAGTTTCGCTGCCAGATCTCTCACTTCATCAAGAATCGTCTTAGTTATTGTAAATACTGCAACCGTTCGAAATGAACCTTGTGCTTTAACTTTAGTGTCTCTATCCCAATTCTAACTTCCATCAGTAAATTCTGATTCTAAGTCTGGATAATCTCGAGGGGATGAAATAGTGTCTAAGAAGGTGACAAGGGCTTCATACATTTCTAAAAAGACGTCGAAGCACGTATGACGCTTTGTCCAACGCGTCTTACAGAGTCCCTAAAGTTTAGTGTGAGTTGATTCCGGCAGGTACATACTGTTAGCTCAAACATGCGCTGCCTCTTCGGACTGTGTTCCAAGAAAAGGAAACATTCATTAATGACCCCAATGACGTTTCTTACCTCTTGCACTTTACAAGAGGCATCTATAGACAAACTAAGGCAATGGCAATAGCAGTGCGTATACAGGGCCAATGGGGACTTCTCTTTGATCTTGGCTTGTACACCACTAATTCCGGATGACATCACGGACGTTCCATCATAGGCCTGTCCACGGATATTGGGTAAGCACAAAAAACTGACAAAGCATTCCTGTATATGAAGATCTTCTGGAGTGGACAAGTCAACAAATCTCAAAATAGACTCCAAGAATTTCCTGGTTGGCATGAGGATCGTTCACTTCATCAGCTTTAATAGTGAACGGTAAATTATTTCCTCTGACTGGTTTTGTCAGGCGATTCCTGATTTTAAAATCGTAGATATTCAAGATTTTATTCTAAATAGTCTTGCTGGTATACCGAGCATTTTTCTGGCAATAAAGAAGATGTCTATAAAGGACGGTGGCTTTTTGGACAGAAAACGTAGTGTGGCTATAAAGTTACCTCGGTTGACATCTTTATTAGAAAAATCAACTTGTCGTTACAATGGCCTCAAATAGATTACTAAGGCCTTGCTTAGCTAAAAAAATCAACAGCACTAACAATCTCCCTGAGAACTGTTTTGTTTTCCCCTTGTTTATCAACTTTCTACAACATTATTCAAGAATCTACTCTGGCTGAGGGATTTCAAAATTTCACCTGAAAAGGTCTGCTCGTAGAGCTGCACCATGATGCATGTCAGTCACTCTCTGCATGGCCAACAAAGACACCGTTCTTTCCAAGAGCTTTTGGACACGGTCTAGGGTAAGGCGATAGGGCTAAAACGCCAGCCTTTGCATCCCTAGCGCCTCCTCTACCTGGCTGCTCAGGAAAGAGTATGCAGAACTTACAGATTCCTCCATCAAGGAGTTTGCTGTACACCAGCCAGGGGAACTTCTCCAGCCATGAGTGCTGAAAACAGACGGTCCAGCTATTCTTATTCTTTGTCACTTGATGAGAGCGAAGGCAGAAAGAAGGAGAAGGTTTCCAATGTGAGTGAAGAAACTGCATCTTCTTGCTGTCAGGCAATTCTTCAGCTAGCTTTCTCAAGTGGAACATAGAACCACTTGAGGCCTTTACAAGGAATCCTTGATCAATCAGATTCCCTCCGTATCACTAGAAGGAGCAGCGACATCTACATTGCTTGCCACACCCGCTGAAAACCTTCTTGCGGCGTAGATGCAATACAGAAAGGCTTGACTCTGACGGATGGTCCTTGTCTGCATTCTCCTGATTCAAACATTGCAATTTTGCAGGCAAACTGTCCTTGTCTTGCCTCTCGAAAACTCTACCAGTTAAACACAGCTGGACCATTATTGATTAACACACGATATTACAAGATATTGTCATGCAAATTCTTAAATTGTTGGCGCGCTCTTCAGAGAGTGAACTGCACGACAGCATTACAGTGTACCACAGCTTATAACCACTAAGTCAGACTCACTGTGACTGAGTCTTACTCTGACCAGGTACATACGCAGGCTTTGTTGGAACACACGTTAAGACAGATCAATGCGTAGCTTACCTATAAGCATAGGCATAGAAACTTGCAGAGGCGCCGGAGGGACACGTGCTACTGCACTATTTGATCTTAATTTTGATTTCGAAGTTTGATTTTGGCCAAGTGTAGCTAATAAGTAAACAGAAAGTATACTGTGTGGCAGTGCCCCCTCAGTTGTAACAATGTTTGATGCTTTCAGTCCTACGCCCCTAGTAAGTACTAGCGGTCTGCTGAGTCTGTCACTGTTTAGATCACTAGTTCTACGAGAAAACCATCCGCGAGTGTAACGACTCCTACTCACCTTTTGAACAAAGCAGGTATCATGACAAGATGCAATGCCGGAGTCACGGATTCTGTAGATACAGGATGGAGAAAACTGCGCGTGAGTAGTAAGCTGGTCACGTGAACCTGCAGTCACAGACTGATGATACCAACTACACTCTCTTCTGTACGTAGGAGCAAATTTAAAATAACTACCATTAGTTCTAAACACACCCAATAAAAGATATGATTTATTATTCAAATATTGAGAAAGAAAGTTGGTCTTAGCCTCCCATTGCAAAGAATAGCTTCGGGATCCCAGACTGCCCAGTGCGAGCCGAACCCCAAAAGCTAACAAAAGGGGGGTTGAAACCCCCACAACCTCTATCCTAGATCCGCCACTGGATGCATGATGCATTTGTATCTTCCTTAGCAGTTCCTTGATCAACTTCATGCGATAACTGTTATTATATATGCTGTTGTTGTATGACTAGTGTAGCCAAGCAAAACTGTTGCTACAAATGCAGTTTCGCCTAAACCATTGCTGTCTCAGTTACCAGCTGATCCAGTGTTATTTACATGAAAAGTTGTTGGAGTGTGACAACCTGCATGTCTAGACAGTATAAAGCCTAAAACTACAGTATGAGCTGCACCTCCATGTAACAACCATTCAATTGCTTTGAATTTGAGGTACTTACAATTCTAGATTTCTCACAGCCTATTAACTTATTATTACTTATTAATTCAAGCTGCACTAGTATGAAATTGTTTCAAAGCTGTACAGTACAGTAAAACTTACCTTGACAGAAAAATTCGTGTTGCCAAATTAACTGACTGCCAGTTGTGCAATAGAACAATTTGATAATTGTAGTGCTAACGGCTAGCTAATGCAATGCTGTGCAACCTCTGATTACAATTTTTTGACAAGACTACGTGTAGCAGTAAATTTTTTAGTGCAGCGTTTGTTGTCTGCATTGGCATTGCTAGAATATCTAAAGGCAAAATGCCTAACACGACATTTGGTCTCAGATCTAGTCAAACCCTAAAATATTGTGTACTTTTTTAGTTAGGCGGACACTGCAAGCATAAAATACTATTCTAAATTTCTTAATTGACAGCCACGAGCCTTTTAGGTATGGGAAACATTGTAAAAGTCACGTGACTGGACTAAGAACGCGTTCCACCTACTACGTGTGTATGTATCCGACAAAGTCTGTCACGCTTAGAAATATAGGGGTATGCAAGTAATGCCAAGTTATGTCACGTGAGTCACGTGAGTCGCGTGAGTCACTGAGCTGTGCCCGTCTAGGTCGAACAATGAGCGTAAGCTTACACTTAGCTAAATTCGCACTGTGAAAAGAGTTTGTCGTCTTGAGGCCGGTCTACTAATAAACACCGTCGACTTGGTCTAGTCGTAGAGAGCGAAAGTGATGTAGGCGACGGCTCAACTAGCGGACTAAGCATGTGCTAGGTACTATGATGTCTAGCTAAGGGATACTAATATTGTTTTTGCGTGCAAATTTACGCAGCTCTTTTGAAGAGGTGTGGGAATGGAACGTTCACGTGCTCAAAATTTTGCTTAGTGACCAATGAGTGTAACAGTCCTAAATTTTGAGTCTCCCGGATCTTCTTATTCACCTCGTTAGGTTCTGCATGCTGGGTCTATACGTGTCTCTTTAGAAGATGAACTCAAGAAGTAATTGACCTTTGTTGCCGACAATGAGCAAATTTGTGTATTGTCAAACGTTTGTTTGTGAAGAGAGGCATCGCAAGAACTACGAATACGAGACGAGCAAACCGACTTCAGCTCAAAATCTGGACGAATTCGCCACTGAATTGGCACAAACGGCACAATACTTTGCAAGTAAGATCAAACAAAAAGCAGAGAGTAATTTATACTTTAGCACCGCAATTTCAAATATGCTCTACAGTTGTTGATGAAGAGGGCCCTTATGATCAGGATGACTGCACGTGCACGTGGAAGGCAGATTTAGTTGAAGAGCTGGACACGTTGACACGAACAAGTAAAAGAAAGTTTCAGAAGTTTGCAGACGAGATCAAACAAAGAGCAAAAGCAGTAGTGGCTGCAGAAGCAAAGCTAGGTAAAAAAAGAAGAAAGGTAGAAGACGACATAAAACAAATGCAACAACGTCTAAAAGATGAAAAGAAATCTATGAAGAACGTTTACAAATTTCAGTGTAGCCAAGTCAAATTGAATGTGGGAGGTCACAAGTTCTCCACATCTCTCACAACACTGAGAAGTCAACCAGACTCTATGCTAGCAGTTATGTTTAGTGGACGTCATCAACTCGCGACTGATGAAGATGGAGCTTACTTTATTGATAGAGATGGTACACATTACAGGCATATTCTCAATTACTTAAGAGATGATACCAATCTTGAAGTGACTCTTCCACAAACAAAAAGAGAGCAGACTGAGCTATTTAAAGAGGCTCAATACTGTCAACTGAACAAACTTGAAACCAGAATTTGGAAGATGATGTTGCCACGTGTTACTCAAGAGCAGTTGAATATGTATTTTATCAACAACCATGGGAATATGTACAATCACCAGTACCAGTATAACTATTTTTCAACTGCCAGTAATTATGATAGATACCGAAATCAAACGGTAAGACAGACCAGTACGACAATGTCACTTGATGAGCATGATTTGTCGGGATTAAACTTTTCAAAGACACACTTTTTTGTGCTGGAATTTCCTTCAAAAGATCATGTTTGCAACAAGCTAACTTCTCTGGGTGCTGGTTTCAAGCTGATTGTCCTGTTGATTTTTCGGATGCTGATCTATCAGAAGCCAATTTTCAAAATTGTGAAGGTCTCACCACAGGAGGAGTCAATTTCAAAGGAGCCGTACTGAATAACGCAAAGTTTGACGATGGTGTGAAAAAAAAACTGCTTGCAAATCTAAAACTACAGTCAAAAGAAAAATGACGCATTTGTATGTTCCTTAGCTGCTTCTTGATCAACTTCATGTGATAACTCTTATTATATGCTGTGGTTGTATCGACTGGTGTAGTCAAGAAAAAATTTGCTACAAATGCAGTTTTATCTATGTCTCAGTTACCAGATGGTCCAGTGTTATTTACATGAAAAGCTGTTTGAGTGTGACAGCCTGCATGTCTAGACAGTCTATAGCTTAAAACTACAGTATGAGCTGCACTTTCATGCATGTAACAATCATTCAATACTTTGGGTTTTAAGTATTGCTTTGAATTTGAGGTACTTATAATTCTAGGTTTCTCACTGCCTACTAACTCATCATTATTAATTCAAGCTGCACAAGCATGAAAATGTTTCGAAGCTACCGTGAAACTTGCCTCAACAGAAAAATTCAAAGTGCCAAAATAAAATGCTCAAGCTAGACCATATTAGCTGTCCTGTAGAATAAGATTTTAAATTAGTATTTTCTTCAACTGGAGGGATGGGCAAAAAAGCTATCACATTTTTCAAGCATATAGCTAACATCATTTCAAACAATCAAAATATCTCTTATGCACAAATAATGTCTATGATCAGATGCAGACTAAGGTTTGCTCTATTGTGATCGGCAATTCTGTGTGTTCGAGGGACAAAATCAAAACTACATTGTCCACACAAATTAGACATGGTGGACATTGTCCAGAGTGAGGCTCGTCTCGAGCTCACTCACTAAGTATTTTTCTTTAACAGACATTTCTACTTGACATAGTTTCTTTTATTCACGGTTGTTGTAGCACTGTGTTGCCAGTATTGTTGTAGTTAAACCTATCGATATCAAATAAAAAAAATAAAAATTAAGAATTAAATAAATATATAGTTTTATTAGCAACTAACCACACACGTGATACTGGATCTTCTAAAGTGAGTGCTAAAATTAGCTAGTCATGTGACGCGAGAGCGCTGCAACGGAGGAGCGAGGCGAACGCCTGGGGAACGAGGCTAGAAATGACTGTCATTGATGACCATGTAACATGAACTGCTTACTTACTTACTCCACTGCTTACTTACCTGTTGCAAGCATGCACTGGAGTCTTTACATGTACACTGCTACATGTACACTGCTACAAACACAATTTTTTACCATTGCCGACTCGGTAACCAGACAGCTACCCGGATATTGCTGCTGTAGCAAGGCGCAGTGCGAACTCTACGTTTGTGCAGCAGATGACGACTTTAGAAAGTAATTTTTATACTTTAATACCGAAACTTCAAATGTGCTTTACAATTGTTGATGAAGGGGGCCCTTCTGAAGTTGACTGCACGTGGGAAGCAAATGTAGTTGAAGAGCTGGACACGTTGACACAAACAAGTAAAACAAAGTTTCAGGAGTTTGCAGACGAGATCAACCAAAGAGCAAAAGCAGTAATGGCTGCAGAAGCAAAGCTACGTGAAGAAACGGAACGTCAACATAAAGAGATAGAGGAAAAGAAACTGAAGGTAGAGACTGACATGCAAACAGGACGACAGCAATGGGAAGATGAAAAGAAATCTATGGAGCATATTCAAAAATTCCAGTCTAGTTTAGTCAAATTGAATGTGGGAGGCCACAAGTACACCACATCTCTCACAACACTGAGGAGTCAACCAGACTCTATGCTAGCAGCTATGTTCAGTGGACGTCATCAACTCTCGACTGATGAAGATGGAGCTTACTTTATTGATAGAGATGGTACACATTACAGGCATATTCTCAATTACTTGAGGGATGATACCCATGTTGAAGAGACTCTTCCACAAACAAAAAGAGAGCAAATTGAGCTTCTTAAAGAAGCTCAATACTGCCAACTGAATAAACTTGAAACCATCATCAAGGAGATAATGGTGCCACGTTTTACTCAAGAGCAGTTGAATTTGTGCTTTACGCAAAATTATCGTAGCTTCAGAGATGAAAATACCATCTTAATGGAAACAATCAAAGAAGTGAGTAACCCATTGTCACAAGATGAACGTGATTTGTCTGGATTGGTTTTCTCAAAAACAAGTTTTCTTTGTGCTGGAATTTCCTTCCGAAGATCCTGTTTACGAGAAGCCAACTTCTCTGAGTGCTGTTTCTACCCTGCTTATCCAGTCGACTTTTCTGATGCTGATCTATCAGGAGCCGACTTTCGACGCTGTGGAGGTCTCACTTCAGGAGGCGCCAATTTCAAAGGAGCCATACTAGATGAAGCAAAGTTTGACCATAGTGTAAAGCGACAACTGCTTGCAAAACTACAGTCTGATAACAAGTGATAAATTTGTGTGTTTCATAGCAGCACAGCTTCATGTGCAAGATGGAATGCAAAACTTATTGATAACCCTTATTGTATGTTGTTGTTGTATTGACTAATGGAGCAAAGCAAGAATGTTGCTACAAATGCAGTTTTAACTAAACCATTGCTGTCACAGTTAACAAACACTACAGAAAGTCGTCTGACTTCGTAGCAGTCAACAGCATGTCCAGACAGTATAAACTGCTTAGAACTATAAGTTATATCTCCATGAAACAACCATTATTTGTATCAAACTTTTATATATATTTCATAAATTGCTTGAATTTGAACTCTATGTTTCTCACAGCTTAATAATCTGTCATTAATTCAAACTGCACAAGTAGGAAATTGTTTCAAAGCTACAGTACAGTTGAACTTGCCTAAATACAACAGTAATTCGAAGTGCCAGATTATTAGTCTCACGTAGCCAGACCACTCCTCTTTCGAACTTTATTACTCTAACCCTGACTCTAGCCTTCCTAATAACTCTAACGTATTATTTGTGAAGAGAGACATCGCAGGAACAACACGAACAAAACGCGTCTTCAGCTCAAAATCTGGACACTGAATTGGTGACAGAAACAGCACAAGAGTTTGCAAGTAAGATGAATCTACACGCAGAAAGTAGTATCGCAATTTCAAATTTGCTTTACAATTAATTGTTTATGAAGAGGGCCCTTCTGCAGCTCAGCTGAGGTTGACTGCGCCACGTGAAGGCAAACTGAGTTGAAAAGGTGGAAACAAGGAAAACAAAGTTTCAGGAATCTGCAGACGAGATCAACAAAAGAGCACTGCAGATCGAAGCAAAGCTACGTGAGGAATTTGAACAGCGTCAACATCAAGACATCGACGAAAAAGAAGAAGGGTAGAAGACGACATAAAAGAATTGCAACAACGTCTAGAAGATGAAAAGAAATCTATGGAGAACGTTTACAAATTTCAGTGTGGCCAAGTCAAATTGAATGTGGGAGGCTACAAGTACCATATCTCTCACAACACTGAGGAGTCAATCAGACTCTATGCTAGCAGCTATATTTAGTGGATGTCATTAACTTGCGACTGATGAAGATAGAGCTTACTTTATTGATAGAGATATGGTACACATTACAGGCATATTATCAATTACTTGATCAATACATGAGATATGATACCAATCTTGAGGAGACTCTTCCACAAACAAAAGAGAACAAATTGAGCTTCTTAAGAGGCTTAGTACTGCCAACTGAATAAACTTGAAACCAAAATTAAGGTAATGATGTTGCCACGTGTTACTCAAGAGCAGTTGAATACGGGTTTTTCAAACTACCGAGCTATCTTCACATCTGACAATGGAACCCAAATACAAACAGCAAGACAAGTCTATCAGTCAATGTCACATGATGAGCATGATTTGTCTAATTTGAACTTTTCAAACACATACTTTAGTTGTACTAGAATTTCCTTCAAAAATCATGTTTGCAACAAGCTAACTTTTCTGGGTGTTGCATTCACTCTCGTTACACAGTTGACTTTTCTGATGCTGATCTATCAGGAGTTGACTTTCAACGTTGTGAAAGTCTCATTACAGGAGGAGTCGATTTCAAAGGAGCCATATTAGATAACGCAAAGTTTGACAATGGTGTGAAACAAAAACTGCTTGCAAAACTAAAGCTACAATCTAAAGCCAAATGACGCATTTGTATGTTCCTTAGCTGCTTCTTGATCAACTTCATGTGATAACTCTTATTATATATGCTGTTGTTGTATTGACTGAATGTAGTCAAGTAAAAAATGTTGCTACAAATGCATTTTATCTAAACTATTGCTGTCTCAGTTACCAGATGGTGCAGTGCTATTTACATAAAAAGTTGTTTGAGTGTGACAACCTGCATGTCTAGACAGTTCTAAAGCCTAAAGCTACAGTATGATCGAGCTGTACCTTCATGTAACAACCATTCAATTGCTTTGAATTTGAGGTACTTACAATTCTAGGTTTCTCACTGCCTATTAACTTATCATTATTTACTAATTAATTCAAGCTGCACAAGAATGAAATTGTTTCAAAGCTGTACAGTACAGTAAAACTTGCCTTAACAGAAAAATTCGTATTGCCAAATTAAAAAGCTCAAACCTTATTGCATTCTTTTCATTTCTTTACGTCCTCAAATCTATTTCTCTTCCCCCACTTGATTAGTCCTAAAACAAGAATGTGGTTTATCACTTCTTGTAAGAGCATGATTTCAACTGGTAGACAATATTGTCTGTCCTTGTAGAATAACATTTTCGAAGACAATCCCAGTGATGCCAGTTTTGTTGCTTCTAAACCATTTCACCCAAAAGAACAAACGTATAAAATAAAAATATAATTAATTAACAATTACCTAAAATATTGTCACGTGATACTAGATCTTCTAAAGTGGGTGATAATTACTACAACTACCATACACAAACAACACTAACACAACCAGATACAATTACCACCACCACCACATTATGCACCACCACTAACATCAACCAACACCATGGCATCATGTAAAACAGACATCTACATTGATGAACATGTAACATATACTGCTGCTTACCTGTTGCAAGCAGTGCAGTCTTTGTCTAGTCATTATAACTGTAAACAGTAATTCACATGAGACCTTCATAGTAGCAGCCATTAAAATGCAGGGTGGCCCGAATTGTCCTGAAAACAATTAAACATTATTTATTGATATTTGGTACACACTGAACCTAGCAAACACTAACACAGTGCAAACTGTAATATATATATACTCTCTAATGCTCATAAGCTTAGACTTAGAAGTGAGTAGTAAGCAAGAACCACAAGACATGTTTTTATCTATTTATTTATTTATTTTATTTATTTAGTTATTTTATTATCTATTTATTTATTTATCTATTTAACTATTTATTTATTTATCTATTTATCTATTTATTTATTTATTTAATTATTTATTTATTTATTAGATGGCATGAAAGGTTGCTAATTTGTAACGATGCTATACAATTAATTAATTAACGTAAACGTTCATATTTAAGTTACATCAGGCACAAACCTTAGTTTAGTCTCACGTTCCACCAAATTTACACCAAAATGTCATTGATATATATTCCTCTCTTTTGTTGTAAGATGTTAACTATTTAGTTAACTTAATACTAAAGCTTCCCTCACCGAAATTAGTTATTTGCAATACAGTACGTCAGAATACAGTACGTACACACGTAACATAGACATGCCAGCTACGCGTAGTAGATATAGCACTTCCCAACACTACAAAAATTATACACACCAGAACCAGTCACCAGAGCCGTGTTCACGTACAAAGCCTCGGTCGTCCCAGACCCTCTCGCGCTAGCGTTGACTGTTTCCGTATGACTCGACAACGCAATTACGTTTTTCTTAGTCTAGAGTGGTACACACGGCGATTGCAGGTAAAAAGACTGATGTATTATAATGAAGCGATGTGTTTATATAATCACTGGTATGCTAACGTGCACTAAGACGTAAAACTATTATATTACTACATTACATATCACTCTCCCTCAGACAAAATGTTAGGGTCCAAGTCTACAATTTAGTCATTCAAATATTGTGGACGAACTCTTTGACGTTGAGATCTTCTAAGTACTTGCGGAGAATCTGATTCAAACGGGATCAGGTAACTCTTCCGGATTATACTCAGAGTCCGTGGAAATATCTGAGAGAATCTCTCTCTGTTGGTTTACATTTGTTTTAGTGTCCAGAAGATCCCTCTGTTGGTTCACATCTGTTCTAATATCTATAAAACGCAAGTTACGTTGTGCTTAAGGCTTTATTCTATCATGATCGAGAGTCACATCCTTCCTCTCATATGGTCGACGAACCTTGTCTACTACGTCGAATACCTTTTTAACAACTTTATAAGGTCCCATCCATCGTGGACAGAAAGAACGAGATACTTGTTTTCCTCCACTAGGACGTGTAATCCACACTAGATCTCCAACGCTGTATGGGGTGAAGTGCAACTTTGATTTGTTGTACTGTCTTTGTCTTTCATTTGACCTATGACTGTAGTTTTTCTTTACCTTTGGTATATGTTAGGAACAGATGTCAAACTGTTCTCTACATAGGCCATTGGTGATGTCGTCTTGTGTCCTGTTATTCTGCACGCAGAATCTGCTGCAGCTTGTAACAATGTTCTAGGCATCTCTTTGAAAATAACTCTATACGGAATGTCTCCAATCCACTCATGATACGACGTATTATAGGCCAGTTGGACTTGTGTCAGATGGTTTTGCCATGTTGTATGGTTAGAATCTATCACCTTTGCTAGCATTTCACCCAATGTCCTACTAGAACGTTCTACCACACTATTTGCTTGGGGGTGATATGCCGTTGACTTAGTATGTCGTATTCCATGTTGACTACAAAATTGCTCAAAAGCTCGCCTTGTGAAACATGTTCCATTGTCGGAATGAACTACTTCTGGCAGTCCATATCTACCAATCCATTCTTGAATCTTGCAACTTACTTCTTCTGTTGTCAGTCATTGCAATGGGCACAATTCCACATATTTGGAAAATGCATCCTAAGATAAATTGTGATCCCTTGTCGGTTCGACGTAACGGTCCTTTAGTGTCTATTTCGACTCTCTCAAACGGTTTCTCTGCTATAGGGCGTTCTTTCAATGGAGATCGCGCTCTTTGATGTGGTGGCATCTTTAATTTTCCCCACATGTATGACAAGATTTGGTGTAATCCCAGGCCCAGATTCAGATGGAGTTCAGGGATTGCAACTCCCTCTTTTCCCATAGGCGTGGTTCAGTAATTTTATATAATTTTATTAGAAAAGAGAAAATTACTAATGCTATAAATAACTGCCACCAGGTCAACCCCCTCTTTTAAAAATTCCCGGATCCATTACATCTCTGTTTACAGTGCTCTACCAAAATCGATCCAATATTCGAGTCAATGTCTTCTTGACACCCTGATGTCCTGAGAAAGCATTATCATGCGCCAGCCGAAGTACTTCAAGTATCAGAGCAATAGGTAAGACAATCGGCGAATGCCCCTGAGATGAAGTTCTATGTAATATTCCATCTTTAGATAGCGTTAACTTCTTCTGTAGTAAACTTTGTAATTGTAGTTGTTCTGGATGATCCAAACTCAATTGCTTCGATGTATCACCACTAACATGGCTAGATGCCGTTGATAGCACAAGATCTCTCCTCTGGAAGTCCTTGAAAGTGTTCGTCGTCCAACAATCGCTCTGCCTCAACATACAAACTTTTGATGAGCTTCCTTGAGGCGAAAACAATGACGCGGGACTTGTTATTTTGTCTTCCTGTGTAAAATGTTCTTCTTTATTACCAAATCCAAGACGACTGAGAGCATCCGCCACTCTATTTTGATCTCCTTTTATGTATTCAGTAGTGAAACAGTATTCTTGTAATTTCGCTATTCATCTGTCACGACGACCCCATGGGTCTTTGGCAGTAGATAGATATTGGAGTGGAAAATGATCAGTCCGCAGCAAAAATTTTGTTCGAAGCAAATGGTGTCGAAAGTGACGAGTTGCCATAACGACTGCAAGAAATTCTCTATCATATGTAGAGTATCGTCTCTCTGTCTTAGATAAAACTCTACTAAAATATGCAATCGGTCGTAGTCTTTCTGAACTTTCTGGTGCCAGTTCTGAACCAATCCCTACAGTTGATGCATCTGTAGTCAAAACAAATGGTTTATCTGCCACAGGATGAGCCAAGGTCGGTGCTGTAGACATTTTTCGCTTCAAAGTATTAAACACATCATGACAATGAGTTGACCACTGAAATGTCTGTTCTCCAGCTAACATAGATGTTAAAGGTGCTGCAATTGTAGAATGCCGTGAAATAAATCGACGATAAAAACCAGTGATGCCCAAGAAAACCTTCACCTCCTTGACAGTAGCAGGTGTAGGTATTCTTTCAATAGCAGCAACCTTCTCTAAATCAGGATTAATTCCTTCCGCACTAATATGAAATCTACAGAATATTGCAGGAGTTGTAACAAATTGACACTTTTTAGCATTAAGTCGAAGTCCGTATTTGTGAAGAGTTGTAAATGCTAGTTCCAACCGATCCAAATGTAATTGAAATGTATCTGAAACTATACAGAGATCATCCATAATGATATAGAGGACTAGCTGAATTGGTGTTAAGTGTCCCAGAACTAGTGACATCATTCGACAAAACGTTGCTGGAGTACCCTTCAAGCCAAAGGTGCATTCTGTTGAACTCATACAAACCTGAAGGTGTCCGAAACGCTGTCTTTTTCTTATCCTTTACCACGGTTGGCACTTGAAAATATCCTCTTGCCAAGTCCAAGATGCTAAAAAATTTTGCTCCTGATAGCGACTCAATCACCTCTTGAAGATTCCCAGTTGGTTTTGCTGTGTCTCTAGTTTTACCATTTAACTGTCTGTAGTCTACGCATAAACGAAGACTTCCATCACTCTTTCTAACGGGAGATATAGGTGCCGCATATCCAGAAGTAGATGGTCGAAATATCCCTTCTCGCCGTAATCGTCTCACCTCATCTTTAACCTCAGCTTTCCATCTTGTAGGTAGACGTCGAGGGCGGCAAGCTATTGGAGTTCTAGTAGTAAGCGGAATCGTATGTTCAACATCTACTGAATACCCTTCATTGCCTGCACCTGGATAAGCGAACACGTCCCGATGACGTTTAGAGGATTCTCCAATTCTTGTTTCTCATCAGAGCTCAATGACTCACCCAGATCTATGTCAACCATTGGGTTGTAAATATTGGTACTCTTTCCAACTGGTCTTCGATCCACCCCATCCAACGCAGTTGCTTCAGTAAATTTCGCCAAACTTTGTCCTGAACGTATTACTACAGGTTCTGTGCAGACATTCATAACTCTCACCGGAACGTCTCTCCCTTTTCCTCCAACACAATAGGTAGCACATCCCAAAAGTCCTGAACGTTCAGATAACTCGTCTACTACTTCCACAATTCCTGTCAATTCACTAGTAACATTGAGGTGTATATTTCCCCAAATTATGGTTTCTTGCTCAGGCCCGACAAGTACACTACTTGGCGAATACACCCGACCAAACTTCAAGACCTTGTTGGTTCTGATTTGACTGGTTGGAATGTTGTCGCTTCTTCTCTTTCAAGAACAACTTTCTATTAGCATCATCTATCTGGACCTCAAGAGTCGACAGAATATCAGTGCCCAACACCCCACAGTCGATTTCTTTCACAACATAAAATGAACTGTATATCTTTTGAGATCTCAACTGAAACGACGTAACTACAGTTCCCTCACATTGTAAGGTAGTACCATCAACCATTATTGGTTGGCGAACAATATTCCTTCTAACTGTCATGTGGTTTATCTGAACAACATCAAGTGGTATCAAGCTGATGTCTGTTCCTGTATCCACTAAAAAGAAAGAGGGTGCTGGTCAATATTAGCGGTAACCATAATTAGACCGTGAAGAGCCGTGGCTAAATTGGTGATTTGACCTCCTCTCTTTTTTTGATGCGGGAAATGCAGCAGTACAGTTTCGGGCAACATGCCCCGGTCTCAAACATCGATGACAATCGTGAAAATAAGGACAACTAGACCGAAGGTGGTTAACATCACCACAAATATAACATCTCTTACCAAGCATTGGATCTCGAGGTTGCTGATACTTCCTTCTAGGTGTCCACCTCCGACCGCGACCACACATCGACTGCACTGTCGCTTGGGTGTCTAAACTGTCGTTGCCAAAAGCGGTAACTGTCTGACGAGCAGATGACATATCGTTGTAGATTTCCATGTCCCATCCGGAAGCTGAGGGAATTCCGGCTAATCGAAGTTGATTGACTTTCTCAGCTAATTCTTTGACACCTTTAGGGTTAGCAGTCTTGTCCCTTCTCAACACACTTTGGAATTCTCTTGATAGACCATCTAGAAATGCGTCTCTGGCCAAAGCAATCACAGATCCACTATCAAACTCTGGATACGCTAGCCGTACTAACCTGTCAATGTCGTGCGCGAACGCCGCTGGAGGTTCTTCGAACTGTTTCCGTTTTCTGCCGTGCAACTCCTCCACCGCGAGCCGCCTATCTATTGCCCCACCAAGGAATTTCTTCTTTAGTGAAATCACAGTAACATCAAAATCCTGCTTTCTTTCGTTCTCCAGACGTCGATAGTTCTCAAAGGCCGCCCCTTCCGATCGGGATGCTAGGGCGAGTGCCTTCTTCTTACCTTCAAAACTCTTAAGCGCTGTCCAGACAGTAATACGGTCCAGAAAGGAAAGTAAATTTTCAGTTCCATCAAAACCTGAGGCGCATCACGTTGCATTCTAAAATCCCACTCCTCTCACCAATGTGGTACACATGGCGATTGCAGGTAAAAAGACTGATGTATTCTAGTGAAGCGATGTGTTATATAATCACTGGTATGCTAACGTGTACTAAGACGTATAACTATTATACTACTACATTGCACTAGCTTATTTGTTCACAATTTGGAAAAAATAAATTAAGCAAAAAAAACCTATAGTAAACTTTGAGCCTACTTAATTAGTGACGTAGCAGAAGTAATGGGTAATAGATCAATGGAAGGCAAACGAGGGCGAAATAGTGCACGAGATGCCATCTAGACTCGACCCAGTTTCTCTGCGCCCTCGTCATTCCCCGGATCCGTCAAGTCATCTGCGCCTCGTCATTTCCTGGATCTGTCAATCCGAGAAATGACAAGGGCGGAGAGACTGGGTCGAGTATATGCAATCGAATTTCACAGATTTTCCTAATCATCTATGAGCTCAAGAAGTACTGTAATACAAGGCTTTTAGAGTAACGCATTCTTGTATTCTCAAATGTGTTTTGAATTGTGAAGACAGACCTCTAGCCTCGAATTTCCAGACCAGAGAGCGCGCGAACTCTAGTCTGGACCAAGGCGATACCAAAATGATTTCGGAAGTATTTATCAAAAGCGATGCTAAATGGTGTCTAACAGCGTAGGATCGTTTTACCTAGATCAACATATCATTTGTAAATGCCATGAGATCTCACAAACAAAGAAGAGACGTCTGCAGTGTTTGCGTCGATATCTTGGTAGACGGCATGAAACGACGACTCTTTGATTCTTCAGCAGACCGCTAGCTAGTCTAACCGCTCGACTAGCGAGACTACCGCTCGACCAGTTGTCAAAGGTGATGGTGTAGCGACGCTGCTGTGCATGTCCTCTCACCGCAAGCTTGAAAATATCAAAGAACTGAAGCTGAAATTAAAACTAAGATGTGTGTGTGTGTGTGTGCAGAGTCTGATCATTGTTCTGGCATGCAGAGTCTTGTCATTGTTCTGGCGTGCACTTACCCGCCCACGAGGATTTCACACGCGCGCAATAAGGTGCTAGTGCACTTAGCATAACCAATTATTGCTAAGCCAATCAGAATTTACAACCGAGATTTGGGTTGTAGAAGCTGATTGGCTAAGAAGGGCTATTTCCGAAATCATTTTAGTATCGACTTGGTCCAGACTAGAGTTCGCGCGCTTCGCGCGCTCTCTGGTCTGGAAGTTCGAGGCTAACAGACCTCGTGAGGACGTCGACAACGGCACGCGCAAAGCGGACACAGCTCAAGATGAACACTTCACTACATTAGAACAAACCCCGCAAGAGTTTGCAGGTAAGATGACCGAAACAGGAGAGGCAGTAATCGTCGCAGAAGCAAAGCTACCTAGAGAAATGAAACGTCAGTCTAGTTTAGTCAAATTGGATGTGGGAGGCCACAAGTACACCACATCTCTCACAACACTGAGGAGTCAACCAGACTCTATACTGACAGATATGTTCAATAGACGTTATCAACCCACGACTGATGAAGATGGAGCTTACTTTATTGATAGAGATGGCACACATTACAGGCATATTCTCAATTACTTGAGAGATGCTACCGATCTTGAGGAAACTCTTCCACAAACCAGAGAAGCAAATTGAACTTCTACAAGAATCTGAATACTGTCAACTGAATTACCTTGTAACCACCATTAAATTGATGCTGCTGCCACGTGTTACCCAACGTCAGGTGGAGTCAAAGTTTAGGGACTAGTGGGACCAGTACGAATGTAGCCCCGACTGCCAATCTAACTTGGGAGAGATACCAATACACCTAGAAAAAGTAATAGCAAAGCCACCCAACGGCCAAGACTGGATTGCATTTGATAACTTCAACCTGTCTGACTTGAATTTCTCAAAAAGCTTTTCTGAACATAAAATGTCTTTTCGAATGTCTAATTTACGACGAGCTAATTTCTCCCAATGCTATTTCGACCCTGATTGGCAGGTTGATTTTTCTGGTGCTGATCTATCAGGAACAGACTTTCGTGGTTGTGAAGGCCTCATCTCAGGAGGAGTCAAATTCAAAGAAGTCGTACTGGATGAAGCAAAGTTTGACGATGGTGTGAAACAACTACTACTTGCAAAACTACAGTCTAGAGACGAATGATGGATTTGTGTGCTTTTTAGCAGATCAATTCATGTGCAAACTTGCATGCTAAAACTGATAGTTGAGAAGCTCTGTTGTACCACTTGTTGTTGTTGTTGTTGTTGTTGTTGTTGTATTGGCTGATGTAGCAACTTACGAATACTCCCACAAATTCACAATTTTAACTAGACCATTCATTGCTGCCACGGTTACCAGATTAGAAGCCAATAGAAGTGGGCGTGTCCATAAACATGGGCGTGTCACGTAGCATTTGTGAACATTAGCCCCCATTTCCAGAGGTCACGCTAAATTTTGTTGTGTCTTTCTTTTAATTGCGTTTTAGAAGTACCTAGGCAGTTGCACTGTCTGTCTAATTCTCAACTGTGATTTCACAAGCGCAAGAATTGTTAACAGAAATCAACTACAACAAATGTTCACAATTACACACTGCACCCTACAGTCCTAGAGCTCCTCCACGTTTGATCTCTAGGTTAATTGTTTCTGTACGGTCAGCTTCTTGAACAGATGCCACAAAATACTTCAACTGGCAAATCTTCTTGACATCAAGGCAGTGCTTGACTTCGAATACCTCTTGCACTTGCTTGAATGGCAAGTGTACATTGTCCACATCTCCCGCTATAGTCTCAGTAGTCAGACCTTCCTCCTCAACTTTCCGGATTACCGGAAAGGGAAAAGGAGCTGGTTATACGCGAGACTAGGCGAGAGATTCATACCTCAAGCGGTTGGTGTGCCACCCTTGAGAGTAACAGTAGGCTGTGACGCTTCCCCTCCACTCTCAGCACACTTAGCTAGAGTTTCTGGACATCTTGAAGTGTCCTTGCATTGAAAAGCCTACAAAATCAACATCTAAGTTAGCTAGAACTGAGTTACAGAGTGCTCATAGTGAAAAGGATAGTAAACTACTGAGTAGTGCATTATGTTGCAGTACCAAGCTAGCTCAGAGAAGGAAGATTTATAGAGGCTGCAATATCAATTGTTTGACTAATGGGACCACATATTGATGAGCACACAAAGCATGAGTAACTATAGAACTGAACTGGTTGAGTGTTGACGAGTGTCACAGTCTACACACCACAGCAAACAGATGGACATACGTTTGTGCTTTCAGCAGACAGAACCTTCTCTTGTTGTAGTAAGGACAAGTCAAAGTCTGTTCCTTCTTCTAGGGACTTCTTACATTCCAGACTCGCACTAGAACACAGTCCTGACGTGTTGCTGTTGAGATCTCGCTGTAGCATACCTACTTGCATGCAATAGAGAAATAATGCAATTACTGCACTTACAGTATAGCTACAAACATTGTTAAAGCTCGGAAACCTAAGACAGGAACTCACTCTCTGTGGTGCTGTCTTTTCTTGTTGTACACTTATGATCCTCATCACTAAACAATAACAAGTCTAGTTGAACTAGGTTGTAGCCTAGAGCATAAACTGTATATAGAACTCACTTTACAATCAACTGCTTGTGACTACTAACAACTTTGTCACAACTTTCTAAATGCTCAACCCTTGCAATCAGACCTCCTACCATCTTCTCGATGTTTCCACATCGCCCATCAAGAACTTGAATTTTTTCCTCATGGATTTTTGAAGTTTGTTCTCCACTTGTCTGTTCTGGCCGTGCAACAGCAGAACTTTTCTCTTGAATCGATGCTTGAGTTTTGAGTTGCTTTACTGCACTAGAACAGACATAAGGCGACAGCAAACTGCTGGATGGTAATGTCAACTCCCCTGACGTCTCCTGAACATTTCCCATAGAGCTACACAAAGCACAGGCTTATTACGTTAGACAGTATACAGACTATCACAGCCTTAACATATGAATATTACAATACAAACAATAATTTTTAAGTAAATAAATAAGCGAGTAAATAAGTAAATAAATAAATAAGGAAGGAAGGAAGAAAATAAGTAAATAAGTAAGTAAGTAAGTAAGTAAGTAAGTAAATAAGCAAGCAAGTTAGTAAGTCAGTAGGTAAATAAGCAAGCAAGTGAGTGAGTAAGTAAGTAAGTAAGTAAGTAAGTAAGTAAGTAAGTAAGTAAGTAAGTAAGTAAGTAAGTAAATAAGTAAGTAAGCAAGCATGTAAGTAAGTAAGTAAGTAAGTAAGTAAGCAAACAAGTAAGTAAGCAAGAAAGTAAGTAAGTAAGTATATAAGTAAGCAAATAAGTAAGTAGGTAAGTAAGTTAGTAAGTAATTAAGTAAATAAGTAAGTAAGTAAGTAAGTAAGTAAATAAATAAATAAATAAACAAATCAATAAGGAGCATTTATAACGTAACATGCAGTGTGTGTAAAACAAGAGTAACTGAGTTGCATTCATGCAACTGAACGCTACCTAATAACTTACCGAAGTTGGCCACAAACGACAACTCTTGCAACAGCTGCGGTATTGGAAATCTAAATCATATACTATGCATCTATTTCCCACAAGATAATCAATTATGCCACTTCTCATGCACCTCTTTGCTCTGTTTCCAGTCACCAGTGTGTTGAGCGTGCGATTGTGATTGCTGCAAAGAGAAACAAGTAAACCAAGTCAATGCATATATATATATATATATATATATATATATATATATATATATGCATGCAGTATCTAACCCCTTCGTTTTGTCGCTCTATTTCCAGCAAATCCTATAACATAAATCTTAATTGATTACAAATATGTCAACGCTGGAGTTGCTAGGCTTCTAACGTCCAAGTGGCCTGCAAGTTGCTTTTTGTTAGCCAACTTCTGTTCTCTAGCCTTTTCATACTCTCTTTGTCGCGCAACCTACAGCCAATTATACATGAACATAAACAATCGGACTCGTTGGATTGCACGTGTAATCGCCTAGAGAGGCAAACCACTAAACACCTCTTCAGCCTGACATTTCATTTCAACGTCCCTTGAATAGGTGAAACTGTTCCAAAAATTGAGGCGTGGCGACATATTAATCATTTCATCCTTGTAACAGAACAATATCAGGGTATGCGAATGGACTTACAGTATAGGCACATGCATGTAAACGTTTGCCTGTTCTATACCATCCCGTCTGTCTGCCAGTCAAAGTTAGCCCATGCAAGCAAATTTTATTTCAATCACCAACGGACGACAAAGTCTAGGACAGAACACACGTTGTACCTCAGATTGGAAACGAATTATACGCTCGTCAATTTCGTTTCGCCTTCTCCTCACTTCAGATATTTTGTTAGTCAACTCGTCTATAGCATACTTGAGTGTTTGCTGTTCTCTCAAAAGAAGAGTTCGTTGGTCCTGCGTATTCGAATTATACCGTATTACGTAGTGTCAACAAAGCATCCAACGTAACACTGTATACAGAGACTCTTCCCTGTCAAACTACGTAATTACTGTAAACGTACGGCGTTTTGTTTGCGAAGGCCTCTACACCTACTGCATGCATGTGCGTCTAACCTGCCGTGTGTGTGTGTGTGTGTGTGTGTGTGTGTGTGTGTGTGTGTGTGTGTGTGTGTGTGTGTGTGTGTGTGTGCGTGCGTGCGAGTGCGTGCGCGCCATACATGGGTGTGTACGTTGTGCACGGTAACTAAACTTACCAACATTTCACTATCCATGTGTGTGGACACCAAACCATCCAAACAGTCGTCAATTTTAGATTGTCGTGTCCATGCCTCATCATGTTTTGCCTTTAGAGCTACTAGAAAAACATGGTACTCTTTTCTTTCTTGTAAGAGACGTCCTTGTTCGGTCTGCTTCTGTAGAGGTAACGCGTAATCGAAAAAATACACAAATAGCTAAGCTAAAGTACACTCATGCACAACAAGCAACAGAACTATACCTCTAGGTCATCACAAACTGTGTCATTGCCGCTCATTCTCGTGCATGTCCCTGTAGAAGGATGAGTATAAATGTAAAGAAACAAAGACTATCTATAGCTGAGACGTACACAACCTGTGGTCTAGGAACTGCAGTTTGCGCACCGTACACAAATTTGACTTCAACTTGTTGACACCGGTACAGGAAAGCCCACGACGATCGATTGAAAAGCCTGTATGTTACATATACCCAATACGTACAACCCAATAACAGCAGACGTCACGAGTGCATGCTATTGGGGAAAGACTAGACACACCAGAGGGAAAGTTTGGGTATGTTTCTAACTCTACCTCTAGAGTCCCCCATTCCTTCTGAAAGTCTGGGTATAATTCTAACTTCACCCAGAGTCCCTTCCCTGCCAACAAGAAACAATAGCACTGCCCAGAGCTGTGTAAGCAACAGGGTCGAGTCTAGAAACCAAACCAAGTGCCCACAATATATCTGCAGCGAACAGGCAAGCGTACGTTGACGAGCGTGGCTCACGAAATGCTCGTGCAACCCACGCACGATCTACTCCGAGTAGCAGCAGAAAAGTCATACTTCTAGACCTCTCTGGCCTATAAAATCATAAAGAAAGAAAAGAGCTCTATACATGAAGCTTACTTAGCCGTCGACGGCTCCGCACAGTGCAGTCACTCTTTCTACACAGCACTTCCTGGACTGGCAAGGTTCCCGAATGTTGGAAACTTTACCTTTACTGACGTGTTATTTGTGCAAATTTATGCATCAGCATTAGCACACGTGAGTACAGAATAAAGTGACAAAATTGTAAACCCAGCAACGGAGGATTTGAAAACTCGTAATCGATGTATTCGACTTAAATACATGCAGTACACTGCACCATGCACAAAAACATGTACATCTAGACTCAGACCATTACAGTACGTGGAAGCATGCATGTAGTTAGAGGCACGTCACAAAACTCCCCTGCGTTGGGGTCTTGGGGGTGATGAACAAATGAGTCACAATGTGAAGTATTGCATCATTCTGTTCCACCTTTGACTACTGAGAAAACGTCATGAACGGCAAGAACGTACAGCAAAGTAAGCTACAAGTGAAACTTGTGGGGTGGCTGAGTATTTGTTCTACTACTAGTTTGCTAGCCCCTTTTCTTCATATTACTACTCAGAGTAGCAATACTTTAGTGGGACTAAAAAAGAGGAAGCAAAGTATTCTATACCAGTAAAGACAGTATCATTAGACACACAAAGAGTAGCAAACAGACACACAAACAAACATGCACAGCAAACAGACACACAGATAAGCATGCATCGACTGTGTCTCTGTGGAAGTACAAACACAATGTCATATAGACATGCATGTATATACACACATACATGTATATCGTCTAGTGATAGTCTCAGTTTCTAATCGCCAAAGAGATATAGACAAGATATGGAATAGCAGTCAGTCAGTAGATATTGCATGCATTCCTTATTATAAGCAACGGTTTGAAAAATGTTTAGCTGTAACTATATTTCATTAATTAACAATTTAAGTGATGCATGTGGAACTACACAGATATCTACAGCTGTACCTACATACATAACTAGATATGTACCTATGTACACAAAATAGCAATATATACACATTTGTACATGTAGCTAGACAGACAACCAACATGCAGGCACGTGGTCAAGCAACAATTGAAATCACACTTTATCATCACGGTCACGTACAATTAGCCAAACACTATTGGTCTATAGAACACGTCTACTAAGTAGTATTACTACAGTACACGAAAAAGATAGAAAACAGATTACTGTCAAATATCCACTGACTGTTCTCATCAGGTCAACGAGATGACCACTGCACCAATGACAGCAGATAGTTGACTTCTGATCAATGTATTCATTAATTGAGCCGGAGTTACTATTGCTCTATATATCTGTGATTTCTACTATCATGTTTTGTTCTACAGGAGAAGGAGGCATTATGTGGACTTCACTTGCAAGACTCGATTTCACTATGGAAACCAAACAAAGAAGAAGCTACAACAAATCAGAAACTAGCAGCTTGCAGCTTGAAACACCTAAATTCAAACAAAATACTGACCAATACTGGAGTATCAGAGACAAAACCAACAGAGACGAAGATCAAAGAGCTCACAAAAACAGCAAAAACCACTTTGATGTCCCAAGTCGTTGTTTACTGTCTGAACAAGAATATGCTACAACAGCTGACCAAGGACGATTGAAACAAACCAGTTATCAGATGTTTGACACTCAGGCACATAACATTACATTATTAATCTGTGGAATGGTAATGTATAAGATATACTGTTTAGATGAAACTCAGCCAACTTCGTGTTGACTTTCTTGAAAAAGAAGACCAAAAAAAGAGGAAGCAAAGTATTCTATACCAGTAAAGACAGTATCATTAGACACACAAAGAGTAGCAAACAGACACACAAACAAACATGCACAGCAAACAGACACACAGATAAGCATGCGTCGACTGTTTCTCTGTGGAAGTACAAACACAATGTCATATAGACATGCATGTATATACACACATACATGTATATCGTCTAGTGATAGTCTCAGTTTCTAATCGCCAAAGAGATATAGACAAGATATGGAATAGCAGTCAGTCAGTAGATATTGCATGCATTCCTTTATAATAAGCAAAGGTTTGAAAAATGTTTAGCTGTAACTATATTTCATTAATTAACAATTTAAGTGATGCATGTGGAACTACACAGATATCTACAGCTGTACCTACATACATAACTAGATACGTACCTATGTACACAAAATAGCAATATATACACATTTGTACATGTAGCTAGACAGACAACCAACATGCAGGCACGTGGTCAAGCAACAATTGAAATCACACTTTATCATCACGGTCACGTACAATTAGCCAAACACTATTGGTCTATAGAACACGTCTACTAAGTAGTATTACTACAGTACACGAAAAAGATAGAAAACAGATTACTGTCAAATATCCACTGACTGTTCTCATCAGGTCAACGAGATGACCACTGCACCAATGACAGCAGATAGTTGACTTCTGATCAATGTATTCATTAATTGAGCCGGAGTTACTATTGCTCTATATATCTGTGATTTCTACTATCATGTTTTGTTCTACAGGAGAAGGAGGCATTATGTGGACTTCACTTGCAAGACTCTATTTCACTATGGAAACCAAACAAAGAAGAAGCTACAACAGATCAGAAACTAGCAGCTTGCAGCTTGAAACACCTAAATTCGAACAAAATACTGACCAATACTGGAGTATCAGAGACAAAACCAACAGAGACGAAGATCAAAGAGCTCACAAAAACAGCAAAAACCACTTTGATATCCCAAGTCGTTGTTTACTGTCTGAACAAGAATATGCTACAACAGCTGACCAAGGACGATTGAAACAAACCAGTTATCAGATGTTTGACACTCAGGCACATAACATCAAATTATTAATCTGTGGAATGGTAATGTATAAGATATACTGTTTAGATGAAACTCAGCCAACTTCGTGTTGACTTTCTTGAAAAAGAAGACCAAAAGTGGAGTCAGAAAGTGCAAGAGCAAATGATGGTAAGTATAAAGATTTTGAATAGATGGTAAGCAATATCACACGATCAATATATCTAGGAACTGCTAGAAATATGGACCAGACGATACGGATGCCGTGAAGCAATCAGCAAGATAAGATTGCAGCTGCAACAGTTTGAGGTACAAGACGACTTTTTGCCATGGCTCAAGCTTTCTACAAGTCACAAGCCAAGCAGTTTTAACTAAGCTATACATGCATCCACGTAGGCTGCTCTAAAAAGGGTTGGACTAAGTACCAGGAATCATTATCACGTCATTACAAGGTCAGCACCTATGTACTGACGGTCTACACCCGGTCTGCGTGGATATAAACCTTTCCAATGGCATGTAAACTGCGTGAATCGTTAGATTAGTATCGTAAATACGTTTGTACACACATTTTCCAAGTAGTCTCGTGGTCTAGTCTAAATCATTGTTTTCTTGAGCAAAAAAGCTTTCATATAATCGTGTCGCAGTGTCAGTGCTCTAGCCCTCGCATTCACAAGATGTAATGATAATGTCAAAAAGCCCGCTCGATTACATGCAGTTTCTCTGTGTTAGACTTCAGTGGGTGGGTGGGTGGGTAAGTTACAATATGTACGTATACTACAAACAAGACTACACAAACTTTCCGTCACCTTAGAAAAGAAACAGACCTTGAGGCACTAAACAGGGGTTTGCTCAAACCCACCACACTCCAGCCTAGAAAGATGAACAGACCCTAAACCCCAATATTATTCGTAGGTGTGGCCGTTTAGACAAAAGACAAGGTCTCATACATGGTAAACCCTAGTACTCGGCCTCTCCAATTTTAGAGGTCCAGCAACGCCACTGGCTGACCAACTTTATTCACTACTAGTGTACCTTTACTAAACCATATAATAAATCGCATTTAATTGAATCATGCCTGAATATCAATCAAATATTATAAACCTAAAATAATGCTAATATTAATTAATAAAGACAACGATACTCAACACTACAACATTCCAAGACAATCAGTTACAAATATCACTCCGTTGTTGACAACTAGAATCATAAATTCCAAAGCATCCTTACAGTACATTGTATAGGCATACAGCAGGCATGTCTGTATAGCTAGAAAGCAGTCTATCACAAACTATGTACTTGCTACACTTAAAGACAATGAAACAAAAAGCCTTGCAGTCGCATCTAAATAAACTAAAAGCTGCCCGTAGTACAAGGAGAGAGTATAGCAATGTCAGCTGACACACACTCATACACACACACACACACACACACACACACACACACACACACACACACACACACACACACACACACACCAAACACACACACCAAACACACACACACACACACACACACACACACACACACACACACACACACCAAACACACACACCAAACACACACACACACACACACACACACACACACACACACACACACACACACACACACATGTTCACCCACATAAGACACGACTCAAGACATCTAATCAAACTACAGTGTTCGAACAAGTGGTCGTCTCGTTGTTATTTAATGATTAACTGAGTTCATGTGGTGATCAATTATTTTCGCAGTATTGTCATCCTGACCACTAAAGTCACTCAAGTTATGGTGGACCCAATAAGTTTTTGTTTTTATGCTGTAGAGTAGAATAGTGAAATTACTCAGATCACACTGAGAGTGACACCTCTTAAGTCTTGGGATTTTGTTTACTTGCCACCACAATCAGTATCATCATTTGATATTTATGAAGTATATGAAAAGTCTTAAAACTCCTTGATGACTAATTTTGTGAGGTTGCCAAGATGACGACTACGTCTGTCATAAAATTTCAACACTCAAACAAATCATCGATACGCAATCATGTGCTCAATCGTGCCATCCTTGATGTTAGTCACCGTATTTGCTATTCATTCAATCGTCAACAGGCATCCAGTATTTATCAAGCTATACAATCACACGTTTTGCATACTTACTAATTAATACTACAAAGATCTACTAAAAATTTTATAACACTAGTCAACGTCAAAGAGTTCATTAACCTAAACTTAAGACTTCATATTATTACTTACACAAACGATGAGCTACAGTTGTAAAGAAAACTTGAGAACACCGAGTGATGATAAAATTAGTAACACGGTAAAGACGGCTGCCACCAACCCCCACAAATGGCTACTATATATCGGTAACCGAAACAGTCTTGCCTACACACACATAAACACTTCATCACATGTTCCTGTACAAACAATCAACAAAGTATGCACACCGTTCTCTGTTGACCATGCGATGTCATATACACAATGAATGAGTCGATGTCTGATTGCTTTGCATCCTGGTAGCCAAAAAGACGAACATCCAATGACACCTGAACTGTAACGCTACAGGCACTATTTAGCCTCGATGCCTAAGAATACAAAAAATGCACTAAAATAATCAATAAATATTAATATAGAGAAACACCTGAATTAATTCAAATATGGCAACTGCAGACCATAGAAGGACGTATGACACTCCAACAATAAAGAAGAGTATTTCTGTTGTACCGCTTGTGGCGCTGTCCTTCACATCGTACAATGAGACAAATGCTAAGCAACGACAATCACACATCAGGCAACACCCCACACTCTCTTCCATCACACTTACCCACAACCGCTTGAGCAATAAAGATCACTTCAATCAGTGACATTGCAATCGCCAATTGTTTACCCAAAGAGTCTATATAGTTGCCAGCGTTGTGATAATCCTACCACATGATATTGGTTAGTTTACATAGTAAACATACGTTAACATCAGGAGTTGAAGATTACAGAGGTTAGTAATGTTAATAATAGCTAGCAGTTGAACTATGTATTAATACAAATAACTGTGAGAATGTTGCATTGTTCAGTTTGTTGCATTTCTTGATATCCCTCCCTCCCACCCATGTTTTAGGGAGGTTACATGAAATGTATATCAGGAAGCGTGCCAGAGAAGAGGCCATGTTCAGACCAGTCTTGACGCAACATTACCAGTACCTCTACTCAGGTTGCAACGTCAATGTGACTAACATCTTCGGTGCAAGCCAGTTGTCTCATGTACGTCATTAAACGAAATGGGTTCTGTGATGGTGTGTTGAGCTTCCAATGTCATAAAACTCTACTGACCTCTTGAGCTCAAGCAGGGTAAAACAGTCTCCAACGTCAGCTTGACTGACCTCTTGGGCTTAACTATATGGTGATTCTAATAGGCTTTGATACTCCAAAGTCACCCTGACTGACCTCTTGGGTTCACGCCACTTGTTGGAGCTCAGCGTGTGAGCTGACCACTCTCGTTAACCCATCGTTCACAAATCCCTCACAACCTGGCAAGTTGCCCCATTGAAGTCCACATTGTCTCGTGTCTACGCGGTATAGCAACTAGCAGGCATGTTGCTTACAACATAATAGTGTATTACGAGTGATATTAACTTAGCCACACAGTTGCACAACATTTGTATCAATTTGTGGGTACATACCCGCATGGCCTGCTGGAGTAAGATGCTCTTCTCTTCGATTCGCTCATTCAGACCTCAAATGAGAAAGATGAGTAGCTCGCATTGTGCCCCGTAGTTTACAGCAACAGTCACATACACCATGTCCATGCCGAGAAATCCGATCAACATGAATACAATCAAAATATACATCTGAGGAATACTACAGCACACATACCATTGTAACACAAATTCACTATTCCAAAGCTCGTTCTGTTACGATGCTTACGTCCATTCATCTCCTGCCGCGATCCACGAACTGAAGTCGATTTGTCCTTCACCGGTTAATTGGCAATCCAAAATCCGAGCCACAATGACAAAAATATTGGTGACAAACTGAAGCAGCACCCAACCAATCCCTACCATTAAAATCGACCTAACAACACCACACCTGTTGACTATACTATACTATAGTTCATACAAGTAATGTCTGTTGACCTCAGTTTTCTTGTCAGTACTCCTCGCGAATGATAGCCGATGTGTCTGCTATTCATAGTCTGAAGGAATGTCTAACACCACAACAGCACATGTTGTACTACAACTGCATGCACAGTGACATACTTTCCCAACTCGTGAACTGGTGTTGGTGATTTCGATTAACTAAACTTGAGTCGCCATCAAATTAGTTAATACTTTTTAATTACAATAATTTAAATATCAAAAATAAATACAGTAGGATGTTAATTATCCAAACACTTCCATTCTCTGACCCGTTCATAACTCTGATAGTACAGATACAGTGTGTGTGTGTGTGTGTGCGTGTGTGTGTGTGTGTGTGTGTGTGTGTGTGTGTGTGTGTGTGTGTGTGTGTGTGTGTGTGTGTGTGTAGTTAAGTATTCCCAAAACAATTCAGACTTTACTTTGTCATCACTGTTTCCAGTTCCTCGTTCTTACACCAACGAAAGACATAAAAGGCATAAATGTAACTGAGAGCTTGCATCACGTCCGGCCAAAAGTACGTCGAAAAAGGATTCACACACATGTCGAGGTCCTCGTCTTGATCACTGCAGTTCATTGCTGTGTGATTTTGTGCCATGGCTTTATAGTATGGCTATAAGTAACAAAAGTCTAGCTATCTGACGTAATCATAAATTAGTGAATGAATAATACCCGAGATTGGCTCAAACAAGATGCAAATTGCAGTGTGTATCCAAATACCAAAATTCAAATTACGATAATAGGGTACACAATGTTGAAAACTCATGTGAATGCTTCGCCACAATGAGGCACTGCTTATCGAACATCCACGGAAACCAAAGAAGCTGCAAACACACACAAAGCCAATGGTAAGTTGAATCCACATTCAACTCAGTAAAGATTTTCATTGTGTTGTGACAAAGATCAAACGCACAAATATGTAGTAAATAGACTGTAAAGAATAATGCCCATTAATATAAACAGTTTTTAATCTATGCAATTGTCAAGGTCATCTATTAGAATTCACTCACTTTAATTAACTTAATTAATTAAGGTACAAATCTAACATATTCTAACATGCTTAGATGCTTGTTTTCTTTTGATTTAGAGTTGTGTCTTAATTAATTAAGTTAATTGAAGTGAGTGAATTCTAATAAATAACCTTGACAATTGTATAGATAGACAAATAAACACTAGGACACACAGACAGACAGACAAACAGACACACAGAAAGACAGACACACACACACACAGACAGATTGTTATACTTGAACTCTTACTCTACCAATAACAATCGCTAACTTTACGTATGCATAACAATAACAGACAGACATAGACAAACAGACAAACAAACAGATAGACAGACAGACAGACAGACAAACAGACAGACTGACAGACTGACAGACAATTATTAAATCATTGTATGAGTAGGCCCTAAGGGTCCTTTTTCTTGTGTAGATTTTAGAGTTATTTAGTTTGAATCTTCATATACAAGTAGCTTGCATAGTGATTTATGAAAATATATTTGAGACAAACAGACAAACAGACAAGCAGACAAACAGACAGACTGACTGACTGACTGACTGACTGACAGGCAAACAGACAGACAGACAGACAGACAGACAGACGGGTGTAGCATCCAAGACTTGAAGCCTTGTTGTTTTCGCCTTGCTTGTCCGTTCTCTGGCAATGTCTTCTGCCGAGAAATGTCCATACGAGTCTTGTCATGTTTCGGACACACTGAAGAGAGTTCTGTGTCATATCCGCGACGCTCACGACCCGAATCTCCTCCCAGGGGATTTCATCGCTCGCCTGAATCTTCTTCAGTGCTCATTCTGCAAAAGATGGTACTTGAAGTTGAATCAACACACTTCTCAATGCCGTTCTCGGAAATCCGTTTCTGATGGTCAACGGTCAAGTCAGGGCCATACTACACTCGGCGCATCGTCACCTCCTGGAAGGAACGTCCGGAAGACCCTTTCTGAGTTGCCGCCGTCTCTTACAGTGCCGGATTCATTCTCTGGAGATTCCGCTTGTCATAATCCACCTCAGCGCGTGTCCCTACAGGATGCCCATGCTGACCTAGAGACTGCAGCCTGGAACATTATCCGGGATCTGCCCTCGGATGCCATTCTCAAGGCCATTCCCCCACGGGTTGTACAAACTATCAAGCCTGCTGCACGAGCACTCTTTCACGACTGTTGTGCTGTGGCCCTTCGAAAGATCCATGACAATCCCGGTGACGAGCTAGCATGGAAGCTGCTCTTCCTCATTCCACGCATGATTCTCACGCCTATGGTCAGGGGAGGACGTCATGGCTTTCGTGACGTCAAAGTGAGGTATCAGAAATTTCTCAGTTGGAATTGGTCGGATCTACTTCAGCTAAATGGATCAACTTCAAAGAAGACGCCTCGTTGTAGTGATAAAGCACGGAGAGCCGCTACCCTGAGGTTGGTGAGATGTGGAGAGCTTTCAAGAGCTTCCAGGTTGTTAACCAGCAAAGGCCTAGCTCCTGCCTCAGAAGATACCACAGCAAAGCTGGCTTCCAAGCACCCTTCCAGAGCCACGGGGTTGCATCTTCCTTCTTTGTCTCAAGATTCAATCAAACTGTCAAGCTCAGCGCTGTTTGATGCCATTAGACGAGCTCCACGGGGTTCTGGTGCAGGTCTCTCAGGCTGGCGCTTCGAGCATTTGAAAGTTCTACTTGAAAACGAGCTCACAGCAGATTGTCTTTTTTCCGCTTGTTCGGCTATTGCTAGAGGCATATTGCCTGCTGCTGCAGTAACCCTCTTTTCTTCATCTCGGCTAATTGCTCTGCCCAAGTCCAATGGCGACATACGACCTATTGCAGTTGGTGAAGCTATACGCAGGCTGACAGCTCGAGCTATATGTCAACAAAAAAAGGAACTGTTCTCAAGCTTCTTCTGCCCCATCCAGCATGGTGTGGCAACCGAGTGTGGCACTGAGCTGATTGTCCATCACATTGAGCTACTCCTCCAGCACAATCCCGACTGGGTTGTATTAAAATCTGATGTCAGAAATGCATTCAATTCCATCAGCAGACAACAGATGTTGGAGCAAGTGGTCGGGTCATTTCCAGATATCTTGAATCATGTAGCTCAGATGTATGGGAGGATCAGCCCATTGGTATTCATGCAAGGTATCACTCCAGTTACAATCGAATCTGCAGAAGGGGTCCATCAAGGCGACCCGCTGGGGCCAGTTCTATTTGCCACTGCCATTCATTCTGTTCTAAAAGATCTTCAGGAGATGCATCCGAAGGTTCGTATCTTGGCATACTTGGACGACGTCTTTGTACTGGGTCACCCTACGGATATTCAGTCTGCCTTTCAAGATCTGAAAAAGTCTTTTTTTGCCATCAACATGATCATTGCAGATTCAAAGTGTGAGATCTACTGCCCTTCTACACGTGATCCTGTTGAAGGCTTTGACTGCATACCAGTCACTGATGATGGAGCCATCTTTCTTGGAGCACCCGTAGGCACACCTTCATTTGTTGCCTCCTCTTGCTCGAACATCGCAAAGTCAAAATTCTTACTGTGTAACGAACTTGTTCAATTGGGAGACATACAGAGTGCCATGCTCTTGTTGAGAGGCTCTCACGTCCCTTGCCTGAATCACTTGGCACGCTTAGTTCGTCCTGAGTTGCTCACACAAGCAGCTTCAATTCACGACTCTCAGACAAGAAAGACATTTTGCCATCTACTTGGGTTCAACGAGATTGAGGACATGCCTTGGCGCCAAGCTGTTTTGCCAATTAGACTTGGTGGCTTTGGCATGACTTCGTTGGCTTTTGTGTCGCAGCCTGCCTTTGTTGCATCCTGGGCTCACGCCATTGTGGAACTGCCTCTTCGTTTTCCAAGTCTCTTTCCAGCTGTTGACAGCCTAGTTAATTCAACTACTGGGGCTCTTAGTAACGCCCTGACCCAATCTGTCCCTGATGGAAAGCATATTTCCGAATATCTGACATCTGCAGGCAAAGTTCAGCATCAGCTATCCATGTCATTTGCTCGCTGTGAGGCAGAAATCTTGTTCACAGATGCACCCACAGCCCGAGATGCAGCACGACATCGATCTACAAAAGGAAAAGGAGCTGGTGCATGGCTGAACGCAATCCCGACTTCAGAAGTGCTCGCACTAAATTCTTACGAGTATCGTTTAGCGTCCTTGCTGAGGTTGGGCTTGCCCATTCCACTTTCTGACTGGATGACAACATGCAACTGTGGTGCCTCCCTGGACAGCAGTGGGTACCATCTGCTAACATGCAAAACCGGTGGAGGGCCAGTTTGGTCGCACGAATCGCTTGCATCAGTCTGGTCTGATTGCCTGCGGGAGCTGCACATCCATCATCGAAGGGAACCGAGGCATCGGTATGCCAATTCCAATGACCGGCCAGACATTGTAGCCTTCGACTCAGACTCTGGGTGCAATGTGGATCTGGACATAGCTCTAGCACACCCATGGAGCTCGGACATCTTCCCTAGATCTTCGGAAACAGATGGCGCCGCTGCTGAGAGAAGAGAGGAGAGAAAAAAGTCAAAATACGAGAAGGAATGTCTACCAGGTGGAACTGCTGTCAGTCTCATTCCTCTGGTTATGGAGCATTTTGGACGCTGGGGTGTCATGGGAAGAAACTTCCTGCAGAAACTAGCAAAGAAATCATGTGACGAAATTGGTAGACCAAACGCTGCAGAGTTCCTTGACTTTTGGCGAAAAAGATTCTCCCTTCAGCTGCAAAAATGCAATGCCAAAGTCATACTGAGGAAGATGGCAAGCTTGTCAAGTGACACAAGTAGCGCTAAGTACTCAACCCAGTTCTTTAGCCACTAGGCTGACCTGGGTTATCTTTTAAGTTAAGTTGTTACTGTTTTTAGTGCTTTTTCCTGTGTACTGTAGCACCTAAAACATTATGTCATTGCCTAGCACTCTTTGTATGATAGATGAATGTTTGAAAATATATGTGACAGACACACAGACAGACAGATTATTGGCTTGGGCAGTATTTAGTTGCTTTGCTTAGATGGTGTATAATAATAATTCAATGTTTGAAAATATATGTATTGACAGACAAACAAACAGACAGACAACAAACAGACAGACAGACAGACACAAACAAATAGGCAGTTTTTAGTCTTTTTTAAGTTTGAGACAGAGACATTATCACAAGGATTATTGTATATTTAGTGTTTGCAAAGTTTGACAATAGTGAGAAACAAAACCTGCTTGCAAAACTAAAACTACAGTCTAAAGACAAACGACGCATCTGTATGTTCCCAAGCAGCTTCTGGATCAACTTCATGTGATAATTAACCCTTTGGTATGCTGTTGTTGTTCTATAGACTGATGTAGCCAAGACAAAATGTTGCCACAAATGCAGTTTTATCTAAACCATTGCTGTCTCAGTTACCAAATGGTCCAACGTTATTTACATGAAAAATTGTTTGAGTGTGACAACTTGCATGTCTAGACAGTCTGCCTAAAACTACAGTATGAGCTGCACCTTCATGTAACAACCATTCAATAATTTGGGTCTTTATGTATTGCTTTGAATTTAAGGTACTTACAATTAATTCTAGGTTTCTCACTGCCTACTAACTCATCATTAATTCAAGTTGCACAAGTATGAAAACGTTTCAAAGCTACAGTACAGTAAAACTTGCCTTGACAGAAAAATAATTCAAGTGCCAAATTAAAAAGCTAAACCCTATTACATTCTTTTTATGTCTTTACGTCTTCAAATCTATTTCTTGTCCTCAAATCTATTTCTCTATCCCGCACT
>CAXXBX010000024.1:0-17869 GCA_964274945.1 Dehalococcoidia bacterium | reverse complement strand
TATCCGTGTGAGTATGTACGTATATGTGCATTGATTGCAAATGTTAATTAACTAAAAACTGTAAAATTGCAAATTGATGACGTCTATACATATGCTACTGTATTTACAGATTGACAACTCAGTGACCATATCTGCAGGGAACAAGACAGCAAATAAGTAAGATGCAATGTGTTGAACACGTTTTGTATGATGGTCATTCATGCACTTACATCGCTTGTGTCAGTATGCCATCTAAAAGTTGTTGAGAACAACATGAAGATACCCATGATATGAGTATGGGTATGTGCCATTACATAACAAGGTATATCATTATTAATTAACCAAACTATATTATATATATATATTTAATTTTTAGAGACTTCTAGTGCTTTGCAAAACAATCATCAAAACAGTTTATGTAGGAAAGCTAAAAACAATAAGTACCGGACTGTGCAACGTCAATTATTTTTGTCTTTATTGATATTAATTAATTAACTTAAATTGTAATGTCAGACGTAGCATTGGTAAATATAATCAAACAATGCAAAGTATCCTCGTCCCCAGACTCACGTGGGCCTGGCAGTGTCCGGTTCCCGTATAACACTGCCAGTCTCCAGTGTCCGGTTCCCGTATAACACTTTCAGCCCCAGTGTCCGGTTCCCGTATAACAGTTTCAGCCTCCACTGCCAGGCTCACGCAAGGAACGCTGAAAGTGTTATACGGGAACCGGATACTGCCAAGCTCACGTGACGTGGGAGGCTGAAAGTGTTAGACGGGAACCGGACATTGCCAGACTCACGTGAGTTTGAGGACGAGACAAATACAACAAAGAATTAGCAAAAACAAATTAAGTTAAACAATATCAAAATATGGTTTATTATCTATATTACAGATTTTGTTTTGAATTGATTGATTAATTATACGTCAGTCTTGTTAGTTGTTATCACAGCAAATGTAGGACATACTGTGTATTTGACGTTTGAGTAAAGTAGACTGTCCGTTAGTGTCTAAGGGCGTCACGTGGGTCTCAGAAGTGGGAGCTCATAATTTACTGTCATTTATCTAAAGCTGAAACTATGCCGTCATAGACAACGTCGTGTATTCAATAACTATTTACAATCTCATTGATATGCAGCTAATTCTAAAGAAAATAATATTACACATTGTGACAACCTATTGTAGAGGATGACGTCCTTCACAGAAAATTTTTTTACATTAGTATCCAGTTTTTTAGTTATTTTACTTAGTAATCGATTCAATACACAACAGCACAAGACACCTGTCAGACGCATGTCGGCTATCCTCGTTTACAAGACTTCAGGCGGTTCACAGATCTTGCATTGACCAAACGTAACGTAATGTAACGTACCGGAACGTTTACAATACGACGCTGACGTTGACACTGACGCTGACGCTGACGCTAACGATGACGTTGTACCATTCTAATATATAAAGCTCAAACTGTCTGTGTGTCTGTCTGTCTGTGTGTGTGTGTGTGTGTGTGTGTGTGTGTGTGTGTGTGTGTGTGTGTGTGTGTGTGTGTGTGTGTGTGTCTGTGTGTGTGTGTGTGTGTGTGTGTGTGTGTGTGTTCGCGATACGCGGCCACGTCTTTTGTCCGTTTGCAACCGAAATCGGCACTCACACTTGGCACGCACAGCGGAAGGTTTGCGTAAAAAAATTTAAAAAAATTATGCACCGGGCCCCTCTCGAGGGGTCGACCCCGCGAAAATTTCTCGATGACGCAAATGCTACACATTCCAGTTCATTCGAACACACGCCCACACCAGTCCTGTGTAGACTGTATGCATCGTCGTCCTTCGCAAAGCTTCGAGCAATCGAATATCTCTTGCCGAGGAAACTTACTCTTCTAGCGCTTTCGTTTCTCTCCAAATTCTGATTGCATTTGCACCAAATCCAACCCACACGTTTTCTGCAGAAGGGCTACACGGGGAGTGTGTCAATTTCTATCGAAACAAGCGCGAAGAGCAACATTCGAATGCATTCTGCACAGCCGGGACCTCGCAACAAAGATTGCACGTGACGTGTTCACAGACCTATCTTTACACTACAGTATCTTGCCCGTACGAAGGACGGGCCATGTATACTATTCACAGTATTTTTCAGTGAGCGTCATGAGACGTTGGTCAGCACCTGTCTGGATACTCGAGCGTTGAGCGCATGCTAACGCACGTTATTGTGACGCCACGAGTGTATCATAGATGGACGAAGAACCTGTAATTTTTCTACTTCTCATTCGTCGCCGTAGGCGTAGAGCTAGGGAATCTCAACAACGGCAAATGTGAGTCAGACCAATCTTTCAACGACAACCCGAAGAACTTCAGTTCCTGTCAAATTTCTTGGTTCGGGTGCTTCCCTGATGGCCCTAACCTTTTCAGCTGATAGGCCGTCACAAAATAGTGATAATACAGAATTTTGCATTTTATTTGTTTTTCTTGACTACTAGGATGCCGGCAGGTCTTTGTATTCTTTCTAAATGCAAGCGCCAAAGACAAGGATAACTCCGCACGCTGTCGATTAGACCTTCCATGCCAAATCCGGGATCTAAGTTAATAGGACTGTTCTTTGATTTCTAGAAAGTAATCACGCGTTTTCCGGTTACGCTGGTACACTTCCAGAATCGACGCTAGAGTTGAACTCGAGTCAACTCCAGCGTCAAGAACGCCGGACGAACGCTGCGACGATCGTAGTCGACGTTGACATGTTTACAATATGACGCTCACGCTAGAGTCATCGTCATCGTCATCGTTAGCGTCGTCGTCAGCGTCAACGTCAGCGTCAACGTCAGCGTCGTATTGTGAACCGGGCTTATCGTAAAGGTACCGTACTGTAGCGTTAGTCTCGCCTAGCCAGACCATCTCCGCCTACATCCTTTCGGCGAGAGATAGTCTGGGGATATGCCTAATCCATTCTTGTTCTGCGCTCCCCAAGAATCGTGGGGATAAAGACCTCTCTAGAGATAGCTGCTATGAGGTCTAACATAGGTGTTGCTTAATCGCATTCCGCTCGTCTCGCGTGTGCTAATTACTGGATTCGTTCGTCAATCTTGTGGACTTTGAATAGCGCGTTGAACACAGTAGCGCAATAACGAGACAGAATAAAGCGTGAATTCCCACAGCCACGATGATCATGCTGCTTGATCGAGAGGCGTTCTAATCCCTCGACACGTCAGACAAATACATGTAACAACACAAGGAGCTATAGCGGCACTCTGCATTCAAACAACACGCTAAAACGAGCAGCAACTGACTAAGACTAACGGACGGCGAAAGAGCGTCATGACTAAACAAAAGCACGTCCCATGCTTACGTCAGACGCACAAGATCACGACAATAGATCTAAAAATCAGACGCCGATCGGTGAAGAAGCACAGCCTCACGGACAATTTGGCCGCAAAACGTACGTCCCTCATGCAACAAGACAGTAGTTCAAGGTCTACAGGTCGAAGAAAGAATATCTAATTAGTGTATGTTCACAGACTGTAATCAAGCGAAATGAGCGGAATGCGATTGCGTGACACCTACTTAGACCTCCTGCTATCTATAAAGAGGTCTTTATCTTCCACGATTCGTGGGAAGCGCAGAACAAGAATTGTATAGGCATATAGGAAGGATGTAGGTGGAGATGGTCTGGCTACGCAAGACTACCGTAGCGTAGCCTACCGTAACGTCACTTGACTCACCTGGTTTACAGAGTCTAAATTAATGTAGCAAGTCGAATTGCTAAAGGTTCTAGAGCATTTTAAGTGTTTGAGGAAGCCAATCTGTCAATATGATGCTTCCATGAAAGGTAGAGAAAACTTTTACCATTTCTAGTAGAGAGCCACTTCCCATCCGCAATGGTGGAATTATCGCCTTCAACTACATTATTTCCACCACCATAGGATAACTTGCATGTGATTTTGTTAGGAAAGGGCCGCTTGAACTTAGTGCCGGAGTCCCGTCTAAGATTGCTTGGACATCTTGGCAGAATGGGAGAGGAAAGACTACCAAAGATGTTATATTATTGTTTGGAAAGCTGGAAAGAAGAGACCATGCAAAGGGGTCAAGAAGCGGTGGCATGATGGAACACCATATGATCTGAGAGCCACGAATATACGTACTACATTAATTTCTATTGAAATTATTGGTATACTAGTCTATAGAACACATGCAAGATAGATCTCAGTGTCACACATTCTGCGATAAAGGAATCAGAAGTCAACTTAAATGAGGACCAATGATTGTACGGCCAACAACAGAAGCATGATGATCTTTGCCCTTGTGGAAGACTTTTTCGTCGGAAGGCCTAGGGTGGCCTCACCAGCTGCAGACACAGCCGATTCTGTAACAGTCAATGAAACGCTCTCTAGCTAGTTATTTGTCCAGGGCTCTATACTCAAGGACATCACTTTTAGTAGTTCAAGAATAATTATAATCTAACTCATAGTCGGATCCAGGGGAGGTTCATTGGGTTCGATTAGACCCCCTCAGCTGTCGTCAACTTCTGATTCTCGACTGGTTAGGGTAGTACCTAGATGTAGCCGCGCACGGTTTTGGTACAGTCTCAGTAACAGTATGGTTACTGAGGTAACAACTAGTTAGTGTACGTAAACGTACTGTACAGTAGACTCGACCCAGTCTCACTCCGCGGATTGACAATCCGGGGTACATACATCTAGCTGCACATAGTTTTGGTACAGTATGGTTTCCAAGGTAACATACGGTTGCTAATTTACAATGGCTACTTCCGTGAAGTCGAAGTCTGGACCACGCAAAAGGAAACAAACTGTTTCCATAGAAGATTTCTTCGGAAAGAAAAGAAAGAGCGGTAACATTTGCCTGTCTAGCAAAAGACATATAGACTTGCAAGATCAATTCAAATTCTCCGGTAGATCTGGAGGAAGTCAGCCACAGTCAACCCCGCGCCCAGGTGCAGATGGTTCTTGTATGTCTTCCAGCGAGGCTCGTAACGAAGCAGGCAATGAATTTCTCAACAGTGAACTTGGTGAGTTTCTTGCAAGACATGCAGCTAGACCAGGGCAGGCGGAGCCCTCCAGATGGTGGGTGGGCCAGGCGTTGGTTGGCTAGGCTCCGCCTACTTGACAACTTTTGACTAAAGCTAGAGCTAGGGTGGAGCCTGGCTAAAGACAGCGTTACTAGAGGGTAGTCTAACTTTGGTTGGTTTGTCTCATCTGTGGAGGTGAACGATAACTAATTTATTTAATGACCTATACCATTTTCCAGAAGTTTTCGCCAAACGCCTGTTGGTGGAAGTCCCATTTTTTAACGATGGGTGGGCCATGGCCCACCTGGCCCACCCTGCTCCGCCAGTCCTGTAGACTGGATTCTACGCTCGCCTGTTTAGACCAATATGTCTGCATGAACGTGTACGTCGATCGTAACAAGAACCCGAAGGGACATGCAGCTGTATACCTGTACAGTAGACAGCTCAGAGCGGGTAGGCGGCTAGCGTTAGCAACATACGGTACGTTAAATTTGGAGTGATCTTGCAAAATCATTTACTGGAAATGTGTCACGAAACCCAGCTGACCCTTCGTGGGTTAGCCGTGGCATTTGGCTACCTCGAGTTGGCAGACCTTACGTTAGTCGAAAACCCAACCATGTGACTTGCAAAACCCACAGTAACAATCCGTACTGTACAGGTGGACGCGAGCAAAGTATTCGAATTCCGAGGCACATCAATACTTGCAAATTGTGAACTAGACAGTAAAACTCATTAATTTTACACCATATAGAGGGACGCACTTTTCCTATTGTTCTCTTTCTTCAGCCATTTGAATTTTGCGGCATCAAGAAAATACTAATATTTCTATTTCACATTCAACTGTATTACTAATTCTATTACTATAGACTCTCCAACTGATGGTCTTGCAGACGTCTGTGTCAATCTTGATAGGACTATTGCTGAATGCAACAGTGGCAAACTTTTGGAATGTCACGTTGACTTGCATGACCTCACCAGAGAAGTCCAGCATAAAATCTTAACCAAAGAGCCTAATCCTGATTGATCATACTATCCCCGAACGATGAAGCATGGATCAAGGGCAATTTGCCAATTCCAGCCTGGGTGGTTGAAGCAATATCCATGACTGCACTACAGCACACATTTAGATGGAGCATTATGCCGAGCTTGTGCATTGTTTGCCCCTAGAAAGGTTAGTGGGCAAGCTCTGTGTCAATTTGTAAGCAAACCGTTTACATCTTGGGTAAAAGCCTCTCATAAATTGAAAGATCATGCCCAGCTTGACTATTACATAACAGCAATGACTCAAATGAAGGAGTTTGTCCTTCGATTTGACCATCCTGCGGAGACCATAAACACTAATTAGTAAATATAACTCTGAATCTCTCAAAAGAATTGAAGAAAGTCAGAAGGTCATAGAGGCATTGCTAAAAGTTATTATGCTCTGTGGGAAGCAGGGGCTTTCACTACGAGGCCATCGAGACGACGACGTAGATTGGACTGAGCAGGAAGAGCAAACAGCAGAAAACCAAGGTAATTTCGTAGAGCTTGTTCGTTTTAGAGCAGAGACAGATGATGCTCTCAGGAGGCATCAAGAACGCGGGCCAAGAAATGCGCGCTACACGTCAAAGACAATACAGAATGAGTTGATTACCGTCATTGACAAACACATTGAGTCTGAAATAGTTACAGATATTCAGAAAGCTAAGTTTTTCTCAATCATTGCTGACGAACTAACAGACGTTTCGAGCAAAGAGCAATGCTCACTATGTATACGTTATGTTCTGAACAATGATGTCAATGAAACGTTCATTAGCTTTGTGGAAGTAGAGAGAATCACTGGAAAAGTACTGGCTACTACCATACTGCAGTGTCTGGAATCTTGGGGCCTGTCTCCTTCTGACCTACGAGGTCAGTGCTACGATGGTGGTTCGAATATGGCTGGTGTGCGGTCAAGGTGTAGAGCTGTTGTGCAATCGCAGGCTCTTGAGGCCATCTACGTTCACTGTGCTGCACAACGGCTAAATCTTGCAGTGGTGTCAGCCTGCAAGATACAGGAGTTCCAGAATACAGAATTGTATATGGGAGAGAGACAGATTCTTTAGACTGTCAGCGAAATAGCAGGGTTTTCTTGAAAAAGCTGTGGATGTCACTTTTCCGGAAATGTCAAGAAAAAAATTGAAAGATGCGTGCAGAATCCGTTGGATTCAGCGCATTGATGCTCATGTGGTCTTCCCAAAGCTCCTCCCTGTCCTACACATGGTTTTTCAAGCCATTATTTCTCCAAGACAGTTTGAGTGTCTGGGTGCAGCAGATTGGATCTGGGATAAGGAAACGGTTGCTAAAGCTAATGGCTTTTTATATCAATTGGAGTCTTCTTCCTTTCTACTCTGCTTTAAAATCTTACTACACGTTTTGTCATGCCTCAGAGGACTGACAGTCAAGCTACATATGCAGATTGCAAATGTCCTGTTTGCTTACAGAGAAGTCGATACTTTGCTTTCAAGTCTAAAGGACATGAAGAATGATTCTGTGAGAGAGTTTAGACGGATATTCGAAGAGACTAGTAAACTGGGGTAAACCTTCACGGAGAAGACTTTGAGCTAAGAAAGCCAAGAATAAATCAACGTCAGCGGCATCGAAGTAATGTTTCTGCAACAACTGCAGAGGATTACTATCGAATAACCCTTACAACGAGTTTTTGTCGCATGTCATTACTGAGTTGCAAGACAGGTTTACCGACAATCCATCTTATGATACCGGGTTGTTGCATCTTGTTCCAAGCCAGTGTCCCAGTTCTGACGGCGAGATTCCTGAAGACCTTGCCAAAGCTGTAAATTTTTACGAGGATGACTTACCGCATTCAGCAATGTTCCCGACTGAATACCGCATGTGGGTCCGAAAATGGAAAAAACGATATCGATCGTTCGGCAGTGCCTACAAAGCTTGTAGATGCTTTAGAGGCATGTGATCAATGGACTTTTTCGAATATACGAGTTCTATTGCACCTGTCATTAACTATACCTGTGACTTCTTGTGAAAGTGAGAGAAGCTTTAGTCAGTTGAAAATCCTGGAAACCTACCGTAGATCCACAATGTGTCTGCTGATCGTCTGTGTGGACTTGCACTTATGAAAATCAACAGATCAAGGTGTGAGAAAATTCAGAAATCTCAATCGCAAGTAAGTAAACTAGTTGAAGAATTTGGAAAATTATATTCAAGAGGAATGAAATTAAACTTCCCTTGTTTTAAGAGACAATGATTGAAGTGCGTGTATAATTTCTATAATGTCAGATTGTGCAGTTCTTCTATGACATCCGTATACATCATAAGTATAAAACCCGATGTTGCGTTTCTAAACGTATACATTAATTTAATTAATTAATTAATTAAAGTTGCCAGTTTGTAGGAAGACGGTGCCTTGCTTGATGGAACCCCCTTTCAAAATTCTGGATCCGCCACTGTAACTTATCAGCTAGTGTCAACACACACACACACACACACACACACACACACACACACACACACACACACACACACACACACACACACACACACACACACACACACACACACACACACACACACACACACACAGACTCTCACACACACACACACACACACACACACACACACACACACACACACACACACACACACACACACACACACACACACACACACCATCCATCCATCCATCCATTTGCTGCTTGTGTTCCATGATTACCATGAGGGTACAGGAAATGCAGGTCAAAAACGTCAAGTCTACACTGCTCGAGGTCTGTCTTGACTAAAACGCTGGTGATTATAAAGACCTTGTTGTTTGAAAGTCTGATGACAAAAATGACAGAAGCGGAAGAACGACATAACAACGTTGGCGACTAATCTAGCAACAACGTTGGCGACTAATCTAGCCTGCCTTGTAAATGCCTGAAATGAGCAGCCAGTGCAGAAGACTCTCCGTTTTTACGAGTCGTTGTTCACGCCGTCGTTTTCTGTCACCTTTGAGGCTTTCTCTTTGTTTTCTGATTTCTTGTTGAAATGCTCTGCACTATGTTTGGATGATGGACCGCCAAGAGTTGCGCTCTTCAGCTTTCTCCCTCGGGATTCTAACAAGTTACACTGTTTGAGGTCGCCAGATACAACATTATTCCAACTGACGCTTCTGTCCATCAACATTGCGCTTGCAACCAACAGGAACAGACACAAGAAGCTGCTTGGGTAAGCGACCATTAGACATTCTTGTAAGATATCCAAGAAACGGAGACGACGTTGTAAGAGAACAAGATCCTTTGCTGTTTAGCCATCTTGCGTATCGTAGTGTGACGCCTCTGCTCCCTGACCGAGATCCCCAATATAATTCGAAGGCAACGAATCAGAAAGGACTCAAGGCGGCGAACACGAGGCTCGAGGAGGACGGTGCACTCGAGACAATATACCGGAAGGTTGGGAAAATCACATTGTTCAAAAGACGAATCTTGGTGCTGGTCTTGATCTTACGTTGATGCCACAAGATGCAAGATAGTGAGACACACGCACGCACACACACACACACACACACACACACACACACACACACACACACACACACACACACACACACACACACACCTGTCTGTTCTGCTAAAAAGCTACATACCGTAACACGCGGTCACGCTTGCCTCCAAGAGGCAACAAGTCTGATGGTGGAATATTAATATTGCGATTTCTAAGATCTAAACAATCAAACTTCTGTGAACCGTTACCTATAGCGTTCTTACATTCCAAAATGCCTATCTAAGTAGGCCATATGAACAATTTCCACGCATCTGACCTAATGCTCTATGTGCATTGTTTGATATCTAGCTCTCCTGAGAGGATTACAAACCTCCGCAGGGGAAAAAGCCTTGGCATAAACTGATCGAGTGATGCGCCATCATTCGACACCCTGAACTCAAGTTCAAGTGATTCCACACCGGCGTAGGAACCAGGAGAGGGGGTGAGGGTGGTGGTTGAGGAGTAAGGGTGGTGATGGAGGGAGTAATGAGGGGGTGAGGGTGGTGGTGGAGGGGATGAGGGTGGTGGTGGAGGGGGTGATGTGGAGATTAAGGGGGTAAGAGTGGTGGAGGGGATTATGAGGGGGTAAGGATGGTGATGGATTGGTGAGAGTGGCGGTGAAGGGGGTGAGAGTGGTAATGAAGAGAGTTAGGAGGGGTGAGAGTGGTGGTGGAGGGGTGAGAGTGGTGGTGGAGGGGTGAGAGTGGTGGTGGAGGGGTGAGAGTGGTGGTGGAGGGGTGAGAGTGGTGGTGGAGGGGTGAGAGTGGTGGTGGAGGGGTGAGAGTGGTGGTGGAGGGGTGAGAGTGGTGGTGGAGGGGTGAGAGTGGTGGTGGAGGGGTGAGAGTGGTGGTGGAGGGGTGAGAGTGGTGGTGGAGGGGTGAGAGTGGTGGTGGAGGGGTGAGAGTGGTGGTGGAGGGGTGAGATGGTGGTGGAGGGGTGAGGTGGTGGTGGAGGGGTGAGGTGGTGGTGGAGGGGTGAGGTGGTGTTGGAGGGGTGAGGTGGTGTTGGAGGGGTGAGGTGGTGTTGGAGGGGTGAGGGTGGTGGTGGAGGGGTGAGGGTGGTGGTGGAGGGGTGAGGGTGGTGGTGGAGGGGTGAGGGTGGTGGTGGAGGGGTGAGGGTGGTGGTGGTGGTGGAGGGTGAGGGTGGTGGTGGAGGGGGTTGAGTGGAGGGGTGGGTGGATGAGGGGTGGGTGGATGAGGGGTGGGTGGATGAGGGGTGGGTGTATGAGGGGTGGAGAGGCTGAAGCCCCTTCGCTCACTGTAGAAATTGAAATTTTCTGTGCTAGTGACTTTTGCAAATCTGTTTACGGTTTGGCAAGCGGGGCTATCTTAGTCTTGAACAATGCAAAGGCACTAAAAGTTAGGATCCATATTCGTGCAACATGCGCTTGGATACCATGGTACCGTATCTACCCCGTAGACCTATTTACCACTTGAGTAAACCTCTGAATCATGTCTAACGAAAGCTGCTACGTACACGTATAAACAGATCTAATGAACGCTAACGAAAACGTCTAAATCTAATTAGACATGCTTAGAAAAGGCGTACAGGCCCTAATGAAGACATGTGCATCCTAGATACTGTATATGTTGCACTTTTGCACTCCTAAAAACTTACCAAACTAGAATTTTAAAAACTTTTTTCTGAAAAAATTAATAGATGTAGGGATTGTATAGCAAGTAACAGAAACAAGATCTATAGATACTAGGAACCAAAGCCAGACATCATTAGTGAATCCTTCCAGCCCCACATTCCCTACATTTTACATTTTGGGAGTTGGATGGATTCACTAAGGATGTCTGGCTTTGGTTCATATTATCTATAGATCTTGTTCTGTTACTTTTTATACAATCCCTACATCTATTTCTTTTTTCAGAGAAAAAGTTCTTAAAATTCTAGTATCCTTATTAATTAATTAAGTTAACACAAAATAGAACAAAAAGCACAGTAAGTTAGTATTACTAAAAATAATCAAATTATTGCTGACTTGATTCATAATGCAATTGATGAATCATCATATCCAGGATATCCGGATACGGAATTTTGCGGTCGTAGTGAGTTACCAGCTTTCCTATCCTGCTTTATCGCCGGCGAAGGAACCGGGGATGGGGGGCTGAAGTCTCTTCGCTCACTGTAGGAACTGAAATTTTTTGTGCTAGTGACTTTTGCAAATTGTTTACGGTCTGGCAAGCAAGGTAGCTTTGCTTACTCATGAAAAAATCCATGGTAATGTCGTGTACAGCCTCTAGTCTCGCGAGCCAAGCCTTCCTCCGTGCTCACTGTGCGACCTCGCATGCTGTTCGCCTTCTTGCACGTGAGAGGAGATGCTTGAGCCGGGACTGCGCGCACGGACGGTTTGTACGGTACCAGCCTCACCCTCTCGTGAATCTCTTCCTACGCTACTTTTTATCACGGTTTGTCGGTTTCTGTAACAGTCTAATGTACCAGGTATGAAGTGTTGAAACCACACATCTGTTTTGGCTTTCGAATTGCACGCGTGGTCGCTATTACACTATTGTGATTGTGGTCTCTGAATCTCTTTGCATTTTCTGACGATTTTATGCTGCACGTTACCCTGGCATTTCATTTGGTGTACAAATAGATTATTTCCCTACCCTAGTGGGGTCAGGTAGGACGTAGGGTGGACCGGAGGTGAAACTTGGAGACCCACTATGCTACTGCGCGAGTTGGAGCATCAAATTTTGCTATTCATTATTTGAATTAATTGATTTACCTAACTTAATTTAGTTGTTTTGCTATCTGTTTGATTTTCGTGTTTTCGTTGTTTAGAATGGCTGAATGTGACTTTGAAATTAATGAAAAATTGAAATCAATTGAAGCTTGTTGCAGCGAGTTAGAAGATCATCCAACAGATCCTTTTATTATCTCCAAACTAACGCATCTTAGCAGACATCGAACTGGTGAATAACAGCATTCTACACGAGTAATTTGGACATTAGGAATTAATTAATTAATGTTGTGATAAATTAGATGTTAATGATCTTCATCGATCTGATGTGACCATACTTTATGCTGATGCTGATGCTGATATTTCTCGTGTTGTGGAAGGAGCTAGCAAGGAGCTAGCTGCACGATTGAAAGAGAAACAGTTGAAAGTCAATTGTGTTGACATAGGAGGTCAATCAAATGAGCAAGTTGTTAAGCGACGAGTTCAAGAAGCTGGTTATGTTGTGTTACTCTTACTGTCTTTGGTACCACCACTATATTGGAAGGCTATTAGTTCATTGATTAGAGAGCTGGTAGCTAGCAAATACCGCAAAGTTTTGCCTCTTTACTTTGGGCTTCAGAAGGTTGACGCCAGGAATTTGTATCCGGAGATTGCAAAATTGTCTTCATGGGAAGGAGATGACATTCCTTCAGTGGTTGAACGGGCAACAGGTGTGTGTGTGTGTGTGTGTGTGTGTGTGTGTGTGTGTGTGTACGCGCGATAGGTCAGTTGGTTAGAGAGCCTATCTATGGAGCGTTTACATCCAGGGACTTGCAGGGTTACAGGTTCAAGTCACAGTGATGGCAAGCTATGGTATAATTTCCTTGGGCAAGAAACTAACACACAATTGCCTCTCTCGACTCAGGAGTATAATGAGTACCTGGTCATTGACTGGGGTGGCAAAGGCCCCCGACTGTGACAAAGTCCATCAGCCAACTGGGGTCCAGGTGGGACTTCGAGTGCCCACACCACAGTTGGCGTCGCAGTTGGTGCTCCTGCGAGTACCTGGCCAGGCTCCAGGAGATTGCTCAGCACAGCCCATAGCTTCTGCGTAGTGCACAGGAACCCAGTCAACTGGCTGGGCGTAACCGTAACAAACGGCAGCTCCTTATCCATTTTGCCATTTGTGTGTGTGCATGCATGTGTGCGTGCGTGCATGTGTGTGTGTGTGTGTGTGTGTGTGTGTGTGTGTGTGTGTGTGTGTGTGTGTGTGTGTGTGTGTGTGTGTGTGTGTGTGTGTGTGTGTGTGTGTGTGTGTCTGTTATCTGTAGCATATTATTATGAGCAAGTCGTATACGGTGAATGGAAACATCCGGGACCTTTAGGTTGCAAGGTCAAGTGCAGGATGAGCACAGGCATAATTCCCAAGGGCAAGGAACTCACATGTAATTGCTTTGACTCAGAAGTATTAACGAGTACATGGTCTTTTTGGATTCTCTGGCCAAGCGCCAAGTGGTACATCAGTGCAGCCGGAAACTGTGAGTTCTGCTGGAGGCCCAACCTAGAAACAGGCAGGGGTGCTATCTTTGGATAAAATCTGAAGCTAAGGCACATCCATTTGTCCATTAATTTGTGTGTGCCATCTGGAGCTTAATCATATATGGAGAATGGCATTTGTGCGGAAACGTATGACACTATCTGGTTGCAAGTTCAAGTTTGGGATATAAGCACAGACGTAATTTCCTTGGGTGAGGAACTCATATGTGTAACTTGTAAGTATAAATGAATACCTGGTCCTTACTGTCGTGGACAAGATTGCTAGTGTGGCAAAATAGCTGTAGCAGATGGGATTATTTGTCAGCTTGGTGCATGATGTTCAGTACCAGAGCTGCACCATATTAGTGCTCTTGGACTTTCTCACCAAATTTTAGGCGAATAGTCAGCAATGGTCTAGAGACTTGATCTGCAAAGACGTGCCAAGACAGGAGAGCTATATTTGAGTAATTATTCGGAATAGAAGACGTCAATTTTTGTCTATTTTTGTGTGTACATGTGTTCTTTTGTGTGCAATTGTTTGTTTCGGTTTTGCAGTATTACATGTGACTGTTTTTGCAGAATCAGTATTTGAGTTGTCTATACCAACTCTTTGTTATCCATTTTTGTCTAAGAAGAGACGTGACACTTGTAGGTGAAATTACAAGAACGTTTTGGATACTAATTGTGTGACCAGTTTGTTGGTGTATGTTGAAGGTGTTCATACTCAAACGGCTCCAGTTTGGTCAACTGAGCGTTCTATTTTCTTAAACAGAGCCTCTACTTTCTTTGAAAGGCAGAGCAGTGATCATGATGAGACTGCTTCTGTTCGACTGGCAGTAAGTTGAGTTTAGCTAGTTGCGTCTACTTTGCTGCTACTTTGTTCAGTGTACTTATGTGCACATATGACTGTACATGCAGTACCACAACTGTTGATTTAGATTGTGATATATTTTAATGTTAATCTTTTTTGTGGTTGGTCTGTTTGTTTGTCTGTTTGTTTATCTGTTGGTTGGTTGTTTGCTGTCTGTCAGTCTGCATGGTTGCCACAGCTCCGACTAAATTTGTAATCTACAAACGTTTGATGTCTAATGGGCCTACAAAAAATAAAGCTCAATTTACATGATGTTATGGAACCCAGGTCGAACCTGGGACCGTGTGTTTACACAAGAATTATTCGGGCCTAGGTGGGCGACGATATCAGGTTGAGGTGGGCCCCAACCCACGGTCATGGATCACTTTCGAATGCCGGATTGGGCCCGCCCCGGTCATGATATAGCTCTGCCCATCATTGACTAGCGTGCACATGCAGTGAACTCATCTCACGTGCTTTCAAGAATTTTAGTTATGATATCGAGTTGGTTTTGCATGCTTTCATTATGAGTGCCATCACCTCTTCGTCAGTCCATATGTAGTAGGCTTCTGCATCCCGCCATTGTTTACAGACCACAGGATTGACTCGCATTTCAGACCGTGCACATCTAGCTGAGATGCCAATGGTGGCTATGGATGTGTGAATGCAAAACAGGGCCAGGGTCAAGCTCAGGGCGCAATTTAGCGGACCCCTTGTAAACACGCCTTAGATGGTGTACTAGTCTAAGTGATGAAGTAAATAGGGTTAGCAGAGTAAAGAGACAGTCTGTCTACTGTGACCTGTATTGTCCACATTGACAGAATCTTAGTTAATGCATGTTTCCCTCATATGTAGTCTACACTTGACAGAAAGTTGGCTTACTATTTGCGGAAGTGACTGATTGACATTTTTTTGTTATTGCATTGTGTGTAGGGTTATGCAATAAAGTGTAGCTGAGAAATGTAAATTAAGTTGTACATGCACTCACTAAAAATTGAAGTAGGCGTGTGTAGATATAATGGGTGTGTTTCTATTTCAACTTTACAAATATTTTACAAAAGTGTGGCAACCCTGAGTCTGTCTACCTGTTTGTACGTATGCCTGTATGTGTGCAAAGTTGGATCCAGAGGGGGGTTAACGGGATTGAAACCCCCTCTTTTCCAATAGGCGTGGTTCAATAATTTCATTAGAAAAGAGAAAATTAGTAATGCTATAAATAACTGTTAACAGTGAACCCCCTCTTTCAAAAATTCCTGGATTCGGCGCTGGTGTGTATGTATGTGCTTTAATTTTTTCAGTTTTCTTGATTGAGACTTTTGTTTAGGTCATCTCTGGTTTGCCTGGAGTTGGCAAAGAGGTGGCTGTGAGGCAGCTTTTGCATAGACATAATCAATCTAATCGATGGAATCGAATCATTCACTTGAATGGCAGCAGCAATTGCACATGGCAACTTTCTTGTGCCTTTGCGGTGAGAACTGCATGTTTTCAGTAATTGCTTAATTATTGCTGTTGTTTGTTTGCTTGCTTGTTTGTTTTTTTGTCTTTTTGTTACTTTATCAGGGATGGCCAAATGCAGCTCCTGACCTGTTGGGCTTGGTCACTTTTAAAATCTCTTGTGTGCTATTAATTGTGTAGTGCGATGTCTTATATTGTCTTTTTCTGTGCTTTCTGGAGACTCTGAGGCCATTGCATGCACGAGCTCCATGTGAGTTTGTTGCAGGCTGTCATCAGCTTGAGTATAATAAAACAACATGTTAATTAATTTAACTGATATGTGGTTTTGGATAAGGAGGGAGTGTAAAGAGGGCACTACTGCAAACAGCCTGAAACCTAGCCTTGTCCCCAGACTCTCTCGCACTAGTCTTGTCTGGTGCCCGTATGGTAATTCCAAGCACGGCCGGTCAAGATTAGCGCCAGAGAGTCTGGGGATGAGGCTACCTGAAACCTTGGTCACTCCCTTGTTTATCCATCTGTTTGTTTGTTTGTTCAATTGTACACAATTGTGCATACAGTATATATATACATATATATATTTATATATATTTATATATATATATATATATATATATATATATATATATATATATACACACATATGTCTCTCTGTTCACATGCAGTGCGAACACTTTGGTATCAATTCAAATCGACTTCGAAGTCATGAGAAAATCTCAGAGCTTATGCAGCAGCTTGATCAATCAACTCAAACGCTGTTTGTGTGCTTGAACTTAACAGAGTCTTGTTTGCCACAGTTGAAGTTTTTGCTGCAAATGTTGAACACTAACAGTGTTCAAGCTGATGTCCTTGTAACCACGAGATGTAAGGCTGTCCTTGTAATGAAACTGGTTAATGAAAGCCACTGTGCTGAGTTTTCACTGCATGATCTCCTTCCACTTGAAATCAAGTCTTTGTTTGCTGGCTCAAACTGTTTGGAGCAAGCATCAAGCAGCAATAGCACATCAAGGAACAGTAGCTACATCATAAGCTGCTTACTAAGTCATGCATCTACAGCTCAACTAACACGACGCTACTGCATTCAGCTGAAAATTGAATTAACTGGTTTGCTATCAAAATTACAAAATCGAATTGTGGCAGAATTGAAAGAGCGTTCAAGCACAAATGAAAAGGATGTTGAACCTTCAATTGACTATCTGCTCATTTTACGAGCTATTTTGCTGGTTATTCTGGATGAAATATCTGATAACAGTAAGCTTGTGTTAGGGATGGTGTGTGTTACAGCGACCGAGTGGGGTTTACCTATTGAAATCCTAACTGCAGCAGTGCATCAGTTAGTTACAGAAACAAGACTTGATATTTCTGTTTCACAGAGCTTGGCAGAACTAAACTCATTTGGTATCATTGAGATTGAAACACAGCAAACGAACAGCTCAGCTGTGTTTGTTCCTCGTACATTTCAGGAGATCATTGTGAAGTTTCACAAGTTATCAACTGCACAAACAATTTTTCACATGGCTAAATCTTTATCAGATAAACTACCTCCCGAGAAAGTGTTTTCTTACACTTACGAAGATTTAATGTTGTTTTCACATGCAATGGCTCTGACACACCATTGCATGTTTGTTGATTTCAATCGAGTACAGGTTCGAAGTCTTCTGAATCTTTTGATGTTTACACGAGATTTGTACTTGTCATTGGCGATGCCATCTGAAGCAAGAAAGGTCAGCGAGGTTCTGCTGATGAGACAGTATTTGCTTTCTGACAACAAGTTTGCTATGGCAAAGGAAACAATTCAAATTCAACTGTTTTGTTTTGACTTGCTTGGCACATGTCCTGTTACTATCGACCAGACTGTTGATGTA
>CAXXBX010000023.1:0-28219 GCA_964274945.1 Dehalococcoidia bacterium | reverse complement strand
GCGGCATTGCCCGGGAATACTGTACATGTACACACGTTCCAAGCGCTCACCTTCTGAATTTTCCCTACCAGACAACAGACGTTTCCTCCATTCATTTGAATCATTGAGCCGTTTATTCGCGGTATCGGTCCTCGAAGACCGTCCATTTCACGCCTACAGTACGTGAACAGGTTGCTACGAGTTCGCGCGAAAGATTGATTTCAATAATCTCGTGACCACGATCACGTGAACATCTTTGTCCTGCCGTTTATCGAGATGCTTAGGTCCCTCCGGGCAGCATTTGGACGAGAACATGTTCAGCATTATGGCAGTTATAAAACGGACCCGCCAGTGCACGACTCGGCGGTGGACATCGGCGAAGACGACGAATTCGGGTTTACTGTTATTCAGTCGATGGATGCATCTGTATACAATCAACATCCACACAACGTGTCGCAAGAGAAAGTAGAGTCGCTTTCCTACTGCTCCTCTTCTTCTGCAGAAGGAATGAGGAACGTGAATGACGTCAGGGTGACGTCACATGTACCCTGTCGTCCATCATCGCCTACATCAGCGGCACGTCAAATGTGCAGACTCGAGTCACGTGACGCGGCAGATTTCGTGAAAGTGACGGATATTCCTGTTTGGCTTGGCGATCATCTAAGAGTTGCTATGGAGGCAAAACAAGTGGTTTCTTATTTTACAACTGCGGACAACTTGCTGCAGTTGGACATTTCACGTTTCACATATGACTTCACTCTTGAACGACAGTTCTTAGCTTCGGTACAATAGTGTATTATGGTTTTGATGGAGAGACACGACTGTATATTTTGGAGTATGATTATTGATATGTATGAATTGTATCAAATTTTTGTGCTGTTAGTCGATCTGATCATGATAATAAACTACTTTCATCAGTTTGATTGATTGAGGCCATGATATTTTCTTTCTGCTAGTTGACTGGAGGTGGATAGGTAGATGCTTCAGGTATTAGAGTGCACTTTCGTGAAACACAAGCATCGCCAAGGTGTGTGTGTGTGTGTGTGTGTGTGTGTGTGTGTGTTTTCGCACGTGCGTGTATGTGTGTATGTGATTAAATGAGTGAGTGCCGCGTGCAGCCTAACTTTAACTGCATTCAGGACTCTGTAGTTTGCCAGTTTTGCATAGACTTTATGTAGGCTACAGTAGATATGTCAGCAATGATATACATATATGGCTTAATTAATATTTACGTTAGATGTATAGTTACATCATTAATACATAAATAAGGTTTAGCTTGGAACAAATAATTGTAGATTGATATACGTGTACTGTCCTACATGTGAGTGAGTGAGTGAGTGAGTGAATGAGTGAGACATGTTGTTGCTTGACATCATAATCGCTCATTCTTGACCAAAAACTATTAAAGTAACGAGAACCTCAATCGCAGCTACAGTGTATAGAAAAAAGGAAAAAGTGCCAATTGCTTGAAGGTGTTCAATATTTGACATCTGTTTCATCTCGTGACTGCGGATCAAGGTCTAATAGATGCATCCACATTGACTCCACTGCTTAGTGAATCATCCCTATGGTCAATCCAAGAGTTGATGGTCTCATTGATCGACGTGTTTGCAGAAAGAGAGCACTGAGATTATTAACACAAAGCTGCTGAATATCATTGGAAAGCAAACCTGAAATCCAAAGACAGCACGCGGTCGTGTTTACACCACATTGCTTCTGTTCAGTTCCGCCCATGACCCTTCCGTCCATTTCAATTTTCAAATTTTCAAATTTCAGTATTAAGATTTCACTGTTATTTTTAATTTTTTGTCAAGAGGTTTTCAATTTTTTCTGAAAATTGAAATGGCCAGAAGGGTTTACGAACCCAGTTCTCACCTGTTTACTTGATTTGATTTTTTTCTTATAGGACTTAGCCCTATCATTGCTGTTTCACTATTTGAACTGCTTTGTCCAAATATGTTAGTGTATGTACACGTGAGCACACGAGTGCATGCACGTACACATTATACAGTTACTGTGATGTAGCCACCATCAACAATTTTTAAGTTTTAGACTATAGTATTACTACAGGTCACATGATGTGAAACAATTCTGCACCTTTAATGTTCCACACTAATACCGTGCATTGACTACAATAAATTTCTGGCTATGGATTGATTTACATTATGTATGAAGCTATCTATACTCAGCTATTAATGTACACCAAATAAGGTTATCTTGTACACACTGCAAACGTTTTGATCACTTTTCTGTGGTACTGTTCCTAATAGATAAGTTTGTTAATTTAATAGAATTGATGGAGCTAACACCAGCCAATACATGGCAACGCGATGAAATATCTTATCCAAATAAGAATTTTTTAAACAAAGCACATCATGACTACGACGCTCCAAATACAATTTGCTGTAAACTTATTGATTAATTAATTAAATTAATTATAATCACACAACAGCAATAATAGTAACAACAGTGTCTGTATATGTGACTATATTTACTGATTTAGTGTGATCAACTTCATCAAGTGGTAACAAGATATCAACTTGGTAGGTGTCATACTCACTAACCTATAGGATCATTGCTTAATTAATCGACTGCACCCCAAATGTGTACCTAGGGGGGGTTAGAGGGATGCAAACGAACCGATCCACTTTAGTCAGAGGTCCACTCAGCCTCTTACCTCAATTCGTATACAACCATTCTGCATGCAATATTTGCACCAGATGTCAGTGTTACTGGCCTTATTTATAGCTGGTGCCAAATGTTTCTGATACTGTACCGCTTGATTATTAGTGATATCAGCAAATAGGACCAAGTGCAAACTGAAAAAACCGGCTAAGTCGAGCAAACTGCTTTAGACGGTGCTTTTGATTAGGTCAATGATTGCAAATGCTCTATACAGTGTTAGCTGTTTTTCTGCAGGCCCTTAGACCAAGTTAGCCATGAATCCAACGTCAGGTCTGGTGCCACAATTTTGAATCCTTCCACAATTGACGTCATCACCATGTCAATGGCATTCTAAACTGCTAAAGTGCCCTGGCCTGGGTCTCGATTGGCCAGTTCCAGGTGTAGCTAGATCAATGCAAGCAAAGTTAGACACCAAAACTCCTTGGTGCATGCAATGTGCAGTGTCTATCAGTATTACATACTTACAAATGTCTTTCAATAAACCTGTAATTAGTGAATAGAGTAACTATATAAAATAGAGCATGCTGAACTGACAGGGAGGTCCACTAAAGCACTGAAAGATCCAACCCACTAAATGGGCTGGGTACGCCCCTGCACCTGATAATGTTCTAGAAAACTTGAACTGTTTAGTTGGCATTAGGTTTCATGCCTACAGCTGGTGATTGACTTTCCATTTTGTCCTCTCCTCTGCATCCTTCTTTGTTACCTAGCTAGGAAAGTCTGAAATTTACACATACAGCTATTAGCTAATCGATGCCAAGTTTGATTTTACTTTTATATTTCAAGGAGTTGGTCCAGCTAGTAGCTTATAAAGATCTCATAACACCATCTCCTGTTTCTTATTGCTGTGGTGTCGTTTGTCTTGTGATCTAGACTTCCTGGCTATTTCATGTCAACTCAGAGGCGTTGTCTTCTATCACCTTAGTGTTGCCCATGCATTGACATCTTGTTTATGGAGTTCACAACAGAACAAGTCACTCGAACTTAAACGGTCGAAGAACCACGATGACTGACTTGGCACTGAGACTGGTGATGGTGTTATTGTACAGTCTGGTATCCAGTGACACAACAAGATGCAGAAATAATCTGAGTAAGCAACTTTCTTCTTACATGATTTGTCTTTGACTTTACTGAAATTCTCAACATACATGTTGTTGAAATTTGTGTATTAGAATTGAAATCAGAGAGTGAGTATGTAAACCTTCACGATCATATAATTGTTTCTTGTCCTGTGCCTCGTGAGCATCGAGGCACTCGAGTCTGCTGGGTGAAGGACAATGGGGACCAATCCGCTTCCAGATGTACTCAATGCATTGGTGTTGGCTTGCCAGGAAATAGTGTGAAGGAAGAGAAGGAGTCCAATAATCATGTCAGTGGTGGCATGCTTCTCATATTCACCAACATCACTATGGCATCTCATAATACATCATACGACTGTCTTGTACGGATGCCTCCAAACTGCGTGTCTATCAAACATATTCGAATTTTTGTCCGATGTGAGCACATGTTATCTATAATACCTATGCATTGTTATTTATTATTTAAACCCAACACTAACTTTAATGATATTATTTTGTGTACGCTTAGCTCCATGGTCTAGTCCAAAGGTGTTGCCTCTGACAACAGTGTTGAGGGGATACCAACCCGCATACACAAGAGCTGATGCTGACAACTACTATTTTCATCTGACAAACAGTACTCAACTCATGGTACAAGTCAAGTGTGGAGTCATAATGAACACATTCGAGCCTTATATCTTACAGTGGGTTCACGTCACAGGTAATCATAAGACTCGACAGTGTCACTACAAGGGCAACGATACGCCACCGCATAGACCCTTCACAGATGAACCACAAGCTTGGTCAAGGTCAACCGAAAAATGGCTGAATCTCTATGTGCCTGTTCAGAGTATGAAGGCAAGTCAACAGTACGAGTGCTATGTGACTTCGTATTCTTTCTATGGAGAAGAAGATGTTCTGGTTAGAAGGGTCCAAGTGGGATTATAAGCGAGTAAGGTGATACACAAGTACACTTGCATACATGTTGTAAGACTCACACATACACTCTTATATTTAATAGTACAGAACACTAAGTTTAGATTGTTTCAGTAACTTTTAAAGAAATACATATCACTGCTGACACGTTCATTATTATCTTTCTATTATCACGTATTATGCTGTTGTTGTACTGTATATCTATCGTTTGATTCATCATTGATAGTGTCGGTCAGCTATAATTTAATTAATTAATTATTAGTTTTTATGTTATAAATGGCCTAAACCCAGAAATATAATGTACCTTTATGTATTTCACAGTTAACTATCGTGGCATCGTTGGGTCATAGTCGTTGTCAGTAAAGTTTTAGGTTTGAATATATCTCATCCACTGATTCGTGCGATCTGCATGGAACAACCATTTCATCAGGTACACTTGCAACGTGTACGCTGTACACATAATTGGCAAGCACCACCTTCATAGTTCCTGGATCTTTTTGAATTGAATTGTAGGTCTGGGTGTGTACGCACACACGTGCAGTGGCTTTCGCCAAACTGCACAGGCACTATAACGACTGTATTTGGACAAACGCAGTTGGGTGTTATTTTTGTAGTGAAAAACTATTAGCACTAGACAGAGGTAAGTGTACCTATTCACAAATGAAACATATGTACTGTACTGCACTTTAATTTTACTAAAATTTCAGCAATTTTTGGAGTACATATGTTTCATTTTAGAACACGTTCGTTTGTGACTTTTGTCCGACCTCTTGTTACAACAAGATTCTGAATCTCTAGTGTGCTACATATCAGCTGCAGTAAGTGCTAGCTAGCTAGAAGGTATGAGCCTATAGCTATAGGGGAGGAGTTTGTTGGACTTACTTGTAAGATCTCTAGCAAAGTGTATGTATATGTACCACCAAAATTATGGTCACAATGCCAGACCCTTCAACACCTCAAAATTAGCAAAAGCTTGGTTCGAAATATGGACGCTGACGTTGACGTCAACATCAGCTCCAATATTGTCAATTAACTAGGCTTATGGCACATGCTTAAGTCAGAAAGTAGCCTAAGGGCGAACCAAAGACACTTGAGTTTGTGTGAACCGAGAAAGCATACTTATTTGAAGACAGCTTAATTAATTTATTGGTCAAATATGTTTAGCTGCCCAAATCTTTTTGCTGACCAACTCTTATTTCTTAGATTGACAACAGGAAACAGAAATATTTATGGACTGGCCTAAGAAAGTGTCCTGTCCTGTCTGCTTGCAATTTCCCACACACGCACACACCACACACAGAGACACAGACAGACAGACAGACAGACAGACAGACACACACATGCACACACACACACACACACACACACACACACACACACACACACACACACACACTTACATAGAACGTATCCACGTATATTTCTAGCTCTACTGTGGGTCTTCTTTTTCAGCTCAATATAGGCTCGGTAGCTGTAGAGCAGAGTAGAGGTAGAACTATGAGAATGACAACATGCATCTTAGATTGGCTGATACATTGAACATGCATCTATAATGTTATGTGTAAAGTAAAGGTTTGGTGACATCACCATGATGAGGTTCATGTACACGAACACACAATGATATTATGGAGTTTCAATTTTACACTTGCAACTAAAAGATTAATTAACTAGCAGAGAGGTAAATAGCATATGTTGCTGCTGGCAAGAAACGCTCTAACTTAACTATTCCTGGCATTGTTAACATTTTAAGAGTACACGATTGCAACAATAATGACTGCAGTTATAATGGCAAGAGAGCCGAGTGCAATCCCAATGATGTTAAGAATGAGAGCACATCGTGATGCACGCTGAGCACCACCCACATCACCAGCACCATACTGTTGCTCAACCTTGATAAATTTGTAAACACTTAGTTAACGAATACGCCTGCGTAGTTTTCTGTACTTACAGAGAAAGACTTGCACAATGCAGCCACACCAATCGGACAGCAAAAAAACATCATGAACAGTGAAAGGCAAATATAGTCATCTGGTGCCCTCTCGACATTCTGGACCTGGCAATGGCAACAGAAGAATTCTTTAGGGTCACAGATAACAGGCATGATATGCAACAGGGAACACAAATACAAATTATGCATAAAAATTGAAAGACAAATATTAACCTTATAAGACTAATCATATATGGTTCTTGTGTGGGAGTGTCACTCTTAACTTACACAGTGAAAATAACATCAGGGTTGCAGAGTCAGAGAATATTGGTGGCACAGACATGTATTACGGAATACCACATATTGTTATCTCTAGAGATACGTATATCACCCTACCCCCCAGATATAGAGGAAGGCCACATATTACTCATGTACTACATATTTACTTGTTTAGACTTTGGCTAATGTTTTGGTTAGTTAAGAGTCTCTTGAACACATTGCTTGAATTATTAGAGGCATAGGAATGGCATCCAGATTGGGGGGACCTCAATCCATGGCAAGTCTGCACATGCAAGTGTATCTTTGTACTGTCGTCTATTGAAGTTTCTAGTTCTCTTCCACTTGTAGCTTGTTTTTACGATGAACTATTTTACATATAGTGACCATAGGCTGCTGATTGTGTGGCATGGGCTCTGTGGCCCTATACCTATGTTGATATAGGGTAATGGGTACTGTACAGTACTGGTGCACTTACTAACTCAGACAGTACATTACACATTCTAGTCTGACTACTCAAAACACGATACGCTCATTTGCTATTCTAATGGCTAAATTTTGGAAAGTCGAGCTTCTTAATTCTCTACGGGAGTGATGCCTCTGCTAACGTCATGTGTAGGGAGTAGACTCTCTGTGCGTCTATATAACTTGCCAAATAACGTTAATCGTCACTCCTCACTAGCATATATGACTCTGCAAACAGAAACCTCTGAATATCGAGTGACTTGATGACTTTGAATATTTGGTACACAACGCAATGTAATACATTAGTCTCGGCCTGCAAGACCCGTGTAGCGTGTAGCGCCGGGGGGCCTCCCAGCCTCCCAGGGAAATTTATATTGGCGCTACACAGGTCTGGGAGGTCGAGGCTAGCAAAAATATATTATCTAACACGGAAATATATATATATATACTCTAATGGCCGACCATAAAAGTCCTTTTTTTGAAAAGTGGTACGGCCATAGTCGTGCGGCGGATGCCCTTCCGACACCCTGGCCTCGTAATTTGTCTCTACATGTCAGTACTGAATGTTAAGTCACGTGATCATAACTCATAAGCGTCACAGGATGTGGTGTAGAAAGCGCCGACATACCGTAGACTGAGATGTTTCGATGGTGTAGGCTGCTGTTTGCGATCCTTGCGTCAGGCGCCCGTAGCCAGACATCATCAACTTTATCCCTAGATAAAAATGACAATGACAGCCTCTTCCAGACCAACAGCGAATTCTGGAGTGCTTTGTACAAGTCAGATACAGGACGTACACGTACGTACCGGTTTACGTCCGTGGTAATTACCCGGATGTTGTGAGGTTTTCATCGTTATCCGGGGAATGTTACTACTACAACTGGCTGTTGAGGAAAGTCATGATGTCAACGTTTTTCAGATCGAGCTGACTTTTTAGTCAGATGGGAGATGAAAATTGTTTCGGTCACCACACGTTTAGACAAGTAGGCGTTGCTCTTTGTCCGTTTTGTCAACGTTCCTAGCTAGTGTAACGAAATTCTAATGAAAGCTAGAGATTCTATTCATTTTACAGCTTCGTTGTACGTGACGTTGGTCTGTCAACTTCGTTACAGGAACGTCTCGCCCACTAGCTTTTTTTCCTAGCTAGACGTCAACATGCAGTAATACGTAGAACTTGGTTGGACGTAGCTGCCACAGCAATTGAAGTGATTGGCATTGTGTGTGTGTGTGTGTGTGTGTGTGTGTGTGTGTGTGTGTGTGTGTGTGTGTGTGTGCGCGCGCGTGTGCGTGCGTGCGTGCGTGCGTGTGTGTGTGTGTGTGTGTGTGTGTGTGTGTGTGTGTGTGTGTGTGTGTGTGTGTGTGTCGCCTATCTTTCAAATTGAGAAGGATGCTAGCAACGTGAAGTTAGGAAAGGAAACGACGAAAAAATAAGTAAATATCTGTAACAAGTCACGTGAACCTTTTTAGTTTGAAAAAGCAGATTTGGTGTGATTTCTGTAATCAGGTCAATTTAAGAAAATATATAGTATATACATGATTAATTAGCCTTGGAGTTGCTTCTGATAATGCTCAGCTATCAAGTTTGCTCTGAGATAGCGCCAAACTTCCCAACTTGAAAAAATACCAGAAACGATTAGCTAATGCGCTTGCGTCAATCGTTCCTCTAAGTCAAGTATTAAACTTAATTACGCATGCATAATTATCACTTCAACTGTGTAGTGGTCACGTGGAAGTAGCTACTCAAGCTTGGTATTGGCAACATAAGAGGAGATATGAGACTGTTTATTGCCTTTTGTACAGTCTTTTGGCCATGCACGCAATCCTATCTTCTACCAGAAGCAGAAGCAGGCTTTGGCCGTGAAGTGATCAACTTTGATTTTGCATGGCGTTTCCACCTTGGAGACGTGACGTCTAATGTAACCTGTCCTCCATCCGCTTTTCCAACTAATCTGAGCAACGTTGAATGTCTGGGTCTCCAGAAGAACGCCGCCACGACGGCAGACAATTGCAGAAGTGCTTGCTGTGCAGACCCGGCATGCGCAATCTGGCAATTCGAAGCAAGCTGTAACTCATCAGCCTGCGGCTGCTGGATGGGACAGAGCAACGACTGCAGTTCGAAGAATACGAAATGGGTTGGAGGAGGGAGGGAAGTCCCCAATCCTGCAGCCAACGGACCTACGTCACGTGACTACAATGATGCCAGCTGGGAACTCATAGATGCCCCTCATGATTTCGTCATTTTCGGTGTGTATTCGCGAGACGGACCGAGAAGCCACGCCTACTTGCCCCAAAACATGTCTTGGTACCGCAAACATTTTAATCTCCCATCTGATTGGAAAGGCAGTTCGATCTGGATCTATTTCGAGGGAATATTTCGTGCCAGCATGATCTATCTCAACGGTCAGTTTCTTCTTTACCATCAGTCGGGATACACCAGTTTCTCTGTTCGTCTTGACAATGTCAGCAACGTAATGTATGGTACCGGGGAGGCGAATGAGAACGTTCTGACTGTCATGTGCACAGCAGCTGGCGGAACAGGCTGGTGGTATGAAGGCGGTGGGATTTACCGTCACACTTATCTCATCCGAACCAATCATGTTCATCTGTTCGTAGAAGGTCTGTATGGTGCATCGGAGGTGACAGGAGAAATACATGATCATGAACCTAGTGATGCAACGAAGGGTCAATATTCGGATGGTGCGACGTTTATGGCAACCGCTGAAGTTACTAACGACGCTTTGACTCAATCTGCAAAAAACGTTGTAGTCTATTTTGCTTTGTTTGATGAGAATGGGGAAGAAGTTGTTGAAGCAACGTCGGCATCCGTTTCTGTTTCTTCTAATATGACTGAGGTGGCTAAGGCAAGTTTTAAGATTTCAAAGGCTGAGCTCTGGAGTACTCCCCGTCCATACTTGTACACTTTGCAGACGTCCGTCATGGCTGGATCTACACTTCTCGACAACGTTAGCACAACTGTTGGAGTAAGGCTTGCCAAATGGGATCCTAACCAGGGATTCTTCTTGAACAACGTTCCGTACAAATGGCGAGGTTTCTGTGATCACAATGATTTCACTGGAGTGGGGGTGGCAGTTCCAGACAGAGTCAATCTCTTTCGGGCTCAAATGCTCAGAGCGGTTGGTGGCAACTCCTGGCGTATGTCACACAATCCACCAATACCGGTTTTGCTTGACATTCTTGATCGACTCGGTGTGGTTGTATGGGACGAAAATAGGAACTTTGGTAATAACAGTGTGTGGTTGATGGATCAGCGAGATATGGTGAGACGTGATCGCAACCATCCCAGTGTCATGGTTTGGTCGTTTTGCAACGAGGGTGGTTGCATGGAGAGTGACGGTCCGGCACCAGGAGAAGTGGGCCAGATGTTCAAGACGGTGTCCAAACAGGAAGATCCGTACCGTCCTGTTGGTGCCAACATGAACGGCAGATTGGGTGACTCTCTCTCTCCTGTACTAGATGTCCAAGGGTTTTCTCACCGGAACGGAAACGATTTTGATGGCTTTCACAAAGATTTCCCCAAGATACCAACAATCGGATCCGAATGCTGTTCGTGTATCACCAATCGTGGCGAAGACACGTCGAACAGCTCTCGACCTAGCGTTGGAAATTTCAACGGAAACTGCAACTCTGGTCAAAATGGTGTAGAGTTACAGCGCGAGTTTGTCGCCGGGACACTCGTGTGGACTCTGTTTGATTACTATGGAGAACCGTGCTGCAACGGGTGGCCCATGGTGTCTTCGTCATTCGGATCTATTGATCTGGCTGGATTTCCTAAGGCATCAGCATTTTGGTACAAAGCGTGGTTTCTTCTAAATTCGACGAACATGAGTTCCAGCTCTCATGATCTTACTTACCGTGCTCCCATGCTCGGCAATCCAACATCCCCCTCGTGGCTATCTGCGGATAGTAATTCGGGTTTCATGATATATATTGTTCAGCACTGGGAGGCGGATGTGGGAGGCAGCACACGGACCATCCAGGCGTACACGAATGCTCCGCTGGCGGAACTGTTCGTGAATGGTAAATCTCAAGGAGTAAAGACAATCAGTTGGCTAGGTTGGGCAGAATGGGACAACGTTGATTACGTCACCGGAAATCTTACTGCGGTAGGAATGGTGACTGCAGGCCATGTGGTTGCATCCTACACGTTAGAGACAACAGGCAACCCAGCCGCTATCAAATTGTCGGTAGATGTACCAAGTATGAATACGGGAACGGGAAAAGCTCTCGTTATGAACGGACAAGATGCCGGTATGGTGAGGGCTTCTATTGTTGACTCTAAAGGTCGAGTCGTCAACTCTGCTTCACACAACGTTACCTTTAGCATTTCCAGCGGTCCAGGCCGTATTATTGGCGTTGGCAATGGAGATCCGATCTGTCACGAACCGAATAAGGTGACGTGGAGGAGTGCGTTTCATGGGTTGGCTCGTGCTATCATACAGGTGACGGCTGATCACGCGTCTTCAGCTCATCATCGGTATCGTATGAGAGAAATTGATAGTGAAGGGGGTCGTCACACGATTATTTTGCCTCCTGACGTCGTGTCGGCACCGATGGTTGATATTGTTGTGAAGGCCACAGTAGAGGGTCTAGAAAGTGATCAAGTGACCATTCCTGTTGTATCCGATTCCGATCAGTTTGGTGTGCTGCAAGTGGCTAGAGGATCAATAGTGCAGCACAAATGATTTCATACTATGTCGTGTGGTGCTAAATGGTGTTGCTGTGTGAGTGTTGTTGCCCGACTGTTCAAATAGTGTCGAATAGAATCAATTTTGCGTTAGCCACATTACGTTTGCTTGCCATGTCAGTGTAATCTTTTTGTTTGTTAACTCTGTTGATGTCTTTTGTAATTCGGTTTTTAGTTCTAGCTTAATACGATGTAACGTTTACTCATAAAGCAAATGAAGACTTCGATTGGGTTGTCCATTTAGTAATGGTTGGAAAATACGGGGCTGCAGAGCATGAAGTGTAGCTCAGTGCTTTGATATGCCCGTTATCAGTTTGTACTCAATGTCAGCTTAACAAGAAATTGTGTAACTCAATATTGGAAACGACCGATGGCAAAATCTAGTGATACGAAAACAGAGTACATCTAAAAACAGCAAAGAAGGACGCATTCAGAGAAGACGCCAGAACAGAGCACGAGTCACAGACAAGCAACAGTAATCACAAGACATTCACTCCCTAGTAAGTTAACTGGTTACAGCAAAGAAGACCAATGCCAAAGCATTGACAACGCGAACACAGACTGAGACCTTTCATGACACTACGTAAGACCCCGACAACAGCACGGCTGGGATGCAGTTGGTTTTCCCGTGTGGAGCCATGTGGGTCACAGCCTAGACACCAGTGACCAAGCATTAAGTGCCTGGAGCCAACGTCAATCTAGACTCGAAAAAATTCCTGATATTCTAATTATTTCGCATATACCAAAATTGCCCAATTTCTAGCGACAACTACAGTACCATAATTAAATAATACCAAAGAAATCAAGTCATGATACTGATGCTTCAATGAGGCATCGATTTCAAAGCTGCACTCATTCAATCTTTATTCTTCTCACCTGTAGAGCTGAGTGCAGAGAATGAATAGGCTCGACTCAGTCTCTCTCCGCCCTCGTCATTACCCGGATTGTCAATCGGGGTCATCCGGTTGGTATTAATTGTAGTAGCCTACTGGAACAGTTCTCTGGAGTCACCAACTTTAATTTTGGCTTCGTTGCCATGGTACAATAGCCCTGTAAAATAGTGTTATTTCTAGATCTCGAGCCACACGTCTACCTAGATATTACAGAGTCTATGTGTCAGAGTCATTTCAAAAATGAAAAATGAAAATCAAAACAAAAAATGAAAATATGAAAAATGAAAAATAAATATTTGTTCGCTGAATTAATTTTTTCAACAAAATAATTGAAACCTTTGACAAAAAATTGAAAAATGAAAAATAAAAATAAAATAATTGAACTTTGAAAACTGAAAATTGAAATGGCTGGAAGGGTCACGGACCGTCCACCCAATTAGAGTGGTAATTTTGTTTTTTGTTTTGTCAAGAAAGAAAGGACGTTACCTGTACTAGAATTTAGGAGCTGTACGTACCAAAGACTGTACTGAGTTTTACTTTACTTACTCGTCTTTTGCCCGGAAGTCAGACGCGCGGGGGGTACGCGAAACTAAACTTTCTTGACAGCCCCTCCCCTTTTCAGACATCCGCAGAGCCCTCTTGTACATCCAATTATGAACTGATTAGAAGACACGTCGTACTCGGTACGGTCAGTTACGTAATGATGTGGGACGTACAGAAATGGCAAGTACAAAAATGGCACGTCCTGTGAAAAGATGCGACGTCATTAAAACCCGGATATCTGTTATTGCGCAGTGTGCTTGCTGTACTGTACTTTCTAGAACATTTGTTGCAGCTGCAATGGAATCTAACGTTGCCCCTGTTGAAAAGAAGGGTCCTGACGAGTTGCCACCAAGCTACAGTGGTTTGGGACATGAACAGTCGCCGCCCCCAAGTTCCTACTATCCCCCATCTCAACCACCGCAGTATTCCAACACACAGCAGCCTCAACCGATGATGTATCCCAATCTCCAGCACCCCCAAGTCATGGTGCCACCTACACAGGTCAAATGGGTCGCTCAGCATAAAAAACTACCTGCTTCACTCCGTCTTCGTTTACAGGTCGTCATAGTTGGACATGTGAATGATTACATGGGCTTGTCGCTGGTGACTTTGCTGTGTTGCTGTTGTCCAATCGGAATATGCGCGTTGATGAGCTCAATGAGGGTCAGACATGATTTGGTGTTTGTGCAGGAAGACCGGATTTCGTTCTATTTGTTTCCAATGGTTTCTTTGTTGCACAGGTTCGAGATGCTCTGAGGGTGGGGGATCACGTCGATGCGATGAACGCGTCCAGTAGTGCACGCAGTTTGAATATCGTCGGAATTATTATCGGTATACATACATAGGTGTAAGAAGTTGTCCAGGTTTGGGGGCCAAGCATTACATCACAGTAGGTGTGCAACATAATTCAGTGTTCTCACCAGGACTGTCAGTACCGTCATTTTGACGGTTGGGAGAGGGAAGGGACATTTGGAGTGGGCATTTGTTGACGGTTGCGAACAGAATTGGAAAGCCTTAGCATGCATAGTGTGGCATCACGGATCTAGAGACATTAGTGGTCTTGATGGTCCCAGAGTTGCTACAGAACAATATATATTCTCATGTCAGACATCTAGTAATCTTAGTGTTCATGGTCTCCTTGTTGATGTTTGAGGTGAATTCCTGTTGACCTTTCCTACAAGAAGTGCTAATGAGACTGTTGTTGCAGCAGGTGTTCTTCTAATTACTGTTTACCTTCAATCTCATGTTTTTACACCACTTCTCTTTTAGATCAGCATAATTATAATTCCAGTTTTAAGTCAACTTGTCGTTGTAATAATCTACTGCATTATCTGTCTGTCTGTCTGTGTTATGTTTAACAAGGTTATGTTCAATGAGGTTTATTTAACAAGATCTAAGTGGCAATTCTAGTGAATAGTCTACCAATCATGCAATGACTTCAAGACTTACATAGAGTCTTCTGACATTTTGTGACAGTTAGCAAACCGCACTTCTTCTTAAGATTGTAGGTTACGTCTAATGTATTCTGTCTCATCTATGGAACATAGGATATCTACTTACAACAATATACTACTACAGTAACTACGACTACTACTAATATACATGCACTGACCAATAGAACGTTTTGCAGTCAGCCCGCAAATGTCAGATCACAATCAAAATTTGATCGGCTATGCATAAATTAAATTTACTTTGTACCTTGATCTCTTATGCACCAAATGAATATTTCAGAAAAGCCAAGAAACTTAAAGCCATAGATTCACAGACTAAAGCGCGCCCTACACTAGAATCCCAATCATGAACGGTAGCAAAAATTACTGGAACAGTACTGTACACATATGTCATGTTCATAAATTCTATATTAGACTGACCTATTTTGAAAGAAGCTATTGAAGAACAAGCAACGCTGAACTCTCACTTATTAATTAAAATTAGTCATGGTTTTGCAAGGACAATGATAGTATGGACGCAACAGCTTCAGCTTGCTCTTCCAACTGCTCACATACATTCTGGCAAAGTTTGACGTGATCCTTCTCACATCCGGTTAGTGTCACAGACGCAGCACCAAAGAAGCAGTTGCCATCACCCTCCACCGCCACTGGTTGATGAGTAGACGGAGTATCACTAGGATAGAGCTGAGCAGCAACTGGATCACATACTAAGCTCATTCTGATGCAGCCGAATGTTTCAGTTAGCGACCGTCACTCTAACAAGTGTTTGCGCCTGTGTAGGCCATGTATCTCTGCAATGGCTGCTGATATCTACCACCCTAGTTGCATGACGTAAGCAATGGTCGAATATTGGGACCTTTGAACATTGTTAGTTTCGGAATAGAAGGTCAAAAAGCTAAAAATGCACGCTCTACTTGGAGCATACTTACGTGTAAGAAGATCTGTTAAAGTACGCAAAGGCGGTTACTAAAGATCTTTAAGAGGCTCACTACATACAACATCTGGTGAAACCACAGTCTCATTAGCACTTCTTGTGTAAAAGGTCAACGAGAACGAAGAGTAGTTGCACGTAAGTTGCTAGACTAGAGAAGATAACGAGCACAGCAGGAAGGTGCTCTCTTAGCTCATATTGCAACAAATAACACCTTGTAACATAATTACAGATAAGACACTAACAACCTAATATTATTAGTGGTTACAGCAACTTAGATATGCTACATACATGTCATCATCACTTTCTGCTATATCATATGACATCTTCTGAGAACAATTTCATGCAAAAGGAACAGCTCCATGCTATGACAACCTCAGCTCAACGCAATTAGACATTGATCGGCCAATGTCAGGCGATAAAATTTTTTATGCCGGCCAAACATCACATTTAGTCGGCTGTTGGCCGATGGCCGGCAGTTATATTGGTCTCTGACATGCATCTGACTCTAATACAACTGGGGAACAGATAAAGTAATTTTATGATGTCATTACCAAATATGTCAACATCAAACATTTGATGACGTCATGAATTAACGTCATTATATTTAATAACGTCATATTGACGGTTGGCAAAACATCCTGGCTAGAACGCTGTAATTATGCTTTAGTGCATGCATATGCATGTAATGCAGCGAGCAGGAAAATTTTTTATAGCCGTGGCTTCTTGGCTCCCACGTTTACTACCCCTAATGAAGAAGCACTTGAAGTGCAAACCCTCGGCCGGTATGCAACTTGAAGGTAAATTAGTCGCGCTATGACAAAATCGTATGACAGAATGGTATGATGTGGGTAATAAATAAGAAGCATATTGAAATGGTCACAGGTCGAGCTTGAGGTAAGTCACGTGACTGGCTGCTACCGTGTACAACGGGTAGCCACGCAGTCCGTCAGCCAACGTCCCGTAGGACCTCGCTTCTATTTCTTACAACCTTCGCTCGTCGGTTCTTTGTGCAGGTGATTGTTTGCGCAGCTTTTGAGGTCGTTTGTGCAGGTTTTGAGGTCGTAACTATGGCCGGTTTTAGGCGTGGATAGTTACCAGAGCCAAAACAAAATTAGATGTGAGAACGTTACAAATGCAGCTAGATTAGCTAGGCGTTGTTTCTAAATGCATGTTACAAATGTAGTTGTTTCCAAATGATGGAACAAGCCAAATGTTACAAGTCGGAGAGCCTCGACGCTAGGCCGGCTGGCAATCTTCGCCTTACGTGATTTATTAACGGGCGTGATCATTGTTCTGTTTGTTGGTGGGAAACCTAGGTTACAAATGGAGACCAAACAAGCAGCTCACCACCGATTTTCCAGCTCACAAGAATGGAAAAGTCTCGTTCTTTGTGCAGCTTCTCTAGGGGGCTTGTTGTTTGTGCGGCTTCTCTAGCTAGACGTCGCCTACTGTTGTAATGAGGTGACCCCAGAGCCAAAACAAAACATCAATGCGGGAAAACATGCACGTGCACATGTAGATTAGCTAGGCGTCTGTTCGCTCTGACTTTGGATACCGTAAAACAGAAATGAATAGAGACGCACTAGCGTACTTACAGGTCGGCCGAGCCGCTTTGTCCGACAACAGACGCTGTCATGGACAATGCACGTTCTCCTTCGCAAATTCCCGTCAAACGCCAAATTTCTGTTGAAGACGACACTAGTGATCTTTGCAACAACAACACGGCCGCTCAGCCACGCACACCCAAAATTCAAGCTGGCAGACTGCAGAACCACTATGCAGAAACACTGTGGAACAAGCAAAATGTTACAGGTCAGGTACAGCTACACACCTCACCCTGGTTGTTGTTGGGGAAACATACACGTACAAATGTATGTGCTAAACCCCTAGAGCAAAGGGCTAAACACCATGTACAGGACGGACGCCCGATGGCCGAATTCTCGTTAGCAGCTACCAAACAAAGAGAGGTGGAGCCTCATGATGACATCACGTTCGTCTAGTGGTCAGTAATGACACCACTTCTCGTCTATTGGTCGGAATAGCTTCATTTGTATCTCCGCTAACCAACTATATATACGGTCGTTGGGTCGTACGGTCGTCGAACGACTACTATACCCTCCACCCGGAAATCCGGGCCTCGGGTAACTACTATACATACTCACAGATTGAAAGTGGACTTCCTTATAAATGAACTTCTTTTTTCTTACTATGTATAGGTAGATGTTTGGCGGTAAGCTGCTTGCTAAAACTTAGCAGTACTAGAATATGTCGAAGTAATGTAGATGGATCCGCAAATACAAGTTCTTTTCTTGTGTATCGTTTGCCAATAATAGTAACTATTCTTTCTAGCACAGTATTTTAGGTATAGTTACCTTTTAGGAGGGTCAGCTTTTACAGAGAAAAACCATCCTGCTGAAAGACCAGGGTATAATGTTGGCAAGACGACCACAGAGACAGGGAAGATTTAGCTACTTTATTTGTGGGCATATGTAGATTGCCATGGAGAAGAAAGACTCCCGACAAGCTCGTGAACACAGGCACGTGTACAACTTCTAAAAATTCTAGAAAGAGCGAGCGACTTCTGCAAATCCAAAATTCACTCCTATAGTGCAGACCCTCATTTTCGTTGCAGCTAAAGCGAGCAGCTGCATGCAGTGTGTCATACGCCTCGGCCTCCCAGACCCGTGTAGCGCCGATTCAAAACTGGACGATTTTGAATCAGGCGCTACACGGGTCTGGGAGACCGAGGCTAGTGTGTCATCACTGTACAAGAGCGTTGTACAGGATGGGATGGGAAAATTAGACAAAGTCAGCTAGAACGTTACATTAGGCACTTGCCGAACAAATCATAAAAACTGTGCCTTGCCATGAAACTGGTCCTAGTCATGACTGGTCCCAAGCTAGCGTTACACAGTGTTGGGGTTAGGGTTAGGGTTAGGGTTAGAGAGGTAGGGGTCCGGGACAACTTTAAGTCTTATGGCAATACTGGACCAACTATGGCAACCACTATGGTCCCCGGACCAGTTATGGCAGCCACAACCAGTCCCCCAGACCAGTTAATTATGGTGGATGAATGCTGTGTAGCAGTTGAGGGTGTAGCGCTTCAGTGCTTCTTCATTTCCTTTAGCTTTTGCTGGTTTTCTTCTAAAGGACAACAAGAGTTTTGGAGGTAATTAATTAATAATCATTTGTTGAGAATTTGGATCGTAAATTGTGCTCAGAATAATTTTGAAAAAACAGGTTTGGTTTATTTGTTATAAACCAGAAGTCAAGTGACAAAGTTTGTGCAACGGTAGGATGAATATTGAAGGAACTTACTTTCAAATATTAACATCAACAGTAGTAAGACCCTCTTCATGCCACAATTTGGGTCCAAATTTTGACAGGCACCTCACATGGTATTTTCAGCTGTACTTACAGGGTACCAAATACCACAGTAGCCTCGCCCCAGAGGAGGCAGTGTGATTGCAGTCCCAGATGCGGGGCCACCCCTAGAGTGATGGCAGCTCATCCACTGCAATTAACACTGCGTCTGGGGCGAGGCTACTACCTACCATCATTCTTCTTCTTCTTCTTCCTCTTCCTCTTCCTCTTCCTCTTCCTCTTCCTCTCCCTCTTCCTCTCCCTCTCCCTCTCCCTCTCCCTCTTCTTCTTCTTCTACTTCTTCTTCTTCTTCTTCTTCTTCTTCTTCTTCTTCTTCTTCTTCTTCTTCTGGCTTCCTATTATCTATAGATCTTGTTTCTGTTACTTTTTATACAATCCCTATATCTATTTCTTTTTTTTCAGAGAAAAAGTTTCTAGAATTCTACCAAAGCAATCAAGTCATGATATTGAAGCTTCAATGAGGCATCGATTTTAAAAGCTGCACTCAGTCATTCTTTATTCTTCTAACCTCTAGAGCTAAGTGCAGAGAATGAATAGACTCGACTCAGTCTCTTTCCGCCTTCGTTATCCCCGGATGGTCAATTGGGGTCATCCGGATGGTATTACTTGTAGTATCCTACTGGAGCCAAAGAACAGTTCTCTGGAGTCACCAACTTTAATTTTGGCTCCGTTGCCATTGTACAATAGCCCTGTAACATAGTGTTATTTCATACGTGTACATAATTAAATATTACAGTCTATGTGTCCAATTAGAGTGGTAATTTTGTTTTTGTTTTGTCAAGAAAGAAAGGACTTACTGTACTATAATTTAGGAGCTGTACGTACCAGAGGCTGTACTAACTTTTACTTTAATTTACTTACTCGTCTTTTGCCCGGAAGTCAGACGCGCAGGGGTACACGCGAAACTACTCTTTCCTGACAGCCCTTCCCCTTTTCAGACATCCGCAGAGCCCTCTTGTACATCCAATTATGAACTGATTAGAATACGCGTCGTACACGATACGGAGAGTACGTAATGATGTGGGATGTACAGAAATGGCACGTCCTATCAAGGATATGACGTCATTAAAACCCGGATATCTGTTATTGCGAAGTGTGCGTGCTGTACTGTACTTCTAGAACATTTGTTACCGCTGCGATGGAATCTAACGTTGCCCCTGTTGAAAGGAAGGATCCTGACGAGTTTCCACCAAGCTACAGTTCTCTGGGACATGAACAGCCGCCGCCCTCCGGTTCCTACTATCCCCCATCTCAACCACCGCAGTATCCCAACACACAGCAGCCTCAACCGATGATGTATCCCAATGCCCAGCACCCCCAATTCATGGTACCACCTACACAGGTCAAATGGGTCGCTCAGCATAAAAAAACTACCTGTTTCACTCCGTCTTCGTTTACAGATCGTCACAGTTGGACATGTGGATGATTACATGCCCTTGTCGCTGCTGACTTTGCTGTGTTGCTGTTGTCCGATCGGAATATGCGCTCTGATGAGCTCAATGAGGGTCAGACATGATTTGGTGTTTGTGTAGGAAGACCGAATTTTGTTCTATTTGTTTCCGGCACACCCACAACGTAGTGCATTGCAATGGTTTCTTTGTTGTACAGGTTCGAGATGCTCTGAGGGTGGGGGATCACGTCGGTGCGATGAACGCGTCCAAGAGTGCACGCAGTTTGAATATCGTCGGAATTATTATCGGTTGCACTGTGATTGTCATTATGATTGTGGGAGTGGTGGTGACCTTCGCTAGATAGAGACTGATTTCTAATGCAACATCAATCATATACAGTATACATACATAGGTGTAAGAAGTTGTTGAGGTTTGGGGCCAAGCATTACATCACAGTAGGTGTGCAACATAATTATGCTTTAGTGCAAGCTTATGCATGTAATGCAGCCAGCAGGAAAATTTTTTAGGGCCATGGCTTCTTGGCTCCCACGTTTTCTACCCCTAAATTCTGTATGTGCTTACAGATTGAAAGTGAACTTCCTTAAAAATGAACTTCCTTTTTCTTACTATGCATAGGTAGATATTTGGCGGTAAGCTGCTTGCTAAAACTTAGCAGTACTAGAATATGTCGAAGTAATGTAGATGGAACAGCAAATATAAGTTCTTTTCGTGTGTGTACCGTTTACCAAAATAGTAACTATTCTTTCTAGCACAGTATTTTAGGTATGGTTACCTTTTAAGAGGGTCAGCTTTTACAGAGAAGCACCATCCCGCTGAAAGACCAGGGTATAATGTTGGCAAGACGACCACAGAGACAGGGAAGATTGAGCTATTTTATTTGTGTGCATATGTAGATTGCCATGGAGAAGAAAGACTCCCGACAAGCTCGTGAACACAGGCACGTGTACAACTTCTAAAAATTCTAGAAAGAGCGAGCGACTTCTGCAAATTCAAAATTCACTCCTATAGTGCAGACTCTCGTTTTCGTTGCAGCTAAAGCGAGCAGCTGCATGCAGTGTGTCATGCGCCTCGGCCTCCCAGACCCATGTAGCGCTGATTCAAAACTGGACGATTTTGAATCAGGGTCTGGGAAGCCGAGGCTAGTGTGTTATCACCGTACAAGAGCGGTGTACAGGATGGGATGGGAAGATGGAACATTAGACGAAGTCAGCTAGAACGTTACACTAGGCACTTGCCCAAAAAATCATGAAAACTGTGCCCTGTCATGAAACTGGTCCTAGCCATGACTGGTCCCGGGCTCGCTTTATACAGCGTTGGGGTTAGGGTTAGGGTTAGGGTTAGGGTTACAGAGGTTGGGGTAGGGTCCGGGACAACTTTAAGTCTTATGGCAATATCAGACCAACTATGGCAACCACAATTGGTCCCCGGACCAGTTATGACAGCCACAACCGGACCCCCAGACCACTTAATTAGGGTGGATGAACGCTTTGTAGCAGTTGAGGGTGTAGCACTTCAGTGCTTCTTCATTTCCTTTAGCTTTGCTGATTTTCTTCTAAAGGACGACAAAAGTTTTGGAGGTAATTAATTAATAATCATTTGTTGAGAATTAGGATCCTAAATTGTGCTCAGAATAATTTTGAAAAAACAGGTTTGGTTTATTTGTCATAAACTAGCACAAGTCAAGTGACAAGAGTTGGTGCAACGGTAGGATGAATATTGAAGGAACTTACTTTCAAATATTAACATCAACAGTAGTAAGACCCTCTCGATGCCACAATTTGGGTCCAAATTTTGACTTGCAACCTCACATGGTATTTTCAGCTGTACTTACAGGGTACCAAATACCACAGTAGCCTCGCCCCAGAGGAGGCAGTGTGATTGCAGTCCCGGATGTGGGGACACCCCTAGAGTGATGGCAGCTCATCCACTGCAATCAACACCGCGTCTGGGGCGAGGCTACTACCTACCATCATGGTGTAAAGCACCTTGACGTCCCTAGTGGAACCAGAACCCTAGCAGTTAGCCACAGAACAAGAAAAGACTTTGAAAACGAACTTGAATCACTGATTTCAATTTACAATGAAGTCACTTTCCATGCTCCAACCCTTCTACTTTCACTACAGCCAGCTAGAAAACACACACACACACACACACACACACACACACACACACACACACACACACACACACACACACACACACACACACACACACCACAGATGCGTACTTAGGTACTACCACCTATATCATTACAAGCAGTCAGTCTGGTGTCAACACAAAGACACAGGAGAAAATGCTCCAGTCAGCAGTGGTGATGGTAGCGGTCATACTTTTAGCAAAGAGTGACCCTGGTCACTACCACTGTCACAATAACACCAACCACGATGAGAGAACCAATGACAATTTCAACGATGTTCAACGTGCGGGCAGTCCTTGAAGATATGGATATGGCCGAGAAGCCACGCCTACTTGCCGCAAAACATGTGTTGGTACCGCAAACATTTTAATCTCCCGTCTTACTGAAAAGGCAGTTCGATCTGGGTTTATTTCGAGGGATTATGTTGTGCCAGCATGATCTATCTCAACGGTCAGTTTCTTCTCTACCATCAGTCGGGATACACCAGTTTCTCTGTTCGTCTTGACAATGTCAGCAACGTACTGTATGGTACCGGGGAGGCGAATGAGAACGTTCTGACTGTCATGTGCACAGCAGCTGGCGGAACAGGCTGGTGGTATGAAGGCGGTGGGATTTACCGTCACACTTATCTCATCCGAACAAATCATGTTCATCTGTTCGTAGAAGGTCTGTATGGTGCATCGGAGGTGACAGGAGAAATACATGATCATGAAACTAGTGATGCAACGAATGGTCAATATTGGGATAGTGCGACATTTATGGCAACCGCTGAAGTCACTAACGACGCTTTGACTCAATCTGCAAAAAACGTTGTAGTCTATTTTGCTTTGTTTGATGAGAATGGGGAAGAAGTTGTTGAAGCAACGTCGGCATCCGTTTCTGTTTCTTCTAATATGACTGAGGTGGCTAAGGCAAGTTTTAAGATTTCAAAGGCTGAGCTCTGGAGTACTCCCCGTCCATACTTGTACACTTTGCATATGTCCGTCATGGCTGGATCTACACTTCTCGACATTTTTAGCACAACTGTTGGAGCAAGGCTTGCCGAATTGGATCCTAACCAGGGATTCTTCTTGAACAACGTTCCGTATAAATTGCGAGGTTTTTGTGATCACAATGATTTCACTTGAGTGGGGGTGGCAGTTCCAGACAGAGTCAATCTCTTTCGAGCTCAAATGCTCAGAGCGGTTGGTGGCAACTCCTGGCGTATGTCACACAATCCACCAATACCGGTTTTGCTTGACATTCTTGATCAACTCGGTGTGGTTGTATGGGACGAAAATAGGGATTTTGGTAATAACAGTATGTGGTTGATGAATCAGCGAGATATGGTGAGACGTGATCGCAACCATCCCAGTGTCATGGTTTGGTCGTTTTGCAACGAGGGTGGTTGCATGGAGAGTGACGGTCCAGCACCAGGAGAAGTGGGCCAGATGTTCAAGACGGTGTCCAAACAGGAAGATCCGTACCGTCCTGTTGGTGCCAACATGAACGGCCGATTGGGTGACTCTCTCTCTCTCTCTCCTGAACTAGATGTCCAAGGGTTTTCTCACCGGAACGGAAACGATTTTGATGGCTTTCACAAAGATTTCCCCAAGATACCAACAATCGGTTCCGAATGATGTTCGTGTATCACCAATCGTGGCGAAGACACGTCCAACAGCTGTCGACCTAGCGTTGGAAATGTCAACGGAAACTGCAACTCCGGTCAAAATGGTGTAGAATTATATCGCGAGTTTGTCGCCAGGACACTCGTGTGGACTCTGTTTGATTACTATGGATAACCGTGCTGCAACGGGTGGCCCATGGTGTCTTCGTCATTCGGATCTATTGATCTGGCTGGATTTTCCAAGGCATCAGCATTTTGGTACAAAGCGTGGTTTCTTCTAAATTCGACAAACATGAGTTCCAGCTCTGATGATCTCACTTACCGTGCTCCCATGCTCGGCAATCCAACATCACCATCTTGGCTATCTGCGGATAGTAATTCGGGTTTCATGATATATATTGTTCAGCACTGGGAGGCGGATGTGGGAGGCAGCACACGGAACATCCAGGCGTACACGAATGCTCCGCTGGCGGAACTGTTCGTGAATGGTAAATCTCAAGGAGTAAAGACAATCAGTTGGCTAGGTTGGGCAGAATGGGACAACGTTGATTACGTCACCGGAAATCTTACTGCGGTAGGAATGGTGACTGCAGGCCATGTGGTTGCATCCTATACGTTAGAGACAACAGGCAACCCAGCCGCTATCAAATTGTCGGTAGATGTACCAAGTATGGATACGGGAACGGGGAAGGCTCTCGTTATGAACCGACAAGATGCTGGTATGGTGAGGGCTTCTATTGTTGACTCTAAAGGTCGAGTCGTCAACTCTGCTTCACACAACGTTGCCTTTAGCATTCCCAGCGGTCCAGGCCGTGTTATTGGCGTTAACAATGGAGATCCGTTTTGTCACGTACCGAATAAGATGACGTGGATGAGCGCATTTCATGGGTTGGCTCGTGCTATCATACAGGTGACGGCTGATCACGCGTCTTCAGCTCATCATCGGTATCGTATGAGGGAAATTGATAGTGAGGGGGGCGTCGCACGATTATTTGCCTCCTGACGTCGTGTCGGCACCGATGGTTGATATTGTTGTGAAGGCCACAGTAGAGTGTGTATGAAGTGATCAAGTGACCATTCATTTTGTATCCGATTCCGATCAGTTTGGTGTGCTGCAAGTGGCTAGAAGATCAATAGTGCAGCACAAATGATTTCATACTATGTCGTGTGGTGCAAAATGGTGTTGCTGTGTGAGTGTTGTTGCCCGGCTGTTCAAATAGTGTCGGATAGAATCAATTTTGCGTTAGCCACATTACGTTTGCTCGGTGTAATCCTTTTGTTCGTTAATTGTGTTGATGTCTTTTGTAATTCGGTTTTTTTAGTTCTAGCTTAACTAGTAAAATCTAACATTACTCATAAAGCAAATGAAGGCTTCGATTGGATTGTTCATTTGCTAATGGTTGGAAAAATACTGAGCTGCAGAACATGAAGTCTAGCTCAGTGCGTTGCTATGCCCGTCAGCAGTTTGTACTTAGTGTCAGCTTGACAAGAGATTGTATAACTCAATATTGGAAACGCCCGATGGCAAAATCTACTGATACGAAAAACAGAGTACATCTAAGAAGGACGCATTCAGAGAAGACACCAGAACAGAGCAGGAGTCACAGACAAGCAACAGTAATCACAAGACATTCACTCCCTAGTAAGTTAACTGGCCACAGCAAAGAAGACCAATGCCAAAGCATTGACAACGCGAACACAGACTGAGACCTTGCATGACACTACGTAAAACACCGACAACAACACGGCAGGGGTGCAGTTGGTTTTCCCGTGTCGAGCCATGTGGGTCACAGCCTAGACACCAGTGACCAAGCATTCAGTGGCTGGAGCCAACGTCAATCTAGACTCCAAAAAATTCCTGGTATTCTAATTATTTCGCAAATGCCAAATTGCCCAATTTCTAGCGACAACTACAATACCATAATTAAATAATCACAGGGTACGGTAGTACCCTGCATGTAGGTTATTGCCCTGGTTTTGGAGCGTTGTGGGGGCGTGGTTGTCTTTTTGCACTCTTAGAAAACATAGTAAATGAAGACTAAAAGTTGTTAAAATCAACGAAATGAAATGCTTGTACGTCCTGTACTATATCCTATTTTTGTTTTGGTCACTAGTCATCTAACAACCTAGAAAACAGTTGCTATCCTCGGAGGCCCATGCGCCAATTTTGTTCTTCGTCTTCTCCACGTATATCTGTTTTTGTACGTTACATACGGCTGTGAAACTTGAGAAAACACTTTAGAATTACCCGAACTCTATTGTTTTGGTGGCTAGAGAAACCGAAATCAATGTTAATTAATTATAAATTGTGTTTCTTTCAAGCAGATTTGATCCAACGACCGTCATCAATGCTATTGCACAGTTTGGGCCAATCACGGAGCAGTATTTGCAATTGCTTGTCCATGGCAACCAGGGGCAATGGACGAAGAGCCAATTAGATAGGCCAAACGCGTTTATGAAAGAGTCTAGCATCAAAGTGTGAAATTCGATCATATTTGCCATTGTCCGGTCTAGTCTGAAATTGTCTGCGATCTGCGTAGCACACAGATCTATAGATAATATGAACCAAATACAGACATCATTAGTGAATCCTTCCAACCCCCACATTCCCTAGATTTTACATTTTGGGCGTTGGAAGGATTCACTAATGATGTCTGGCTTCCTATTATCTATAGATCTTGTTTCTGTTACATTTTACACAATCCCTACATCTATTTATATTTCTTTTTTTTCAGAGAAAAAGTTTTTAAAATTCTACCAAAGAAATCAAGTCATGATATTGATGCTTTTATGAGACATCGATTTCAAAAGCTGCACTCATTCAATCTTCTTTCTTCTCACCTCTAGAGCTAAGTGCAGAGAATGAATAGACTCGACTCAGTCTCTTTCCACCTTCGTCTTTCCCCGGATGGTGAATCGGTGTCATCTGGATGGTATTACTTGTAGTATCCTACTGGAGCCAAAGAAAAGTTCTCTGGACTTAATTTTGGCTCCGTTGCCATGGCACAAAAGCTCTGTAAAATAGTGTTGTTTCTAGATCTCGAGCCATACGTGTACCTAATTAGCTAATTAGATATTACAGAGTCTATGTGTCCGTCCAACTAGAGTGGCAATTTTGGTTTTGTTTTTGTCAAGAAAGAAAGGACGTACTGTACTAGAATTTAGGAGCTGTACGTACCAGAGGCTGTACTGACTTTTACTTTACTTGCTCGTCCTTTGCCCGGAAGTCAGACGCGCGGGGGTATACGCGAAAGTACACTTTCCTGACAGCCCCTCCCCTTTTCCGACATCCGCAGAGCTTTCTTGTACATCCAATTATGAACTGATTAGAAGACGCGTCGTACTCGGTACGGAGAGTTATTTATGTAACGATGTGGGACGTACAGAAATGCACGTCCTGTGAAGGATAAGACGTCATTAAAACTCGGATACCTGTTATTGCGCAGTGTGTGTGCTGTACTGTACTCTCTAGAAGATTTTTTGCCGCTGCGATGGAATCTAACGTTGCCCCTGTGGAAAAGAAGGATCCTGACGAGTTGCCACCAAAGCTACAGTTCATGAACAGCCACCGCCCCCAGGTTCCTACTATCCGCCATCTCAACCACCGCAGTATCCCAACACACAGCAGCCTCAACCGATGATGTATCTCAATGCCCAGCACCCCCAATTCATAGTACCACCTACGCAGGTCAAATGGGTCGCTCAGCATAAAAACTACCTGCTTCGCTTCGTCTTCGTCTAGAGGTCGTCCTAGTTGAAAATGTGAATGATTACATGGGCTTGTCGCTGGTGACTTTGCTGTGTTGCTGTTGTCCGATCGGAATATGC
>CAXXBX010000022.1:0-8172 GCA_964274945.1 Dehalococcoidia bacterium | reverse complement strand
CTGTCCCCTGCTGATGGTAACATCGCCAGAAAACATGCCGAGACGTTGATGAAATGCAGTGACTTGTGGGTGGAGGTAAGCCGCATGTGGCAGTGTTGGACCACTGGTTGTTCCAGTGGTGTTGGGAGCATTGGTCACAGTGCACGCAGGTATTGCACGGTGGCTGGACATTATTCCAGGTCACCACAACCTTCAGCACTCACAGAAAGCAGTGCTTCTTGGATCCAGTTGGATCCTACGTAAAGTCATGTCTTCTGTCTAGACTGTCTAAGGACCTCTGACGCAGGGTCCCCCCATGCTTACAAGAGACTTTATGAACCAGCCTGATCTGGTTGAGCACGACGGTACTAATAAATATACAATACAAAAAATAATTAAATAATCATAATTAATAATAAATAATAAATATTATAAACAAATAGTAATACATAATAAATAAAATTAATTAAGCATCAATTCATTTTAATCAATAAATGACATTACGATAATTGTTATAATAAATAATAATAAATGTAACAATAAATTTGAAAATGCATATCATACTTTGCTATCACCAAGGTTCGCTACATAAACAGTGTCATTCACCAACAGCAACACAACAGCCGTACATCCATCCTTCCAAGTCGGACTCCTACATTATTCAAACATTTGCAAAGCTCGAACACAGACTGCACCAGCCTCGTCCCCAGATTCACATGAGCTTGGCAGTGTCCATTTCCCGTAAGACACTTTCAACCTCCCTGTGTCATACGGGAACCGGACACTGCCAAGCTCATGTGAGTCTGGGGATGAGGCTAGACTGCACTACGATGCATGCAGTCATACGCTGCTGTGGCTTTAGCAAGAAACTCATCGTCGGTCGTCTTGAATGCATCCACTAGACACTTCTTAACTTCTCTATCTAGATTTGTTATTTCGCCTACAGAGTATGACAAACAGTTGCACTACATGCATTACAAACTCAAGCAATGAAATAAAGTAGTAGTCTCTACAATTCAAGTCTACAGTAAACCCTCAGTCTCCTGTCAATCACAACAACTACAGACTGCATGCACTCTATCCACAGTTATGGGTAGTGTAAACCCTTGTTACTGTTGTCATGGTAACCTAGAGATCAGTCAGCTATTTTGAAGAAAAAATTTATAATATAAATTAGTAAATGAGATCAATGAATGAATGAGGTTAAGAGTTTGCCTGAGGTAGACGTAGGATTTATGCTTGAATTTTGATTTCTGAGAAAAAATGTTAAGACTGGTGATTGAGAGGAGACTGATTAAGACTAACCAAGAGCTAACTTTCCACTTCAGGTCAACCTTTAGGAAACTTGGCCACAATGTGTTCATGCAGTTTATCGGCAGCGAAACGTGACGCTCTGGAACCAGCATGTCCATCAAATAGTCCGTAATAACCGATCCGAGTTCTAAAAAGCAAAAAGTGGTGCATGCATACACATGCACATATGCACTCACACACACACACACACACACACACACACACACACACACACACACACACACACACACACACACACACACACTCACACACACCAAACCTCAAACATCATTCATACACAAACTGTAGGCTAGCGCACATACACAGACACACACGCACATGCACACATTACCAAGGATTGACATGCATGACAATTAGCTTCCAGTACATGTACTAGTTTCACACACAAGCATCTTACATGCTGCTCGATAGGTCGGTAAATGAATCTGTAAATCTCTCCCTCATCTGGTGAGAGTCCTGCATATCTTCTCTTTCACCACGTCTCTCACCAACTGCGCCAACCAGGCGATATCGTACTGTAAGCAAATGAAACATTACAAATTACATGATATCATGAAGTCATTTTCAACTGTGCGAATAATATTGATTCTACCAATGTACATTTCAGGTGAGAACAGAGACAAACAAAATACAGAAAGGAAAAATGCCAGCAAACAGTTAAAGACAGACAGACAAAAGTAGCTGAATTAATTAAGTTGTATGTATGATTGTTGCTATAGATCTAGATGTGCAATATAGTCATGATACACAGATAGACATGCAAACACGCCGACAAACAGACCAACAACCAACCAACTAACCAATACATAAACAAAGCAAACAATCACAGAGACAGACAGACAGGCAGACAGAGGCTCGTTTGAGATCTCTGCAAGGGAGGGGCGCAGGGGCATGGTTGGATGCTATTCCCACTTTCAAAAAGGTTGCACTAGTTATTGTGATTACCGTTTGGCAAGAAGTGTGAGGTTGGGGTGTGGTAGGCCACTGTAGTCACATTTGAGGCAGTGTGAATGTGGTCAAAGGCTTCAGGAACATGGTTTTCACCTTCTTACTTGCAAAACAAGGGTGGCCCTGTTTGGTCACACAACCACATCACTCGTGTCTGTGCTGATTGTCTAAAAACCCTTTCAATCCCTCATCATATTGAGTTAAGAGATCGTTATGCTAACAACAACAACCGACCAGACATTTCAGGTTTTGATGCTTGCATTGGAACATCGTATGATCTTAATATTTCACTGGCTGAACCTTGGAATCAAGGCATAATTGAAAAAGAAGCAGAGCAAGATAGGTTTGCAGGACAAGCCAGAGAAGAATTGAAAGAGAAGAAGTATAAGGACAAGATACTAGCAGCAGGAGGACATGCAAAAACCATTCCCTTAGTACTGGAACACTTTGGGCGTTGGGCTGGGAAGCCCACAAGTATCTTCATAACTGTCTGAGAAATTGGTTGACAAATCTGGTAAGGAAAATGGAAGCCAGTTCAAGAATTATTGGAGGCGATGCTTATCAGTTGCTCTGCAATCAGGTAATGCTAAAGTTTTGTCAAAGATTAGCCGTCAAATGAAGAACATTGAATGTCATAGAGATACTTATTCACTACAACTTTGTTTCCATTAATGTGGCTTGTGTAAATCAACCTATGGGTAGAGAACTCACTATTTAGCTGTGGTACCTTTCAATGATATTTACTGTATGGTAGTATTGATGTTGAAAAATGAAAGGCAGACAGACAGACAGACAGACAGAAAGACAGACAGACAGAAAGACAGACAGACAGACAGACAGACAGACAGACAGACAGACAGACACACCCTATTGGCTTGGGTAGTATTTAGTTGCTTTGCTTAGATGGTGTATAATAGTTCAATATATGTATTGACTGACAGACACACAGATTGTTTTATTCTCTCCCAAACTGTAAATGTAGCAATAGCAAAAATGAAAGTATCCAAAGCATTAACAGAAACTACTGAAATGTCTGAAGTCATAGCTATTATCCTAATGAACATAGTGCTGAATAACTACATCAAAGAAATAATCATCTATCTTACCTACATGCATTCTACTTATCTGCAGGTAACCAAACTAAAATATGAGCATGTGGCAGACCACGTTTCTGCCATTCAATGGAACACAGGTATGCAATAGTCTTGCCGAAGATGCAGTGCTTGGTCAACTGTTTGATGAGTTCCTTTCTTTTTAGGTTAATTAAAGACACGTGCAATTAGGTCTGGACGATGTTGTGCTGTCTGCATGGGCAGCAGTTCATCAGTGATTTCTTTCCAGCCGGGATTGCACGTCATTGTGATAAAAAGAGAAGGCCTACCAAACTTTCTAACATAGCACATGGCATCCTGTGTACGTTCATGCATGTACCGTGGTCCTCCAGTATAGGAGCTAGGTAAGATCACCGTCTTACCGATGTTTGTTGGATCTCCATCACTTGCCAGAAGTGCATCTCTCAACTCACCATATTGTTCAGCTCGAAGTTTTGTTTGCTCTCGCCGAAGGAAGCACAGCCGTTCGGTCTCTATTTTGGCGTACATGTCAACAACATATTGTTGCATCAGTCTCTGACACCGTAGCAAGATGTTAAAGTCTGCACCACCTCGCATCATCAGTCGATACGCATAATGTTTCATCGCAGATACTTTGTACTGGTTTGGGACTGGTTGGTCAGAAAAATAGTATCCATCATCTCCATGTGGAAGTATGAGAGGATACTGCAAAGCATCATAACTGCGATGAGTTTCAGCTATTCCTGTAAGGCTGCCATCAGACTTACGAAGGACAATGTCTCTCTTTCCATGTTCTTCTGTGACCATAAGCACAGCTACCTCATCACACATTGGCGCATTAAACCGCCCTCTGTGTTCTCTAGGAGGCCTCTTGTCAGCATGAATCACAACCTTGTACTGCTGATCATATTCACGGAGAACGTCTTTGGCTAATTTAAAACTCTGCACATACCTATTGATGGCATGAAGCATGTTTTGTAAACCCTCAATGATATTTATCCTCAAACCAGGAACAATGCCTTGTCTTACTTGTATCTCTCTCTCCACATCACCCAAAAAGTAGATTTGAGCAAATTTGGATTCTTCATTAGGCAAAGGGCACAGGCTTCCAATGAGGTGGTACTCATTGGTGGTAAATAGCTGCCGATGAAAAAACTGTCTTTCGTCTCTTCGGAGGCATTGTAAAAACGACGCAAACACTTGGAAATCCTATATTGCGCAGCCATTAGCAGTGATTAGTTGAAGTCGCGTGCAATACTTACCCGGATAATCCGTTCCCCGTATACAACAAATGCCGACTCGTCGACAGTCCCGCTGAACGTCGTCTCTTCGAAGACGTTGCTGGCGTTTCGGGGAACAGGTGCATCGAACACGGCAGCTCTTCGACGGTCGCAGACCGGCAAACGACTGTGTGCGTATTTTTTCGAGACCTGGATATCAGCAACACTCTAGATGTAGTACACGGTACCGGTACCGTATACAAGGGTGGGCGTGGTACTCTCGAGCAGGTCACATTTCTCATTTGCATGACGTCGCACAACTCACCAAGTAAACAGACATGCACGTCCAAACGCCTTCCGAGCTCTAGTTGAAGTCAACTCAACTGAACTCTATTTGCTCATCTCAATTAATTGAACTAACTCAACTAGCTAACGTAGAACAGCGCGGCTTACAGCTAGAGCTAGATATTAATTAGCTACGAGCGTAAAGAAGGACACCACAATGAGTGGTGGACTGCTTCGCGAGAAGCTCACTCTAAACGGGTTGAATTGACTTCCGGTCTGTCTGTCGGAAATTCTTAGATCCAGCAATACTGCTTTCATACCTGCGACATAACTCGCACCAAAGAGAACCAACACAATCATTTGAATCGAAATCAAGATTGCAACGAAGCCACGACACGTAGATTTCAGCACGCTTTCAAGTTGTTCACTGTCAAAGGGGCAACGCATTTACTTGGGGTGTGTGGGAAACGAAAGCCCAACCACCTGTTCAAATTGTGAGTTTATCGGTAAACTACACTTCAACGCAGGAATTCTCTATTTACATATCTTTCTTTAGCTACTACAGTACAAGTTTAGTGTTAGCTTGTAGATATGGACAGTGAGTCAGTCAGTCGTTTACCGGTATTAAAGCAGGTTGCAACTTTCTTGAGTTGTTACAATACTGACAGTCGTAGGCGCCAGCACTAATAAATACATTTAAAATTAAATTAACGTGAACCGTATATACATACAAATGCGCGCACAAGCGCACATACGGATCCATGTAGCAGTGCAGTGATGTACTTTCCCGCTATCTTGTCATAACTTTGTGTGCAGTTATCTTATCAAAGATCATAATTGCCAAGTCGCGGGAAGTAGTTGGTGGACTTGTAATACTCTGTAAAATAGCCATTGCATCAATGATCACTGCCGCATTAGGTGGAATTTGCTCGACAGGTAAAGTGTTCTTTTCCATACATTCCATCAATTTTGCCTTGTTTGTTTTTACCAGACTCCCGTCAACAGAAGCAAGTGACCATGGCATTGGACCGATTTCGTATCGAAGAACGTCTTTGATGTCGAGAGCACGATTTTGTGCCACAATTAGAAGTCGTGCAAATAGGTCACGGTCTGCTCGTACCATCACTTCACGTCCGGTGATTTTAATTGCTTTAGTTGTTCAAAAGAGAAGAAAACGTTTTCAACTTTAGTTTATTAATTAATTGGATCATAAAATAGCACATCTGATGATGACAAACGAGACTTCACAAATTCAAGGAGCTCAGGGTCACCGATTCGATGGGCTTCCGTGAGATCGCGTTGAACATCGTCGTCTGCTACAACGCCAGATACGACATTATAGAGAGCAGACTCATTCTCCTAAAAAACAGTCAAAACAGCCATAAATGTTTTCATTAAGTTAAAATCTCGACGGATACTTTGTCTTTCGTAATTCGACTGGGTGAGCAGTCTTGATGATTGGTGGTCTCTGTAGATTCTAGACCTGCCATTTCTCGACATCTGCTTGTAATTGCTGCTCTCTGATGAGCATTGATCATCCAGCGTTGGACAGCATTTGGGTTTCGACTGAAACCTATGGTTCGTTCTTTCCTTGGTTTTTGTATGTCGATTGACCATTTGTTCGATGGTTTGATCAACTGGTACCCGACTAAAAGGGACCTGACTTCGCTGAACGCCAAATTCTCCATCCAATTTTTTTTGTAAACTTCAGGATGAGAGACAAGCAACGTAATCATTTGGCACCAGTAGAGTGATAAGTACCTGCTGTAGTTTATACGGTCGTAAGCAAAAAACCATGGAAGCATTTGCCGTATGCAGTCAAGGTGAAGATACCAATCGCCCAATCTTGTTGCTCGAATAAAATTTAGAAAAACGTTAACGATAGAAATGTATGTTAGCCAAAATTTGGCGACAGGGCTTTGCAGCTGTGAGCAGTATTGAGTAAAGTTGTCTTTCAATGCAATAAACTCAGACAGACACAGCAGCTCATCTAGGTTTTCTGTATGGAAACCGGAGCATTTAAACGATTTGCAGACCTCATGGACGGTTACCAATTCATTCAAGTCATCATGTTGTTGATAGGAGTTCCACAAAATGTGACAAAGGGCTTCCAAAACTAATTTGTCAATTCTAACACCACGGTTGCAGTGTTTTCCTGAGATGATCATGACCGCGTTGGAAGCCGCCTGTCCAACGACTCCGGATTCAATAAGAACATCAGAAAGTCCTGCGTCTCCAAATCGCTTACCAATAACAGCAAGAAATGCCAAACAAACATGAAAAGCTCCCATTTGCAGAACAACGTTTGAAAACAGTTCTTTGTTTTTCCACAATATTTCTTGAGCTTTGCTGTAAATAGCTTGATCAAGAACGATGACCGTGTCTTGCTGTCCTAATTCTGCTGCTAGCGTGACCGAACGTTGGATTAACATATATACTGTTGACAAAGATGTTGGAGATGAAGGAATAACCGGAAGATATCTTACGGAGCTACTGTGAATAGGATCACGTTTCGTACGATAGAGTTGAATCCCGACCAAGTTGGTGTTACGTCGTCTTTGTCGACTTGAAATGTTTGTTCGTATATCCGGCAGAACGACCACGCAAAATCTGTTTGGCTTATGTCGAAAGAAATACTGTGTAGACTTTCAACTTCTTGAGGAAGCCGTAGAGCGTCAGGTTGCTTCTGCTCGCAATGTATTCAATTTCCTGAAATAGTGGCATGGCGATAGATCGAACGTTACAGTTGGGTACGGCTAACCGTTGGGGCCGGTCTTCTGGCGAAGGAATATCATACGGAATTCTTTGCACAACTATACCATTGGTACAATGGGTTGTTCCTTCAACAGAAAGTGTCTCTTCACAAATGTCATTGTTGTCCCAGTAGATTGTAACATGTTCTCCACGCTGATTATCCATTGAGGATTCGAGGCTGTGTCTAGTTAATTTGTATATCTAGTAGACGTGATGAAGCTGTTGAGAATGCAACTGGCTGGAAAGTGTAGCTGTCGAAGCATCGGTTTGAAGAAACGGCTCTAGTAGGTGTCGTTACTGCCGTCGACAGGCGCAGAATACAAACCACAACGTGTAGGGACGTAAGTTTACGTGAAGAGCGCACTACAAGTCGTCGTTTGTGTACAGTGTAGTCTTTGGTAGACAGCAGATATGCATGAGATGTCTTCAGCTGTAATTGGAAAGGTATGCATTATAAAACTGAACACTAATGCTGGTCTTAGGACCAACCGCAATATATTGAGAAGAGGCGGTACCATCCCAGACCCGTGAAGGACGATTTTGAATCGGCGCTACACGGGTCTGGGAGGCCGAAGCTAACTAATTAACCAGTTTTATCG
>CAXXBX010000021.1:0-4462 GCA_964274945.1 Dehalococcoidia bacterium | reverse complement strand
GTTTCATTTCTTACCTTTATCTTGGCTTGATATTAGAAATGTGACTGGTTTCCCTACTGAACGTTCCTGTGACTGATCATATACCGCATACACTTGAACTGTATAGTTTGCTCCTGCCTCCAGTCCCGTTATGGTAATAGTTACAATACCATTCTCAACAGAATATGATGACTGGAGTTCGTCAGCAGATGCTACGTCTTTAACAATGTATTTGTCAATTTGACAATTCAAATCAGAAGCCTTTACTGTCAGTGTTATGGTGTCATCAGACAAAAATACTTCTTTGGCTGCTCGTGGCTGCAATAATGAACCTTACAAAACAACACAACATAATGTATTATATGAGACTAAACAACAATTAAATACAAGCAACTACTCACAAATACACTAACCACAGCGTGTAGAGCAAGACTGAGTAGCAAGTACCAACACAATTTCTTGCAACAACCTTTGCATAATATGTTGTTCCACCAGAAAGACCTGGCACAGTAACCATTCCACCCTTCTGTGTCAACTCAGAATTGTCAACCACAAACAGATTCTTTGAATAAGCTGTCTGCGTAAAATTCAGATCTTTGCTCAGAATTACAGCATAATGTGAGACGTCATCACCACCATTGCTGCTGACTACCCAAGTCATTGCTACACTTGTATTTGTAGTCAATGTGGGATTACATTGAAGTTCAGGCTGGTTTGGAACTACAACAAAACAACCCAACAGATATTACAAGTGCAGGTAACTACAAGTGCAGGTAACTACAAGTGCAGGTAACTACAAGTGCAAGTAACTAAGAAGTCATAAACACACCAGACAATGTAGTTGCTTTAACTGTCGTCGACATTGGTCCAATGCTATTCGTTGCTTCCACGTCTATACAATATGTTGTGTTACCGTCCAGTCCTGGTATTATGTAACTGCCTCCTTGCTGTGTAAATCTAGCATTGTTCGATACCATCCATGTCTTTGAGTTGAGCAATGCAGTTGGAGTATTACTACAACCTTTTTTCCATCTCAGTGTGTAATTGCTGATGTCACGTCCACCATTACTGTACACAGTCCACGTAACCAGCAAACTGCATGTTATTATTGTTATAACAAGAGGTGTTTACAAACACATCAATTGGACCTGGAGGAGCTGAAAAATACCAGAAATACATGTACATGTCATTTAAAAACAACAAGTTTGTCACATAACTCACCAAGTACAGTTATTACTTGAGTTGATGTGTTACTCCCTAGTGGATGCTCCGCATATGCCGTTACCATAGTGTTCCAGCTTTTATCAATAGTAAAGATGTACTGTATGTGATTGTTCTCATTCACTATGACAGTTCCTATTGGTCTGTTGAGACTTCCTTTAGATGATGAGAAGAATACAACATTATTTCGACTCAGACGTATCTCAGTTGCAGCTGGAATTGATGACACGTTGATGACTAAAGTCCCATTTGTTTTAAATACAAGTTCATTGCTTGAAATAACACTAAGACTGACACCATCAAAATCTAATAAATGGAACAAGACAGTTAGTCTAGTGCAAAATACAGTGAAAAACAAATAGAATTTGTACTTTATATCAGTAGCTTAGTGTTGATCAATAATTACAAAATTTAGTTACTTACATTGTACAATCAAATGTGCCGATGAAGTGACTTTGTCAAATTCATTCTCAAGAACGCAATCATAACGGCCACTCTTGTCCCTTGAAATTGAAGATACTCTAATAATACTCGTCAATGTACCTGAAAGAAGTGTCTGTTCTAGTAATGTTTGCATGTGACCACTATTGTTCGTAAATATCCAGCCAACAGTCGGTAAAGGCATAGTGTTAGCAGTAATGCAGTTGAATTCTACGAAGTCTGCACTCTCATTCACAGTTTGATCAACAGGAGGAGTTTCCACAGATGGAACAGCTACAACCAAGCAAAAGATTGATAGACACTCCGTAATAAAAGTTAGTGACTACTATACCATAACTGCACATAAATGCACACCTGCCCATTTACTCCTAGTAGTAAGTTATATGCTGGTATTACAATTGGAATTCTCAATAATTCAATAATGATTATTGTAACTCATTACAACAGGTAAACAAAAGAATGACCATTGGATTAATTGTAATATTTTTCGTTGAATCAAGCAATTTTGCTTCCTGTTAATTAACGTTAGGCCAAATGCTAAAATTAGGTAAATTTTAGACTTGCCTGAAGCTTTTACGTTCAAATTAGAGCGACTATAGTACTCAATTAAAACATATAGGGGTTTACTAACATCCGGTCTGTGTCTATGTACATAGCTGGCTAGCTGGCCATCACGCTCAGAAATGTGCCACGCCCTTAGTTCAATCTAATCACAGAGAGATATTTGTGACCAATCACACATGGCAACAAGACACAATCCACAAACCACCAATCAGATCCACAAAATGTTAATAAAAGAGTTTTAGTTTTTACCAGAACAGTGTAATTCATGTTTGTGATTACCAGATTGTGTTGAAAATGAACAGAACTTACAAGTCTGCAACTGCTAACCTAAAATCAATCACTCTTGTGACTTATGACAACTATACGAAAACCTAACATTACATACCAGAAGCGATATTTATGTACTGTATGTGGTAGGTACTGTGCAATGAGCTATTTTCGGTGTTATTATATTTTTGGTAAATTTGCTGTGACTTTTCTTTACCTAAAATAAGATTACCACCTAATTTTTCTAAGTACTGCACTTCATGTTCAGAAGGTGTCGATAGAATGGAAGTAACCCAAATACTTCACAAACCCCTGAAAGGTTTGCACACAACGATGAGAACCGCTTGCTTGGAGAAACAACAAGTCTTCCCAGAGCAACTCACAAATGCAAGATGCAAAGTAAGTGCAGCATGTCCATGACACCATAGGTAGTGCATGGGAAAGCAGTACTAGATCTCACGTGACACCTAAAATCTCTTCTACTGCCACACCAAACGTGTGCCTTGTATACCAAAATTAGGTTACAATGCAAGGTATTTGCTTCTGAACTACCAATATTTTAAAACACTAAAAATAGCACATTATACAGTAACTCCGTGACTGTACCTTGACAACTACCAGTACAGACTATTTACAAACTTTGCAGTCATGTAAAACAGCAGTCGCGTTATACAATTTTAGATAAATTTTACCAGTAGTGTGCTTGAAAGCAAAAATAACATCTAAATTCATAATTTTTTGCGACAATCCTATCAAGGTACTCCGAAGGATAATAGCTGTAGAAGCCAGGGGGTAAACACATGCAGCTTCAATTACTAGTCAATAGCCAATAACAAAAAAAGCATCAGTTTAGACCATGAGAACAAGCTGCCCTACTGTGCAGCGCTATGCCTGTTAGTTTGGAAATGAGTGTCCAAGTTGTGTCCAGATTAAGTCCTAATTTGTTAATGGATAGTTTTACATGCCCCATTTCATCAATTATGCATATTGTCATCATTTAAACAATCAATTTTATAACATTCACGGGTAGAACACGTGTAATTTCCATGTATAGTAATTCTAATCTACGTCTCTTGTGAATGTGTACAGGTCTGCTTTGATGAACCACAAAAGTATAATTAGAAACATCAAATATGTAACAGTGCCACACAGGTATGAGAATCTATAAAATTAATTATACCCTGTTCACTTGTAACCAGACCAACACGCACTGGCCAAGATTGACTTGGTATTTGTTTGTGAACACAGGCTAAACAACGACAAACAGTGCTGAAGTAGCCCACAAATTTTGTCAGACTGGCTTGTTTTAGCAAACACAGCCAAGCTGTGCTGAAGCCGCTCATACATATTACAGCATACAAGTTCAAACAGAAGAAATAACAAGTCTAAATCGTGTCCTTAAAAAGACCTAGCTTATAAATCCTTTATGTGTCAAGTTAACTATAATTCCTCAAAATCATTAATTAAAGAAATAAACAAGTGACACAAAGTTTAAAATACACTATTACACAACAAAGTACAATGACAGAGTCAACAATCTGTAGCTGATGACTTCAGTTGAAGTCACCATGTAGAATACCCTGAACACATTAACTCTAAGCCAATAAATAAAGCCTCTGCAATTAACTATGAAACAACCAGAAAATGTGAAACCATCAAAACTACTCACACTGCATGCTTACAATAAATTTACCAGCACCCATGGCAACATTTCAACCACAATTACAGTCAGCCACAACTACATGAGAAAAGTACTATTTTAAATTTCTGTGTGTGTAGATATCAACAACAAAAAATACATTGATTCAACATGGCATATCATCTGATTTTGTGAATTTCAGTTATTTAAGGTATGTCATGTGTATGGAAAAGGGAGTGAAAGCTACACTAAGCTATTAAAACGTCAGTTTATAACTATGAATCCGTTCAATCATAGATAAAACTAAAGGATGTGCACTGATGTCATCAGAATTTAACAACAGTTACTATG
>CAXXBX010000020.1:60000-75903 GCA_964274945.1 Dehalococcoidia bacterium | reverse complement strand
GGTGACAAGCAGACCTGCTACATCTTCCCGATCATGACAAGCCTTATGCATTGCGAATAGACGCATCGGAGGTCGGCATCGGTGCCGTCCTGCTCTAAGAACATGAAGGTAATTGTTCCCAGTTGTATATGGAAGCAAAAAGCTCACCAATGCAGAGCGAAAATATTCAACTATTGAAAGAGAATGTTTAGCGGTAGTATGGGCGGTCAGGAAATATCTACGTTACTTATACGGATGGAAGTTTACTGTTCGGACAGACCGTCAACCTCGACAGTATCTGAGTAAGACGAAGTATATCAACGATCGCGTGATGCGCTGGGCTTTGTATCTTCAAGGATTCAGAATGCGGATTGAGACAATCAAGGGGCGCGACAACAACGCTGCCGATTTTCTTTAGTCGCTCGCGTGACGACGGTGACTAGGAATTGAAGTTGAATCCCCAAAGTTTCAACTTGGAGGGGAGTTGTGACACGTGTCAGCAACCAACTATTTTTGGGGTTACCATATTTGAAGAAATGGGTCGAGTTTGTGTTGACTGAAGTCGAATGACTGAACACCGGTCGCCGGTAACATAAATATTCTAGTTACTCATAGTTAGGAACTTAGTTGAGTGTATTTAAAGTATAGTGGTGTGAGCTATACGCCGGTTCCTGTTTCTTCTTCTTTATTGCGTTTCTTCCGCTGTGCGTGTATCTACACACCTTATCCTTTAAATGATTCCTGACATCAACAATACGTTTAGAGAGCTAAACTTCTGTAGTTGTATTGTAATGTGTAGTGGGTAGCTGTGTATTTGGTTGCTTTTGAGGAACTACTTTAGATTATGCTAGGGTGATAACAAAATATCAATCAATCAATCAATCAATCAATCAATCAATCAATCAATCAGTTAGGTTGAGGTACTGCAAATGCCAAGTAACCAAGGAAACAACGCCAAACACTGGAGAAATGTTTTGTTTATTGTGGGCGCTATGTCATCACAGATGAACCGGCCAGTTTTGTTAACCTCCTTTAGACCACATTTAGCAAGAGTGGTTTAGGGTTGAATGAAAAATGGTTTAGTTTAAGTGCAAACACGTCACAGTTGTTAAATCGTTTTGTAGTTAATTAGACCACTTGTAGACAAGTTTCGATGCTAGTGCGTGGAGAAACACGTTCTAAGTTAGTCTTGATCAAATAGCTGTTCTTATATTTAGTCTTCTAATGAAAACAAATTTGGATTTGATGGTGTTGTAGTTTTTGCATTACAGAACGTCTTTAATTAAATGGGTCAGTACTTTTCTAATGGCTTTAATTTTTTACTGTCGGTTAGAGTAGCACTCTTTCTCTGGCCGTAATGGCAGCCGCGTATTCTGATTTATCCGGGCAACTAGAGCAGCTGCTAACGAGAATTCAAGACATGGAGCACAGACAGAAAGCCGACGAGAGCGCTTTGGCTTTGCGACGGATGAGGGAGGAAATGGAGCGAGAGAAACAGGCAAGGAAAGACGAGGAAGAGCGCGCGAAGCAAGAAGAGGCAGAACGCAAGATGTAAAATTGTGACGCGCATCAATCTGGACTGTATATATACTGTTAAATTGTTGATTACAACGCAGGAAGGCAGAAATAGAAGCAAAACGACGACAAGAAGAAGAAAGACAGAAACGACTTCAAGCTGAGCAGCAAATAAAGCAACAAGAGGAGGCAGCTAAAAAGTTGCAGGTAAGTTCTAGTATACCGGCGTTTGACTTCGCTCTACAAACGTGTCCTAACTCATGTGTTATAGGCACAAATAGACAGCGAAGATCAAGCTAGACGGTTGGTTGTTTCAAGTTCAGTTGACATATCTATTTGATGGTTATATTTGTTGTGCTCGTATGTGTGTTTGCAGAATGGCTATGATTGAGCAGGAGCGACGTGACCGCGAGCTCGCTCTGCGTCTTTCTCAGGTTGTCGACGATTGCTTTGGAATTCTCACCTTTGTAATGTTTTTACTAATCTATAGGAAGACGGAGCTTCGCAAGATTTTGATCCACAGACCGTTCAGGATGAGCCTGATTCACGGCTGTCGCGTCGGTCGCTAAGAAGGTATATGAAATTCATATTAACTGGTGCGGTTTATTTTCTTGTCGATTTGTATCGTATGCACAATGCACTTGCAGGTCGGTGGTCGTGTCGGCAAAGCAACAGGAGAAGGCAACTCACAAGTACGATTTGAGTGGATGGAAGTACGCTGAACTACGAGACACAATCAATATGTCTTGCGGTACGCCGCTAGAGTTTAAGAACGAGTCTGACGCGATTGTGACTGCAGTTTTGTTGTTTTGCAGACATTGAATTGCTCGAATCTTGCCGGGAAGAATTTCACCGTCGTTTGAAGGTATACCAGGAATGGAAGCTGAAAAACAAGCGGAAGACACCAAGCGGGCAAGAAGAGACAGAACAGCAGAGACTACCCGATTCAGTCATCGAAGCCGGTATCTTTGTTAGCGGTCCTTGTGCATCTTTTGTCATATTTCTATATTTACTGTGGCTTAGCTCGCATGACGTCCAGTGGTTCTGGCTTTACTGCGCAATCGACAGCTCTCGATAACGGAGAAGTACCCCAGCGGTACTTTCGTGTGCCGTTTGTTAGGCCGGCTGGTCAGCCTAGAGACCAACCAAAAGGCTGGTGGTATGCTCATTTTGACGGCCAGTGGATAGCACGGCAAATAGATATGCTTCCGGGAAAGAAGCCTTTGCTATTAGTTGCAGGTGCGTCGCAACATACATGAATGTTACTACACACGTGACGTCATTGTCCTTGAACATTCAGGTAAGGACGACATGGAGATGTGTGAGCTCAGTTTAGAACAGACGGGGTTGACGAGTAAGAAAGGTGCCGAGATTCTTCCCAGACAATTTGAAGACTTATGGGCGCGGCACGATGGACTGCCATACGAACGTCCGACCGACAGGAGGAAGTGAACGCCTCTGGCCTCTGCATATGTACTACTGTGTGGGTTTGTGAAGCTTTGCATCTTTATTCTGTTATGAATTCTTTACACAACATGCGACCAGCTTTTGTCGACTAAAATAATTTTGAATATACAGTTGTTTGAAAATCTTGTTTCATGTATTTTTTGGAATCATTCTGTACATGATAATATGGCCGATACCGAAGGCACACGAGGCCAGACCGCTCGCGTACTGGTGTCGCGTGATGTCCGCCCACGCTTGGCACCTTTGCACGGTACTCACTCCTCGGTCTACACAACAATGGCTTTTCGCTCGTTCCTTGTGGCTATTACTACGTTCTACTGGGTGCATGGCGACGACCAGATATTGAACATTGATTTGCTACGTCCAGTGATGGACGTCAGTCCGATGTTGTGGGGAATTTTCTTTGAAGAGATTAACCATGCCGGAGACGGTTAGAACTCGGTATTAGTTTAGTCTATGCGTTCAACGATCTAATGAGTCTTTCTCTCAGGTGGCATCTACGCAGAAATGGTTCAGAATCGAGCATTTGAGGCTTCTGTCTCTATCAATAATATCCCGTCTAACATCAGTCAATATCACTCTCTGCTACCCGTCTTATCGATGGCTAGTAATCCAGTATTTGTTCGACATTGCGATTACCAGGGATATGCGACTCCAATCAACAATGATCTGGATTGCAGCGATAGCTCGTTTGGTTTAGTGAAAGGTTTGGACGGCCAGGAGGAAACTATCAGTTTTTTGTCTTTGAATTATCCAGGCTACTATCTTAGTCCGAAGGTTTCAGACATGAAGTATGAGTGTAATAATTATCTATACTATTGTTGCGTAGGATATGAGGATAATGTTAGCAAAGGATGATGGCACGAAGGCTTTCAGTGATAGTGCAAGCTTCTATCAGAGACCTGGACTATATAACATGACCATGGCATCATTTGAGTCTGCTTCTTTGAGTGGATACTACTTGGCCATGAATGGCAGGTATAGCCTCGTCGTCTGCTTCCAAGTTTTCTTATCGACTCATCTTATGTTGTAGTTGCACTGGACAATGTGGTCAAGATCATGGATGGTCTACCTGTTATGATGCAATCATAAAAGAAAAGCCTAGCGCACCGCATGCAACATTTATAGTACAACAAGCAAATGTATGAAAGGGTAGTTGCTGAGCATATTAATCCGGAGGATAACAGGTTTGAATTTATTCAGGCAGTGCTAAAGGCTTCTGGTTGGTCTACAGTGGGTTCTGCCAAATTGACCGTACAAAATACGAATCCATTAAATCAAGTGTTTTGACATTATTATTAATTAATTTAATTACTATTTGGATATTGAGGAAAACAGTGAATTTCAAATATCGTTGTTTACGTAGGCAAATCCGAATTATGCTGTAATTTCTGTAACCCAAAGCAGCTCTGGTGTTGTCAACTTCGGTTACTGGGGCATGAACGTATCAAAAGGAAGGAAATACAACCTTCGCTTTTTTGCAAGAACAGCGGGTATGCATGTCTTTGTGCGTTCGTGTACTTTCACGATTGTGATCTTGTTCGTTTTAAGATTCCAGCCCATCTCCTACCTTTACTGCCATGCTTCAATCATTTGATGGATCAATAACTTATGCTTCTTACAGTGACTTTGGTGCCATTGGAGGTTAGCTGCTTAAACGTTTACTCATCTTCAATCTGGTGTGCATTCTTTTGCTTGTAGGATCTTGGAGAAACTACTCTTGTCAGTTGACTTCTAATGCTACTGACAGCAACGCGAGGTTGAGCATTATTTTGCACTCTGCTGGTTCTATTGCTGTAGACGTGGTATGCACGTTTGCTGAGCACATGCATTTGTTATACAATGTTAGTATGTTGATTCTGTCGTGTCGTGAGGTGTCGCTGATGCCTGATGATCTACCAAACGGTTACCCGTTCCGGCAAGATCTTGTAGATGCACTGAAAGCAATGCGGCCTTCTTTCGTACGATTTCCTGGGTAATCGTTTCTAGCATGTTCTGTACATGTACCACGTATAGCAGTGGAACTATTTGTGCTAGAGGGACTTACATTGACGGTATAACACTCGACAAAGCCTTTCTGTGGAAGAAAACAATTGGTCCGTATTGGGAGAGACCCGGACATGATAATGCAGTTTGGGGTTATTGGAGTGACGATGTAGGATTGCGTTTTCTTGCTATTGCCCTGAGAATATTTGTTCAGTAAACTTGGTTTTTTCAGGGCTTGGGGTATTTTGAATATCTGGTGATGTGTGAGATGTTGAATGCTCAACCGATTTGGGTAATCAACAACGGGATTTCGGTTCAAGAGGATGTACCGACATCAAAGATTGAGCCGTGGGTGCAGGTACGGTAGAACTGATTAATGGACAAAGAACGATGTTCCCTTAAACTGTTGTATTTGGTAGGATGCATTGGACAGCATTGAGTTTGCAAATGGACCCTCATCGAGGTCTGCAGTAAACCGTCGTTTTGCGATCACGATCTCATTCTATAGTTCTGATTTTGTTCATGCAGTCACTGGGGATCTATGCGAGCGTCTATGGGTCATGAGCAATCATTCAACTTGTCATATATGGCGATAGGAAATGAAAATTGTGGTCACGTGAGATGTGTTTACTTGCACAATTATTGATTGATTGAATTTGGATGTGCTTAGGCAAACTATGTAGGAAACTATGTGGCATTTTATAAGGCAATAAAGGTGTGTGTTGGAAAGCCGGTAATCATTTCGTATGCGATTTATAGTCTTTTCATTAGACCAAATATCCCAAAATGAATCTGATAGCCAACTGCGACTTGACTCATCACAACCCGTCAGCTCCAACAGACTTGTGGGACTATCACATGTAAGTTACGAACAAGACGAAGCTCGGAGCACATGCATCGTTGCTAGCAAATGTAGCAACACAAATCTTGCTTACAAACATTGTAAATCACAGGCAAGGACGTTGAAATGCTAAATTGCTTTGCTAAAGCATTCAAACACTCAACCACGAGATGCGTTGTGACGCAGCGCGTTGTTGGTACATTGTGAACTAATAAAGCTCTAGGACAGGCGGACAGATGGATGGGCGAAAGATATAATTATAACAGTGCATTGTGTTTATTCTTTAATTAATTGTTTAGCTACACATCACCAGAAGACTTCATTACCAAAGTACACATGTGGGACAGCTACGATCGTTCATCATCCAAAGTTTTTAACTCAGAATATGCCACTACACGGTACCTAGAGAGTTTAGTCACTAGACAACGTAGTAGGAGATTACATGTGTTGCTATTTGTAGTGATGCAGGAAAAGGTAATGTTCTGGCCGCTGTAGCTGAGGCAGCATGGATGACAGGTCAGTGAGGGATTGTAATTGTGGTCTGCGCATGCGCAATCGACAGTAGTATGTTATCGTGCATTCAGGTATGGAGAGGAACAGCGATGTGGTGGTCTTGGCTAGTTACGCTCCACTATTTGTTAATAACAACGATCGTAGATGGAACCCGGATGCTATAGTGTTTAATTCATCGGTATGGTATGGGACACCTTCCTACTGGAATCAGGTAAATCTAAACAACTTGTTAGTTTGCGAACTGTTTTAGACAGTACAGATTTGCATGTTAGGTGATGTTTTCTGTAAATCGAGGTGTGAAGCTTCTTAATTCATCCGTGTCTTCATCTAATGCGTCTATAGCTGCCTCGGTCACTTGTAGTGACGCCTCTTGCCTAAAAGTATCAGTTGTTGGTGATTTAAGTGGAAATGACATGTGTTAGCATTTATTTCAAACAGGTTATAGTCAAACTGGTCAATTACGGAGCTGCACAGCTCATCACGCATGTAAACTTTAGGAATGTTCCCGCTGGTCGAAACTTTAGTTTGGCAACTATGGAAACGCTTGCTGGTTAGTTATACTGTCGTTGCAGTTTGTACAGATGGATGCAAGCGGAATTGGTGTATGTACAGGAGGACCGCAAGATGAGAATACGCTGGATGATCGTGAAAAGATTGTTCCACATGCGAAATCACTGTCTGATGTTGGCGCAACAATGGTTGTAGAAACTGTTGCGTACTCGGTCAACGTGTTGACGGTTAGTTTAAAGTAATGTAGAGAAACTAAGAGCTGCACTTGCTCTAGCGTGCTTCCACCGTTTCAATGTCGAGTTTCAATATTTGTAACTTTTGCTATAGAGACTTGATGTATACGTACCCTAGTGTGCAGTGGTCTTAGTGCATGGATTGACGTTTTGCGGGATATTTGAACAGCACTTTTCAATGAGCTGCAAAAGTTTGTAGGAATATTCAATGCATTTTAAGCAAAGACGATCATTTTGCAATAAAATTTGATGACTTCCAGGCTGTGAGTTGACCATACGCCATAGGTTTCACCACTAAAGGGTAGAAAAGACCGCCTGAAGCTGTTACATTGTCGTCGTGTCTGTTGTCTTTTCCGATTCACCAACCTTAGCAGCTGCACCAGTTTCATTTGCAGCATTGATTATCTGAGAAGGATTGAAGGAGTTCCTTATATAATAGAAATCTGGTACGCCCTCAGTAACTAAATATTCTAGGAAATCTGGTACGCCGTACTAGTAGTAGAGATATTCTAAGAAATCTGGCAGCGGCGTCAGTTAGCATACGACTCCTAGCAATGATATGACCTAGCAAACAGGCGATATCGTCCAGAAGCATGCAGATATAATCTAAGTTTATGTTCTAGTATGAGTTACCTGGCTGCTAAGTTGGATAGAAAAACTCGCTGATAGTCCAACTTTTACTGGTACGCTTCTGGTATCTGTTCTTAGGATACTAGGTACGACCAGTATCCGCGAACCCAATTTCCTACAGTTGGTAAAATTTATGGGTGTGACCCTGGGTGGTACCCTTTCTTCTCTCTCGGGTGACAAACGATAACCATGCTACATTAGAGTACAGTAGATTGTTGTGCGTTAAAGGGGCACGCTCACGTTAGCGCATGCGCATTTCGTTGCTGTGAAATGGTGCACTTTTTCAAACACCCAGTAACCGCCAAGACTTCGACGCTTTAGCTAATTCGCACTGGTCTGAGGAGGCTACGGCGTCGGCCGTAAATTCTTGGCAGTCAATGGACATGTTACAACCGTGATTTTGACATAAACGAAGTGCTGTCTGTTTGCGCACCTTCGACCAGTACCATGAACCGTTTAATTGTTGAAAGTTTGAACATGGTCTGCTGAACGTTGTTTTCTCGCCACAAATTGACTTCAAGGACGGCAGGTAAAATGATTTCTAATTACTATTCTTTACAGTTAATTAAACAATTTTTTTAGTTTTATATAAAAAAATTGCTACACAGACTACTCTAGAACACTGTACGTTGCATGCACTGCATACATCAATTGTGTACTACTCATTGCGAATTTATTCCTTGTGTGCAATTATTAACAAATATGCAATTACTAGCTAGTACAACTAGAGAAAAGTGCAAAGTACCCAGGTAATCTAGCTAGGTTAGGACGGTTGCTGATTTGACCTGGTCTGCTTAGTTGCTATCCAGTATCCAGTAGGACTGCGACGCTAGCGTTCACAGGTACAGGATTCTCGCTACTACGTGACAGCGTGGCGGAGCGCCACGCTCCAGTAGGAGTGCGCCACGCTCAGAAACAGTAGCTAGGAGTGGATGTGTACACATAGAATCTACTCTAGACTAGCGGGAAGCAACAACAGTGATCCACGTTCATCAACGCCTGACTAGACAAACTTTCTGTGTTCGTCTACGAAACTTGCGCATACGCAATGGATGAACATTGTTAGGAAGGGCTTACTGGTATTGGCGATCAAAGTTGATTTCCTTGCAAGGGCACTTGAATGTACGCTAGACGCAATAGCTACAACGCAAAATCTACCTCACTTGAGATTGGCTCCAGGGAGCATGTCCGACTGTAACTAGAGACCAAGTGTCGTGGACCCGCCCATCCCGTAGTAGTGAACGAGATTAGAAAATTGAGAAGATATCCGGGAAGGAATCTGCTGGTCTCACGTGATCGACTTGAATCCTCCAAGATGGCGTGTCGAGTGGTGACAGTTGCTGGCACCATCGAGGAGGGATATTCAGATGGACCCGGTCACGAGGCACGTTTCCAAAACCCTCTTGAGATGACCTTGACGGCAGATGGCAGTTTGTTGGTTGCAGACTACGGCAATCATTGTATCAGACAGATCGATCAGTACGGTATTGTCTCAGGCTACGCAGGTTGTCCCGGAAAAACAGGACGTACAGATGGTCCTAAAAGCTCTGCTTTATTTAACGGCCCAATGGGGCTTTGTATCACTAGAGATGGCAGCGAGATTGTTGGGGACTCAGGCAATAACGTAATTCGAAAGGTACAGTACACCTAGCGACGTTTGGTCTCGGGCATGGTTTCCAGAAGATTACTAGGGGTGCATTCGATTTGTCCATTCCAAATACTAGATAGGACTATACGGGAATAGTCGTTCGATTTGCATTTCCGGAATGATCGGTTTCTATTCCGAGTAAACGGAGGTGAAAGGAATACAGTACGTACCTGTTCGTTTTAACTAGACCGCAAACCATACATGCGCACTAGCTCGTCAGCCATGACATTAGTCGTCAGCGCAGGCGTCTTTCATTCGATCCGGAGTGTTGGTGTCCTAGGGAATTTGACATTCCCTGTTTGTTGCATCTCCGAGCCGTATTTACTAGTCTAGCTAGGAAATTTGGTATCCCCGAGTTATGTTATCTCAAGGTCTGAGGCACCCCTCGTGGCATCCTTTGGGGAATTTGGTATCCCTTTCAGTCGGCTGACGAACTACCGGTGCACTTCCAAAAGTAATCGTGCGACGCTAGACGATCATGTGTCAACATGCAACAGAGTTCACGAACTTACGGTGGTGTCACTGTTTTTAGTACGAAAGAGATTAATCCAGCTATGACACGAGTTCTGGTTCAAAGTATATATAGCGTTATACATAGCTAGCGCCGTCTATCGATCTTCATGTGTTTGTCTCGATTGTCTCTCACCATTTTCAATTAGTTCTACCATTAGAAGTGTTGCAGAAACCGAGAGAAGCTTAGTACATGTCCTGAACAGTGAATTGTTGCAAGTTCAGTTGAAGGACGGGACGTCTGCCGGCTATGCAAAGCCGTATGTTGATCTTTGCGTCACCATTTAGGTTAAATGGTGTCTGGTATTACAATGACATATACCATGAGGGCAGTGGCACATGACCGTCTATATATATATTGCTACATGGTCTGGAAACTCTTCCTGCGGGTTCGATTCCCGGTTAGCCGCTGACGCCATCCGACCTTTGTCAGCGGAATTCGATTCCATCAAGCTTTCCAGAATTTGACGCAACAACTTTCGGTACAGTTGTGGAAATACAATGCAAGGATGTTGTTCAGAAGAATTCAACTTGAAGTACAGGACATTGATAGTTGGGATATACCCACCGTAGCGTAGTGTAGAATTTGGTAGTTAGTTCTGTTTAAATGTAAAAGTAAAAATATATATATATATTTACCTGAAAAAAAAAAATATATATATATACATATATATATATATATAACAAAGTTAACTAAAATAATAGGCGTTTTCAATTGCAATTAGATAACCAACACGCGATTTGTAACATGTTTGATAGAAATTTAGCATAAAAACGCATTGTGTAAACTAAGAATTACAATGTCACATTTTTAGATATGCGAAATTGTCATAACATGTGCGGCTCGGGGATGCCAACTCTCCTAGGAAATGCAGCTCGGGGATGCCAAATTTCCAGGAAATATGGTTTGGGAATGCCAAATTCCCTGGGGAAATACGGCGGGGGGATGCCAAATTCTCTAGGAAATACGGCTCGCGGGATGCCATATTCTCTACGAAATACGGCTAGTGGGATGCCAAATTTTCTAGGAAATACGATTCGGGGATGTCAAATTCCCTAGGAAATACAGTTCGGGGATGCCAAATTTCCTGGAATGCTAAATTCCTTAGGATATATGGTTTAGGGATGCAAAGCGTCCTGAAAGGATACCAAATTCCCTAGTGAAGATGGCTCGGGGATGCCAAATTCCCTATGACAACGGGGTGCGGTTTGAGTTGAACTAGTCGATTTGGATTGACTATTTTCTTCATTCCGGAATGGTTGGAATCAGGCAAATTGAATGCACCCTTGGGTAGTGGAGGCATGCAATGACCTCAGGCCGCTGTAAAACGTTGTTACTTAATTAAGTTAAGTTAAGATGCCATAATTAATTTTTGTTTTGAGTATACATAATATAGTTATTTAATTGCCTATATTTTCAACCGGAATTTTTGGGCAAACGTCAACTGCCAGAAATGCTTTTTGAAGATGGTCTGTACGACTGGACGGGTTCCTACGGCCCTCAAATATAGGCCTCTGGTGAAAGTTCACTCTAGAAAAAGTGGTCCGGCATGGCCAGACCAGCCGGACTGGCTCCTACAGCCTTGGATTGGCTATGCACAGCCATGACATTACGTTCTAGATACTACGGGGCGCAACGGCGAATTTTTTATCGTAGTTTGCAGTGGTCTGGTAGTACGAAGCTACGGCGTAGCCCAAAAATGACTTAAATGACATGTTACAATTGCGATTATGACATAAACGAAGTGTTGTCTTTTTGCGCACCTTTCCAGCAGTAACATGCACCGTTTATTGAAAGAGACCTCAGTTTTGAACGTCGTCTGCTGAACGTTGTTTTCTCGGCACAAATCGACTCTAAATAAATTGGACGACAAGTATAATGATTTACAATTACTTTTGTTTGCGCTTAAACAAATTTTCATTTTTCATAAAAAATTGAGTCATGTGATACGTACACACACTAGGTAGAATGTTATAGAAACGCGTATAGTATAAACTGGAACTACGTACTATTCAAAACTGCAAATGTACCTGTTTTAGCTAGGTTTCTAAGCCTTGTGCAGGTCCAACTCCCTTCAAGCACGTTTGGCTGTATTCACTAGCGACCGCTCTGATTCGATCCGTTTAGGATCGATCGCGAGACACCGACTACCAAATCCGGTCACGTATTTGCCTCAAAATACAATTTGACATATCCAATTACCATGTCTTTGGACTACGTCCGCGACACATTAATAACAACTCTGATGACAAACATACCAGTTGGAACGCAGACGACAACGCAGCCAAATGACGTGAGCGATTTGAAATAACGTCATATGTTTGTTACGTCAGAGCAGAATGTTATGACGTGATGTTTCATTATTGGCGAGCGAAGCGAGCCTGTCTCTTGTCATGTCAACCATTGTTTTACGCGACTAGGTAAAGACAGAACACCATCGCCCGCCAAAAACAATGCTAACGTGAGCGACGATGTCAGGTGAATGCAATTTTAACTCCGCAACACATGCGTTAAAAATTGAATTAAGGGTCTCCTTTCGAGGGTTCGACACAATTACAATTTCTTGGCGAGAAAAGTGAAATAACTTTTGATTCGCTCCCGTACGCGACTAGAGAGCAAAGGAGACTGACACGTGACAAACGGAATAAAAGAAAAAGCTAAAAGAAGAGAAAAGTCTGTTTTTGAGTTTCCGCTTGTTACTTTGACAGAAATTATTATTATTGCGATGCAACCATTGTTACGTGACTACGCCACCATTGTTACGCGACTATCTCAGTAAACGAGTGAGACGATCCAAGCGCGATCGAAGAATGAAAGACAAAGCCAGAAGAAGAGCAACTGAAAGTCTGTTTCTGAGTTTCCGCATTTGTTTGACAGAAATCATTGCTACGTATAGACACAACCATTGTTACGCGAATAAGAACACCATCGCTCGCCTAACACAATGCTAACCGAGCATTTACTAGTTTATTTGGTCACGTGTTACGCCGTTGCCTAGCAGGTCGGTCGGTTGGTCGTATGTCACGTGACCGGCTAGTGTTTCATGCACCAAAATCTTTGGATTCATTGTCTTCGAATATCGTTGAGAGCATACATAGCAAATTTCTGCACTTGTATACAATTTAGCGTTAATTAATTAATCGCAGGACACCGCTCTCTTTCGTGTGTAGGTTTTTCACTGCATCTCTAGCATTTACTTCTTAGTGTGCTCGTTTGCTCCATGACAAGCTTGGTAACGCCTCGGATTGCTTTCTCGGTACCCTAGCTGTTGGCGATCGCGTAGCCCCCGGACCTGACCTGCATGCCTATAGCTGTTGCATTCTGAGGTTCCACAACCGTCTGCTGCCATTTTACGGCTTGACTCTGACCAGCTTTTGATATTGCCGTTGAAAAGACAAATCCGCGAGTCCGTCTGCATACTTAATTCTTACAACTTGGCATCCTGCATTCTAGCCTCGAACCTTCAGAACAGAGACCTCGAAATCTGGGTAATGTCTGCATGCATGCGGAACCGACGTTATTTAGAACCTCGAGCCGATAATGATGTTGGGCGCAACGGACAGCGAAACAGCTTTCTTACATCATTAGTGGATGGAGCCATAAATCTAGAGCCAAGATCAAGTGATCCAGCTAGACGGTTTTAGACCTTGTTTTGTGGCAGCTGTTTGGAGCGTCCAGTTTGTCGTTCCTCGTCTACTCGTAATGCAGTCAGGCTGTTTATTGTGTTTGCTTACCGAGAAAGACGGCAGCAGAAGTTACAGCTTAATTTGTGAATTTCTAGCTGTACGGCAGACGGTCAGATCTGCCAGAGCTGTGCTCGGTGCATTTGAGCTGCATCAGAATTGAGGGCGCAGGCACATGACAGCCTGCAGGACTGCATCTAGGTCGAAAAAAGCTGACAAAGAACATCACCGCAGATGATGCATCACCCCTTCTAGTGCTGTGCACGTGAAGAGTTGCCCTCTAGCTAAGCGCACACTGGCTCCTAGGTCTTTGAACATGTCTACGGCCGCTGAGAAGACAAGTCATTAATGAACACGGAAGCTGGTTTCGCTGTCATTGCACGCTACAGGGCTCTGCTTGACACTATCAGCTCGACATTTTAAATAACGTGGGTTTCGCATGTGTGCAGACCTTACCCCCATTTCGAAGTAATCCATTATGCGCGCATGGGAAAACAACGTACCAGGCCCTGTCTACCCTCTCCGGGCGTGAAATGGCAGTTTGAACAAAACTACTTACCTCAAGCTGATCAAACCTATATATATATATATATATATATATATATATAGCGGCTGATGCGGGAATCCCACCAAGGCCACCTGTCTTTTCTGGCTAACTCTAGGCATTAGTTTAGCCGATTTACCACTAACTTCTTTACATGATGATGATGATGATGATGACGATGATGATGATGATGATGATGATGATGATGATGATGATGATGTGTGTGTGTGTGTGTGTGTGTGTGTGTGTGTGTGTGTGTGTGTGTGTGTGTGTGTGTGTGTGTGTGTGTGTGTGTGTGTGTGTGTCTTCGCAGAAGTTGGGACGTTACATGCAGACTGCATTTCCTGCCATCGTATAGCTATGGTGCACAATATATACATGCACAAAGTCTATAGTCAGACCTGTTTGTGCAGCTTATGCAAGATCTATATAAAACTATAGGACACGTCTATAGTCATGAGTATGTATGTTTTTTGCAGGGCAACCCGGAAACATATGACCCGTTCAGTGATTCAAGCGTTTTGGCATTTGCCATTACAGATTAGCACTAGCGGAATTGTAAGCACTTTGATTACATCTCCAACAGCTTCTTCAAAACGAGCATCTGCATACTCGTCTTATCGTTTGTCGACGGCTGGCCCTTGCTCTTCTATTAGAGTGTGCACTAATTTGAGCAACGGCAACAGCAGCAACGACGACGGTGATGGCGACAGGGATGATGATGATAACGAGTTTTTGTACGTTTGCCACGGGTTGAACCTTCTGAAGTTTGACTTATCAACTGGTTGCAACATAAGTACGGTACTGATGTCACCACAGCCATCACCGGTTTTCAGTGGGGCCAGTACTCATATACAATCTATGACATGCGCAACCAGTATGGAACAAACTTCTTTATTTGTAGCTGAGAGAAGTGGTGGAAGAGTGTTGATGGTTACTGAAGATAACAAATCTACCACAATGGCAGCTAGCTCATGGGAAGACCTAGACAAAAGTGTCGTTAAGGTGTTGGGTGACGGACTTTCAGGAGTAGCTGTTGACGACTACGGATATATGTACATTTCAAACCTTAATGTCAATTACATTGCCACAATAAGCCCGAGACTTGCAGGAGGAGTGTTGGCTGGTCAAGATAAGTCGGGCATAAGTGACGAAATTGCAACAAATGCACTCTTTGGAAAAATTTCTCGTCTATTTTACGATTCTGATTCCCACTGTCTGTACGTTTCTCAAAGACATAGTATCAGGAAGGTAATATTACCAATGAGACCGTTGGCTCCAGAGCAACAGCGTATACTACAACGTGTGAGGAAAGTCACTGATGAAGGCATTGGAACAGACGTGGTGTTTCATGTAGATGGAGATACTAGAAAGATATACGCCGTTACATCTTTACTGTGCGCAAACTCAGAATACTTTAAAGCTATGTTCAACTCGTCAATGAAAGAATCAACAGTGGCAGAGACGAAGCAACCAATTGTAGTGAAATCTACCAGTTACGAAGCCTTCAGGGCTGTAATTACGTGGGTTATGTATGGAGTCGAAATCGTTTGACCTGAAACAAGTAGCAAAATTGTTAGCGATGCGTTACGTCTTGCTGATTCTTATCTTCTTGCCAAAATGAAGAAAACTTGTGCAGCACTTCTAATGAGAAGTATCGATGATACGAACGTTTTCGAGATTATGGCGCTTGCAGAAGCAACAAATGTCATATTTCTGAAAGCAGAATGTATTACGTTCGTTGTGAAAAACCTGACAGAAATGAGAAAACGTCCGGAGTTTAGACAGCTTTCTCCAGAGATAGTAATGACTATTGTACAACAAGTCAAAGTTGACTGATTAC
>CAXXBX010000020.1:0-55000 GCA_964274945.1 Dehalococcoidia bacterium | reverse complement strand
AACCCCTCTTTTCAAAAATCCTGGATCCGCGCCTGTGTTTCAGTCCATGTCGCAGATGTAGACTGTCCCGTGCATGCACGTTTAATACGGCTAGACATAAAACTATGTTCCTCCAGAGCCGTTCCAGAGCCATACATGTACGGTTTTGTACATGGCTCTACACTCTCGCATGCCATGCAGTAAGAACCCTCGCCTGTTAGCAAGGACGTCTCAAAGGTATGTCACACAATAGTTGCATGAGCTCAGCGGCGTAGCCAGCATTCCGTGATTGGGGGGGAGGAACAGGTCATCTAGATGTATATATAAGCATGACAGGGTGGTTACTCAAGCAGGAGGTCATTTCTACCCGCTCATTGTAGAAACTTTAGGACACTGGTCTCCCTCAAGTCTAGAGACGCTGAAGATCATAGCCTCAAAAGCTTCATCAATGAACAGCATACCTTTCTCTCAGACATACTCAAATTTAATGGAACAGTTGTCCGTGAGACTGTGGCAGTATAATGCCAAGCTATTACACAGTAGACTGAACCTGGACTTTGATGACTTGTGGGATTTTCCTGTCACTGTAATGTAGTTATGTTTAGGGACTGGGTGGGTAGGGTAGTTTGGAGTAGTCTGGGGCAGTTTGGGGTAGTTTGCATAGAAGAAGAATATAAAAAATATTATATAATATATATATATATATATATATATATATATATATATATATATATATATATACAGACTTAGACATAATTATAGGAACACCCCGCTGTGGGCATGTAGTAACACAATAATTAGATCACAATTTACCAACTATCAATATTGTTAGAAACTTAATAGTTACCGCGTTGATTGTTAGGTTTCTTGAGAATACTGTAGACACTAAATTGTTTTCTTTACGTTTCGCATTGCGGAAAACGAGACCTAAAAGTGTATGACGTCATGACTACATAGGCGTCGTAAGTTAGACTCTCTCTGATTTTGTTTAGTGGCTTTTAAAAAAGCCGGTTTTAATAACGCGAAGGAAAATTGAAGCCCTTCACCAGTTCCTCAGTACCGAGAGTTCCCGCCTCTCGCCCTCCTGATTGCGTCCACACGTTGCGGAACACTTTCTGCCAAGTTCCGGACACGCACGGCTGGAATCTGCTGCCACGCCTCTTGTAGAGCATTCCAGAGCTCAGCTGCAGTTCTCGGTTTGCGACGGTTGGCAGCAGTTTTGAGTTCATGCCACAAGTTCTCGATTGGATTCGCATCAGGCGATTTTGGCGGCCAGTCCAACAGTGTGACGTCACGCTGGCGTAGCCATTGTCTTGTTGACCGAGACGTGTGGATTGGCGCGTTGTCCTGCTGGAAGACAAAGTCGTCTCCTATCAGTGCCGCTGCGTCTGTAAGCATGTGCTCTTCCAGAACCTGTTGGTACGCCGTGTTGTCAAAACGACCTTCCAGTTTCACCAGAGACCCCACACCATGCCAACACATCGATCCCCACACCATCACACTAGCCGCGTGCTGGACCGTATGGTCACAACATTCAGGGAAAAATTTCTCACCTTTGCGACACCAAACGTACAGAGCACCATAGTTTCCTATGCTGACTTTTGACTCATCTGTAAAAAGAACAGATTTCCAGTCATGCAAAGTCCATTGTGTGTGAGCGGTTGCCCATCCCAGTCGCAAACGCCGATGGTTTTCTGTTAGCAGTGTTTTTCTTCTAGGCCTCCGAGCGTCCACTCCTGTCTCACTGAGACGACGACGGACTGTTCTACTTGACACCTGCTTGCCGGTTTCATCAGCCAGCTGATACGAGAGCAGTCGTGATGGTGCTCTGCGGTTCTGCAGTGCCATTCTCTTCAGTCGATGATCTTCCCGAATTGTCGTTGCCTTCCCACGTCCAGATCGTTTTCATAATCGCTGCTGCCATGGGAAAGCCGTTGCAGGCACTGATGAACCGAATTCCTGGAGCGGCGGACGAAAGCAGCGATCTGACGCACAGAATGGCCAACTGAGTGAAGGGCTTCAATTTTCCCTCGCGTTTTTGGACTCAACTGTTTGCCTCGAGGCATCGCTGCAACTCGTGAAATATCGCACGGAACAAGACTCCGCAACTGTGTGCAGCTGACGTTCAGGCTAACTTATCGCCTAAGTTTGGCAGTCTCAAGGGCAGCGGTTTTAGTGCAGCTGACATTTTGGCGGTAGCAGTTTGAGATTTTGCTACGTAAAACGTGGACCGGAAGTGGCATGTCAATGCTCTTTTGTTGCTATAACTTTTTTAGTTTTTGTCTTAGCAGGATTTTTTGTAATTAATTAGTGTCGCATGATTTTTGAATACGTTGAAGTTTGTTTATTGATTAATATGGCAAAACAATTCAAATTGTGATAACATGCGCGAAATCAATGCGCAAAAACAGATGATTCGCCTTCTCTTCATAATGTTGATAAGAGGACCCACAAAATTGCGTTCACTCTCTACTACAGAGCATTCTTAGATTGTATGCCAAGAATGAGCATCCAAGATAGATGAATGTGTACAAAGACAAGAAAAGTAGGAATGGCCGTCTTCCTTCTTCAAAGCAAACTAGATGCGCAGTAGGTAATAAGTACAGCTGCAGTCTTGAACACAAGCTATGTTACATACTAACAATGGCGCAATCCATGAAAAAAGAAATTCGAAAAACATTTGGTTCTGGTAAAGAAAAGTTTAGTGCCAAAGTTAGACTAGACACAAAAATGCCAGGTGTTCCTATAATTTTGTCCAAGTCTGTATATATATATAATCTACTATATAAAAAGCTCAAACTGTCTGTCTGTCTGTCTGAGTGTGTGTGTGTTCGCGTTTGGGGGCCACGTCTTTTGTCTGTTCGCAACCGAAATCGGTACGCACACTCGGCACGCACAGAGGAAGGTTTGCGTAATAAATTATGCACCGGGTCCCCTCTCGAGGGGTCGCCTCCAGCGTAAAATTTCTTGATGACGCAAACTCTACACATTCCGGTTCATTCGAACACACGCCCACGCCAGTCCTGTGTAGACCGCATGCATCGTCGTCCTTCGCAAAGCTTCGAGCGATCGAATATCTCTTGCCGACGAAACTTACTCTTCTATCGCTTTCGTTTCTCTCCAAATTCTGATTGCATTTGCACCGAATCCAACCTACGCGTTTTCTGCAGCAAGCGCTACACGGGGAGTGTGTCGATTTCGATCGAAACAAGCGCGAAGAGCAAGATTCGAATTCATTCAGCATATCCGGGACCTCGCAACAAAGATTGCACGTGACGTGTCCACAGACCTATCTTTACACTACAGTATCTTGCCCGCACGAAGGACGGGCCATGTATACTCATCTAATATATAATGCTCAAACTGTCTGTGTGTGTGTGTGTGTGTGTGTGTGTGTGTGTGTGTGTGTCCGCTTTTGGCGGCCACGTCTTTTGTTCGTTCGCAACCGAAATTGGCACGCACACTCGGCACGCACAGGGAAAGGTTTGCGTAAAGAATTAAAAAAATTATACACCGGGTCCCCTCTCGAGGGGTCGACCCCCGCGTAAAATTTCTTGATGACGCAAACACTACACATTCCGGTTTATTCGAATATACGCCCACACCAGTCCTGTGTAGACCGTATGCATCGTCGTCCTTCGCAAAGCTTCGAGCGATCGAATATCCCTTGCCGACGAAACTTACTCTTCTATCACTTTCGTTTCTCTACAAATTCTGATTGCATTTGCATCGAATCCAGCCTACACGTTTTCTGCAGCAAGCGCTACACGGGGAGTGTGTCGATTTCGATCGAAACAAGCGCTAGGAGCAAGATTCGAATTCATTCAGCATATCCGGGACCTTGCAACAAAGATTGCACGTGACGTGTCACAGACATATATTTACACTACAGTATCTTGCCCGTACGAACGGGCCATGTATACTATAAATATACTAGTAAATGCTCGGAATGGTTGCGTTACGTAGCAATAGTTTCTGTCAAACAAACGCGTTGACTCAGGAAACAGACTTTCAGTTGCTCTTCTATAGTATTTTGCGTTCGATTATCCGAATCCGGTGTTCAATTATCCAAATCCGGTGTTCAGTTATCCTATTCAGGCGTTCAATTATCCGATTCATGCGTTCAATTATCCGTTGCTTACCGCTGTTGTGCAATATCATGGAAAACTGAATAACTTACATAGTCTGCGGTTGGGCAGCTGCTCAAATATGATCATTCATCAGCTGTATAGACGCAATAATTTGTAGACTTTTAGTTGCTCTTTTATAGTATGTTGCGTTCAGTTATACGAATCCGTTGGTCAATTATCCGAATTGGGCGTTTATTTACCCGTTGCCAGGAGCTGTTGTGCAATATCATGGAAAACTGAATAACTTATCTAGTCTGCGGTTGGGCAGCTGCTTAGACATCATCATTCATCAGCTGTCTAGTCGCAATAATTTTGTAATTAATCTTGACTTTAGTGTAAATATTTAGTATATGTTGTACGATAATTTCTTTTGCACTAATCTTGGTGTCCCACGTTTCCGCGGAAGTCTAACTAAGCTGTTGTGAGCGAACTAAATCTATATATCTAGGAAGCCTACAACAACCCCTTGCTCTGTCAATTGTGGTGTAATCCGCACACTTTGTAAACCGCACGTCCTGCGTGATACCATGCAACAGTCGATCATGCGTCTTAGCGGGTTTTTAGCTAATCAAGAGCTCGAATTTCACTATTTCGCCTTCTCACCTTTCTTGAATCAATTATTTATTGTTCAGCTGAAACGTGAGTGAGCATTATAGAAAGACGTCATGAAAGAAATGTGCGCCGTTTTGACTTTACGTATCAGTCTGAAACAATTATTTCTATAAATTTAGTACTTCTAAGACAGAACATCGGATAATTGAATACCTGAGTCGGATAATTGAATGCCCGAATCGGATAACTGAACGCCCAAATCGGATAATTGATTGCCTGAATCGGATAATTGAACGCAAAATACTATAATCGTCTTCAATTTTTCGTTCACGCTTCAATTGTCTCACTCGTTTACTAAGATAGTCGCGTAACAATGGTCACGTAGTCACGTGATAATGGTTGCGTGGCAATAATTTCTATCAAAGTACCGCGCGGAAACTCAAAAAACAGACTTTTCTCTTCTTTTAGCTTTTCCTTCCATCCCGTTTGTCACGTATCAGTCTCATTTGCTCTTTAGTCGCGTAAGGGAGCAAATCGAGAGTCGTTTTACTCTTCTCGCCAAAAAATTACAATTAAGTCGACCCCTCGAAAAGATCCCTTGCTTCAATTTTAGCGCATATGTTACGGAGTCAAAATTGCATTCATCTGGCATCGTCGTTTTGTCGATCCGCCTTTCCGTTTTGGAGTAAATCCATATGACAAGTGCTGACGTACGCATATAAATATATAAATATATAAATATATAAATATACTAGTAAATGCTCGGTTAGCATTGTGTTTGGCGAGCGATGGTGTTCCGTCTTTACCAATTCGCGTAACAATGGTTGCGTTACTTAGCAATAGTTTTTGTCAAACAAACCCGGGAACTCAGGAAACAGACTTTCAGTTGCTCTTCTAAAGTATTTTGCGTTCAATTAACCGATTCAGGCGTTCAATTATCCGTTGCTTACGGCTGTTGTGCAACTAAATAACTTACATAGTCTGCGGTTGGGCAGCTGCTCAAATATCATCATTCATCAGCTGTATAGACTCAATAATTTGTAATTAATCTTGACTTTAGCGTGAATTTTTAGCGTGTGTTGTAGGATAATTTCCTTTGCACTAATCTTGGTGTCCCACGTTTCCACGGAGGTCTAACTAAGCTGTTGTCAGCGAACTAAATCTACATATTTAGGAAGCCTACAACAACGCCTTGCTCTGTCAATCGTGGTGTAATCCGCATACTTTGTAAATCGCGCGTCTTGCGTGATACCATGCAACAGTCCATCATGCGTCGCAGCTGGTTTTTAGCTCATCAAGAGCTCGAATTTCACTACTTCACCTTCCCACCTTTCTTGAATCAATCATTTATTGTTCAGCTGAAACGTGAGTGAGCATCATAGAAAGACGTCATGAAAGAAATGTGCGACTAAAATAATTATTTCTATATTTGGTACTTCTAATTAGGACAGAACATCGGATAATTGAATGCCCGAATCGGATAACTGAACACCCAATTCGGATAATTGCTTGCCTGAATTGGGTAACTGAACGCTGAGTTCAGATAATTGAACGCAAAACACTATAGTTGTCTTCAATTCTTCGTTCACGCTTCAGTCGTCTCACTCGTTTACTGAGATAGTCGCGTAACAATGATCGCATAGTCACGTGACAATGGTTGCGTAGCAATAATTTCTATCAAAGTAACGCGCGGAAACTCAAAAAACAGACTTTTCTCTTCTTTTAGCTTTTCTTTTTCATTCCGTTTGTCACGAATCAGTCTTCTTTTCTCTTTAGTCGCGTAAGGGAGCAAAATCGAGAGTCGTTTGACTCTCCTCGCCAAGAAATTACAATTGAGTCGACCCCTCAAAAGATCCCTTGCTTCAATTTTCGCGCATATGTTACGGAGTCAAAATTGCATTCATCTGGCATCGTCGTTTTCTTGATCCGTCTTTCCGTTTTGCCTTAAATCCATATGACAAGTGCTGACGTACGCATATAAATATATAAATATATAAATATATAAATATATAAATATATAAATATATAAATATATAAACTAGTAAATGCTCGGTTAGCATTGTGTTTGGCGAGCGATGGTGTTCCGTCTTTACCAATTCGCGTAACAATGGTTACGTTACTTAGCAATAGTTTTTGTCAAACAAACCCGGGAACTCAGGAAACAGACTTTCAGTTGCTCTTCTAAAGTATTTTGCGTTCAATTAACCGATTCAGGCGTTCAATTATCCGTTGCTTACGGCTGTTGTGCAACTAAATAACTTACATAGTCTGCGGTTGGGCAGCTGCTCAAATATCATCATTCATCAGCTGTATAGAGTCAATAATTTGTAATTAATCTTGACTTTAGCGTGAATTTTTAGCGTGTGTTGTAGGATAATTTCCTTTGCACTAATCTTGGTGTCCCACGTTTCCACGGAGGTCTAACTAAGCTGTTGTCAGCGAACTAAATCTACATATTTAGGAAGCCTACAACAACCCCTTGTTCGTCAATCGTGGTGTAATCCGCATACTTTGTAAATCGCGCGTCTTGCGTGATACCATGCAACAGTCCATCATGCGTCGCAGCTGGTTTTTAGCTCATCAAGAGCTCGAATTTCACTACTTCACCTTCCCACCTTTCTTGAATCAATCATTTATTGTTCAGCTGAAACGTGAGTGAGCATCATAGAAAGACGTCATGAAAGAAATGTGCGACTAAAATAATTATTTCTATATTTGGTACTTCTAATTAGGACAGAACATCGGATAATTGAATGCCCGAATCGGATAACTGAACACCCAATTCGGATAATTGCTTGCCCGAATCGGGTAACTGAACGCTGAGTTCAGATAATTGAACGCAAAATACTATAGTTGTCTTCAATTCTTCGTTCACGCTTCGGTCGTCTCACTCGTTTACTGAGATAGTCGCGTAACAATGATCGCATAGTCACGTGACAATGGTTGCGTAGCAATAATTTCTATCAAAGTAACGCGCGGAAACTCAAAAAACAGACTTTTCTCTTCTTTTAGCTTTTCTTTTTCATTCCGTTTGTCACGAATCAGTCTTCTTTTCTCTTTAGTCGCGTAAGGGAGCAAAATCGAGAGTCGTTTGACTCTCCTCGCCAAGAAATTACAATTGAGTCGACCCCTCAAAAGAGGTCTCATGCTTCAATTTTTAGCGCATATGTTACGGAGTCAAAATTGCATTCATCTGGCATCGTCGTTTTGTTGATTTGTCTTTCTGTTTTGCCGTAAATCCATATGACAAGTGCTGACGTACGTATATATATATAAATATATAAATATATAAATATATAAATATATAAATATATAAATATATAAATATATAAATATATAAATATATAAATATACTAGTAAATGCTCGGTTAGCATTGTGTTTGGCGAGCGATGGTGTTCTGTCTTTACCTATTCGTGTAACAATGGTTGCATTACGTAGCAATAGTTTCTGTCAAACAAACCCGGGAACTCAGAAAACAGACTTTCAGTTGCTCTTCTATAGTATTTGGTGTTCAATTATCCGATTCAGGCGTTCAATTATCCGTTGCTTACGGCTGTTGTGCAATATCATGGAAACTGAATAACTTACATAGTCTGCGGTTGGGCAGCTGCTCAAATATCATCATTCATCAGCTGTCTAGACTCAATAATTTGTAATTAATCTTGACTTTAGCGTGAATTTTTAGTGTGTGTTGTACTATAATTTCCTTTGCACTAATCTTGGTGTCCCACGTTTCCGCGGAGGTCTAGCTAAGCTGTTGTGAGCGAACTAAATCTACATATCTAGGAAGCCTACGACAACGCCATGCTCCGTCAATCGTGGTGTAATCTGTATACTTTGTAAACCGCGCGTCCAGAGTGATACCATGCAACAGTCCATCATGCGTCTTAGCAGGTTTTTAGCTAATCAAGAGCTCGAATTTCACTACTTCGCCTTCTCACCTTTCTTGAATCAATCATTTATTGGTCAGCTGAAACGTGAGTGAGCATCATAGGAAGACGTCATGAAAGAAATGTGCGCGGTTTTGACTTCACGTATCAAACTGAAACAATTATTTCTGTAACTTTAGTACTTCTAAGACAGAACATCAGATAATTGAATACCTGAGTCGGATAATTGAATGCCCGAATCGGATAACTGAACGCCCAATTCGGACAATCGGCTAATTGAACGCAAAATACTATAGTCGTCTTCAATTCTTCGTTCACGCTTCAATTGTCTCACTCGTTTACTAAGATTAGTCGCGTAACAATGGTCGCGTAGTCACGTGATAATGGTTGCGTCACAATAATTTCTGTCAAAGTAACGCGCGGAAACTCAAAAACAGACTTTTCTCTTCTTTTAGCTTTTCCTTTCCATCCCGTTTGTCACGTATCAGTGTCATTTTCTCTTTAGTCGCGTAAGGGAGCAAAATCGAGAGTCGTTTTACTCTTCTCGCCAAGAAATTACAATTAAGTCGACCCCTCGAAAAGGGTCCCTTGCTTCAATTTTAGCGCATATGTTACGGAGTCAAAATTGCATTCATCTGGCATCGTCGTTTTGTCGATTTGTCTTTCTGTTTTGCCGTAAATCTATATGACAAGTGCTGACGTACGCATATAAATATATAAATATATAAATATATAAATATATAAATATATAAATATATAAATATATAAATAAAATATATCTCGAGCTCAATTGACATGAAAAGAGAGAGGCTCGCTTCGCTCGCCAATAAATATATAAGTATAATATATCTCGAGCTCAATTGACATGACAAGAGAGAGGCTCGCTTCGCTCGCCAATAAATATATAAATACTAGTAAATGCTCGGTTAGCATTGTGTTTGGCGAGCGATGGTGTTCTGTCTTTACCAATTCGTGTAACAATGGTTGCGTTACGTAGCAATAGTTTCTGTCAAACAAAAGCGGGAACTCAGAAAATAGACTTTCAGTTGCTCTTCTATAGTATTTGGTGTTCAATTATCCGATTCAGGCGTTCAATTATCCGTTGCTTACGGCTGTTGTGCAATATCATGGAAACTGAATAACTTACATAGTCTGCGGATGGGCAGCTGCTCAAATATCATCATTCATCAGCTGTATAGACGTAATAATTTGTAATTAATCTTGACTTTAGCGTGAATTTTTAGCGTGTGTTGTACTATAATTTCCTTTGCACTAATCTTGGTGTCCCACGTTTCCGCGGAGGTCTAGCTAAGCCGTTGTGAGCGAACTAAATCTACATATCTAGGAAGGCTACAACAACGCCTTGTTCCGTCAATCGTGGTGTAATCTGTATACTCTGTAAACCGCGCGTCCAGCGTGATACCATGCAACAGTCCATCATGCGTCTTAGCAGGTTTTTAGCTAATCAAGAGCTCGAATTTCACTACTTCGCCTTCTCACCTTTCTTGAATCAATCATTTATTGTTCAGCTGAAACGTGAGTGAGCATCCTAGAAAGACGTCATAAAAGAAATGTGCGCGGTTTTGACTTTACGTATCAAACTGAAACAATTATTTCTATAACTTTAGTACTTCTAAGACAGAACATCGGATAATTGAATACCTGAGTCGGATAATTGAATGCCCGAATCGGATCACTGAACGCCCAATTCGGATAATCGGCTAATTGAACGCAAAATACTCTAGTTGTCTTCAATTCTTCGTTCACGCTTCAATTGTCTCACTCGTTTACTAAGATTAGTCGCGTAACAATGGTCGCGTAGTCACGTGATAATGGTTGCGTCACAATAATTTCTGTCAAAGTAACGCGCGGAAACTCAAAAAACAGACTTTTCTCTTCTTTTAGCTTTTCCTTCCATCCCGTTTGTCACGTATCAGTCTCATTTGCTCTTTAGTCGCGTAAGGGAGCAAAATGGAGAGTCGTTTTACTCTTCTCGCCAAGAAATTACAATTAAGTCGACCCCTCGAAAAGGGTCTCTTGCTTCAATTTTAGCGCATATGTTACGGAGTCAAAATTGCATTCATCTGGCATCGTCGTTTTGTCGATTTGTCTTTCTGTTTTGCCGTAAATCTATATGACAAGTGCTGACGTACGTATATAAATATATAAATATATAAATAAAATATATCTCGAGCTCAATTGACATGACAAGAGAGAGGCTCGCTTCGCTCGCCAACTAGTAAATGCTCGGTTAGCATTGTGTTTGGCGAGCGATGGTGTTCTGTCTTTACCAATTCGCGTAACAATGGTTGCGTTACTTAGCAATAGTTTTTGTCAAACAAACCCGGGAACTCAGGAAACAGACTTTCAGTTGCTCTTCTAAAGTATTTTGAGTTCAATTAACCGATTCAGGCGTTCAATTATCCGTTGCTTACGGCTGTTGTGCAACTAAATAACTTACATAGTCTGCGGTTGGGCAGCTGCTCAAATATCATCATTCATCAGCTGTATAGACTCAATAATTTGTAATTAATCTCTACTTTAGCGTGAATTTTTAGCGTGTGTTGTACAATAATTTCCTTTGCACTAATCTTGGTGTCCCATGTTTCCGTGGAGGTCTAACTAAGCTGTTGTGAGCGAACTAAATCTACATATTTAGGAAGCCTACAACAACGCCTTGCTCCATCAATCGTGGTGTAATCCGCATACTTTGTAAATCGCGCGTCTTGCGTGATACCATGCAACAGTCCATCATGCGTCGCAGATGGTTTTTAGCTAATCAAGAGCTCGAATTTCACTACTTCACCTTCCCACCTTTCTTGAATCAATCATTTATTGTTCAGCTGAAACGTGAGTGAGCATCATAGAAAGACGTCATGAAAGAAATGTGCGACTAAAATAATTATTTCTATATTTGGTACTTCTAATTAGGACAGAACATCGGATAATTGAATGCCCGAATCGGATAACTGAACACCCAATTCGGATAACTGCTTGCCTGGATCGGGTAACCTGAACGCTGAGTTCAGATAATTGAACGCAAAACACTATAGTTGTCTTCAATTCTTCGTTCACGCTTCAGTCGTCTCACTCGTTTACTGAGATAGTCGCGTAACAATGATCGCATAGTCACGTGACAATGGTTGCGTAGCAATAATTTCTATCAAAGTAACGCGCGGAAACTCAAAAAACAAACTCTTCTCTTCTTTTAGCTTTTCTTTTTCATTCCGTTTGTCACAAATCAGTCTCCTTTTCTCTTTAGTCGCGTAAGGGAGCAAAATCGAGAGTCGTTTGACTCTCCTCGCCAAGAAATTACAATTGAGTCGACCCCTCAAAAGAGGTCCCATGCTTCAATTTTTAGCGCATATGTTACGGAGCCAAAATTGCATTCATCTGGCATCGTCGTTTTGTTGATTTGTCTTTCTGTTTTGCCGTAAATCCATGTGCTGACGTACGTATATATATAAATATATAAATATATAAATATATAAATATATAAATATATAAATATAATATATCTCGAGCTCAATTGACATGACAAGAGAGAGGCTCGCTTCGCTCGCCAACTAGTATACATGGCCCGTCCTTCGTACGGGCAAGATACTGTAGTGTAAAGATAGGTCTGTGGACACGTCACGTGCATCTTTGTTGCGAGGTCCCGGATATGCTGAATGTATTCGAATCTTGCTCTTCGCGCTTGTTTCGATAGAAATCTACACACTCCCCGTGTAGCGCTTGCTGCAGAAAACGTGTAGGTTGGATTCGTGCAAATGCAATCAGAATTTGGAGAGAAACGCATGCGCTAGAAGAGTAAGTTTCGTCGGCAAGAGATATTCGATCGCTCGAAGCTTTGCGAAGGACGACGATGCATACGGTCTACACAGGACTGGTGCGGGCGTGTGTTTGAATGAACCCGAATGTGTAGCGTTTGCGTCATCGAGAAATTTTACGCGGGGGTCGATCCCTCGAAAGGGGATCCGGTGCGTAATTATTTTTTTATTTTTTACGCAAACCTTCCTCTGTGCGTGCCGAGTGTGTGTGCCGATTTCGGTTGCAAACGGACAAAAGACGTGGCCCCCAAACGCGAACACACACACACACACACACACACACACACAATTTGAGCTTTATATATTAGAAATGCTCGGTTAGCATTGTGTTTGACGAGTGATGGTGTTCTGTCTTTACCTATTCAGTGATAATTTGTGTAACAATGGTTGCGTTACGTAGCAATAGTTTCTGTCAAACAAACGCGGGAACTAAAGAAAGAGACTTTCAGTTGCTCTTCTATAGTATTTGGCGTTCGGTTATACGAATTGGTTGTTCAATTATCCGATTCAGGCGTTCAATTATCCGTTGCTTACGGCTGTTGTGCAATGTCATGGAAAACTAAATAACTTACATGGTCTGCGGTTGGGCAGCGGCTCAAATATCATCATTCATCAGCTGTCTAGACGCAATGATTAGTAATTAATTGTGTTGTACGATAATTTCCTTTGCACTAATCTTGGTGTCCCACGTTTCCACGGAGGTGTAACTAAGCTGTGGTCAGCGAACTAAACCTACACATCTAGGAAGCCTACAACAACGCCTTGCTCTGTCAATCGTGGTGTAATCCGCATACTTTGTAAATCGCGCTTCTTGCGTGATACCATGCATGCAACAGTCCATCATGCGTCCTAGAGGGTTTTTAGCTAATCAAGAGCTCGAATTTTACTATTTCGCCTTCTCACCTTTCTTGAATCTAAGAAGCTAAATTATCCGATTCAGCCGTTCAATTATCCGTTGCTTACGATTGTTGTGCAACTAAATAACTTACATAGTCTGCGGTTGGGCAGCTGCTCAAATATCATCATTCATCAGCTGTCTAGACGCAATAATTTGTAATTAATCTTGACTTTAGTGTGAATTTTTAGTGTGTGTTGTACGATAATTTCCTTTGCACTAATCTTGGTGTCCCACGTTTCCACGGAGGTCTAACTAAGCTGTTGTCAGCGAACTAAATCTACATATCTAGGAAGCCTATAACAACGCCTTGCTCTGTCAATCGTGGTGTAATCCGCATACTTTGTAAATCGCGCTTCTTGCATGATACCATGCATGCAACAGTCCATCATGCGTCTTAGCAGGTTTTTAGCTCATCAAGAGCTCGAATTTCACTACTTCACCTTCCCACCTTTCTTGAATCAATCATTTATTGTTCAGCTGAAACGTGAGTGAGCATCATAGAAAGACGTCATGAAAGAAATGTGCGACTAAAATAATTATTTCTATATTTGATACTTCCAATTAGGACAGAACATCGGATTATTGAATGCTCTAATCGGATAGCTGAACGCCCAATTCGGATAATTGCTTGCCTGAATTGGGTAACTGAACGCCGAGTTCGGATAATTGAACACAAAATACTATAGTTGTCTTCAATTCTTCGTTCACGCTTCAATCGTCTCACTCGTTTACTGAGATAGTCGTGTAACAATGATCGCATAGTCACGTGAAAATGGTTGCGTAGCAATAATTTCTATCAAAGTAACGTGCGGAAACTCGAAAAACAGACTTTTTTCTTGTTTAGCTTTTTCTTTTCATTCCGTTTGTCACGTATCAGTCTCCTTTGCTCTTTAGTCGCGTAAAGGAGCAAAATCGAGAGTCGTTTGACTCTTATCGCCAACAAATTACAATGGAGTCGACCCCTTGAAAGAGGTCCCTTGCTTCAATTTTTAGCGCATATGTTACGGAGTCAAAATTGCATTCATCTGGCATTGTCGTTTTGTCCATCCATCTTTCCGTTTTGCCGTAAATTCATACGGCAAGTGCTGACGTACGCATATAAATATATAAATATATAAATATACTAGTAAATGCTCGGTTAGCATTGTGTTTGGCGAGCGATGGTGTTCAGTCTTTACCTATTCAGTGATAATTTGTGTAACAATGGTTGCGTTACGTAGCAATAGTTTCTGTCAAACAAACGCGGGAACTAAAGAAACAGACTTTCAGTTGCTCTTCTATAGTATTTGGCGTTCAATTATAAGAATTGGTTGTTCAATTATCCGATTGAGGTGTTCAATTATCCGTTGCTTAGGGCTCAAATATCATCATTCATCAGCTGTCTAGACGCAATGATTTGTAATTAATTGTGTGTACGATAATTTCCTTTGCACTAATCTTGGTGTCCCACGTTTCCGCGGAGGTCTAAATAAGCTGTTGTGAGCGAACTAAATCTACATATCTAGGAAGCCTACAACAACGCCATGCTCCATCAATCGTGATGTAATCTGTATACTTTGTAAACCGCGCGTCCTGCGTGATACCATGCAACAGTCCATCATGCGTCGTAGCAGGTTTTTAGCTAATCAAGAGCTCGAATTTCACTACTTCGCCTTCTCATCTTTCTTGAATCAATCATTTATTATTCAGCTGAAACGTGGGTGAGCATCATAGAAAGACGTCATTGACTTTACGTATCAAACTGAAACGATTATTTCTATAAATTTAGTACTTCTAAGACAGAACATCGGATAATTGAATACCTGAGTCGGATAATTGAATGCCCGAATCGAATAACTGAACGCCCAATTCAGATAATTGATTGCCTGAATCGGATAATTGACCGCAAAATACTATAGTTGTCTTCAAATTTTCGTTCTCGCTTCAATTGTCTCACTCGTTTACTAAGATAGTCGCGTAACAATGGTCGCATAGTCACGTGATAATGGTTGCGTCACAATAATTTCTGTCAAAGTAACGCGCGAAAACTCAAAAAACAGACTTTTCTCTTCTTTTAGCTTTTCCTTTCCATCCCGTTTGTTACGTATCAGTCTTCTTTGCTCTTTAGTCGCGTAAGGGAGAAAAATCGAGAGTCGCTTTACTCTTCTCGCCAAGAAATTACAATTGAGTCGACCCCTCGAAAGGAGTCCCTTGCTTCAATTGTAGCGCGTATGTTACGGAGTCAAAATTGCATTCATCTGGCATCGCCGTTTTGTTGATCCGCCTTTCCGTTTTGCCATAAATCCATATGACAAGTGCTGACGTACGCATATAAATATATAAATATAATATATCTCGAGCTCAATTGACATGACAAGAGAGAGGCTCGCTTCGCTCGCCAATAAATATACTAGTCTAATATATAAAGCTCAAATTGTCTGTCTGTGTGTGTGTGTGTGTGTGTGTGTGTGTGTGTGTGTGTGTGTGTGTGTGTGTGTGTGTCTGTGTGTGTGTGTGTGTGTGTGTGTGTGTGTGTGTGTGTGTGTGTGTGTGTGTATGTATGTCCGCGTTTGGCGGCCACGTCTTTTTGTCCGTTCGCAACCGAAATCGGCACGCACGCTCGGCACGCACAGAGGAAGGTTTTCGTAAAAAATAAAAAAATAATGCACCGGGTCCCCTCTCGAGGAATCGACCCACGCGTAAAATTTCTCGACGACGCAAACGCTACACATTGCAGTTCATTCGAACACACGCCCACACCAGTCCCGTATAGACCCTAGGCGTCGCCGTCCTTCGCAAAGCTTCGAGCGATCGAATATCTCTTGCCGACGAAACTTACTCTTCTATCGCTTGCGTTTCTCTTCAAATTCTGATCGCATTTGCACCGAATCCAACCTACACGTTTTCTGCAGCAAGCGCTACACGGGGAGTGTGTCGATTTCTATCGAAACAAGCGCGAAGAGCAAGATTCGAATTCATTCAGCATATCCGGGACCTCGCAACAAAGATTGCACGTGACGTGTCCACAGACCTATCTTTACACTACAGTATCTTGCCCGTACGAAAGACGGGCCATGGATCCTAGTATATATATAAAGCTCAACCTGTCTGTCTGTGTGTGTGTGTGTGTGTGTGTGTGTGTTCGCGTTTGGCGGGCACGTCTTTTCTCCGTTTGCAGCCCAAATCGGCACGCACACTCGGCACGCACAGGGGAAGGTTTGCGTAAAACATTAAAAAATTATGCACCGAGTCCCCATTCGAGGGGTCGACCCCCGCTCAAAATTTCTCGATGACGCAAACGCTACACATTCCAGTTCATTCGAACACACGCCCACACCAGTCCTGTGTAGACTGTATGCATCGTCGTCCTTCGCAAAGCTTCGAGCAATCGAATATCTCTTGCCGACGAAACTTACTCTTCTATCGCTTTCATTTCTCTCTCAATTCTGATTGCATTTGCACCGAATCCAACCTACACGTTTTCTGCAGCAAGCGCTACACGGGGAGTGTGTAGATTTCTATCGAAACAAGCGCGAAGAGCAAGATTCGAATTCATTCAGCATATCCGGGACCTCGCAACAAAGATTGCACGTGACGTGTCCACAGACCTATCTTTACACTACAGTATCTTGCCCGTACGAAGGGCTGGCCATGGATACTACTATACATACAAGCTCCAACGCCCAGCTTCGCCTGGGGGACAACACATGCCAGGTGCTTCTCCTTTTCACTTCATAGCGCCGCAGTTGACACACACGTTTGTCATAGAGCCAATACAACACGGAAGTGGAGGAGAGACAGGTCGCATTTATAGGTAGAGATTATAGTAGAAAGTATCTAAAAATGCGTTTGATGGTATCATAGGTGATGTTGGCCATGAATGATTGCAGTGAATAAAAATGTCGCGTATTTTTTGCAATCGTATAGCACTCCCGGATATTGCGCTGTCCCGTTGAATGAAATAAAGTCACGTGCAGTTAGACGAATCGTATAGCACTCCCGGATATTGCGCTATCCGAAATGAAGTCACGTGCAGTTAGACAATCTATCAGAGCAGAACTGGAAGTCACATGCAGTACTCACCCGGATAACCCGTTCCCCGTAAGTAGCGAAGTCACGACTCGTACCGACTCGTCATTTCGACAGTCCCGCTGAACGTCGTCTCTTCGAAGACGTTGCTGGCGTTTCGGGTAACAGGTGAATCAAACACGGCAGCTCTTCAACGGTCGTAGACTGGCAAACGACTTTGGGCGTATTTTTTCAAGACCCGGATATCAGCAAAAATATCTTCCGTTTCCCAGCGTCGCCCGCAATAAACGACACGCTCAGCGCGTACCGTCCGACGTCGGGAACGGGCAGTCTAAATTCGGTGGAGATACGATTCGCCGTTCCGGAGATATTCGCGCGCGAGCGGAAGCGAGCACGATCGGCGGGAAATGGCGTCGTCGTGGAAGAAGTCAGGAAGACGACCACAGTCTCACTTTCGACTCGAATGAATTCGGCGTGCGCGAGCCGATTTCGGCCGAGATCAGACTCGCCGTCTTTGAGAAATGCTCGTGCGGACGGACACACAGACACACAGACGCCTCTCCTTTATATACAAGTCCAAAAACATTTTGAGAAAATGATGGGTATTTAGGGATGGGTATGTACTTATGTCATTTATGCCCATCTCCTACATCACATTCACAACTGCTGCAAGCCATATAGGTAAAAAGAGTGTTATGTAGGAGATGGGCCTAGATGACATAAGTACATACCCATCCCTACAAACCCATCATTTTCTCAAAATGTTTATGGACTTGTTTCATATATTTTTAGCTATGCTAAAAGTCTACTACGCGAGCTCGTGTGAAATTTTGACTTCCACCAGAAGCTGAATGCTCAGTACTTCCGGTCTGCGTCTAGATAATTAAATACATTACTAATTTATTTTAGAATTTACTCATATTTTGATCTGATCATGTTTTCAGTTGACTGTTCATCTTGTCTGTAAGGTTAAGTAGTGTCACACACGACTGCTGCGTTTTAATTAATTTAGGTAAAAAGATTGTGATGTAGGAGATGAGCATGATTAAGTACATTTCCATCCCTATATACCCATCATTTTCTCAAAATGTTTTTTTTGGGTAAAAAGATTGTGATGTAGGAGATGGACATAAATGACCTAGGTACATACCCATCCCTACATACCCATCATTTTCTCAAAATGTTTTTAGACTTGTGTAGTTTGAAATGGAAATGACAATCCAAGTAAACGTGTGCAGCTCGGCCGGAATTTCAATCTTTGATTGCATCTCTAGACAACTCCCAGGTTACGTTCACCATACACAGAAGTACGCAGCAGCTGACGGATGTACGTAATAACACTGATTGCATCTATAAACAACTCCCATTACCTCGGGTTCAACAGAAGAGATACACGCTTACATGCACAGAGAGTCAGACAGGACGCCGCGCCGTTGAACATAGTGGTACTGTACATGTTCAACTACACCCAACTGTGAGCAGCATGTAGCAGCAGATGGAAGTAGCAGCTAGGCTTCCAAACGGTAGTCACACGTACACACGTGACCGGAACTACATGGCGTTGTGGGAAGCAGTACGTGGAATTGCATGGCAGCAGTTGACTGATACAAGGTGACTTTTGCACATTTCTAGCTTTTGGGTCAGTGCAATTCTTCGGACAAGAGCGAATCGTTTGGTGTGACTCTCGTCGTTGTAGCTGCTTCGAGTGAGGCGCTAGCTATAGCCTGGCTGACGAAAGTGAAATGTGAAATGTGAAATGTGAAAGAATAAATCGGGTTTTTTTACTTGCCGATAGCTGGATTCTGAGGCGCTTAGTGTCAGCGGTGATAGTCTGGCTACCATTAGGAACGTTTGAAGTTGAGCGCTACGTGGGTCCGAGATCTCTGTAATGAGTTCTGAGAGATCCGGTTTGGATGCGTTTGGATACTTTTGTATGGGCCGCCATTTTAGATTCTTCGCATTCCTACATAGAGAGTTCTACCGCACTCCCCGATATAGATTATCCATACTACTATATGTGTAAGTATGTGCTGTACCTAGTACCGGTATGTATGTATATGTAGCTGAGACAATGTTAGTCCTCTAGCCTTCTCAGTGATGTAGGAAGAATTGTTCACGACCTGGAGGTAGAGTGTACCGTGGATGTCATCATGAGTAAGTAAAAACTACCTCGCTTGCCAGACCGTATCTGTAAAACAGATTTTCAAAAGTCACCAGTACAGAAAATTAAATTCCTAAACTAAGCGAGGAAACTTTAGCCCCATCCCCCCGCTTTCTAGGCCAGTGCTTCTGTTGACGGCGAAACCGCGGCCGCCAGGCCTGACAGTATTCTTTGCCACTTAATTAATTTAATTAAGTTAATCACAAAATATTGGAGGAAGAAGGGAATCTTCCAGCGAAAGCTAGAGTAGCTGCGTTTGTATAGGCATACCATGAAGACGAAAATACAGAAAATAGGAAGAAAAGAGAACTAGACATTAACTAATTAGCTAAAGCTGCTTGAGACCACTTACAATAAGACGATAATGTGACTAAATATCACGGCGCGCGTAGGGGCCGGGTGTTGATTATCAGATATACCTAGGCCTGGGGGTCCACATGCGATATATGTTAAACAATGCGCCTGGTTTGACCTCTAGGTGCAAAATGTAGCAGTGAAGGTAACTCTCTTTTCTTTGACGTGTAATAAGCATGCGTCAAACTATTTCCTCTAAATTTTAGTGTCGCTTCACTGCTCAGCCTTCAGTTTCCGCCGAAACAAGGTGCGTCTGGTAATCCGAGGAACACTATGCGCGCAATAACTAGTGCGCTTGCGCATTTGATCAACCGGAACAACGCGGGCCGGTACAAATCCGCTGGTGCTGTAAGTACACCTGGCACGTTGGATGATGTACTTCCTGTTAGCAGCGATCGCAACTCTTTCTTTGTTGCACACAGCCAATGCGGGCTGTTGCTTACCATACAGCTACCTGATATCAGGCTCTGGATTGCAAGGACAGATCTCTGATATGTCTCTTCAACTATTTGCATTGGACCACTTCATGATAGCGTATGACATCAAATCTGAGAGGGCTTTACTCAACATGACAGTTACTAGCGGACTAGACGGTGAAAAAAGCATAGAAACTGTCTACATTGACAGCAAAAAGGTAGAACTCAACACTAGTTCGTAATTAAATTATAATTAATAATTAATAAAAACATATTACGTCTACGGATTATGTTATCAGTAATTCTAATTTGTTTGTATTTATCTCCAAAAAAGAAAAAGGAATACGCGATCGTTGACAACAAAACATGTATTGAAATGCCTGAAATGGTACGTGTACCAGCAGTGAGCAACTGTTTACCACGTAAGAGTTCACGTGAACTTCTAGTAGTTTACGTTACCGTGATTAGTAATATGTTGGCGTAATGTATATATGCAGCTAATGCCAGGGTTGTGGCCAATATTTCAATTCATGGCCAATTGTACTGTTCAGCTGTTACATTTTCCACATCGATCAATTCCGGCTCATTTGAATTTCTACGTTTGACTGCTTTGATTATATCTGAAAATTGTGTTCCAATGGCTGCTACCACTTTCTTCAGACAAGAAGACACAACTGTGGGAATAGCATCAGAGATAGATGGTGCTGACGTGTTGCTGTACTATGACGTCGAACCGCTACTCAACACTGACATTGTAACACTCCCCAAAATCTGCTCTAGAGCACAGAGTCTTGAGACATCTACAGTTCCCAAGAATAGGCTTGCATTTTTGCACATGGTAAATTAATATAAAGGTATTGTAATTGTAATGAAGTGAAATATTTTTGTCTTGCAAGATGGAGGGAGTCGAGTCATTTGATGTCTTCACTATTCTTAACCGTCTTACTCAAATGTCTTCAGCTAAAAAAATGAATTAAGTGTAATTCAACTTGGAAAACGATGTACTTTGTCAGAATTTAGAATACAAGCTTTTTTTGCTAATTTTATTGCATGCTCATTTTATTGGATAGTATAAGTTCTTTGCAATAGCTATAGCATGTTGGTCGATGATTTAGTAGTTGATAATTTCAATAACTATATTATACTTTAGTAGCAAAATTCTGTTCACAATAGTTAATTAACCAATCGGCATTCCGATCAGGCGAGCCGATATGATGGCACTATCCTTTTGGTAATACAGTATCTAGGTTTTCCTTTCATCTCGAGTGTGAACCCCATGCAGTCAGCGCTTCAAACGCGATTATAGGCATGCAATTTATTAAGAAAGCACAGAAAGCTTGGCACCATGCACGATTTGGTAACATCTCATTTCAGATCTCTCCAATACAGTAATGGAGTTGTTCCCAAAATCGTGCCTAGATATTAACCATTAGCGAGCATTTTCAAGCTGGTCTAGCTAGCTAGTAAAGTCACAATTTGGGCCCCTTTGAGCCGGTAACCATGTCTGGCACACGGACGTCGCAAATGAAGCCACCATTCTAGAACGAACAATAGGATGCTCTTGGGATTCGTCAAGTGACTCCCGGATATGGGAAGGCCACCAAACCACCTGCGCTGTGCTGCACTGTGCAGTGCAATTGTTTGGCAGGTAAATTATCATCGGTTGTAGTACTGTTATGCAAAAGGGATTACTTCATCTCTCCGCGCTGTCTGCACTGCGTCTTGTGTGTAACTACCTAGATCTGCGACACTGTCACAATGCACTGAAGACTCCACAGCAGTGACAGAGCCATCTCCTACGAAAGAACTTCTGTATATAGGTAATTTTATCAGCTTACGTAGACTCTATCTAGTAGCTCTCTGAATTCCTGTGAACGACTTGTGATTTCTGTTTGATGCTACTTGATTAACCGTAATACTAGCGACCGTCGATTTTTGTTCCTTCTCTGCGGGGCGTGTAGTTTATAAGGGCGCGTTCGAAATTTAGTTCTGGAAACTGGAATTGACTGGGGTAGTTCGTAGTTCTAGCAGTTCGACTATTTGATTAAAGCCCATTTCCATGCATTATTTATTTAGTGGCCATAAATTTTAAGACCACGCCTATAAATCTGCCAGGCGGCTCCCCTGATGAGTGTGTGGATACCTACAGGATACAGGTTGTATTGATGATCACGCTCTGATACATACCAATTCCAAAGTGATATACTGGGCTCTAGCTCCTCTAAGTAGCTTTGTGTTTCTTCTATTGGTTTCCATGGCACCATATAGTGCCAAAGTGGATTAGCCTACTAAGTCAGTACTGTACGTACATTGATGTATAACATAAAACAGGCAATTGAAATTATGGTTACATTACTAAACAGAGTCATGACCACTACATAGTCACAAGGATTTCATTTATAACATAAAATGAGTGTTTTAACCATGAAAAATGATTAAGACTGTAATGCTGTTACTAAAATGCATGCAGAACTGCTGAGTGTCAATTTTAAAACGGAGTGACGGGAGTTTACAGCTAACTAGAATAGAAAGTGGTGTCTTAAGTTAATAATGAACTAGTCTTCAGAGGTGAGATGTGTGAAGACTACTTGGCATCATTATTGGCATTCCTTCATCTTGCTCTTCTGCCTCTGTCTTGATCTCCATTTTTTGCATGATGGCTCGTAGCAGTTCATGTTGCTTCTCAAGTTGACCTGAAATATCCTTGAGCCTGTTAGTGAAAGCAAAGCAAAGGGAAAATTAGTGTATCGACAACATCCATTACAAATTGAAATACTTTGTTTCAGTTCGTTCCAGTTTTTCTTTCAAGTCAGCCGTTTCTGGACTGGTGTCTGATCCGTCAACAGGACTCAATAAATTGCCTACTTGACTTATTTCACCAAGCTAAATTTAATACAAAGCAAATTGAATTACTGCTGATGTTTTGACATTATGCTGTGTTTAGACTTGTTGTTGAACTAGGTCTGTCTGTGCACATAAAAAGTCTCTTTCATCGCACATTTGCAATTATTTTGTGATGAAGCTAAATCTCTTTTGTTTTGTATATTTCAGTAAATTTGTATGCCGAAGCCAAGTGATAGTTAGAAACGAGTCTTCCAGCACTAAGCCCATGTAACCAGTTTACAAAAAAAGTGAAGTAGTTAGCTGTAGGATCCTGCATTAGAATAAACTTGTATTTATAGTAACGAGTTCAACTAAAATCCCAGTCTGACCACAGTCTTATTGTGATTTTGTGCTCTCTTACCCAAGATGTCCAATGGTTGCATATGAGATTAGGATACTCTTTCATCTCTTGCTTGCAAACACGATTTTTTATCACGTTGGGAAGCTTGCTTTCTGCCTCCATGTGCAGCGAAACCTTTAATTAAATACCCCATCAAATTATGATGTGTATGCTAGCAAAGAATGGAGTACATAAAATGTCAAACCTGCATTGCAAGACGCTTTAACTGGGCATTTTGACGCACTCCTTCGATATCACCAACAGCTAGACCAATCTAGTTGTATTAAAAATGTCTATTAGTGGATTGATCAAAGCTAGTCATTGATGCATCTAGTCAAACGTATGTACCAGCAAGTTCATGAATATGATTGGCAAAAATATGAGAGCAATAACAACAAAAATCCAGGTGATAATGGGATGATTGAGGCCTTTGTTTTCTTGGAGGTCAAAGAAGAAAGAGAATTCCATCTCTCCCAACATGTATTCTACCATCTTGAGGAATGATCTTGGCACATAGACAAAATATGGCTAAAATGACAAATCCAGTCAATGTCAGCATAGTAACAGAAGATGTATACCAGTAGTTGTAAACAGTAAGTCGTGTAGTAAACAACTTCAATCTACTCTGTATGTGCACTTTGGTTATTAATGAAATGCAATCAAAGCTGTACAGCTAGGTTATTGTTTCCAGCTTGTGTAAGTATGCAGCAATTCTGTAATAGCATAACTAAGAAATGAGAAAAGGAGAATGCCAATTAGTGATTTGGAATACTTACCACAGAGTAGCTTCAGCCATTATGTTTGATGGCATTTGGTCAAAGTTTAGACCAGGTCATCATGACTGGAATAATGAAGAAATTGAATTTAGGAAAGAATTAAGGAAGAGAGCCTAGTACAGTTTAGAGTTTACTCATAGTTATAAAGTCACTTGAGTCTGGCTTAGAAAACAACTTCCTTGCTCCAAAGTGTAACATTCTTATAATTCTATCAGTTACAAGGCCACCTTTACATCTACTAGTAGAGGTGTTTGAGAGATTTAGGGATGCTTTTTGACAGTATTTTAGATAAATACTTGCTGCATACAGATACTGTGTGTCCTCTCTGCTTCCTTTATTTCAATTCTCTGAGAACATTTCATAAAGCAGCTGTTGCATGTGTAAGAATATCTTTCTGGCATCACTTGCAGATGACATTTGGCTCATCCACACCTGTCTGAAAATGCTATTAACTACAAATACTTAATGGACGTTCTTGCATTCGTTAGCAGTAGGCTTGGTTATAATAATGACTCATTTGCTAATAAATTTGGCTAGACTTTTTTTGTTACAGATTATACCCACTATGTAGCAGTTCTTTGGAATAAACCATGAGTTGGGTGGGGACTTTATGTCATCCTGATAGTACGTTATTGCACTTACATCTGCAGGATAGAGTAGGGCATAGAATGCAAGACCAAATGCAACAATGAAGACAAAGAAGACACTTAACACCTGCAAGAAATACACATGATCTAGATTCGACTATTAATGTTTTATGTAAATTTGATTCCTTACAACAACTAGTGTTTTCAAAACTTCCACGAACATTACCACATAGATACCAATGATGTCAATCCTGTTGGGTTGTACAGTCAACTATACGTAATCATTTGACAATTAATTGTATTGATTATTGCACATACCTTTGAATGTAGAGCAACAAGTTGATCCATCCCAGAAACACAGCCACAGCTCCCATCTCTACACGATACGATCCCATGCTTACTGCTCCTATTGGCACACAGTAGAGAATGCTTGTGACGTAAAGAGTCCATTCCATGTAGTTTGTAAAATCAGTAAAGTAGTGGAGTCTCTGTATCAGAGCAGAACATTGATTGCAAGACTACATAGTATAAGAGGTCTTGTTTCTTACCAGTTGAATCATTTGAACAATTTCTTTGAACAGTTGAAGGTATGCTAAAACTATGACTGTTGTCTGACAGAAGTAACCAAATGGAGAGAGCTGAATAGTAATTAATTTAGTTAGTCAGTAATCAAGCATCATTTGTAAGTAAGAAGGGTAATAACCTTATTGGTGCTGCTGTCTGTTTGGTTTCCTGCTGTCATGTTTTGAGGATTTCCTTGTGAAACCATTGTGGTTACAGTGGATGTCAAAAAAATGACATAAATCAAGTAAAGCAGTGTGTTCAATTTGAAAACCAAACTGCCATAAGAATTCCTAGACGAGTACACTGATACTGAGCCATACGCTACAAATATATCTTTTCTAGAAAACTTTAGTGTACCATCGGCTCTTCAGTAGTGCACTGCAAAGAGGGTGCAGAAGCAGGTCTTTACGGTCACATTTCACCATTTGCTAGATTGACATGTTATGTGTTCTTGACAGCACAAACAATTAACTGAAATGAAGATTTCCATACGTCAAGTGCTGCCAAAGGCACGACTTCTTGTTCATCAGCTAACATAATGGTTTCATTCTCTTTGTCGTCGATATCTTCAGCAGGTTTGTGAGGATTCTGGAGTTCCAATTTCTCCATGCCTTTATCTGACTCTTGAATTTCGCCACTCTCATTGTCGACTGTCTTTTCACAAAGAAGGTACTTGAAATTAAAATTGCGCTTAAACGATAAAGTCAATCATGCATGCATAACAACGTGTAGGACATCGTAACCTGTTCAACACATTTACCCAAAATCCTTTGTCTCGGACATGGTGAGTTGATGTAGTTACTGATCTATCCATAACAACCTGTAGACAGTATACTTATGTGTATATATATATATATATATATATATATATATATATATATATATATATATATATATATATATATATATATATATATATATGTGTGTGTGTGTGTATATATATATATATATATATATATATATATATATATATATATATATATATATAAAACACTAAATTGTGTAACAGCTTCCACAAGAAATTAAGAAAAACCACAACCTTAGCTACATCAGGCATCAATTCAATGAGTTTTAGCATGGGATAGCCACTTTGTCTGTTTACTAAGTCCATTACTTCCATCCATCTATTTCAAGTGGCATTACAAACAAACTAAAATCAAAATTAGCATCATGTGACAAACCTATCATGCTGCAGAGCTGTCAGAGCTACAGCTCTATTCTTGTTTGTAATGGCAATGTCAAGGAAGCTTTCACCTGATCTGTTGTGAACAATGTCAGCACCATTGGTTAGTAAGTATTCAACAACTTGTGGATGACCAGCTGCAGCTGCTTTGTGAAGAGCTGTGTCCTGCCACATGACATATAACAATAATAATGAGAAGCTGTAAACTAAGGTACATGTGTTGTTTCATTTAAAGCAGAACTTACTCCTTCATTGCTCGTCCAGTTGATAACGTAGGGATGTGATGCCAAGATAGCATCCATGCACTCACAATATCCTCCTGAAGCTGCTGATTGAAGGGGGTTATACCCTTCACGAGACCTGGCAGCAATAAAAGCAAGAAGACAACTAGTAGTCAATAATCATGGTTACAAAACACCAGTTATACTTGAGAACAAGGGCTCCTTGACCTAACAGCAGTTCTACAACTCTTGGAAATCCATTCCTGCTTGCATAATGAAGAGGAGTATCTCCCAATCTGTCTTCCTCATTGATCATTTGCTTGCCACTAGGTCCTTGAAGCAATCTCTTGGCTGTTTGGTATCTACCATACCTTTCCAGGCAAATAGAACAGACTGATGACCTTGATTTACGAAATACTCATTTCAATGAACTATGACAGAACTTACTTTGCGGCAAAATGAAGTGGTGACTGATGTTGGTTATTTTTAGGATTGGGAGTTGCTCCAAGTTCAAGCATCAATTGTACAGGCTAATCAAACAGAAATATTGCTAAAATACGTCATTTAGTAATGATGTTAGGTTTACTGTACTTTGAGTTTTCCTCTTTTAGATGCATAGTGGAGAGGAGTTAATCCATGAGCATCGTGTTCATCAAGAAGTTCCCTTGTTGCAGTAACTCTCTAAACAGTGGAGGAAATTTATGAGAGCCTGCATGAGAAAGCCCATATTGTACGGCTAACCTCAAGTACAACTTCAGCTACTTCATGTCCAAATTGTATTGCAACATGGAGGACGTTTCTCAATCCCATGTCACGTACTTGAACGTCAGCTCCATTGCTTATCAGAAACCGGACACATTCTGTTGCACCTGCTTGTGCTGCCAAGAGAAGAGCTGTGCGACCATGTTTGTCCACAGCATTAATGTTGGCTCCCTACAGTATCACTAATCATATGAACACATAAAGATTTGAAAATACACACCAGCTATACCGAGTCGATGAGGTATTTCACCATCTCAGTGTGGTTAAATATGGCAGCTCTGTTGAATGTGCAAGATTTATTGTATTTGAAACGCTTCCTAAAGTTATGTTACAAACTTGTGCAGAGGCGTTTGTCCACTTGGGTCTTGAGAGGAAAGAACATCATGGCTGGGAAGACTGCAATTTTCAATTATGACTTTTGCCATTTCTAAAGATCCTTGAGAGCAGGCCAAGTGAAACGCTGATTCAGAACTTGACTTGAAGAAAAATGAAACCAACGGTACGTTGATTAGCATGGTTGGCACTGATTAATTAACATGCATGCTATAGCTAGACTTGTTAAGACTTTACTACCTCTTCATCCAACAACTTGCATCCGCATTCCAGCAACAGTTTGGCTACCTACAGCGTTTGAAATAAATTGCCAATATTACCGCAGTTGCTAGTTATAACAGAGCCTTAATTGCACCTCAACATTTCCACCAGAAACAGCATGGTGCAGAGCCGTCATGCCATCAGCGTCTTTGAAATTAACCACCAGTTCCCGTGGGTATCCTAGCACTTCTTGAGCTACAATCAAGTGTTAAAGGTAATAAACAATGTGTACGCGATTATTGCCAGCAATGTGGAATTGTAATAAAAATATTAGAGATTACTGTACCTATTCTAAGTAGATGTTCCATGACGTGTCTTTTTCCTCCACAGCGAGCTGTAAGCTGAAGCGGACGCATTCCATTAGCGTCAGCACTACACGGAAGTGCCCCTCTGGCAAGCTACCGATAGATGGTTCATAGCATTGTCATGGCGGAACTTGATGTAGAAGAGAAATCTTACCAATTGCTCAATAATGTTGATGCTGTCCAATGTTGCCGCGAGATGAAGTGGCTTTCGGCCGTGCTCTCCCGCTTTGTTGACATTGACTTCAGAGTGCTTTAGTAAAGTCTGCAAAATGGTACTTTGGTTACCGCAGAACAGATTACATAACGAGAAAATAGTGTAATTTACTTTTACTGTGCTTTCATTTTGTAGCCTGATGGCAGTGTGCAACGGAGTTTCTAGCGTAGAGCTGAGAACATTAGCATCAGCACCTCTGTTCAGGAGAAAATCAATTGCTTCTGGCTTTTCACAAGTAACCGCCCAGTGCAATGCTGTTTCTGCATGCTCATCTCGTGCGTTGATATCTAATAGGCGACGTACACCATGGTCAACAAATTATTGTTTTTTTGTCGTCTCTTTGTAGCAGCGTTGAATATTATACCTGAATTGTAGTCAATCAGGAGTTCTAGAACTTCTAAGTATCCTTCTGAGGCTGCGTGATGCACTGCTGTGGCCTGTCGAGAGTCTCTTTGGTTCTTCGCACTTGGAGTTTGACGGAGAATGGCTCTTACATCGTGAACTCTGCCTTGCTTTGCCAACTGAAACAGTCGGTAAGAGTAAAGATCAAAGCAATTTGATGGGTGTAGCAAGAGACTAGTAGACCAAACTGCAATAACCTAGTTTGTAATTTAAATGTGATAAAATCGTTACAGTGCATGCATGCATGGGAGTTAGTTTAGTCCCTCTGATGGAGGAATAGTTGTTTTATAAACAAGTATGAAAATAGATATTTAGATATATAGTAATTTTGGTTATGTTCAATTAGCCTCTTCTAACATGGAACTCGGTGGAAGAGGCGTTTGTTCTTTTTCGAAACCTTTTCAACGTTTTGCAATGTTGTTTAACAACGTTAGACAGAGTTGATTCCACCCCGGAGTCGTGCGCGCTAGCGGTGCCGTTGCGCGCGTTGTAGCTACGGGCGGAGTTATCCGCGCGAAGTACTATATACTTGGTACTGCAGGCGTGTTGCGGTCATTGTAGCAATTGCAAGCGTCAACGCGTCAGAAAAATTTGTTGTCCCTTGCCCTCCCACCCATATCTCCGTTGGTATTCCAACGTGAAAGGCCGGGGGTCGGAGTCCCGGTCTGATGACCGTCTCCTGCAGCACGGTACGGTTCACTTATGCGCATACCTGGGCTCCGATCCTCGCGCCGGCGCCAGACTTTCCCTCCGGCAAGTCTGGCGAAGTTCGTCCAGTGAAGGTATCTGACGGCGAAGTTACCTGGTGATATACAAGACTACGAAGATCCGACGAAGGTAACGAATCAAGCCGAAAGAAACCGGAAGAGGAGCGTGCTGTCCGGACTTGCCAAGAAGACCTGGGATAGAACCTAAATGAACGCACACCAAGGCTTTAGACGAGAAAACCGTGTTAGCTGTAATTGATGGGGGCGGCGTTTAAGAAAGTAGGGCTCTGCGCTTCCAAAGGTACACATAAACTTTATTTATATTAACAAACAACCTTGGAACTACAGATCTATTTGTTTGGCCAAACTTGCTGATGCTTACATTTTGGCTGTCCTGTCGCAGAAAACTATGACTTAAATCACCACAAACACAGTAGATGAAAAACCTTACAGTATTTTAGAATAACAGAAGATTGTTATTTGTACAAAAAATCGTAACGTTAGCAACCGTCATCAAAAACGTTTCAGATTTCGCTCAAAGCACCGTTTCGTCGGTCTTGTATGAGGTTAATCCGAACGTCTTTCCAGCAGCGCGAAAGTCCAAATAAACATGCACTTTTGTTTACGTGTTGCAATGGCGCAATCATGTAGGTGTTTACCACATGAAGGCTGCGAAAAATCTTCGATTTGGCGTGGCTCCATTCTCCATTTGCTAATTCTGACAACGTACGCTACCAGCTGTCTTTCTGCGTTTTTTAGTCACTTTGCTGTCTTTCGGCTCCTGGACAGCTAATAGTGAACACTGAACAATGTTTTGGAAATTGAACTAAACTAGTAAGTGTGAGGTTATCAAGCAATTAATTAATGACTTGTGTCATGGGTAAAAGGAGAGTACGCCCTGCGGGCCTCATCTGTCATTGCAGCTATTGATTGATCTTCTTTAGCTAGTAGATTTTGTTGTTTCGAAGCTACAATAGACAAGTTTAGCCTCGAAAAAGCAGCATTTACAAATGGTTGTCACGCTTCTTAATTAGTTAGATAACAATGCGGTTACGAGAGGGGTATATAGATTGCATCTTGGCTTTCTGTCCGAGTACAAGGCTCTTGGATATCGCTCAGTTATTGTAGTAGACAGCTGTGTGGTCATTCCTGGTGCCAAGGTTGTAGGTGTGGTCATACAGACCATAGTCCCGCCGGTTGGCCCCGCTTTCGGAAGACATACTAGTGCTGTAGCTCGTCTAGGCATGCATGGCGACGATTTGTTAGTACAAAAACAAACACTTGTACTACCTCATGAATAGGCATCAGCTGTGCTCCTGCCGGTTCTATCGCCACTAGCTCAACGACTGAGTGTCCCATCTGCTCGCGTGTCGTTAGTCTCGATTTCGCCTTCCATTTTTGAGCTACCATGACAGTATTTGAAAATGATCTAGACGAAGCCATTTCCTCGTTTGCGTTTCTTGGACGCAGTCGCTGAACTTCTTCGTCATGATCTTGGTTGCTCGAGGTGGGCGGTTTGTTGTCGCTTACCGCGCTTCTTCGCCAACGAGATAGAAAAAGGACGTTCATAAAACCTGACGATTTTTGCTGCGCTGCCATCTCACGTCTGTCTAGTTACGATAGTTAACTAGACGCTTTGACTCCCGTCGTGACTTGACTCTGTCTGAGGCTTTGCTCTGCTGAGTCACTCTGCGTCACGTGTTGTCACGTGCATAAATAGCTCCACACCTCGCGCTTGCAATTCTGCTACGTAGCCTAGTCGCTGCCTAAAAAACAGGAAACTTAATTAATAGCAATCGAACGAGCGAAAGTGAATCACAGAATGAATATGTACTTGGGTTGCACGCATGCCTAGGTACAGTAGGCCTCTAGCTTAACTACATTGTACCTCTCTGGTTTTCTCTCGCATATTTGATCAATTCCGTGCGAAGAACGGGAGCGGCAGCTAGTTGAATATAATTACCACCTCAGAAGGCGCCTGTAGACTAGTGGATCTCCTAGACGTAATTATCCCTGGAGAAAGGGCGCTAACTAATAGGGAGCGTTAGTTAAATCCATATATAAGTTAGCTATTAGAGGGAAACAGACACTGTATTGCGCGGAATAATATACACGCAGTTCTTTATGGTAAATGCACACTTGTTGCAACTTAGAGTATTGACGTATTGTTTGTTCGCACAACTAGAAATTATTCTCAAACTTTGAGATTTGGTATTTAGTTTTGAAGCGTTTTCTATATATCTAATATAGTTCTTAATGCAACTGTGTGCAATTGTTGCTGCTCTTCAGCTCTAGCTGATTTCAAAGTGCTTGCAGATATATGTACAGTAAGCATGCTAACACCCAGGCGTATAACCGTAATTCACTGCATGTGGGATAACATAACCACCAGGAAGTAGCGTTGTTAGCTAAACCTCTAGCATTGGGGAGGCCAACCGTTAGGCCGGGTTTACAGACCTTACGTGTTTGCGTTCGCGTCGTGCGTCTTTGCGTCTTGCGCCTCATTTTTCTGTTCACATTAAAACTGCGTTTACACTAGAGACGCGGTTGCGTCTTGCGTCTCCTGGTGACTTGCTAGCCTTAACGCGCTAGCCTTTCGTGGCTTACAACGACGTAATTTAACGCACGCTATACATTGCAATGAATCTGTTTTGAATTTGCAACCTCGATTTTAGCGCTTGCGTTGCACATGTGTCGAACAGAAAAAGAAGAGAGAATGGGTCGCTCCATGCAGTTCTTGCAAAAGGCTCTAGCCTGTTCTTGCAAATTTTAACACAGGAAATGCGTCTCGGTGATGTAAAAATACAATGAAACAAACGAACGGTCTCAACTAGATGTTCTTCCTTTTTTATATACGAAAATACGGGACTATCATTTCTCCACAAGTGAGGTTGATCTACAAAAACGCGAGACGCAAGACGTAAGAATAGAAACCGAGTCAATTTTGTTGCGTTTCTTTACGTGTCATTCTGTCGTCACGTTTTACGTTCGTCATGTTAATGTGAACAGACACGTAAGGGCGTAAGAGAACGCAAGAGAATGCAAGTTGCACGTAACACCTCCCTAGGTCTCTAGTCTAAACCTGACTTTAAGGGCTATAAAAGTCTTAATGAATTATACATTTAGACGTTGTCAATTGTTTAATTAGAAGGCCACAACTCAGTATAGTATTTGAGAAGACCGGGCCAACCCACCTTTGAGACGTCACTGACGAATTGTAATTCGACTCCTATTATATAAAACCGCCAATTCGTCACTAAATCTGCCAGAAGAAATTTCCTTACAATTTATTTTAAATCAAACGATATCTAGTAGATATTGTTTAGAATCTGAAGTACAGTATATTGCCTAGACCTCATTACGAAATAATTGTAGATGAACGATATGTAATGCATGCTCACAAATTCTACCTATGGCTCTCACTAGTGTATCTTGGCTCGATTTTGCGACACCTACGGTAGTGCATCTGGAGTCAAAATGATACCATCCTCATTCATGCAATTAACTCTTTCTTGCTAAAAGGGCGCTACAAATTGCTAGAAATGATGTATTCTAGTAGTTCATAGCTCCCGATGTGAGACGCACGTCAAGCCATTGTAGACTGTCTAGTGAGTGGAACCTCTAGCTACCGGTATGCAACTGCATAGTGAAGTCTGTTTCTTTGTCTAGTAAACAGTTGATATGACATAGGCGTAGGACGCGGTCCGGCTGGTCCGGCAATATTCGAAAAGACCACTTTCGCCAGATGCTCAATGGCATCAACTTCCGTTTTACCGGTATAGCCGATCAAATAAGTAATATATTGGTGATTGTGGCATCACCTCGTGCAGCCAAACCATTACGTTCCATACGTTGAAGTACTAAACTGCGAGGCTAACAGACCCGGATTCGGGAAGTGTGACTATGATATAGTGTTGTCCTACCCATCTACTAGCGCGCCGAACGTTGTCCCACCCATTAACGCGCGTTAGGCCGGACCAGTCACTTTTTGCTTCCTACGCTCCTGTATGAAAGAAGCTACAGTTAAGTTAATTAATTTGATGCAAAATTAGAGTGCACTGTTTCTGTCTGGCCTAGTTTGTACACTTTGGTAAGAATTCGTTTTTTGAACACGGACAACAATTGTCAACGAAACGCTATACTTAACGGGATGTATATTAAATGATTTGATCTGCGGCAGTGCCACAAGACTCACATGTACTTGTCATGCAGGGGCGTCGGAAGGGCATCGGCCGTACGTTAGAGTACCACTTTTCGAAAAATGGACTTTCGTCAATCGACCATTACCGAGTACTTCCGGTCTAGGGCAACTGATTAGGTTAGATAACTAAAACATATATCATACCGTATCTAGAAGATGAAATATTGGTGGGGAATTTATTTTGGCGAATTTTCAGCGACCGCCAATATAAAATGAGCCATTAATTAACAATTTGGCCCCGGGATATGTTGATGTCATCACCCACGTGGATCAGGCATCATAAAGCGATGTGGTACGTCACGCGGATGAGGCCACAAGATGATAGGTAATCCCTGCTTGCCGTCTGTTGTGCCTATGCCGTGAAGCTGGACTGTCACGTTCACGCAGATCCCGTTCTTCGCACTGACACAGCAGTTCTTCATCACTAGCTACGCAGTAGCTGGAGCCCATGCAGTAAGTTAGAGCCACGAACACAGCTATCTGTCAATCACAAACTTCTTCATGACAGTTACCAAACAACGATGTCAAACCGCCACTATGCTTTGTCCATGCATCGATTTCTTAGCAAACCGCCAATAAATTTAGAATACCCGCCAATGTTTCATCGCCGGTAGTTACGTTACCTAGTAGACGTTCTCTAGCTGTGTCATTCTTCGCAGCACGTGTTGCGCATTAACTCATTGCTGTGAAACAAGGCTACAACATTCATCTGCATTCAGACAGAATCCAGGAGAAGTGGGTTGCATGCGTTAATCTGTATATAAACACACCTACCTAGCGTACGCTAGGCAGTACCTTTACATTTTCTTCCACCGCCCCTGCAGGTTGCGGTGCTACAGTAAAACGGCGTGCAAAGTTGCTAAGATGCTGAGACGTTTTAGAGATTATCATTAGTCTGATTCGAGCCAGTCTCTCCACGCTCCGTCGTTCCCCGGCTTGTCACTCTAGAGCGGAGAGAATAATTATTGACAATCCGGGGAATGACGAAGGCGGGAGAGACTGGCTCGAATATGTACCGTGGTGATTAGGCGTCACAGGTCAGGTGTCAAACACAAAATTGAAATTGACCCAGTTCCGTTACTTTTCGAAATCCGTCTCTGCATACATGGACTGATCAATTATATGTGCTTACTATTAACTGATTAGACGTACCAATTTTTATGATTATACCAAGGGTTACAGTAATGCCTCTGTGGCGGGACGACGAGACCATTAACAAAGGACGAACAATGGAATGCAGCGCATGCGCTTATTGTTATTGCTGGTGTTAATTAGCGCGCCAGTCCATGTGATGTTGTCTTTGCATGCTTTCAAGAGGTATTGAATAGCTAGTTGATGTCTGACAACCCACATAAATTCAAGGTGGTCAGCAGCCGAGGATTTAGGGAGGGCTCTGGCACTAGACTGCTTCTTCATTAAATACTGCTATAATAATTAACTATTTAATTAAAACCAATTTAAATAAATAGTTAAACACGTTCCAACTATATTTTTTATAACTACAATTGAGCTTAATTAGCTAGAAGCTAGGCTGATGTGTCTCTCAAACATAACGGTATTGTTAGCCTCTGAGTGTGTGAACACGCCCTAACTGCTGGGCCAATCGATATCGCCACGAAGGCGACGTTCAACACCTCAATGCAAATAGGTGTTTCTCAAAAAACCGTTTCTCAAGGCCCCCGGCCTTTCAGTTACACAGCCTCGTTGTTCCAAATGACTATCTGGTAGTAACGTGTAGCCAAACCCCCTCTTCCTGTCCTACTCCCTTTTTCGCCGAAAGCATGACGGAGGGGGAGAGAGTCTACAGTACCAGAATATAATTAGAAAATAGAGGTAACGTTTACTACTATAGCAGGTATAGCCTAAACGTGGGAAGGAGCGAAGACTCGTTCAGTGAAAGAATCTTGTTTTACGGAGCAGCGTTTTCTAAATTCTTTAGCACAGCGCCGTTGGATGCAATATTTCCAGAATTTCATCAAACGAATTATCGATATGTTAGTTGTTCTGCAGCAAATCCCAATTAATTAATTGATTTTGATGAAATTTATCACAAATAATTGGAACATCTTTTTCCAAAACTTTTCTACCCACAAGTTCTGAAAATTTGGTCAAGCCGGCAATTATTTGCTGGAGCTACTAGTAATTATACACTGCTGCTAAAGCTTTGGTAAGGTCTCACGACGGCATTACTAGTGCATGATCCTTAGTTTCTGCTAGTACAACGTCTCAAAGGCTTTCCCGCCGGCCATGCAGACTCACAGTTTCCAGGATGGAACACTAAATTCCGTCATCTACATAGTTTCTTTGTTTTCCCAACGCAGTCTACAAATGTTCTTCTCAGTGCCAAGATTTGGCAGCAGCTGGTGTCCAGTTTTGAACTAAAGATGACAATATGCATTAGCCCAAGTTCAGACACTGGCTCCCTCGAAAACCGATAAAAAGGTAAAACTCAGGATTTGAGATTTGATCATAAATTGCTGTAGCCATCTTTCAAACTCTCCGTTGAGTTCTCATGTCCGATTTCTCTTCCTCAAAGTATTTGACTAGTGCATGGCTTGGCTGAAGTAATTAATCACTAAGAGACAGCCATGGTAGTTTGTGGCATTTCACAAGAGTCATGTATTCACCCTCAGCGTCATCTAACCTCATTGCCTTTCCTGAAACTTGTCTTTCCGCAGAGGCTGTCAGTGCTGTAAACATTGTACAATCAGAACTTCGGAATAAATGCTGTAAAGTACTTTGAGACACCACGCATTCAGTGAATTAATTAAGTAACAAAACTGGCATTGCTCTTGTGCTGTCTTGCTCCAGACAGCGTAAAGGCAAATTCGATCGTGGCTTCAGTCTCTTGAACTATGTAAAGACACAATAAAGTAATCGTCTGGCTGAAAGAACTGTTGTTAACCTATTGCCCTAGCTAACATTGCTGCTGGCAAGAGAACAACACAAAACTTTCCGTTGAGAAACTTATTACCAACTAACTTAAATAGGTAAGAAATGTTCAAGTAACAATATTGCCCAGTTGAACTCTTACCTCCGTCAGTTTTCCAGTGATGTTCATCTTGCCGACTTGATGCGACCACTTACCTGAGCCAGCCTGCATAATAAAGGCGTGGCCGTGGAGAGTGGGCGGAGCCCGGCCTAGCCCATCATGGTCCAGGAGAACCGACGTCCGGCGCGGATCCGGGACTTCAGACCGGACTCCGGCCCACAAGGAAGGCGACTGCGCCCAACGGCGAGGTCGCCCCACACCCAAGCCGGACCCGCTTCTCCAGGACCTACCTCTCCAGGACTCATTCAGCTACGTACCGCCGCTTAGCTGTCAGGGAGTGAGTGCCTTGTCACTGTCTAGTGAGCATGTGTCTATAATACACGCCAGTACGAAAGCAACCATGCACGCAAGTACACTGTACAACTAGTCGCCGGGTAGAAAGCACGCATGCTACCGCCATGTCTTCGGCAAACTTGTCAAACTTGTCATCGCTCCGTCTCTGGCGAGAAGCTACTAACGACTGAGAGTATGCCGCTAGAATCTTGGCCACAAGATTTTATGCCGCGCTTGCAAACCTTGCTCCTCCACCTCGCCAGTGTCTGGATCGTGGAGTCAGTTCTACAGGTGACTGCGGCTTCAATCCTAAAGCTGTGCCTCGAGTAACCGGACACAAACCCCCGGCTTCTAGTGCCGCCCGCACATTTTTTGACAAGTCGTTGCATAGACAGAGGCCTTCAGAGCACAGAAAACAACGGGTCTGCCTTTCGACCTCGTCGGGCAAGGTATACTAGCATTGCCGTAACAGGACATAAAGCGGTACCCCTCCTTCGGAGATGGATATCCACACCCTGCCGGAAAGGGTCAAATTTTTTATTGCATGAGCCTAACTCTCAAGAGAGACGGGTTCGAGAGGAAGTCCATCGCAACATCACTAACTGTCACATGAACCGACGATTCAACGGCCGGTACAAACTGTCCAGTACTGTAACTTCGCCCGCGCGCAGAAAACCAAAAAAAACACAACCAACATCAGGCCAAAGCATCACCACGTCATGCTTGTCCACTCTTGGGGCCCAGTGGTCTGTCAGTCTGAGCAGTACACATCTGGAGTGATTGGTAATCGCTGCCGCCATTTGGGACCTGCCGTCGACCGCGTAATGCCTCGTAAGACCAGTACACCAACAGCGGCGAGGACTGCAAGAAGGGTTTTCTAAACCGTGCCGAATGCCAACATGGAGCACCGCTAACAGGGCATTTTGGGGGTAGAGTGCGCGATACCCTCGTCCGCTAGGAACGCCACTAACAAGCATAGAGCCCGTTCAGATGTCGGGATTCAGATTGGTGCGACACTGGTTCGCTCGCAGACTGTTGATACCGTGAGTACCCTGATTGGTATGCACGCAACGTAAACGAGGCTAACCCCAGCGCCAAACAAGCAATAAACCAATCGTTCCAGCAGTCCGACGTCCAGTTGATGTCGCATATCAACGCCGCCACGTTTGGCGCCACTGAACGCGGAGCCGGGTCAAGAAATGAACCAAACAACCAATGAACAGTCCACCCGGTTTTGCGACACCGCGTCAGCGACTGCGTTCCGCGCTCCCGCACGGACTGCGCGCCGCCGTCCAACTCAAACTGAACGTAAAACCGGCCGCGCAGCCTGCTTCCAAAAACAACCACGGTCAACGCCACCGGGAACATCTCCCCGGGCGCAATGAGAACTCCAACCCAAGATGTGAGCCATGCAATGCAGCTAAACTTATGAATTGTCCTGCACTGCCCACAAGCCAGACGCATCCGACTGCGTTGCTATTGAGGGAAGGCGGCCAACCGCCGCAAGTCTGGAGCAGCGAGCGGGCCACCCCGCACGCAAACACACCGCAACCACTCGTCGCCAATTCAGCCCCAAACGCCACCAGCCCCCAAGACGGGCAGCTATTCGTTTACCCTCCGGTCTGTGACTTTGACCTCTCTTTTTTTACGGTAGTAGCGGCGCCCCTCCCGCGCAGCCTCCGGCCCCGCACTCTGCATGTGCCACACGCGTGATGTAAGTGCACAATGGTGCCCCATTACACGAACACAGGTTCTACCCACGACACAGCGGCACTCCGCCTGGGCACCGCCGCAAAACACGGTGAGAAATCGCACCGGAGTAAGAGCGACGTGCGAGCTCCACCGCGACGCCGCATCGACAGAGCACATTCTTCGGTTGAATGGTCAGTTTCCAGGCACAGTCTACACGACAAAGCTCCAGCTCGCGACAGCGGGCCAGCAAAGCCCAACGAATATTTATACATGGAGAAGGTTTCTCCTCCACGCACCTCGCAAATCTGGTGTCGATCAGCCGCAGGTATTATCACCCTGTTGAGATGCTTCTCAGCGATTATGGCCGTGCCTGCAGCAAAGCAGAGCCCAACGAGGTTTAGCGCCACCTGACGCGCACATCCCCCTGCGGAGCGCCATCGTCGAGTCGTCGCAACTCGACACTGTCTGGCAGCAGAGCTGTCATCTCCACTCTCCCGCTTGGGTTCGCATGAACCATTTCTCAGGCATAGGCGAAAAACAACTCGCCTAGAAAGAACGGCGCGCCCCGGCGAGGCGCAGCCGTCTCTCCCAACGACCGGACGCGTCCGCTCCTGCACCTCGTCCGTGAGCATTTGCATGTGATCTATCGCCGTCGCCGCTGACCACGCACACAGACCAGCCTCGACACACGCAAGCCAAGGAAGTGTGCTCCGCATGCTACTAGCCATTCGTGCAACGCGTGTCCTCCACGCCGCCCTCGCGCCACTATGCTCAACGTGGACGCCCACCTTTGCATCCACAGACTGCCAGCGCCGCCAACGGCACAATCGCCGCCTAGTCCCGCATCGACCATCCGTAGACGGTGCCGTGGCTTACCGCCTGGCCCATTCGCTGACCGTCACTGGTCCAGCGCCCACCATCCGCCGATGGCTCCGCAGTATGGCATAACCGTCATTACAGTCGTCATGCGTTTGCATTTCCCGTTGGTCATTAAGGCTATTTTTGCTAATTACGTACGACATGCCTGTCTGTAAAACTCGCCATATGCATGTATGTGCTTCTCCGCTTATATGGCCGACGGCCCGCTACAGCCACAAGCGGCGTCGCCATCTCTACATATGCACTTTCCTTTTTTTGAAGACCACTGCTGGCACTGCGCCCCCGTCTGCCGACAATTCCGCAAAAGCTACCAGCCCAGTCGCTTTACCCTGTCTGCTCTGCGGAGCTCGATTTACTACATACGGTGTACGAACGGAACCTGCGCTATACAGATACCCGCCCTCAAGGCCATCCGGGACCTCGCCTGTCCCTGGATAAAAATTTCCATGATCACCTGCCCTTACCGGGCACGGTGGCGACCGCTTCCTGCGCACAAGTAGACGTGCAAACGAATGGCTTCACCCATTCCATCCCCCCTGTACGCACGCAAAAGGAACACCGCTGCATACAGACCTCCAGTCAATCTACGACATCGCGCACGAATAGCCATTCACGCTCGGTGCGTACAGCACAAACCCCTCTGCGAAATCGAGAGCTATGCTATCTGCATATCGTCTCAACATACGTGCAACCTGCATGTTGGTGCAATGACATATTCGCCAGTCGCTACCAGACCTGGACCAGCCGTCCCGCCACAGAATGGGTCCGCCTGCTGATCGTGCGTGAGCCAACCTGACTGGCACCAGCCCTGGACCAGCCGTCCCGCCACACAGAGGGGACCGCCCGCTGATCCTGTGTGAGCAAACGTGTCTAGTGCCGGCCCTGCCCCGGCCTGGACCAGCCGTCCTGCCACAGAATTGGACCGCCTGCTGGTCGTGCGTGAGCCAACCTGACTAGCACCAGCCCTGGACCAGCCGTCCCGCCACACAAAGGGAACCGCCTGCTGATCGTGCGCGAGCAAACCTGACTAGCGACGGCCCTGCCCCGGTCTGGACCAGCCCTCCCGCCACACAACGGGGACCGCCTGCTGATCCTGTGTGAGCAAACCTGACTAGTGCCGGCCCTGCCCCGGCCTGGACCAGCCGTCCTGCCACAGAATTGGACGCCTGCTGGTCGTGCGTGAGCCAACCTGACTAGCACCAGCCCTGGACCAGCCGCCCCGCCACACAAAGGGGACCGCCTGCTGATCCTGCGTGAGCAAAACCTGACTAGTGCCGGCCCTGCCTCGGCCTGGACCAGCCGTCCCGCCACACAACGGGGACCGCCTGCTGATCCTGTGTGAGCAAACCTGACCAGTGCCGGCCCTGCCCCGGCCGTCCCGCCACAGAATGAGACCGCCTGCTGATCGTGCGCGAGCCAAAATGACTACCACCGGCCCTGCGCCAGACCTGGACCAGTCGTCCCTCCACACAAAGGAGACCGCCTGCTGACACTGCGTGAGCAAACCTGACTAGTGCCGGCCCTGCCCCGGCCTGGACCAGCCGTCCCGTCACAGACTGGGACCGCCTGCTGATCGTGCGTGAGCTAACCTGACTAGCACCGACCTGCGCCAGACCTGGACCAGCCGTCCCGCCACAGATTGGGACCGCCTGCTGATCTTGTTAATGCCAACCCCGAATACCGCTGGCCCTGTGCTAACCACCGCGGTTGGTTTCACAATAGCCACTCAGCCCTGACATCACCGCTCAGTACATGACACCTATTTTTTTAGCTACCTATACACATATAGTATACGTACAGTCGTCCGCCGCTGATGGCTCCCTGTCTCCCGAGCCGCTCCACAGGCCGTCCGGAAACCTGCCATCCCGGATCATGCAACGCCTTCACCAATGACTGTACTGCCGGCCACGTGGCCGTCACGCAACGGCCATTTTTTTCAGTAAATTAACCATGCCGACACTAACGCATGCACCCACCATAACTGACACTTCTGACCACTCTCTCATGCAAGCTATACAAGTCCTAGGCGCTGGCTAAACGTTCGACTGGCAAATTACTCTCGACAAACATGCAGTATTTGACTACGTCGGACAGACGGCTACATGAACAATAAAGACGCCCCGCCCCGAGTGATGACGCGTTGAGTACCCCGCGCAAACTCCGCGACCGCCTTTCTCGCCGCTTCGGTCATCAGCCCCTGTAGCTGCTGATTAGACAGCACATGCCCACCCTGGACGTCATCTGAGGCTGCAGTGTGATGTTGCTCTGCCATCCAAGAGAAACCGACACGGAGACTGCTCGCTCGCGCGTAAACCGAGGTGAACTAGCACAGCCATGCAGCATTCTCGACTTCTCGCAATGTGCTTGTTTGCATCAGCGCCACCCTTGACACGCCAAAGCCCACAGCAGCTACGCCTATCTCATTGCAACCAGCTAGCTGCTCATACGCCCTATACACTGCAACCGCTGCGACAAATATCTTCGCTACAAACAGGTACGCTGTCGCGCGCTGTGCGCCACCCGCTCGCGCGCGATATCCTCTCCCGGATATACGCGATCACGTGGCATAAAAAACGCGCGAAATCACCGCGACGGCAGAAACAGCACGCGAAATTGAGATGACTCGCAACCGCGGAAAAAAGGCCGAGTCATCTACCTGCTGTTTCTTGAGCAGGCGACCTGCCAGTGGTGAATCCAGCGGCGCTGGCTGTCTCCGTCGCGAGAGCTAACTTGCTCTGTTGATATTCTCCCTTTTGACTACTCGCCGTCTGCCATGAACAAAACGAAACAAAACACACGTGCTCTGGGACGCTTGCTGCGCTGTGGCGTGCCGGATAGTCGCTGGCGATGCGCATGCTCCGTTCAACGCAGGCCCCTCGTGAGTCAGCAGCGCATCTCCAGGCGAATTCAACTACGTTTAACTGGTTAGTTAAACTCCATATTAATTTAAACTAAGGAGGGAACCTAGGTAACAAAAAGGGGATTGCTCGTTCTTCTATTAATTAGGATACATATTTAAATTCTGTCCAGTTTTTGTGGTCTAACAGTAGAAGTCTTGCCAGAGCTAGATAGGCTTGTTTCCACGCTGCCCGGAAATCTCTCCTCAGTAGATGTGTCTGATAAACCAAAAAAGAGATCTAAGTTGGATGAAGAGGAGTATAGCGTGCTTATAATCTAGGCCCTGACAGCTATCACTGCTTGACTAGAGTCTTCCAGTTGGCTGTCCTACTCTCCGTCGCTGAATGGAGGATTCCATGTGCCTTGCGTACTCTTTTCTCTTTCTGAGCAATCAGAGGTCAGTTTAATTAACTACCTCGGCATTGCGCTAGATTCTTGATCTAATTAACTCATGTATACACTCATAGTCACTGTTCGTCAAATTGGTAGCCCGGGCGCTCCGGACAACCACATCTATTGGATGGGCAACCAAAAATGCATCTGCAGGTAGCCCGAGACAACTACGCAATGTTTGGGCAACATAGCTGTTCTTTGCTAAGATCCAATAGTTTCTGTTGTCGATAAAGCGTCATACTGTTTTTTCCTAAAGGTCTAGTTAGTAGTCGTGTTGTTCTATCTTCGTTTCTTTGTAATCAGCAAGGGTGAAGGGTGTGAATACTAAAAGCATCTATTGTTCTCAGTAACAATTGCGATACTGGTCTAAGTAGGCCATGGGGCAACAAGTAACAACAACTTACGGGCAAATAGCCTTAGCAGGTGGCATTCATTTATGAAAACGCCTACCCAGTGGCTTAATTACTGCTGTCAACAGTTGCTGTCAGCAAGCACATTTCTCCTACTTTTCTAGATATTGATAAGTCATTGTAGAGGGCATGTAGATAAATCCTGTAGATAACATAAAACGTTTGATTTGTTCGCAGTCACAAACTGGTTCTTACTGTAAATACACTGTACAGCTCCCAAGACAGCAAGGTCAGATTCCTAGAAGCTGACGTGACTTCAAATTAATGGTTTCCTCTTGTGAGCTTAATGGTTGTGGTTAGTAAGTAGAGCAAGTATTGTAAGTTCCACAGCTGAAACATAGTCCTTTGTTTTATGAGTATTTGCCATTCTCTGCTCTTGGTTGGTTTTGTTCTTCTTACTTGAGACTGTGTAACTAACATTACGTTACAAGAAAAGCTCCTAGTAATTATCACCCACCAGATTACAATTATATAATAGGCAACCTGATATCACATGTAGACCCATGATGCTCCCTCATGTGGATGACTCAACCGGATGATGACTGTGACTCAACCGGATGACTAGAGTCTAGGGTATGCACTGAGTATGGGGCATGGAGAGATAATGATCCAGATGGTCTATGCCAAGTACACAATCTATATAAGAACACAGTTTCTAGCACTAGGATTAGAAGTAGTAGTTGTTAATGTTCAGCAAGCTCAACACGAATGTTAGTAGTGCGGTATGGCTGATTTTTTGTTTTCAACGCCCACCATTGGTAGCTTTGAAATTGATCATGTTGCTACTCAGTTACTGCCAAAGGATGCTCCTGACGATTCAGTAACAGTGAAAGTGCTAGGAGATGGTAACTGTCTCTTTCGGGCTGCAAGCTTTCTAGCTTATGGCAAAGAGGACCACCATGACCAACTTCGTGCTGCTGTGATGACAGAGGTAGATGACAACGTCGAGCACTATGCTGATCTGTTTCTAGGCCATGCGCGTCAAGCCAGTGGTGACGGTCAATGTGTAGGTCTACTTTCCCAAACTCTTGGCGATGGACCAAGCCACACGTTTTCCTCATTGCTGATGCAAAAGTCTTCTCTTCGTGATTCATACATTGTTGTCCTAGAAGCAGAAGTGAGATTATGTTCAAAGTTGGGTACTTGGTGTGGCATGCTTGAATTAGCTGGCTTGGCTACTGACTTTGGACGCCCAGTACGCTCTGTCTACCCAACAAAGTTTCGCTTCGCCTTCCATGCTTTCATGAATGCTACATTTTATCCTCGTCAGCTAATGCAACAAGAACTGCAGCAGGAACAAATCCCCGCAATAATCATGTGGTCTTGCATGACAATGTCGGCGGGCAACTCACCCAGTCCAAACCATTTTGTGCCTTTGGTCATCCCAATGACAGTCTCAACTGGAACCAAAGGAAAGTCAACGACCGAGTCCTTTGCTAAACCAAGGAAACGCCTCTCAGCAAGAAATAAATCTTCTCATCCAGTTTCAAAAAAGACAAAGCAACAAACTTTGTTTGGCTTTGCAGGACTAGAAACAGAACAATCTCATGTGAAGATTCCATCACCTGAACACTCCATCTCATCACTTGATGAAAGTAGCCATGCTCTACATGACCAGAAATTGCAATTACTAGCAACCTCGCCTACGGCAATAACACAGGCAACAACAACAACAACAACAACAGCAACTACAACAGCATTGTGATTATTAACATCAGGGTGTTCTCTTTTGCCAACTATGAAAGGCAAATATGATGTTAAATATGATGCTGTAAAGCGACAGAAAAAGTTTGTTTCGACATGGAGAAATCATTACCCTTGGTTACAAATATGCGTGGAAGAAAAGTACAATGACGGCAGCGTTCGTCCTGATTTTATGCAATGTAGAGTCTGTGTAAACAATCCACTCATTGCCGACAAACGTAGTGCATTTTTTATTGGCTCAACGAACTCTAGAATAGATCCCATCAAGAAACACAACTTGTCAAGACAGCATATTGCATGTGTACGTGCTGAAGAAATGCGAACAGGACCAGTGAACGTCGAGATTACAAAGATCGAAGCTGGCCTTCTTTCTCTTCATAGCAAAGAACGGCAACATTATCAGTATTTGTTTCGCACAGCATACGCTGTTGCAAAGAAATTCAAGCCTTTTCTTGACTATGAGTACATTTGTGAGGTACAGCAGGCCAATGATGTTGATCTAGGTAAAAACTATCTGCGCGATAAGTCTGCAGCCTTGTTCACGAAGTATATTGCTGATGACCTAAGGTGCAAGACTGCTGATGATTTAAAGCAGTGTCGCTATCTCTCCGTGATTTGTGATGGATCAACAGATTTGACTGTAGTGGAACAGGAGGTTGTCATGGTTCGCTACATTGATCTTACGACTGGTCGACCAGTGACTAGGTTGGCTGCGTTGATAGAGTTGGAACACGCTCACGCAGATGGAGTATATACAGCGCTAAAGGATGGTTTGCGAAGAGTTATTAGTGAACAACCCGAGGATACCCTCAGGCTCTGTACGCATGGGGCCAACATTGTTTGCGGAAATTTCGATGGTGCTGCTGTCATGATGGGTGATCGCAACGATGTCAAAGCAAAGCTGGTCAGAGACTATCCTTGCGCCGTTGTAATTCACTGTGTTGCTCACAAACTAGAGCTTGGCATTCTTGATGCAGTTAAAGCGGTTCCATATCTTGCAGAGTTTGAAGCAAGTATTAAGGAAATTTTCAAAATATATCGGTATTCACCTAAACGGCAACGAGAGCTGAAACAAGCTGCATCTACTCTTGACGAAGAGCTCAAGTCCTTTTCTGATATCAAGCAAGTTAGGTGGGTTGCTAGTAAAGAGCGGGCTCTCAAAGCAATCCTGCAGAACTTGTCATCTTTAGCTGCCCACCTGGAGCATATGGCTGTTGGCGCCGGAAACAGTAGCGAAGAGAAGTCTAGAGCTCGAAGTATATTAGATACCATCTTGAGTCTCCGTTTTATCTTTTGGATTCACATGATGCTAGATTTTCTTGCGATTGTGACTAAAGTCTCAAGTAAATTCCAACAGAACGACATTGTTTTAATTGAAGTGCCAATCATTATTGATGATTGCATTGATGCTTTATCAGACCTTCTACAGCAATGTGGAGATTATCGTAAGAAGTTCAATGCTATGTTCAATGCACATGAGAACACATATGGTACTTTGCAACTTAGTTCTCGGCGATCAACCAGAGGTGGCATCCATGCTAACACTGTTACCACTGTCGACTTAGATGACGACGCAGAGAAGTTTGTGAAGGGTGCTTTGTCATATCTGAAAATGCACTTTGGTTGCTTCAAAAATCCAACCTTGTCACATTTCGCAGCATTAAACTTTAAGAAATGGCCATACGATGAAACCGAGAGAAAGAGCTTTGGTCATGACGACATCAGCGGTTTAGTTAAAGCTTTTGAGTTAGCAATGAAAAATGCCAGCTGCAATGTGGAAAGTGTTCGCAGTGAGTGGGGGATTCCACCGGAAACTGAAACGCCGTGTAGTCTCACTTCGAACCTCTCCTATACTTTCAGTCTACACTGATCTATTGAAAGGTGAATTCAGCAACCCTGACGGTGACCTCTCGAATATTCTGCACCTTGTGCACATCATGCTCACTATGAGTCCCAGCACTGCTGAATGTGAACGCAGAATTTCGGAAGTTTGACCCTGATCCCGCCATAAATGCTTGGATTCTTGGGTCAACTGGTTGGCGACACATTCATGGCCATCGTCTTCCCACAAAGAAAACAAATGTGAAAAGTAGTGGCGGGTCTGATGGATCAGACAGTAGTTAGGTCTACCTTTATCTTGCATATTGCATTATCTTGCATATTGCAAACTAGCTGCTAAGGCTTAGAGCATAACACCTCTTGCAGTCACTGAGCAGTAACAGCTATTTTAGATCATCTCAATTCTTAGTCTAAATTTCAAAATTGGTAGTCTATGTGCTTTTCTTATTATTAAAATTAAAGGCAGCAACATATGTAGATGTCATTATGGATACAATTAGACATAAATTCTTAATACCCAAAATATTTTGGCTATTTTAATTGGCTAGTAAATTAAGCAGCTTCTGCACTTTTATGACGAGCAACCTAACATTTTCCCGGCTACCAACACATGGGTACATAGTAGCCCAGGGACAACTAGCAGGTGTAGCGATTTGACGAACACTGATAGTGATATCATATAGGTTCATGTGATTGTGTGTACGCGGCCAGTTATTATTTGGAAAACCCTCTGATCCATGACTGAACGTCTATTTACGCCTCTGCTCGGTGTTGTCTAGATAATCCGCAATTTTCAACTCTAGACTACATAGATTTAGATCAACTACGGTATATTGATATTAATGACTGTGGCGCCAACAAAAAGAAAGTTTGCATGACGAACCTGTGAGTTGACGCCTCCGATTCTACTGTTGGCAACGTTTGTCTGGTTTTGACCAAAGCTGGGTCTGCAATATACGGGAACCACAGATTGTGTAAAGTTGCAGACTGGCGAGTTTCCTGCGTCAAGGGTCCCTCCGCTGGTAGAATAATAAACGCGGTTAGACGTCTATGACACACGTCTGCAAAACAACCATTTTAGCGCGCGCTAACACAGCAGTCTGATGTCCTCACAAAAGAAATCCGCAGAGGCAGCTAAGATCTTCGAGACGTTAAAACGTTTAGACGTTTTACAGACTGATATTCCAGAAGACGAGTCGTGTATGACTTTTGTCTTGAACGGAGAAGACCACACATTGGGAAATGCGTTGCGTCACGTGATCATGAAGAACCCTGAAACAGAGTTTTGTGGATACGCAGTGCCTCATCCTTCAGAGAGAAAAATTAATTTGAGGATTCAGGGAAGTGAGGGCAAGCTTGCTGTGGATCTCCTCAGAGACGGCCTCAGCCAACTGAAAGATGTCTGCAATCACGTGGCAAATACATTTGACAGCAGTGTTGCCACTTACAGAGCTAGTCATAAACAGGATGACCAAGACTGCATGGAAACAACTTGATCATGATTTATACTGATTGACTGGTAGTTACATAGTGAACTATAGCAAAAGAGACCTTAATTCTGAATGATAAGTAATCTAGGCACAATTTCATTTACTGATATATCACACGCTTTGTAGGGATGTTGTGCACGTAGGGTAGACCTTCCTGAATGGCAGGACTACCGAAATCTTGAATTGTTATTGAAAATGATGCATTATCATGTTGCTTAGCTAATTAGCTATAGACTGGGTTGCCTAGTGTTGTGATACACGTTGAAAGTATTTTAGTCTACGTCTTCTTGGTTTGAGTATAACCAACCTTTATGTATAAGTGAATAGTTTTAATTTATTAGTAGCCTGTCGTGTTCGCTTCTACCAAACAATATTTGTCAACATGCAATCTCGTCAATTTCTGCCTCCAACTCTCAACCTTTTTCCATAGTTAATTAATTAAAAGTGGTGATGATGCTCTCGGTCCACGGCGCTCTTCAACTACGCTTTGAGCCTACGCAAGCGAGAAAATGATATTTAATTTCAGTAATCAGGTAAGTTGAGGAGACTGGTACTGTATCATGTATGACCAAGTACGTTTTCATGAGTATGAGTATTTCTGGCTAAGATACTCTGGAATACGTACGTCTGCAAGACTATCTTTCGCAGTCTGAATATCACTAGAAAATTAAAGGTTTGTCTCGCAAAGCCAGACCACTCCCCTATGGCTGGTCTGAGACTGTACATATAGCGCATTAATTAATTAGGTTAACCTTTTGACACGCTGAAACTGTTTGCATGAACCCCCTACTAGCCCCCGACGCTACGCCAGTGATTAAATAGAAATGAAATAGACAAGAAATGACGTTGCTTTTCCTCTGAGGCTTTTTCTTCTTTCCAGTAGCATCCAGCAAAGTTGGGTTTTGCTGATTGCATGCATGGTATTTTTATCATTCAATGCCGTAAAGTAAACATAGAAACTATCATAATTAAATGCATATTGCTTTTCGTGTAAGTACATTTGTAGCATCTAGGATTGTATATATGAGCACCAGCTAGGTAGTGTACATTAGAGGGAAAAGAGTAGGTTGATTATTCTAAATTTAAGCTAAACCCAGGTAATTAGTAGCTACTTTTTAAGATTAATTAAGCGAACATGCTTACCAATTTTTGCTATCGATAATTCTAACATCCTAAGCGCGTTTCATGGTAATTAACGTACCGGGATTTCGAGAATTATTCGTGTCCCGGATAATGGCAGTGAGACTAAAGACGCACCTAGAGAGTATAGAAGAACAGGCTCTAAGAAGACTTCGCTTGGATTTCTTGCAGTAAACTGTGTTACGATTTATTCAACTGTACTTTTCAACTTGTCTAGTTTCTTGTTATTGAAACTGAAGGCTATTTGAAAGCTCAGAGCATAGTGACATGGAGCTAACGTCTAGGTCAGTCAACTACCCGGCACACAAAGTGTTTCTCAAAGCTAGATTACCTCACGTACGAGAGTCATTGATGTCGTACTCATGTGGTGATGAAGAGCTGCAACGTTCCGACATGCAAAATCTACTCAGGTGCTGTTGCGCAATTACTAGACGCAGTAACTTTGAACTAGGAACTATTTAGTCCAAGTGATTGTTGGCTGTTCATCTATTTTATGCGTAAGATTAAACAAATATCGATGGTAATAAAAAGTTTAAATTAATTTAATTCGTGTTTGTAATAGGTTACTTATTAATTGGTACCCAATTGTACTTTGGTTAGTGTTGAGCCTCGGTTTATTGCTTGGACAAGACTAAGAATATAATCTTTGGCAGTTGAAGATGGTTTTCTTGTGATGTGTGAGCATGAGACTTGGAGTTACAACAGACAATAGTAAATCTACATGCAGTTAAATGATTGCAATATATTGCAGGAAAGTAATAGTACCGGGAATCGTCGGTGATCTTTTGGAAATTGTTCTCATTTACAGCTCATGGGCCGTGGCACTAATGAGAATCAAGAGTGTGGTGTGCAATTCGGCGTTACGGCCCAAAGTTGATCAATATTTTGAGGCTGTATTAGTAACGTGCGTTACTATACTACAGTGTATATAAAGTTTTGGCAATCAGGCAGCAGCCTTACACTGTGGATTAAAGAAGGAACCTCTAAAGAAACGCCTGACAAGGTCCGGGCACTCATTTATAAAGACTAAGTATGCAGGACATAGCAAGATGGGCCTATACTTGCGTACTCTGTGGCGCTTAAGTCCATATGCTAATTTACAGAGGTTCCTACAAACCTCCCAGATGTTAATTGAGAACAGATTTTCTTTCATAAAAATCCCATTTTTTGCATTGCTGCCCTGGGTACTGTTTTGGAAATTCCCGGTAGGATAGGTTGCATTTGTTGGACTGATATGTATGTGGTACACGGAAGTATACTTGACTACAATGCATCTACATATGCGCATGCTTGACATTATGTGCATGTAATTGAAATAACCCGTCTTTTGTGATGGAGTAATCTTTATGCATGATTCGTTAATGGGCACATGTACCATAGTTATCAAACACCTGTTGTATTTTGCTAAATAAATTTTAATTTTGTTTTATATATTCTTGAAAATAGTATAGAACACCATGGTAGGATTTCTGAAATGTGGTCCTACCCATTGTTGTATTTGTTTAAACATGATGAGTCTTGCTTTTCTGTTATCCGAAGAGAGAGAATTTGGAGTGAGGATACGCTGCCAAGAGTTGCTTAACTGTATTATTGTAGAACTGCATGGAAAGCTGTTTATTTAGATACATCATTGATTACTCTAGTGGATATTTGCATAATCAGTGCTAAGTTTTATGTTCTGTATAAAACATTAATTAATTAAATGTAGTATTTGTTGTAGTGTGGTGGGCACCATCGATGGTTATTGATTTCTGTTGAATCGTTTGGTAGATGGGCTTATGGAGATGAATCAGCTGGGACTTTGGATAAGCTAGTGATTGAAGCACAAGATCATACATTGATTAATGCGGTTGGCTATTTTCAGGTGAAGCACACACACACACACACACACACACACACACACACACACACACACACACACACACACACACACACACACACACACAAACATTCACGCACGCACACCATGGAAGTTCCTACTGATTTATATGTTGCGTTTCGAATGTTTTTTGTTTTGTTTAGTCCATTCCACTTGAAAAGGTTATGATTGAGATGATCGGTGATGAAGAAACCAGTGATGTCGTCATCATTGCTGAAGATTGCAAATTTCATGTTCATCGGTACCCCTTCATCTGAGATTTTCTATTTTACAAGGAAACGTAGCAATTAGTTGTTTTTCATTGTCTCTTGTTGCAGAGCCATTTTATCAGCACGTTCTCAATATTTTGCTGCCATGTTTGGTGGTAGTTGGGTAGAAAGTTCATCTCAGAAAATTCAGCTACAGGGGTTTGATGCAAATCAGATGTGTATTTTGTTTGGCTAAACTGCAGAATTTATTTTGCATCACAGTGTGACACCCTTGTGTCTACGTGTTGTGCTGGAGTTCATCTATGGAGCAAAAGCAGAACTGCCTGACTCTGTGGCTCTATCGTATGATATTTATAGACTATAAATTTATTGTCTTATTTGTTTACTGCTATTGATTATAGTGACTTGTTGATAGCTGCTGACATCTTCATCCTTGATGGTTTACGTGATGTTGTAGCATTCTATTTGGCAAAACGTTGCTGTTTCTTTCACAAGGTTAATGAACATGCATTAAAGCTAGACGTTCTGTTACTTATTGATTAATCTTGTTTTAGCCTTGCAAGTTGTGTACAACACAACTGGCGGAATGTCGCACACTTTCTGCTCTCCATAGACTTTCAGCCCTAAAGTCTATGTGTTTAAGGTAATTAAGCTTGATGGCAGACTGTAATTATTGGCTTTGCCTGCTAATGGGAGAGAGGCAGGAGGATAGGTGAGACAAGGAGAGGAGAGATGTCTTTGGTGCTTTTATGCTATTGCAATACCTCAATTATAGTTTTTTTAACTGATACTAAACAACATGATATATTGTTAAATATTGTCTATGTCAATAATACAGCAATCGCAGAAACTCTAAAAAAACTCAGAAACTTGCTACTCTCATAAATCAGTTTATTCAGTGAAGCGAACAATTAAAGTTCTATTGTCGAAAACTGTTATGCGTAACAATTCTAAATGCATGTGTTCTGAGTTGGTTACCCTCTATTTCTCTATGGACTGCTTTACAAGAAATCATGTAGGGGTCTTGCATCAGTTTTTTACATGACTTAGCATGTGTGTGTTTCACACATTAACAGTTGGCTTTATGTGACTGTATTATACTTCTGAGTTGAGTGTGTATATTATCTGATTGAAGTTGGTAATAGGTTGATAGTCTTCTGCCTAGAAATGTTTCCTCAAACAATGCAATGAATGATGTCATCAAACATCAACCACAGTAATGCATACAATGACTAAATTGTAGCTGTCCCATGGAATTAGTGTTCTTTGACAAAGCAACAGCAATGGCAAACCTCTTTCTAATTATGTGTGAGTATAGTTCTGTATTCAGAGACTTTGTTGCTTCTCAATTCCACACCCCAAGTACCTGGACACTACCACAGCGACACAAGAATTCAATCAAAGACTTAACTTGATTCGCGAGTCGCTACCTCAACCTTACATTTAAGACCTCCATGACTTGCCAACATGGAAGTCACATCCTATCTTTGCCCTAATCATCTGAACATATCACTACATCATTATAAAAAGTCAAGTCTTGCAGTAGTAGAATGCGACCACTGATTGTACGTACACAGTTGCCTAAGTTACCTCTTGGACTCTCCACTTACTCGAGGACCACCCAAGCCACACCCTTGCCACATATCTTGTGGTCCAATAACTCATGCAAGTTTATTGCAACCATGTCATCACCAAGGATTAATACAACAGACAGGACTATCTGACATAAACTATTTTAAACCAACTAATTCGTACCAGCATTTGCACTGTAACAGGTCCACAAAGAAGGGTGTCAGTGAACTCATTTGTTTTATTTGTACGACATCCAATGAATCAACCTACACCCAACTAGAAGACTAAAAGAGGAGTTTTCAGTATTCTCAACACAGGCTTTACCACAGAAGCTACAACGCTGAGGAATCACAAGGGACAGGCCACATTAGATATGCCAATCGTCAAATGTATCTCAGAGAGAAGGATCCAAAAACCATCTGCTTCTCACTCGGGTTTTGATCACACGATATCAAACAGGTATCCACTACTTCAAACCCCTCTTTCGCCACTGACATATCATTATCATTGAGAAAAACAACACCTATCAGCTCTTTCCTCAATACCAAGTATCTCTTTAGAATCCTAGTTTGTGCTAAATTCTCTACCCTTAGAATACCAGCTGCTGCACTTCAATGATAACTAACAAACCATGTGTATCATGTTTTAAGATAGTGATATTGATAGAAAACTCTTTTTAGAATACTTAAACAGAGCCATTCTCACATAATGCCTGACAAAGCAATATTGGCAAACCATTGCATTCCTCTGTATTTTACTTGACTACAATTATATAACAAGTTGCTTCACAGTGCAATGCAATGATGTCTTCATTACCCAGAATTTGCTTGAAAAACATCCGCAGTCACCAAGACACATTCCATCCATGACAACTTCCACGACGAAACAGTGGCAAATGAATTGACGGTGCCATCAGACCTGACGACAAATGGCAACACTACACAGTCTTCACAGTAGGTTCGAGGGATGAACTTGAAAGATCCAAAAGTCTTGTGAGGAGTAGGGATGTGGGAAAGCAGTAGACTTTTTGTGTCTGTCTGTGACTGTTGAACAGAATGAACTTTTTGTTGTTCAACATGACTGCTAATAAGGGTGCACAGATTGTACAATCTGTACACCTGCTAACTGCCTGTGTACCCATCATGTACTTGCATGTTTTGGAGCCTCCTTTGTAGGGCATCACATATCTTGTGGAACATATTATAGGTGTTGCCAATGGTTGTTACAATTCCTTGTGCAAGTAGTACTTTTTCATTTTGTTGAAGTCAACAACTTCTCTTCATGAGTGAAAATGTGTTTATTCTCACCTCATCATACTGTTTGCCACTCTCCATCATAACATTACACATGAAGACTGTTGGTACTTTTTGATATCTATGGGTATTGCATCTGAAAGAATTTTTCTCACAACACAACCAATGGTAACCCGCCATTAGAGTTGTTTCTTCTTTTGAGAAAGTTTTGACATTAATCATTTGCCAGGAGCAGCTCTCAGTGAAAGAAACTTGTCATATTGGGTGATAAAACAGGATGAGGCAATAAATTGACAGCAAAGGTACTGTACCTATCAGGTACAAAGGGACTCGTGAGCAATGCACATGGTACTGGATGC
>CAXXBX010000019.1:0-36230 GCA_964274945.1 Dehalococcoidia bacterium | reverse complement strand
CTACCGGTGGAACTGCTACAGCCTTTGGTGGACAAGGTGGTAGCAACACCTTTATGCCAGATGCTTTTGGGTTAGGTAGAGGTTTAAGTGGGTTAGCGGACTCTCAATCGCAATTATTTAGGAGTATGCTTGGAAATCCTGGGGGTACTTTAGGTGGAGACGGAGGAGGTTTCTTAGGTCGCGTAATAGATGCAATCTCTCGTTTTGGTCTGGGCGCTCTAGGTAATACCATGAATTTTAATGCTGATCAGGCTGTTTTACCTGGATTAGCTGGGATTGTAGGTGCTTTGAATGAATCTGAAAGTTCTAATACTTTAACCCAGAAAGAGCAAATCAATCTCCCTGAAGATTCATTAGGTTTACGTTCCAACCTAATGAATCGTTTTAACACCTTTGACGATACCCCCAGGGCACAACAAGCTGTTGATCAGTTTAGAAATGCTGGTATTAACCGTATAAATAGAGGTGCCGTAAATCTTCAAAATGATATTGCCAAGAGAGCACAACAGCAAGGATTATCTAGCAGTGCAATATCAGCTTTACAAAGAGGTGGCGTTGAGGGTTACAGAGGACAACAGATAGGTAATATGCGCGAGAAGGAACTCGGGCATAGGTTAGATGCTATAAATATGGATCGAAATAATAGGCTTCAACAAAATCAAGCTTCAAATGCTTTCCTTAGCTCCTTACCTTATGGGGTTGATAGAACGGAAGTCCGAGAGCATGTTGGAGGTCTTGGTGGGGGTGCTAGGGGTATTATTGAAGCTATTCTTAAACAGAAAGAAAAAGATATCATTGCAGGTAGAGGTCCTGGAGATGATTTGATAGCTCAAGCAAACCTCGATAGGAGATAATTATGCCACCTGTTTCAAGTGTACGATTGAGACGGCTATCCAGGGGTAGCCCTCGGGAAAGAAATAACCCTGTATTGGACTACCTCGATAGGCGAATAGAACGACAAGAATTAAAGAATCTACAAGAACATGAACTTAAATTAGCTGAAGAACGTTTCAAAAGAGAGAAGGAGATAAGAGATAGACAAATAGATTTAGATAGGCGTAGAGTTGAATTATCCGAGAAGGAATGGGAAGCAAAAGAACAAGAACGTATAGAAGAACAGAGGCAAGGCAGACTAGACAGTTTAACTTCAGGACAACGAACTCATGATAGCTTAACACCTTTCTATACCGAATTAGCCAATATATACTATTCTAACGGTGAAAAAGCTGCAATACAATTTCTGCAAAAAAACGTTGAAGAGAATCCCGTTGTAATGGTGGATGGTCAAGAAGTACCTTTACAAACAATGGGTCTTAGGCATCTTAAGTATCTTGCAGAAACTGGTCAACCTGGGCAAGTCAGACAAAAGTCCTTGCGGGAGGAAGAAGATTCTAGAGCCAGTAGAATAGCAGAATTAGCTAGTGCTGAAAGATCTAATCCAGTGCTAGGTAATTATGTTACAGAGCTAGAAAATATCTATCGGACTGAGGGTAGAGCAGAAGCTGTTGAACGTATAGATGCGATTATAGAATCAACTCCGACTGTACCTGTGATGGGGCAGCATGTAAAGACTAGGGATATTCTTGATATAACTCTAAATAATTTAGACGATGAATCCGCAGAACTACAAGACAAGAAAGACCTGGCGGAATTTCAAGCAGGTCTTCGTCCATCAGAAAGAGCAAATTCAGAATTGAAAAGAGCAGAGAAGCAAAGGGATGCTAGTTACGAGACTTATAACCCGAATATCCAACGGAATATCTTTAATTCCGCAGATAGTGTTATGTCCGGTAAAGCCTCCCCACCAGATATATCTGATCCTTTTGATGTTACGAATAATACCTTAGCAGCATTTAACTATCGTCCAGTTACAAAAGAAGATAGGACTGAAATTAGAAAAAGTTTTGTCGCTTTAGCTATCATTGATCATCTCGAAAAGATTGTTGAAGAGAATCCCGGGGCATTCCCTAAAAATAATGCTATGTCCAGGATTGTCTCTATAAGAGAAGGTGTAAAAGCTCTATTTAAAGCCTCTGAGGTAACCGAATATATGAAGCAACAACGACTATTAGTGCCAGGTCTTGTCCGTGCTGCTGGGGATGATAGAGTTTCTGATGCAGACGTTAACGCTGGTATGGACGCTCTATTAACGGTCGGTCTACCTCGCTACTTAGCTGAAGGTAAACTCCAAGAGCTCAGAAATTACTTAAAAGATAGATTAAGCACTTCTATAGGAAATGTGTCTGAAGCTCAAACTTTCGATGCCTTCCCTGATGCTTGGGAAGAAATTTATGGGAAAAATATCCCTAGGAATAAAATTCCGGTTACCCGTTTTACAGTAGCGAGAAGTATTGCTTCAAGAGGGGAAAGAGTAACCCCTGAAAGACTTGAGATAGGAATTGAGAGAGTCCGAGAAAATCCGAAGTATCAGCTTATAGGAGAGTAACATGCCACAGAATCCACCAAGAGGTATCTTTCAAGACCCTTCTTCTTTAATGCCGATTGAAGAGGAGATGGTAGAAGAAGACCCTTATTCTGGGTTTACTTCTTTTCTAGCTAGCTTAGCCCCTACAGCTGGGGCTATTGGAGGGGGCATTTTAGCTGGTCCTCCTGGGGTTCTTGGCGGCACTGCATTGGGTACCGGTGCGGAGGTAGGGTTAAGACAAATGTTTCCCGATATCCTGGGAAACCCCCAAACTTTTAGTAGTTGGGGAGATAACCCTTCCGCGCCTGGAACTCAAGCAATGAATATATTGTCTGATGAAGCCATGTTCGCCGGAGCAGGGGCTGTTGCTGGTAGAGCTGCACGATCATTGAAAAAACCTACGGAAGCAGCAAAACGTTTACTTTACGGTAAGATGTTTACCCCTAAACAAAAAGAATCTTTCGATTTTCTTAAGAAAAAGGGTATTGACCCTGAGATAGGTGTACAACAAGGTAAAGGTAGGCCTGGAATCTCTACTAAACTTTTAGGGGCTCTATTCTCAGACCAGGTTGAAGAATCTATTGAGAAATCTGCCAGACAAGTTCCCAGTGCTTTAGAAGAAGCCTTTTCTGTTCCTGGGCAGACTAAGGTGACTAGAGAAGAAACAGGGGATCAATTAAAACTAGCTTTGCGGGATTCTTTAAAAGATGCTACAGAAGCATCCCATCAACTTCACAGAGATGCTTGGTCGAAAACTCCCCCAGCCCCGAAATATATTCAAAGAAAGGATGGTGGACATCGTGTCTGGGAACCTAAAGTTCCAATAGCCTTTACAGATAATGATGTTTATAAACTAAATGAACTGTATGAACGGATTCGTGTTTTTAAGAAAAATGCCTTTAGTATGAGTACAGAGGATAAGATGGATAGTGTGTCTAAAGTAGAGGCACAGATAAAAGAACTCCTACCCCCTAGAGAACTCGCGCCTACAACTGTTCCAACCGGATTAACGAAAGCTATCGACGCAGAAACAAAACATATAACTGATATAGCGGCAGTCCGAAAACACTATAATATCCCGGAGGTACATACGGGAGATATTATAAAATATGCTGTTGATGGTAGGATAGGTGAAGATTTATATAGCATCTTTGAGAGAAAGTTACCTGAACTAAGAAAACTTCAACACTTGTACAGTTTAGCGAAGGATTCCATAAATCAAAATAAAGGCCTATTTCTTGACCAAGACCTTGGGGTTACTAGACTTAATCTAAGTGAGGATGCAACCTTACTTGACCTATACAATCATGTTGCTAAGGAAGCCCAAGTAATAGAAAATTTAAAAAAGCCTTTCAATAAAAATTCCTTGATCCCTCAGACAAAAGTTGTAAGTAAACCAACAATAAGAAGGGATCCTAGCATTAAAGGGGGTTTATCAGCTAAATCACCTCGAATGAAACAAAAGACCTATACAAAAAGGACTTTACAACCAGACGCCTCGAACATTATGCAAACCATTCGATCAGCGCCTATGACGCCCGAGGTTTTCAAACAGGTTGCAGAGACGGTAGGATTTCCTGTAAATGAGAACATATTAAAGAATGTGGGTAGAGACTCTACTAGTAAATACATTACTTCTGGTACCCAACCCGAGAGATTTTCTAGGTTCCTGGAAAAAGTATATCCCGAAGGAAAACCTCCCCTAGAAGATGTCCATAAGGTTGCGGAAGAAATATATGAGATAGGTTCCCCGTCTATTGCTAAAGAAAGTGCAATGCTCGAAGGATCGCAGGTAACGACCAAGAATGCTTTCGGGAACTTCCTTACCCCAGATTCTGTTAGGAACCTGTTTGAAGGCAGAATAACTAATCTAACACAGATATTTGCAAATAAGCACGTTCATGATGGATTATATATAAACAAATTGACCTCGGATGGACTATCTGATATTCAAGAAGGGGCTATTGGTCGTAGGGGTGTTCCTTACTTAACAGAGATGGTGAAAATTCTTGATGATATCTTCTATCGAGAAGCCCCTAGAGAATTACAAAAAGACCTGTTTGCAGCGAATGAGTTTTCAAAAGATTTCTTTAGGGATTTCCCTAAATCAACTCAAAATGCGGTAGAAGAATTATCTTTTGGTGGTAAGAGACTTCCACCAGGGGAAGAAGTTCTTTCACGTTTTGGAACCGGTACTGCTGCACACCGAGCTACAGTGAAAGCTATAGGAAAGAAAGATCTACCTCTTGCAAGACAAGTTATATTTGATGATATTATCTCTAGCTCACAAACATCTAACCAGATAGATATAAATAAAGTAAAAGATGTTATAAGCAACCCTAAGAAATTAGCACCTTCGGTTCAACTAGTATATTCCCCCGAAGAGATTGCTAATATCCAGCATGTGCTTAGCTTTCTTGAAGATGCTCCTTTTGTCTTTGATGATGCCTTCCGAAGTAGCTTTCATCATACAGCTTTAAGGGTAGGTCTCTATAGTACGGGATCGGTTGCTTTAGCGGCTTTCGGTACGGCGGCAGGAGGTGTCATAGGGGGTGTGGCTGCACCTTTTGCAATAGGTATCCCTGTTAGGCAATTTCTTAAAAAAATCATAACAGATCCTGAAAAGGTTAAGGTTATGAGAGGTCTTTTAACTAAGGAGAATAAACCACCTAAAATAAAGAAAGAGTTTAGTAAGCTGCTTAAAGGGGCTAGCATGCGTGGAACAAGGATGTTCTTTATAGATGAACAAGGTGTCCCAGAAGAAGCCGGTGTTCTGGATGGTCAAGGGGGAATTGTTCATAGTGAAATAGTTGAACCTCGACCTCAAGCAGATCCTAACGACTTCTAAGATTATTTACTCTTTGTTAATTTCTTCTTAAAGAGTTCTATCGTCTGTCTAGTAAGACGAAGATATATATCTCCATTTTGTTCGTACTCTTCAGTTATATTAGCATTCCGCATCTTCTCGCGGATATCCGTAAACTCTAACCAACTGAGATCACCAAACAGATCGCGGATAATTTGTGAACTAGGTAGAGAATATTCTTCTGCTTCATACAGTAGCATTAGAATCTTATGTCCTGATGATGAAGTGGCGGATTTTCCTCTTCCCATTATAATCTGTCTAGCATTAGATATAAGGCCTACGCAATCTTGTATTGCTGCTTTTATGTGTGCTTCGGTTATAGTTTTATCTAAAGATTGTGAGAGAGAATAGCACATAGAGACTTTTAGGATTATCGTACTTATTCGACCTTCTATCCCTGAGTCACTTAAGTCGTCATCACTTACGCTGTTATACCAATCATCGTAAGATCTTTTAGCTTTAGAAGACATTTGCATTGGACCTTTTAACCGACTTACCTTTTCTAAATAAAGTAATAGATTCTTGTCGTTAAAGTCCAATTTTGTATACATTAACGAGTTTTTAAAACGTCTTTTCTGTTCCGCAACTACCAGCGTTCTCGCTAGAAGGCCGCCCATAATCGCCTTACCGTCGTACAGAGAGTCAACATTGGCCTCATTGGCGGCACTCAACATTGATACGCATACGTTATTTATCTCCATAGCTGTCTCGAGACTAGATAACATATTTGACCAGGTCTTATGATAGTCAAACCAGTCGGTGAGAGTATCGCCTAGCTGTGGGTCTTGTACAAGATTCGCTGCAAGCTCTTCATTGATAAGTATAGCCGAACCGCCTTTGACGACTTTCTTGCCGTTCTGCTGAACGTTAGAAAGTCGTTTTATGATACCCTGAAAAGACTTCCTACCCGTGAGAACGTGAGTGTTACCTAGCTCCTTAAGCAAATAACCCGCAATTTTCAATGGTGTTCCTTTACGGGTGTTAGAGGACGACTTACTTAGAAGTAGGATAAATAGATTAGGGTATACCGTCTGCAACCCTAGCTTCAAATATACATTGTCCCGTAAGGTGGCCGATAAGATCGAAACGGCTGTCCAATGGAAATAACTTGTTGGTGATTCTGCTTCTTTTGTGTAACGGTGAAAATCTTCGATAAAACCCATCTTTACTCACTTTCAAAGTCTTTTAGTTCATTCCAATTGGTGCTAGATTTGGATAATTCACAAGGGATTTTTAATTTCTTATCCCTAACAAAGGAACCTTTAGAGAAATCAATCGAATCTTCCATCTTCTCTTTCAATAGGTATAGAGCTTTTTCTTCTTTTCCTTTAGGGACTTCCCCTAGCAAGCCGTCATGGAACTCCCCTAGCCACTCGATATCATCCGAAGTATAGAGAGCAGAACGTTTAGTATGATCCGAGATTGTGCTTTGAGGAATATAGCTATACGCTACCTTATAAGTACTTTCATCTAACCTACCAAAGAAATCTCTACGACGACCATAAGGTGTTACTAGGTACCTGCAATTCTGTAACAATTCTACACAACCTGCATGGAACACACTTTTGATATTTGGTGAGACTTTATGGAAGCTGTCTAGCGCTTGTTGTGCTTTTACCAACGGTATCTGCGAGTTCTGTGCTAAGGTTCTTGCTTGCATACCGTAATTAGCTGCGTGCCTTGTTCTTTTCCCTACAAACTCTCGTTGTGATTTTGTTACGGAATAGGTAGGGATATTAAGGACTAGTGATGCCGTGATAGTGTGTATGTCAGGGATGCTACACAAATCTTTCAATCCTTTCCGGCTCTCTAATTCTTCTGAAGTCCAATCTAACCGCTCCCCATCAAATATCGGGTCATCTGCAAGCACGGCAACAACTCTAGCTTCTGCTTGAGAGAGATCCCCGGCAATAAAGCTATACCCTTGAGAAGGAACGAAGATGGATCTAATATCTCCTCCAAGATAATTCCCATCGTACATTCGATGCCCTTGTTTAGGTATTGTTTGTAGGGGTAATCCGAGATTCTTTCTGCCATTTTCAGTATGTATAAAGTCCAACGAGTGGCTTGTAGACGTCCGTCCTGAAGTCGTACCCGTAAGATTGTACGATGTTCTAAGGCGGCCATCGGGATGCACTTGAAAGTCCAAGACTGTTAATAGCTTATGTGTTTTTCTAGCGTAAAGGATAGCATTCAATATATTAGCGACGTTAATATCGTCGATAACATTCACTAGAAAATACTCAATAGTTAATTCATCGGTGCTCAGAGTTTTCTTTCCTAATGGCGAAGTATGATATCTCTTTGGGAGTCGGAGCTCATCATATATCAATGTGGCAATTTGCTTTGGTGAATTATAGTTGATCTTTCCTAGCTGAGATTTATATGAGTGTAGGATTTTATTGTATTTTTCTTTGAGCTTTTCCCTCTGGGTTTCATCAACCCGTATCCCTCGATCTACTATCTTTTTGTACAGGAAGTAGAACTTATAGGTATTTTCATAATAGAAGTCAAGATGTTCCTTAGACTCCTTCGTCATCTTGTCCCAACACTGCCAAGTACTAGCGCAATCCTTAGCATTGTATATGTATAGCTGGTCTTTCTTGCTCTTAGCAGGGTCAAACTCTTTTCCTTCATCTTTAAAGTAAGGCATATTTGTATATATTGAATTGTAGAAACCTAGATTTTTAGGGAACTCAGCGTATAGGAGGCCGCCAAGATGCATCGTATCTCCTATAATATTAGGGTATCGGAATCCATACCTCTCACTGTAGTGCTGATCGTAGTGGATGTTTTGGTTTACTAACTTGCTACTATTCAGGAACTTTTGGATGCGTCTATATATGAAAGGCATATCAGGATTTTTTTCTAGTAGAGGGATGGATACGGCTTCAGTACCGTTACAACAAAATCCCATGCAAGTTATAAATCCGTGGTGAGTTTCAATGTCTGTTACAACATATGGGGCATCTTTATTTCTTTCAAAATAATCATTGACCGTTCTGAAACTCCGTAATACGCTATAAGTATTACAATCTACGGGAACTCCATCTCGAAAACTGTGGGCTTTAGAAAGGTCACGTCCTACCAATACCCTGTCCTGGTAGATCTTATTTATATCTCGTGGTGCTAGCGTAGGTATCAATGGAATGCTACCTACTTTTAATATACTCCCCCTATACTTCCTGATACCTTTCAATCCTGTAAGATATTGAAGAGCTAGTTCTCCAAAGGATACAATAATGTTAGGTTCTAAAACTTCTATTTCTTTTTGTAGTATTTCAGCAAAGTTATTGCTAGGTCGTAATTCCTCTAATCGTTTCTTATATTGGGCTGGTGGGGTATATCTGAATAAATGGAATATCGGTTCCTTTACATATGCCGTCCTATAAAAATCTTCTAAAGGTGCATACCCTTTTAGACGTTCACCGATATAATTTCCAAAAGCATCCTGGCATTTTATTTGAATTGGTTCAGCGATATCGAATATCGCCATGATTCGGGAATCTTCTCTTCCGAAACCTCTTAGTGTCTGCATCGTCTTTCTCGAGAGCCTCTAACTTTTTTCTTCTTTCTTCTTTGGGAAGTTTTAATAATTTCATTGCTTCAGTTAATGTCCGTGCGTACCTCAATTTTGGTTCTTTCTGTAAAGCACGGTACATTCGTCTTAGTCTCATAGATACTTGATAACTATGTGGAGATTCATCTAACTCCTGGTGGGCATCAACTCGATCAGCCCAATGGATGGTGTGTAAACCTTTTATTTTTTCGTAATCCATGATAGTATAAAAAAGGGAGCCCGAAGGCTCCCTATAAGTTTAGAAAGGGACTTCCGTGGGGGGGAATACATCATCAATACGATTGTATACTTTCCCCTCGTATTCTTCGTTTCTTACCTTCGCAAAGAAGGTTTTACCCGTGAGAGCATTAAGATCGAAATCTTTCTCAGGATCTATAGTCGTCTTCCCTGCATCTCGGAAACCTTGAAGAATACCGCTGCGAGTTTTATCTGTGCAACAGGCTACAAGATCAAGGATATTCTCTGCGATGCTGGAATTGCAGTAATATTTAATTTGCTTACCGCAAGCAGCATCCTTCTTTTTTTCGTTATTACCGATAATGGTAATAACGAAAGGGTAGTTCATGGACTTCTTGCTCTTTGAGATTTCAGCCGGCTTTACTTCCGTCACCTCACAAAGATAGAAGCCAGGTATAACTGGATCGTATTTTCCAATGTCGTCAATGTTAATTTGTCCTAATACTGACATTACTTTTGTTCCTTTATTTTTTCCCAAAGTGAACTTTTTGTGATGTTCATTCTTTGGGGTAGGTTGGTTCTTGATGTTCTTGCTACAGAACTAGAAAAGTTAACGAAGAAGTCCGGGGGTTGTGCCTTAATCATAGACGTCTTGTAAAACTCCCATACTTCATCGAAGTAACTAGGAATCTTTTCGGCTAACTTATCTGTAGATAGGAGTTTATTTCCTGTGATATTTCCTTGAGAATCATATGCATTGACTATATGTCCTTCCAATATGACATCACAAGGTAAGGTAAACAGCCCTTTGTATAGTATATGGTTGACGGCTGTTGATACATAGAGATGGTGCTCCAGATCAGGTATTACTACATTCCCAATCTGGTGAAGTCTTCTGTTCTTTAGTTTCAAAGTTGTTATCGCCTCATGAATAAGGCAGTCTAACAAACCTGATATACCGCTGAACATTACTACCTCGAAAGGGCAGCTTTTCTGTAGAGATTCGATCTTACGATCTATCGCACTAAATCCATCGGTAGATTTGTAGGAATCGAACTCTATATTGGGGTAGTGCCGGAGATTAGCTACTCTACCATCCAAACTAAACAAATATTTCTTACAGTCCCCTCTCCATTGTGCAGCAGCAGTAGATTTTCCCGATCCACTACGACCTAGAAATAGATATCTTCTAAAAGAATCTGTAGGGAGATCACTAGTTAACATTTTTCTTAGTGTCCTTTGAACTGAAGAAATCCTTTGCATTTTTAACGGCTTCTTCAGAAGTGGCAAAGTAGGGAGAATGGTATGTTATTCTATCGGACTTTACCAACCATCGCCAACCTGCGTCTCTCTTTTGTACCTTGATTTTATACTTCATAAGGTTGTTAGCTTCCATTAACTTCTATTGCCTCCTTCCCTGTGTAAAGTTCTGCGGCTTCAAACATATTTTGAGCATCTTCGATAGCGTCTTCGAGAGTAGCGAAGGAATTGGACTCGAAGAGATTTTCACTATCCTTTGCGTAGTATTTCCATTTATCTTTTTCCTTTCTTATAAGGATTTTTGGGATTTCCATTGGTTCTATTCTATCTGCCATGAGATTTGCTTAAAGCCTCCTCGGTTACTTCCCCAGTTTTAGTTGGGATTTCAGCATCACTTACAATAATAACGGAACGTTTTCCGAAAATGTTTCTAATTTCCAAAACCGCTTCTGTTGCTGCTTTAAACCCTTGTACCGGTGAAATAAACTTCACTTTCGATGTTTCGAGAGAACGAGCAGTATACCTCCATTTACCTCCTTTGCCTTTCTTTACGATAAACTTCAATCGGTTCTTATCCCCTCGTAGGTAAAGATATGTGCCTATAGCAACATTTATACCTAATACAACTCCGAACTCTAAATATCCCATTTTAATTTTCCTTTCTTTCAATTCCTGCGCCCTCTAATTTCCAGGGAACCCAGGGTTCTTCTTGTTCGTATTTAGTTAGATCATTTTCATCGCATAGTTTAATAAACGGGCAACTATACTTCTGATCACAACTACTTCTATTTCTAAGTGGTTCTTGCATCCTAGCAACCTTGAAGAACCATGAAATAGTATCGGATTTCCACGCATCTAATTTTGACTTAGGGTGGTGTACATAGTCTCTCTTAAGTGTATCAGGTTTTACCTGTTTATGCCACGTAAGATAGTCTATAATACCTGTATCCGTTCCAACGGCCCAGGAATACCCTAGAAATTGGTTGCAAAAGTGATGGTGGGGTTTTGTAAACATGGGATGTCTTGTCTTGAAATCAACCCACATTATCTTCTCTTTATTTCTTAAGAGCAGATCAATTTTTCCTTGATATATAAAAAGATATCTTTCATCTTCGTATAATATCTTGTCAAAACCAATCTCACAACCAAGAATCTCTCTATCAATGTACTTATTATATCTGTGTGCATATAATATATACTTTGCTAGAAAGTCAGCTCGCAGATCTTCTGGCACAATGGAACATAGATAGTCTTTTGTTTCATTTTTAACAGTACTGTACAGGTTCGATTGCTGGATAAGCTGATAGTGCTTTTCCATAATCTGATGCCATAAAGTACCCTTAGCCATTCCCGAAAGTTTGGTTGTTAGAAATTGTAGGTTATCACGATGTGCATAAACATACCGTTGTTCACAGGCTTGAAAGGACGATAACTTGTGTGAATCAAGCTGAACGACCTTCTTTTCTTTTTTCATTACATATCCTTTATAAGCTCTATAACTTGTTGTTCTGATGGTCTGATCTTTTTCCCTTTATCGCATTTTCCGCAATGAGGATTCGCTTTCCGTAAATCGGAACGTTTCAATATGTACTTTTGGACGCAGTACCGACATATCGCTTCCTTACCTACCATGAGGTTTTTGTAAGATGTATGCCGGCATTCTGGTCTTATGCACATAAACATGGTCTTATGCCCAAGAACTCTTTTATAAACATGTATGTGTTTATTTCTCGCCATCTACTGATTTTCTCGGGGCTGCAAAGACTGTTATAACTTGGTAATAAGAAGTTCCAAGAAAACCCGAGGTCTTCTTTTCTCCTAACTCATTAAGGACTTCCGTCACTTCATATTCTTCCGTCGTAGACTTTATGTCGTCTTTGACATTGGCAAGAAATATTGTGTCTCCAATGTTAGGGATGTAGAGGACTTTTCGTTCTACTTCCTTAACACCAGGGATGTTAATGAGGATCTTATACCAATAAGGTTTCGTACCCTTGTTGCTCATGTTAGTGTTATCTCCTTTCCAAAAGATGGCGGCGCTAACCGCAAATAGGCTAGATACTTAAGGTTGTATAGCTGGGATTCAATCAATCCCATAGCAATTTCTAGCTCTATGATCTGATCAACCATTTCTTCATTTGTATACTTATTACTGTATATGATTTTCTTAGGGTTGAGTTCCATTACTTATCGAACTTCCTTTCATGGAAGAATTGCACTACTCCATCTAACTCCATAAGCCGGTAGCAGATTGCTGCCTTTGCAAACGTAGATGTCCTAAAGACGGCATCCTCTAAAACCAAGAAGTTCAATAACTTTTGATCCGGCTCGTGTTGATAGGTACCGTCAGATTTCTTTCTTCTATGGAGCCTGCCCCGAACGGTTCCCTTGTACAGAACTTTCCTAACTTGGGTATAACGGGTATCCTGTACAAGATTGACTTTATAGTTTTCAATGCTAGTTCTTTTTGGTGCCATAATTTCCTTCTCTTTCTAAGATTTTTTCAAAGTATTCTGTACCACGGAATCCCACAGAAATTTCATATCTGTCTGAAGGTAAATCCATCATGGCTATTTCTACCTTAGGATCAAATATACTGTGTTTCGTCCGTGGTTTTAGAATAATGTTCCTCTTCTTTAGTTCCTCTTTACCAAGAAGATAAAGTAGAATTATCCATCCCGGTGAAGCAGGGTGGGTTGCATCATAAAGACGAGTATCATCGTTTACAATAGTCATCTTTCTCAGCAGTCCTATAGACATATCTGAGGTATCTATCCCTGCTTCATAAAGACAAGCGGTAGCACAACGATTACCAAACTTATCAATCGACTGCCTACGGATATAAGATTTATTCCTATTGGCGATCTCAACCGCCTTGACAGCAAGCGCTTGGTTTGGTGTCATTGTTTTCATTTTCCTATCTGTCCTTAACTGAAATACATTTCAACAGGATTTTCTTACAGCTTTCTTGATCCAACGGGCGTTTGAATCTTATAGCACGTAATTCATCCCTGTCAATACCCGTCCAATAAGACACTCCCCGAACATCGTCTCTGTTAATAGATGCGTGAGGATTGTATTTCCGATAGGAGTTAACGATGCATCCCAACGGGTCTGGGTTTATCTTTGCTTCTACCAAAGACTTCTTAAGAATGGCTTTCCTTTTTTCAATGTCTTGCATTTTAGATCCTTTCTATTTTTCTGGTAGTGTCATCGTCTTACCTAAACAGTTAGCGATTAGGAAAATTGTTCGATTATCTTTTATAATCGAACAATTAGCTGTACCTAGAACATATCTGATTTTTATCATGATTTAATCCTATACTGTAACACGGCTGAGAATATGTCTATAGGGGCGATATCTGTGGTATCTTCCAGCTCAATGAAAGATCCCCCAACATTATATCTTGATTCATTTTTCCAAATATATTGGATGGAACCAATAACTTTGGGTAATAAACCGTACTTCCATTCCAAAATGATATTTATCCCTTCCACTCCTGGCTCTTCAGGGGTAAATATCTCCCCAATTTCTACGCCAAGATCATAAAGATTAAAGAAGTCATTAAAATTTGACTTCTTAATAGAGGTAGTGATAGGCTTGGATTCCGTGTTATAGAATCCTTTGACGGCGCTGAGTAATGGAAGTTTGTTAACAGGGACTTCAAAGACGCTTCCGTAACATCGTCGATACTTACGGATACCTTCTTCTTCCCCTATTAAGGTTGCTACCGTTTTCTGGAATAGACATAGCTCTCCTTCCATAATGGAGTAGTAAGCACGGTCTCCTCCGTAACCAACATCTAGTTGATTACTGTCTTTAGCTAGATTTGTATATATTCTCATATCGCTTCCTCCGTAATTTTTAGTTGTAGGGTTGCGGATAGTATGTCAATCGGTTTTACTTCCTGGTCGTTGTAAAACTCAACATAACATTTATTGACGCTATAGCTAGTTAAGCCTTCCTGTATACGATGACAATCACCTAGTAATTCAGGAATACCGTTTCTAGGGAGTTCTACAATAGTGTCTATTGTGTCTATTTCTGCTACGAACAAAATGCTTGATTTTGTATGATACTCGTAGTCAGCATTATAGACGATGAACTCCTTTCCATCTATTTCCCTTACGTAGTCTATTCTCTCGCAATTGAAACTTAGGTTGGACATAGCCTTTACAGCACTTAAGAGTTGTAGCTTGTTTTCAGGGGCTACAAACTTATCGCCATTGTTAACCATTTGGTAATGGCAAAGGCCGTTCTCTGTAGTCCTATGATGGGCAATAATATTATTCCCTATACATAGGTGTTTACCTTTAAGTTCATAGAGTATGCGAGGACCTTCGCCATCCCCGTAACCTACTTCTACAAAATTAACTCCCGTCCTTTGACAATAAAGGTGTGTTTCTCTCACGATATAACCTCTTCTTTATCTCTTATGCTGTATTGAAGGTTTGCCGAAAGCACATCTATATGGCTGATGGTATCATTATTTTCAAACTTGATATGCCCATCTACCAGATCATAAACATGTGCAGAATAATTTTTGTAGTAGTGGTAATCCCCTATTACTTCAGGAAAGCCTCTCTCAGGCCATTCAACGATATTGTACCCGTCTTTATCCGAAGGATCTTTAGCAATAAATATACTGCCTTTCTTCCCGACATACGTGAAGTGCCATGAGTTTTTAGCTTCTTCTTTTATAGTGCCGTAGGTTATACTGTTGAAGTGCAGGTTATACCCCTTGACGGCGCTTAAAAGTGGAAGATTGTTCAACGGTACCTCAAAGTTTCTATTCCTTGAGATATCTTTGTAGGTTCTTGTTTTGTGTAAATCGAATAGATGTTCGGCAACTATTCGATCGTATACGTACAAATCCTTTTCTCTTAGGTTGTAGAAGACTTTCGATACCCCTACTTTTCCCATATAACATTCGTTAGGTTTATCTCCGTCCCACAGTACCCGAAAACCATCGGTTTTTATTTTCGTTGGAACTTTCATTTTTTTCCTTTCTAATCCTTCCTTCTAATACTAAGCCGGCCTATCTCTTCTCCGGCTTTCAACCAATCAATCTCCATTGTTGCTTGACTAGAATCTTCGTCCATGAGATTGTCAGCTGAGTTTATCCATAGACGTTTCTTTTCTACTAACTCTGATATCCATTCATCTATGGAACCACGAGCTACTAGATAGAAGATGTTTATAGGTTTGGTTTGTAGATTGCGATGTATACGTCCGATAAATTGGGATTCCCTTCCAGGGTTCCATTCTCGTTCTAATATAACCGCATTTGAACAGACGGTTTGTATTCCGTCTAACCCTTCACCCGCCGCTATTGTACTTGCCAATAAGATGCGATGGTGTGATGACTGTTGAAAAGCAAGTAGATTTCTACGGGATTCCTTTTCGTCTGTGTCTCCATCTATACGCACTGGAAGGTATTTCGCTAAACCCTGCATCAGTCCAGCACGGACGGTAACATGATTTATTCCTACGATAATCTTTTCCTTTGGATTATCTTCTAGGAATCTGGATATGAACTCGCAAGCATAGGGTACCTTTGCAATACCTATTGTTTGACGTAACTTAACAATCATTGCAAGGATATGCATCCTACGAGTTAATGGATTTACTTCATGCGATCTTTCTATCAGCTTGTTTAATGATAACCTTTCGTTCTCATATCTATCTATTATGAGAGGGTCTTCAACATCCAAGATATACATGTTATGGGATATCTTAGGTAAGCTGTCAAGATAATCGTCTCGATTTCTTCGTAAGATGTAATTCTTTGTTGCATTAAAGAATTGTGTCCTACGTTGTCTGAGGATTCCTGTCGGACGGCCGTTTGAATCGACATCGCACCACATTCTAATAAAATGTTCACGATAAGGCCAATGCTTGGGATTTACGGCTTGTAGCGCCGTAAAGTACTCCGAGAATCTGTTAAGGATTGGTGTCCCAGTCAACAACATATTCTTCCCAACGGCTTTCGTTAGCTCTCGGAAAGCGTCGGTTCGTTTACGTCCGGGGGTTTTGAAGTTCTGGCATTCGTCAATTACAAGAGCCTTAAAGTTCTTATCAAGAATCTCTTGCAATATCTTTGGCATATAGTCCATAGAGACTACAAAATAATTAGCTGAGAGTTCAAGAAAGACAGGTGATTCAACCAATATAGGAGGTTCACCCAGCCATTTATATATCTCAGTAGCCCATTGATATCTTAGCTTTGACTTCACTATGAATAAGGTTGGTGTTAACTCTTTCTTATGGTAGTGAATTACTGCCAGAGCTTCAATAGTCTTTCCCATGCCGGCAGGGTCTGCAAAGATACAGTTGAAATTAGCTTCTTCTGCAAATTTTACACATTCCTGCTGATACTTGTAAAGCTTATTCCAGAAAGCATCGTTAGAAGGCTTCGCCTTCACCTTATCGCTAGAAGTAACCTGTAATGCAGTCTGTCTCGCTTCGCTCGACAGACTGCCTAACACGTTATTTCTATTCCGATTTCTATTCCGATCTGGATTTAATCCAACGGTACGGTCGTTATTTTCGGGAACGAATCTTAAGATATTATGTCCACAAGAAAGCTTAAGTACTTCCCTTCCAGGAAAGGGCTTGACCGATTCTATTTTTGAGTCTCTTTTGCAAGTGTAGCAACGCTTAGTAGTATACATAATATCTTATTTCTATTTACGTATTGTACGAGTTTATTCTTAAGCCTTTCGCGCTAAGAAGATCATGTTTACAATCTTCCAGAATCCTTTATCCCCTATTCTTTCAAAGGAAGGTTCTATCATCCAAATATCATAATTGGATAGTACTACTCGCATATTTCCATTCCTACGGCTTGGGATAGAGAATTGATAGGTACCAATTTCTAGCCCATTACGATATATGGATTCTCTTTCTGGTCTAAAGGTAAAGTACTCTTTAGACGTAGCAGTAGAACATATTAAGGTTGTACCATAATCAACCAATTTCTCATCTAATTCTGCTTTCGATTCTTTTGGGACATTCATTCTTTGAAATATATCCCTAGTAGTTGTAAGTTTATTGCCTAAATAAACTCCGTTTTTATCGATACGAATGGCTCTAGGTGTCCATAGTTTCATAGTTATATTCCTTTCTTACTTATCCGCCGCTATACGCGATACTGTTTGCATTGCGGCTTTCCATAATTGTTCTTTTTGTTCTAAAGGGAGATGTTTTAACCCATTGAAGAATCGTTGTTTCTTCGTTAACTGGGTTTTTCTCGGTTTGGGCTTCTGTCCGGCGTTCCCTATAGTGAGTTCATCAATTTCTTTCTTTACCAGAGAATCTTTATGCTGATGGCGATAGATTCTCATGATTGCGTCATGAGCTCGCTGTAGCATATCTATCTGATTTTGAAGTTCTTTTGCTTTCTGGAACAAAACTTCCGGTAAGGGATCAGATAGTTGTAGCTTATTTACTTCCTTAAGCTGTTCTTGGATGTTTGGAGAGCTTAAGTTAAGGTTAAAGGCGGGGGGTTCTTTTTGGGGGGAATTGCTGTCCATACGTCCATGATAGCATGGGATGGTTTCGCGTGTCAAGCGCTAAAATGCGGAAAATGGAGAAATACCATATGCTCTCAGACGCGCGTAGGAGCTATGTATGAGGCGATCACGGAAAATGGCACCAAACCCGCTCTGTTGGAAGATCGTCCAGCAGAGCGGTCCTATGAGCGTCTGAGGGGTATGTGTGCAGAGCGTGAGAGAGTCCATAGGGATGCGCATAGAGTCGGATTGGCGCTAAAACCGCGAAAATGTGGGTAGGTTGGGGAGCGAATCGCTCGGATAGGGGTTTGGGATGCATTTACGTTAAGGTTTATCCGAGATAAAACCTATGTTTTGTAAGTGTTTTCTTCTAAAAAATGGCGTGTATGCGATGGGTAGGAGTAGTAAAAAAGGGGATCGAGAGTCTATTTTTTACTTATTCCCCGCCGGCCGTCCTGGGGTAGTCGTCGAGCGGGTTATATAAGATATTATAAAACATAAGATTAAGAGTATTAAAAGTAAAAATATAACGCGCCAGGGGGGGTAGGGGGTACGGGGAGTATTTGAGTAAAAAAAGCAGCTATTAAGCCTATTTCTATTGGCGTATATGATTCGCAGAGCCGCTTTTTTATTCCGCAAAAGGCAGGTGTTTCGCATACCTTTCAGACCTTATTTTGATACGTTTTTTGGGGTTAGAACTCTATCTTTCTGGTTTTTTAGAAGATGCTATGCTATATTATGCGTTATAGCGTAATAGTTTACTTATTTATTCTATGAATCTCGAGATTCATTTTCCCTAAAATTCGAAAGGTAGAGTTTCCTTTACTTAAAGTTCACAAATTTGCCGATTAAATGGGGGTCTTTTCGAGTGTTTTCGGAAAAGCTATATGTTCTATTGTGGAGTATCTCCATTTTAGAGAATTAAACGAGCGTTTGAATATGGTTGATCTAAATAGAGCGTATTAGAGAATAATTCTACTAAAGGCGGGTTTTTGAGTACAAAAGTAAAAAATCCGTGGGGTTTTACTTTTTTGATTTGCAAAACATTGATTACAAAGGGTTTTTAGTTCCATTTCTCTACTTCCTCGATTTTAGACCATGTTTTCGCTGGGAAAATCTAAAAAGTTTAGAGGATTTCGATCGGTTATATTTCTCCGAACTGGTTTTCTTAACACGTTATTTCCCTTCTACTCTGAGATTTCGTTTAAGTTCCTCCCCGAGATATCCTTTCTACTCTGGTAGTATCTCTGCTCGTTACCCTTGAGTTTTGCTCTTAGGACTATTTCTATGTTGGGATTATCCGACTGTGTGGGTGGACCGCAAAATATTTTCGATTTCTCGCTGAAACGCTTGACAGCAATGGGGTTTTTTGCTATGATGGTTATATAAGAAAGGGAATACAGGGCGCTTCAAGCCTATCTTCCCAGGAGCAAATATCATGGCTTACACGGAAAAGAAAATCGAAGTTCGCGGTCGTCGAGTAACCATCAATCAGCTTGGTTATTTCGCGGGTTCGTCTCGTGAAATCACGGTGCAAGTTCCGGCTGATCTTGATACCTTCATCACGGAGATGCCAGAGTCGGAAATCGTTTCTGCCTTGCAATCTGCCTATATTGCTGGCAAGAGTGAATCGCCTCGCAGCGAAGGTCTGGACAAGCTTATTGAGATTGTCCGTGGTCTTATGTCCGTTTTCCAGTTGACTCTTGGCAACTCGGTCACTGATGAGCAGTTGGCAAACACTGTTCTCACGCAAACGCTTGGGGGTTCCGAGAGTATCAAGGACAAGCTCGACTCTTATGGTTTCGTCCATGACGTCATGGCTGTCTCTAGTCAGGGTAAGAAATAGCCTTGTGGCAATCCAAAATGCGAAGCATTTTGGTAAAAAATTTTTAGAAATAAAAAGGCCGGCTCGAAAGAGCCGGCCTTTTGGTTGATTGTGTTGGGGTTGGTTTTATTTCTCGACATCCAGCCCATCAAGGATGGGGGAGGCACGAGCGAATAAAATGGGGAGTAGCTTTTCCATTTTCTCGCTCTGCCATTCCCTGAAATCTCCGCTGTAGTAGATAGATATATTTAGATGGTCTAAATAAATTTCCATCCAATGTCGTGCGAAATGCCCAACAACCCAGTCGGCCTTGCTTATCCTCCTTTCCCCGGCACGCAAGGTTCCGTCCTTATGGTTGCAGCGAACAAAAAGTTGACCCCCAGAGTACCCGTAATCTAGCATCCAACGCTTGCCAACTTTAACAGCGACGGGAAAGCGATGGTCGATATTTTGTCCAGAACGGGACAATAACCTTTCCCAGTCATCCCGCTTCATTTGGACGGCACGTCCGAACCCGCCTATTTTTACCTCATACCTCGGAGTTGCTTCTTCTGCGATAAAAATTACGCGGCAATTAACCGCGCCGTTTGCAAAGAAGTCCTTCCGCGTCATATGGTCAGACTCCGTCTCGCTAAAACGGTAGTCAAGATGTCTTGGACTGGTGTCGAGACAAAATGTAAGATGTCGCGACCCGTAACATGCACGCATAAATCGTAGCGTACTCCGTAGTTGGTTGGCTCGTCTCCTAAATAGAATCTTAGTGACCCTGGATAGAAATCCGCTATCTTCCGGTCAGACTCTTCCGGATTCCAGAACCAACCAACTTTCACTTCGCCGTTAAGATTAATCCGAAGGTAACAGTAACTGCGATGGCCGTCTGGTGCTTCATAGCACAGACGGTATGACTTGGGCGTGGATCTGACCTCTGTTAACCTGCGCCCGCGCGTAATATCAAAAATATCACGCATTTGCGACGCGGTAAGGTCTAATGCCTTACCGCCTTCCCCAAACCACAGGGATCGCTTGTTACGATCCCGATCCCAACGTATGTAAGTCGTCATATCCGTTGCCCCCGTAAGGCTGAGTGTACGCAGGATTCTACGGCTGGTGCCAGCCAACCGCTGACGGATTTACCCAAAAATTCGAACTGGATATTTCCCGCGCCAAAGTCAAATGTAAGCTTCCGTTCGGAGAAATTTCCGACTACCTTACCTTTTCCCCGGAGACTTTTCCTGAGGGCTACGTTCCCCTCTCTCTCGAGAGAGACGTACCGTGTTCTGGGACGACCCCCAGAGATATAGTAGATTATGCGATACTCGTAGCCGTCTATCGATAATAAATCTACTGTGGATGCTTCGGGACCCATAGAAATCTCAGACCATTGGTTCGCTGAGATTTCTATGGGAACTCCGTTTACCGACACCGTCCGTATGTCTGTGTCGGTATCATGTGTAAGTTTTACCTTCATGTTATCCTTTCTTTGAGTTGAACTTGTTTGTGTTTCCTTAAAACCTTTTTCCCTCTGCCGGCCTCCTTATTAGCGACTTGGGAGGTTCGGCAGAGGGAAAAAGGTTTTAGATTACCATAAACGACAAAGACTTGTCGTTTATGGTAATATATTATGGACAGAGATATTCGCAAGAATATCTCTCAACAGTCTTTTGTAAGGGATTCTTATACCTTACAATCTTACGATGTTAAACTTATGTTTAAGCTCAAGTAGCCGTGCCGGAAAAGCAAGGGTTAAACTTATCCTTAACCCTTGCGATCTTATCTTCGGAGGTAGTACCCCCACGGAGTTAGGGTTGTGAAGTGTTACTGCCTTAAGGCTACGTACCTCTCTGTTCAATGGGAGGGTGTTAGTCAGAGTTACTTGTTGAGGTAGGTTGAAGTATGCTGCTGGTTTTCTCTGCTGAGACAACATAGTGTAATCTTAGAGCGAGCATTCTTATGCAAGCGTACTGCACAGTCTGTCTCAGGTCTCTCAATCTATTATGAAGAACCAACGGGTATACCCCCCATGGCTTAGAACTATCCGTCCTCCTCCTTGTACTCCCCTAACACGCGATATTTCGAGATATTTTATATTTCGCGATATTTCGAGATATTTTATATTTTATATTTCGCGATATTTCGCGATATTTCGCGATATTTCGCGATATTTTATATTTTTCCTAACAAACTCCACATCCTCGAAAAATAAATTTTTCCCCAAAACTTGACAGCATGGATAACCGTGCTATAATAAAGACATGAAGGAAGCTCTAAAGAGAGTCGAGAATTCGCCTTTAAGGTTACTTTTAAATGCTACTCGAAGCAATATCTCCTGAAGCTCCTGACAATCTTGAAGAGATTGCAAAAGAAATCTACGATAAAAACGTAGACGCGCAAGAACACCTGTCGTCCATCCCAGAACTCTGTAAAAATTTAAATATCCTAGCTTTTCAAGCGGAAAATGAAAATGTTAGGTTAAATGCAACGAAGCATTCCTTAGAAATTCATGGGGTTGGACTACAACAAAGAGATTCACCTACTACAAAAATTGCTGTCGTGGTGAATAATGGGGATGAGTCAAGATTATCTCAAGTTTTAATCGGTCAACGATCGACTTAGAGAGCTTCGCAGTGCCATGGTTTGTCTTGGCTTATCCCCTAAAAAGAAAGGAAGAGAATGAGAATTACGAGAGATACGCCTTTGAGCGAGTTGGTTAAGTTGAGGAAAAGTTTTGGTCCGCAATGGGCTTCTGAATCGGCTAAGATCAGGGAAGCTCGAAGGAATTTGTCCGGAGATGAGCTTAAGCGAGCTGAGCGGGATTACGGATGGTTTGAAACCGTAGCGACGGCTGTCATTGTTATTACCGATCTTCGGCGAGAGTTGGATAGTTCTCGAGAGACTTTTAACGAGGTTGTTACGGAATCTCGAACGGAAATGGAAATTCAGCGTGAACGTGTTGAGAAAGCACAACGCGAATGGGAAGAGAAAGGTTCGCCTGACGATACTCCTGACTCTAAGCAGGGTACGGAGTACAAGAAAGCTATAGCTCTCAATAAACAGTATCAGCTAGAAACTCTTGAAGAAAGCGCTAGGCAAGCACGAGCTTCTGCGCAAGATTTCTACAATCAAGGAAAGGTAGCCAAGACTTCTAGTGATAGAGAGCATCTTATGGATCATGCTAGGGAAGTCCTTGACAAATTCTTGAAAACTTTTGAGAGCCTTAAGATGGAACAAACTTATAGAGAGATGTCTGCTTTTCGCAAGATTATGTCTCAATAAGTCTCAATGATCATGTTGACAATCTTCTTTTACTCCATGGGGATATATCTCACGGTATCCTTCCTTTGGTATCTTTTAGATACCAAATGGAAAGGTTTCTTGAAGTTTATCCTTCCAGCTCTGCTATCCTTATATGTCCCTTTGATTATTCGCGGCACTCTGGGTAGCGTTTTGGACTGGGTATTTTGGTGTCTCGGTATGGTTGCTTGTCCTTTTATCTTATTCTATAGGTCTAAAAAGGTGAATAACACCGAGACTCTATGGGAACGTGCTAAACGTGAAATGAAATAACGACCGTACCGTGAAATCGAAATCGAAATTGAGATTGATTTACTTTGCAAGCTCCCGAGCGGAGCGAGGGAGCTTGCAATGAATATCAACTTTATCAATAAGTTTCAAGAAGACTTCTTCTATGAAACTAAACGTAACCAATGTGCTTCTGGCGGGTATGGTAACGGTAAGACAACTATCTGTTGCTATAAGACTATAATTCTTGCTCTAACTTACCCAAAATATCGTGTAGCTATCTTTCGCCGTAAAGGGAAAGACCTTAAGCACACAACCAAAACGACTTTCCTGCAGTGTTTACCTGAAAATTGTATAGATAAACACCTTGATCACGAAGGATATCTCCGTCTTATCAATGGTAGTGAGTTCCTTTTCATGCATCTTGAGCACTACGATGAGAATGTTATCCGTGGTCTCGAGATAAATACCGTCTTTATTGATCAAGCAGAAGAGATTCAAGAAGACATCTATAACCATATAGACGGCCGCGTTGGACGCTGGGCGCACGCTGAAGCTACCCCAGATATGGCAAGTAGATTACCTGTTAATCCTGCTACAGGAAAGCCCGTAACACCTAGTTACATGATTCTAGCGTGTAACCCTGGGCCAACCAATCATTGGATTTATACAAGGTACCATCCTGATTCCGAGTATTTCAACGAAGAGCAACAAGACGCAGAAGGTTCTACCTTTTGCTGGTCAGACACCCATGTTATGCATGAGGCTGCCAGTAAAGAGAACCCTGCGTTATCTAAGGAATATCTTTCTACTTTGAAAAGAAGGGGAAAGATATTCTATGAAAGATATTCCTTAGGTACTTGGGGAGTCTTCGAGGGTTCCATCCATAAAGTACATCCTGATTCTGTACTAGATTATGTTCCCGATAGCTTTATAAAGCAAATTACAACGGAAGGTAATCTCTACCGTGTGATGGATCATGGTAGTTCCGCACCGACGGCTTGCCTATGGTTTTGTACTTGGAAAAACTGGATATTTTGCTACCGAGAATACTATTCAGCAGGAAAGTTAATTTCAGAACATAGAAAGGCAATCCACGAGCTTTCGGAAGGTGAGCAATATATCGCTAACTGGGCTGACCCATCCATATTTAAGAAGATGGCCGAGAAATATGGTGGTAGGTGGTCATTAGCTGACGAGTACTGCGACCCGAATGTTGATGCCCCGCAATTGTATTGGCTTCCTGCGGATAACAACGAGTTCCGTTGCAGAAACTCTATCGATGAGCTATTGAACATAGATGAAAACCTACAGAATCCTTTTACGAAAGAATATGGGGCGCCTAAGTTATACTTCCTTAAGAGCTGTTCCAATGTTATAGCGGAAACCAAAGCTCAAGTTCGGAGTAGAAATGGGCTTAGTTTTACAGACGATAGAGATTCTTCTGTGGTTGACCATGCCTACGACTGTCTACGGTATTTTTCTTCTATGAGACCAAAATATCATGAGAAAGTTACTCCTAAGGATCTTCAGGGAACCTTTCTTAAAGAATCAGGGCTTATACCGTCTATTCAAGGAGAGAACTCTAACTATGGTAATGTAGTTACGAGCTATGGATTTTAAGGTGGGAAATGCTAAGTAACGAATATTTTAAATCAGGCCCCGTTAAGAAAGGCGAAGTCCCTCGACTTAGCGAAGAAAAAGATGGCCAACGACTTTCCTTAGACTTTGAACGCCGCGGGGACGTCTGGGCGGCGAGACTCCGGGATGCGAACGCGGATTACGATAAATGGAGTGTAAAATATAAGACAAAAGTACTGGAAGAATACTATTATGGTCATCAGTGGGCAGGAATGAGTGCCCATCATAACGCTCCTTACGTTCACAACGAATTCTTCGTAGCTATCGACATAAAACAACCAACCTTACTTTTCAAACGACCCTCCTTTACAGTACAACCTAAACCTAGCCGGACGGACTTCAATCCTACCGAGGCTTACATTAGGTCGGAATTACGTCAGAATACCTTAAATACCATTGTATCCAACATAGATAATCTTGGTAATGAATTGGAATTAACTATATTGGATGCTTTCTTTAGGTTCGGTATGATTGAAGTAGGTTATTCTGCCGATTGGATTGAGAATCCTGAAGCTGATAGACCTGTGGTAGCGGTTGATTTTGATGAATCTGCTGCCGATGGGGAGATAATACGAGAGCCAAAGAAAATCCCTGTCAATGAACGAATGTTCGTTAAAAGGATTCCAGCAGAAAACTTTAGGGTTGGGGATCATACAGCTAGTTCTCTTAGCCGGAGTAACTGGTGTGGCTATTACGAGTTCGTTCGTTCTACTGATCTTTATGCTTCAAAGAATATAAAGATCCGTTCTTCATTGGGTTATGGTCAACGCTCGGATGAAGAGAACACTTCAAAAATCTGGCATATATGGGATAATCGTGATAAACGTAAGATTATAATGCTAGATTCTACGAAAGAAATCATTTTTGAGAAGAAGTTTGATAGGATCCCGTTAATCCCCTTAATCTTCCGTCCTCGACTGAATAGTTTCTACCCTTTACCTTTATGTTTTAATTGGAAATCTTCACAGGACGAGATTAACGAAAATAGGGAAGCTGCCAGGACCCATAGACAGGCTTTCAAAAGGAAGTTCTTAGCTAGCGAGGGTGCTTTCAATCCTGGTGGGTTAGAAGAGCTGGCGGCTGGCGGAGACGGAACTATAGTTAAGATCAATGGGGATCCCCGTCTTGCTATTTCTCCTATTCCTGTAGCAAACTTAGGTGCGGAACACGTGCAATCAATAAATCTGTCTCGATCAGATTTTAATGATATGGCAGGTGTTACCCAGGAACAACGGGGAAGTACAGGGACACAAGGAAGTAGAACAACTGCTACTCAAGCACGTTTATCCGATGAACGTAGCGGTGTACGAGAAGTTAGAGATAGACATATTGTAGCGGAGTTTCTTTGTTTGATGGGGAAGGAAATTCTTCTACAAGCAAAGGAAAAAATCAGTGGAGATATTTGGGTTTCGTGGAATCAGGATTCTACGGAAGATCTATCTCTAATGGAAGCAAAGGGATTAGAACAAGCTTGGGAACTTATCAACACAGATATGTTCGGAGATGATGACTTTGATGTAGATATCACTGTTCAATCATTATCTCCTTTAGGTAATGAGAGAGAGAAGGAAGCGCTGACAGAGTTTCTTGCTCTCTTGAACGCCTATCCACAAGTTACCTACAATACTATGTTAATCAAACAAATAGCTTATACTGTAGGGTATACAAACAATAATGTGATAGCCGCGTTACAGAAACAAGCGCAAATGGTAGCCGCTGGTATGGCTGCTGAACAAAGTGGTTCAGGTGGATTAGGTGGCATGGATGGCAATTCTATGTCTCAACGTGATGCTGCTCAGGCTACACCTAACACTATGGATCAAATACAACAACAAATAACTAACCAATCATAGGGAGAAAATCATGGCAAATGAAGAAGTTACACAAGAAGAAGTTCAGGAAGAACCTGTACAGGAACAAGAAGCAACTCAACAGGAGCTTCCTTTTGATGACAAACCCTTAGTAGATCCTGACGTGGAACAAGCTAAGGAATTGCTGGCGGCTCTCAGGAGCCCTAATGCATCCACTGTTATTAAGAAACTTGCTAACCAATATGGAATGACAGCGCAAGAAACCTCTGAAATTCAAGAACAGGTAGATGACACGGAACAAGATTCCGTTGTCAAACAAATCCTGAAGAAACATCTTGGAAAAGAACTCCCTGTCGTTAGCGTTAAATTAGCGGATGCTATTGAAGAAGTAATATCTAATCGAGTTGATCCCATGGTAACTAATATCCATGCTAATACACAAGAACGGGATATTGCTGTTGCTGCAAGAAATCTTGTTAAAAAGTATAACTTGCAAGGGAAACAAGGACAGAAAGTATTACACGATATGAACGAGCTTTCTAAGAAGATCGTTAGTAACGGTAATATGTCTATCCCAGAATATCTGGAAAGTCTCTATGCTGTTGTAGCCTCTAAAGGCACAGTAGCGTCTAGGGTGAAACAAGTACAAAAAATAAACAACAATCTACAGGACAGCGGTAATATCCCTACCTCTGCAAACCGTTCCAAGAACAAACAATCTGAACCTACTAGTATTAGAGAAGTTCTCTACAATGTCCTTAAAAATTCCAAGGAAAATGAACTTTATCTTAACTAAAGGTTTCTAAAAGGAGTAAAAAATGGCTACTTTCACTGAAGGGCGTGCTGGGGTACCCTCCTCAAAGCTGGTTAACCTAGACCATGTTTATGCCCAGTCTCTCCCAGGCTTGCAAAAAGTCTTGATTGACACCATTACTTCAAATAACCCTTTGTGGTTTAAGATGAAGGAAAATGGAATGTACACTTCTGAGGACGGAGGTACACATATCGAGACTTTCTTGAAATACGAGAATGCGAAAGCAGATACGTATGCAAACTATGATGTTCTTTCTATTCTACCAACGGATGGTGTGACATCAGCTATCTATCAATGGCGTAATGCATCTGTTCCGATTGTCTTCTCTTATGACGAGCAGAGACGTAATGCTAAGAAAATCTTTGATCTTATTGAGACAAAGATGGATCAAGCAAAAGATGGGTTGGCAGAGTTTATCCCAACCATGTTCTTGCAAGGTAATGGTAATGGTGCCTTAGATAAACCCTACGTTTCTGTGTCAAATAGCTCGTTAGGCGTCGATCCTCTTGCTAAGCTAGTAAGTAAATCGCAGGGAAGTGACACTATTGGCAATATTGCCACGAGTAACAAGTGGTGGCAAAACGGCTCTACGAGTTCTACTGCTACCAAGTATGACGGACTTTTGGAAGAGCTTGATATGGCTATTTCAAAGACTTCTATAGGTGTCGGTGGTAGGGCAGACCTTATCATTACCGACCTGACCACCTATCAGTTGCTTAAGTTCGCTATCTTTAAGCGCACTCAGTACCAGCCTAGCGTTAACGCTGACTTCCCGTTTGAGAATGTTACCTGGTATGGTACCCCTATTGTTTGGGATGAAAAAATCCCTGACGTAGAGAATGACAAAATTGTTACGGACGCATCGGATTCAAAAGGAACTATTTACCTTCTGAACACGAAGAATATCGAGTTCGTGTACGATTCCGAGACTGACTTCAAAGCAAGTGAATTGAAGACTCCCCCGAACCAGAATGCCAAAGTTGGGCATATTTTCTGGCGAGGAAACCTGGTTGTTAACAACCGCAGAAAGCATCATGTTATCTATAACATTGCTCGTTCTTTGACGTCCTAAAGGAGAATTAAAATGAACGCAAAAATGATTGATGTAGGTGGACCACAAGTTGTTACCGCTGTACGTAATTCTACGAATAGTACTCTTAAGAAGCACACTTTTGTACGTTGGGACGAAGATGCTATCGGTACCCAGGATGTAACTAATGCTTCCACTACTCCCGAACAATGGGCAGCTACAGTTGTGGGGATGTTAGCTAAAGACCTTCCTGCGGGAGAATGGGGAACTGCTGTTTGTGTGGGATTTATCAAGGACTACAAAGTTGTAGGTTCTGTTAAGGTGTCCGGTTCTTGGGTTCCCGCAAAGAAGGCGGCCATCAAGAAGGGCGCTGGATTGGAGGTTAAGGATGGGTCAGGTAACGCGGGTTTTATTCCTTCTGCAAATGCTAGTCTTCCTAAACGTATATTCATTATGGAAGCAAAGGCAGTTGATGCTAGTAACCTTTCTGGGGGATCAAACGGAGACGAGAATACCTATTCAAAGGCAGACATTTTCGTAAGATGTATGTAATTAACTTATGACCCAGTCCGAGGTTGTAAAAAAAGTATCTGAGATTTTAGACGATCCTGATAATAGGTTCTTCGAGAAGTCGGCTATCGAAGATGCCCTACAGGATCGTCTAAATGAGCATTATATGATTATTAGGCATCTTATACCTGCCCCAAGAACATATGCCTTTCGAGGCCCGAAATTTATTGTGAATTTCAAAGAAACGTTACCCCAGTTATTCGAGGGATACAATTTTCGGAATAGGCTTACTAATAAAGTTTTAGAAAGAACGACGATAAAAGAACTTCATCGTCTAGGGTATTGGTTAGATCATGAAGGATCAACTACTCATTATGTGCTTTTAGGTGTAAATATGGTTCTCTTCTACCCTAGATCTGATGATTTGATTGTCTTGACGGGAACTTTAAAACCCCTGAAAATGCTTATTTCAGGGGTGCATTACCCTAAAGTATATTTTGGGGTAGCAGCTGATATGCTAGCCCAATCAGAAGAATGGGAACGTTCTGCAAGGTATGAGGCAAGATACCAGGAATACCTGAGTGATCTTAAACGTCTTGATATTTTGGAATCTGATCGCATGACTTTCTACGGGTACCCAGAATAATATGCCAGTGCTATCCTCTGAATACATAGAAAAATACACTAACGGAGTACCCTTATCAGACGAAAAACTCGAGTTTCTTGAAAAAGAAATGCTAGAAGATGTGCAGCTTAAATTAAAACCCTTCGTAGAATTTCTCGATATATCCCCTTATGCCAGGGAACAGGATTCTATAACGGGCTATATATTCTTGGCAGATACAACTAATAAAAAAATCCTTACTCCGTCAAATCATACTGGTTATTTTAAGGTTTCCGAAGAAGGAAATATCTACGATATTTCCCGTCGTAAAGTAGTCTTTGGTAATTACTCCTCAAAAGGAATTAAACTAAAAGCACTTGCTTACAGTACTCACGAGAATCCCGATTTATCTCATTATATGGGAAGAGCAATCTACAGAAACTACGTTATGTGGAATTTCTATTCGGAAGAAGGGAAGTACAATAATCCTTCCGGAGCAGATTTTTTCAAAAAGAAGTATGAGAACAGCTTAGCAGTACTAGCTGACTTTTTAGAGACTAAGTCACCATCTTTTCAAATGACTTCTTCCATAGATGCTCCTTCCACTTCTCTAGAATCTTCTGGGTATTATAGCACCAACACTCCTTTAGGTGGCGTATAATGTTTGTAGGCATAGAAAAGTTTACTAAAGGCTGGATCCCTACTGAGTGGGAATTGTTATCCCCAGGATTTCAAATCCTGGAGAATATGAAAGTAAATGAACAGGGGCAATTAGTTAGTGCAGTAATAAAAAATTATCCTACTAAAGAGAATGTAGATATTGATATTTCTGATACGGTAGGGCTCTTCATGGTAAATGGGGAGGTTTACGGGGGTACAAATAAAGGTCTTATTTATAAAGTAGAGGATAGTTCTGTTCTTAGGGCGGAAATAGCTTCTAAGGTTAAACGTCATGCTATCGTTGGTAAACCCTTAAGACCTAATACGAAGTACTTTTATTCTAGTGATTCTTATTTTAACTATACTATATTTAGTGACCATAAAGGGATTTATACGGTAGACAAATCTAAGAATATTGAAGGAATAGGAGTACTTAAACCCGATATTTCTAAATATCTGTTTTCTTGGACAGCTAAAGATCTGGGTCTAAAGAATCAAATTTTCTCTTCCAGATCTTTCCGTTCGCCTGCTTGGAGGAGTCAGACATTTACTCGTCCAGAATCTACCTCCGTAAAATTAAATGCTACGCCAGGGGATTCAGGGTATTTAGGTGCAATTTACCCTAAGGATATTCGTGCATTGGACACAAATTTCAGAAACTTCGGCATAGGGGTTAATGGAAGTGTTATAGAAAATGACCATGGGGATTCTTTTAGAATGACTATAGAACTTTCTTTTCTTCCCTCTAGGAACCCTGCGATAGGAGTAGATAGAAATTTTATAGAACTTCGATTTTTGCATGCTGAGGATGGGATAGATCTTAACAGCAGTAAGGAAGATTTCGAGAATAAATCTTACGTGATTTATACCTACAAAGTAGCCGTGGATGATGCAATCTTAGATTTCTGGTGGAACTCTTGGAACTTATACGACGAGAAAAGAGATCTCGTTTTGGATATTCCCCGAAGAGATTTCCAACTAGAAAGAATCCCTGGCAAAGAATTTGATTGGTCCAACGTTAATTCTTTCTTACTTTTGGTTAAATTCCCTAAAAACAAACATACAGATAGTACGGGTATATTTGGGGCAAATATCAAGAGAGTAACTACGGACGACTTTATTATTTTAAAAGGCGACGCAGGGTTCCACCATATAACAAAATCACTAACTGGTAGCTATAGCTATCGAATGGTATATCATCGGAAATTAGATGACTACACCAGCTACAGTGAGACTTCCGATGAATCTTCTTTTAAAGTTAATGATAAAGTAGTATTAGTTAGGGAAAAAGAATCTCCTTCCAGATCCTGGGTTCCCGACGTTGATGTTACACATGTTGATTTATATCGAAAGAAATTGAATGATGATCTCACTGAAAGAGACGTTTTAGGGGAAAGTTATCACCTTGTAGGAACTAAAAAAGTTACAGATTCTCTAATAGTTTTTGTAGATAATATGTTAGATAATGTAGCTGTTTCTCAACCAACCTTAAATCTCTATAACATTCGGGCACCTTCAGAAGTTAGAGATATTGTCGGTAACTTTTTTGGTAGAACTGTTTATATGACTCAAGATAAAATATACTTATCGCAAATAGAAGATCCCGGTCTGGTTGACTCTAGAAACATATATGATGTATCTAGCAGAGATAGAGAAATAAACTATTGGATTACTAAAGTAGGCGCTGCCGCGTTATTGGTGGGTACTTCGGAGGATATATACGAGATAACAGGTACAGGGGTTATCACGGGAGAATATAATACTGACCTTACGATACGCCCCCTAGGGGTTGATCAGCCACCTATAAGCTCTATTAAACTAGTTTACCAAGACAGTGTAATTTATATGGCAAAAAGTTCTATAAGAGCTTATAATAAGTCCCGAAGTGTATTCTTAAGTAAAGATCTTGATTATCTTTTCCGAGATCACGGTGATCTTAATACCTGGGATTGTACAGGGATAGAACGGGTTAAAAATGAAATATTCTTCTGTTTCAAAAAATATATCTGTGTATACCAGCCTGAAATAGATTCTTGGTACAAGATCACAACTAAGGGGAAGTATATTAAAGGAGACTTCTATTCTACGGGATCCAAGAATTATTCTATCCATGAAACTTTAAGGTATGCTGATCAAGAATACCTTAATTTGAAATGTCGTTCGCATCGTTTTGCAGGAAATAATCTTTTAGATAGATATCATATAGAAGTACCTCACATACTTGGAAATATTGCTGGTCCTAGGACAAATCTTAAAATATATAATGAAGACAATGATATTATGGTATGGCAAGATTTCCCTTTCCTTTTTAGCAATATCTGGCCTAAGGAAGCATCAAGCACTGATCGATATGGAAGTAGTTTTTATTTTACTGTAGATTCAGCTACATACACTATATTTAATGTGAGTGCTCTGGGATTAAAAGTTACTCCTGTTCGACCTGATCATGAGTCTTTTGTTACGGAACCTATTACTTTAGATACCTCGGAGTTTAAGCATATCCATCATATTCCTATCACCTTAGACTTGGGAAAAGGTATCGTAACAATAGCAGAGAAAGGTTCAAGTACACTTACCTGGTCTTTTGTAGGGGATAATTCTGGTCCTAAAATATACCAGTTAGATTTTCCTCAAAATGATAACCGTAGACAATCCGTTACTTTTGTTATCCGCACAGATAAGACAAATGCTCTTATAACTACGGAGGAGCAGCGGAAAAGTCGTTTCGTCTTCCATTCCATAGGTAGACCTGTTCTTAGAGCTCCGTTGGAGCCGGTAACAGTCAAGGAATATCAAACGGGGTGGTTGAATTTTGGTACCAACGCACTCAAACATGTCGATTATATGACGTTTAGAATTGGTCCGGATGCTAATGATGTTACTGTCAAAGTTTGGCTAGATGATGATCCCGGTTATCCAACTAGTATAGTATCTTCTGCAAAGCAAGAGGTAGGACGGGTTCCTATAGGAAAACCTTTCCGATTAGCGAAACTTTCTTTCAATTCTACTGGAAGTGGTTTTAAACTTTACGGGAATAATGGGGATATAACTCCGGTCTATTCAAGGGATTTTCAATCTACTAGACATCTAATTTTCACTACTCCTACAACCAATTTTGGAACCCCTATACCTAAGAAAGTAGATAGTGTAAATATCACTATTCATGTTGTTAATGAAATTATTAACGCTTACCTTATTATAGATGGCGTTAAAAAAACTACCTTGATTGCACTAGCCAAGACAAAGGGTATAGTTAATGTTAATATACCTGTCAATGAGAGTTTGACCGACTTAGCTATAGAATTTAGATCCCGGGATATCTCTAGTGCAGGGGAAGGGTTCTATCTATACGGGAACATAACTCCTTTCTATGGTAAGGAATTGGATCGTCCTCTGATCAAGGAATTTGATACCGGGGAACTGAACTTCAATAATTCTAGTGCTAAAGATTTTCACTATATTACGTATCGTTTAGATATACCTTCAGGGACAGTGAGTGCAAAGATATACGTGGATGGTACTCTTAATAAAACTGTAGTTCTAGCATCTTCGACAGGTATAAAGACCTATTCCATTATATTAAATGAAATAGGAACAGATATACGAGCTGTCTTTACAGCCTCTGCGACATTCAGATATTACGGAGAACCAACACCTGTATATCGTAGTAGTCTTCCTAACGCTATTCAACGGAAATATTATGAGATAACTTATCCAGATCCTGATAGAAGACTTATTTCTAATTTTCTTATTCTTATACAAGGTAATTTTAAATATACTATAAAAAGTGATGGTGTTTCTTATGGTACAGGTACCATTGATACAGAAGGGAGGATAAGTAAAGTAACTCTTCCAATGACCAAGTTCTCTTTTTATAAGGATACGTATACTATCGTTCTGGAATCTGCCAATACGAACGTATTTTTCAAATACTATCAAATGTTTGATCCTATTATAGAATCTCCAGAGATTGTAAATTACACAACCAAGGTGCATCTGTCCGAAATATATGACTACGGTTCCGAGGCTCAAAAGAAAATTGACTTTATCAAAGTTCGTATGAATACTTATGAAAAAAGAATTATATTTAGACCTTATATTGATGGTGTCGCGGGAAGACGTCAATGGATCAATACAGGTGATATTGGATCTAGTCTTTTCACTGAAATTAAACTTGATCTATCTAAAGATAAGGCGGGGACAAGATTCCAGTATCTGTTTCAGGGACAGCAGCCTTTCCTTCTAAAACAAATTGAAGATCCTGTTTTCGTATACAAAGATCCTGTATGGCAAACGAACTATCTTATACAAGCCAGTAACTTCGGGTACCCCTTTCCGAAAGAATTCGATACCATTTCCTTAGAGATAGATACAGGGGCTGTAGATAGTACTGTAGAAATTATGACTATTCTTGGAGGGGCAGAAAGTTTTAGTACTCATACGATCAACACCAATAAACATGAAACGGTAGTAATACCTATCAATCGTACTGGAACGTCCCTTGGAATAGAAATAAAAGGAAACTTCTCCCTTAAATCTATCGGAGATCCTATCTTCTCTACTGTTGATAAACCTGAAAGACGTAGCTATCTTGTCACACCTTCTACTAATTACGGTACTGCGAATAAGAAACACATTGATTCTGTCCCTGCCGTACTTAGAACCTTTGGCACGAATGTTGTGGTCTATATGCGGGCTGATGGAGTACGAACTAAAATAGCAACTCTAAATAGTACTGCTATTAAAACATTTAGTCTTCCAGTAAATACGTCCGCAGTGGATTTTGCCTTTGATTTTAGGTCTTCAAAGAACTTCGAATTTTATGCTTTGTTAGATCCTATTTATGCGAAAGAACTTGATATACCTGTATTACGGAAGAACTATACAATCGGACCATCTAATTTTGGTATACCAACCTTAAAGAAGATTGATAGTATCCCTATAATTATCCATACTTTCTCAGAGGATGTTCAAGTAACCCCTACCATTGACGGAACAACCTACAGCACCTTAAATATCAGTAGTTCGGATGTAAAGACTGTTTCTATACCTTTTGATGGGGGTGTGTACGGAATTGATTTTTCCTTTAAGTTAGTTGGGACAGAAGAGTTTGAATTTCATGCGCTTTTAGATCCCGTTATTTTAGAAACCTTTGAAATGCCTAAGACAAAAGATCTTGTTGGACCCTTGGTTGCAAAGGATAATATGTGGTTCAGGAAGTTCTTCATAACTGTCTGGCCTTTAAGTAATAATGTTAAATGGTCTCTATCGGTAGATGGCGAAGATGATGTGGATAGCGGGACCATTATTACAGAAATGAATAAATTAAAGACTTATGAGATAGATTTTATAAAAGGTATAAAAGGTCAAGTAGCCTACCTACACTTTTCTAGCACAGCGAAGTTCTATCGTAGTGATGTTGATTTACGTGTTAGTGAGGGCGGACGTTCAAACAACTTTAAGGTTATTCGTCCCCGGAGAACTCAATGAGCGAATTACGTAGTTTGGATAACCGTTTAAAATTAATTGAGGTTAGAAACATAGATCTAAAGGGCAGATCTATGGGATCTTCTAAGAGATCTGAAAATAATACCGATTTTGTTACGAGACGAGAACTATTCCAAATACAAGAGAATTTATATGATAAAACCAATCATCAGTTGAAAGAGTCGCTGAATAAAATACCGAAGTACGAGGAAAAACTGTATTTTAAATATAAGTTTTCAGAAATACAGACATACTTATACTTATATTTTCTAAATTCAGTTAATAGCTGGACCGCATGGCGAAGGCAGTTAAATACGGCTAGAAAATTCTCCTCTAAGGAGTATGAGGTGGAAGAATTAGCGCCTATAAAAAATTCCCCGAGGTATCTTATATTTGCGCATAATATAAAAGATAGTCCTTTAGAAAAGGTATACCACAAAGATGTGGATGTTACGGGTACTTTTACACCCACGCCTAGTCAAATCTTTAAGTATACTTTTCAAGGG
>CAXXBX010000018.1:0-28788 GCA_964274945.1 Dehalococcoidia bacterium | reverse complement strand
ATGCCATCTCAACTCTTCACAATCCATCGGCTGTCCGGTATTTCCTGAGCTGTTCTGTGTTGTCGCCTGGTTTGAATAGTGCCGAACGCAGAGCCCATCGTAGACAACTGGTTAGGTCGTTGACGATGACTCTTTCCTTTGCACTACCCTTGGAATTGGCCAAGGAAGATACGAACTACCATGGAGTGGTTGGTAACGTGCGATGTGGAGCTGAAATCGTAAATTGTAAACTTCCACTGTAGTAGAGTGGTCATTGGTCGGGTTGGCTTCACGTGGAGCTGGGGCGAGCTTCACACGTGAAGTTGGGACGCACTCTTCAGACGTGGAGCTGGTTACAACCAATGGTTCATCTGAGGTGAGGTTCGCGCGAGGAGTTGATAAATCAATTTGACCCTAGGTGAGATTGTTAAGCCGTAGATGTCTTATTTATTGCAGCAGTACTCTCGCAACATAGCTGATGAGTAATTAAACCATTGGTTAATGGCTATCGCTTACATACTATAGAATTTACTTTTCTAAATAGAACGCAGTTTCCTAACGCTGTGTTTGCTAACGCAGTCTCCTAACTCTCTTTACGTTGTGTAAGCTTATGTACCGACATCTCTGGCCTGTACCTGTATACAAACTTAGTTGTGATGGAATACGGCTAGTTGCCCACGCACCACTAACAGACACATCAGTATCGAGCGATTTGATTATGATCGCTGCGTAGCCCGAGATAGCAGCATGGTAAGCGAGTAGGAATAGACGTGTGTCAGCGTCCTCTTAATGTGACTGCAGTTCTGCAACTGCATGCATACTACTACAGATACGCCCTCGGTACTGGTAAGACATTCGCATTTGTTAGCGACAGTAATATAACTTCTGGCCTTTAGTAATTGCGAATACCTCCGCATCTTTCATTGATTGGCAAAAATTGAAATAAAAGCAACTTTGTTGGATGAGGTTGCCATAAGTTTCTTCCAAGTCGGAAGTTTTTGTTCAGCACTCGCGATGGTAACTACCAGCATTTCATATCTTACTCAATTTTGTCTCCAGTGATATAATGCTATTCCGCAAGTCCGCCTTTTAGTGGTACCGTAAGTATAATGCCTTTGAGAACTTGATCGGCTAGCATTCCAAATGTGGCACCAGTCGGTATCGTAGTCGGTAGAGTTGCCATGGCATCGACAGTATATGCTGCTCTAGATTGTACACATAATGGAGAATGTTGACGTCCTTTTCCAGCAGCGGCAAAAGCTTTAACTTGCTCGTCTTCGTTAGTTCTGCATATAAAGCTGCCAATGAATAGGAGGATGGTCCTAGTTCGTGCGACAACAGATCTTCCATAATAAATTCCTTTGCTTGAGCTACAACTGCAAGCTGAGCAAACTGGTTGCAATGCGTCTTTAGTAAAGTTTGCCTTTCCGTTTAAGTGGCTTTTATTGTTTTCATTTGTGACGTAAAAGTTTTCAGCTTTTTAAAGACATTAGAGTACCAAGGAGGTCCTCCATTTTGCTTGCGAGACGTTTATCAAAGAAAAGCTCACCATGCGTCATAACCTTTCTTAGTGGGCACCAAGCAGATCAGTGCGTACTTCATCATTTCCTTGAATTCCTGAAGAGACAGAAGAGCGCATCTAAAATTAGAACTGGATGAGAGCAAGCCTAAAGTACCGTGCTGACTTGTTTAACCAAGATGTTCGATTTTGATATTGCTGACTGGCTCTAATGATTCTAATAATTCTCTGATGACTCTGATGACTAAGGATTCTGTGATCATGCCCGTCAATTTTTTGCAAGACTCTGCTAGCGCTGCGCGAAGATTGAGCAGTGGGGATTCAACGTATAGATGCAAGACCACGAGCGGCCTTCACGATCTGCTACCGACTCGATCCATTTTGCTCAGTCTCCGGCTCTCATGCAGCATGCCCGTACCCATCACTCTCCGAGTAGGATTTCCAAGAGTTAATATCAAATTGATATATATATATATATCAATATATGATGATGGCATGTCCACTGATAACAGTGATGACTCTCTTTAGTGTCCTCTGTGTCTCTGGTGGGATTTAACACCTGCTTTTGAACGGCATTCCTTTCCGCAAGATTGACAAACAAATGACTTGTTGGTAGGAACAATTTGTTCTTTCCGTTTCTGACGTTGAGCTTGAAGATATCAATATATATATATATATATATATATATATATATATATATATATATATATATATATATATATATATATATATATATCAATTATTGATTATATATATATATATATATATATATATATATATATATCAATATATATATCATATATATATATATATATATATATATATATATATATATATATATATATGATTTATAAGGCAGTTTGGTTATCATTTGCATACGCGTTCTAATTTCACGTCTGTTGCTCTTGTGTAGCAACAATTAATGATCTACCAATCTTCAGATATAAAGATGGGTTACTATACATACAGCTCTCATACAGACCCTTTAGCACTCAATCTAACAGTCACTCGCGCTAACAGTAACGGTTACGCCCACCTCTTTAGGGTGTCCCGGATACCTAAAATATACCTGGTTGTACATACGCCACTGGTGCATGGGATGCGTTGTTAAAATATTCGAGAGCTAAGCTCGAGCTGTTGACGGTTCGATGCATCTTTTTACATATAACAATATATGTACTCATAATAGTAGTTTGCCGTCGCACTTGAGATGAATCCGATACTCCCTAGTTCCGTTTCAGTGCGCATGCGCAGCTGAGGTATGCGGTAGCCTGCAGTGTCGTGTGTGTGTGTTTGTGTACTACCGCTGCATTTACTTGCGTTGTGAATTTAACGCCAAGGAGCTACTACGGGTAACAAGTGATGATTTCTTGAATTTTTAGTGTGGATTGGCAACTTAGAGTTTCGTTCTTGAGTTGTGGGTAATTTTTTGGTGGTTAGGCCCTTTAGCAGTATGCCTTATCTACTTTGCTCTGTGTGTTTGTCCTATATATTGTACTTTGATAAAGTCATGCTTGGTTAGATGGTGCACAGATACAGGTTGCCGTTTCGTATATATATATATATATATATATATATATATATAGTTCTACGGTAGGAACTGAATGTAGGACATCGAAGTAATTAGTACAATTAAACAACTAGCAGTTCTCTAGGCTGCTAATTATACACATTCTAGAAGACTTATACGGTATGTAGTGAAATACATAACTAGTTTTAGCCGACGGTGCAGACCACCAATTAATGCTGCATAACATTCCTGACTTCCCTATGTACGAAGATGCGGTCTTAATTAATTAAAACTACGCTTGATACACCAATTCCTCTAAAGTCTCTCGCACACAGACTGCAATGCTCTAGTTTATCTACAACGCAACTGTATATCTAGTTGATGCGATTCAGAAACGAGTTTCTCGTTCAGACTCCTCTGTAGAAAATCTGTTGTGTAGCATGTTCAGATCATTTGTATTCTTATTAGTCTGATCGCCTTCATTGTTGCGATGTTGTTCTCCGACGACTTCATATTGCTGCAGACAAACTTCAATTTTACATTTCTCAACTCGGCGTATTTTAGGAGGAGGATCTACACAACTATAAAGACACGAATTTCGCTATAATAATGGCTGTTGCAAGTTAAATTTGATATTACATAGGTTTTATATCTTCCATTATTTCTGAGGGAAGATCTTCATTTGGACTGCAAACAAGAATGATACAATTGTCTCCAAAGCTTCGCTGCAGCAAATCTAATACAACTCTGGCTGGAAAAAGGGAAGATACATTAATTAAATGCAATAGATGATGCCAATATTTACTGGACTAAAATTTCTTTTTAATTTACCTGTGCTGGCACGAAAATGTGTCTCCAAGCAATTGACAAATACCAAATCATAGCAAATACCCCCACTGTTTCCTGGAGTTCCTGGAACTTTCTGCAATCTCTTGGACAACTACACAAGCCATAAACTTCTGCCTGTGCCATTTACTACGTAAAGATATTTGAACAATGTGAATGTACCTCTGCAGTTTCCTCCCCTGTCATGCTGGTAATATCGACAGGAACTCGCAGATGACAAATGTTCTGAAAATTCTGTTCAATGACATTTATTCCACCAGACTCACCAGATTCTGTCACATCACTTGCGACAGGTTTACGTTTTGATTTGAGACACTGAAAGGGGTTAAAATCAACCGCATAAGTCTACAAAATAACTAAATTTAATTAACAATTTACAGTAACATAAACATGACACATCTACCTGTTTACTGATGTTTGCAAGTGCAAGTGTGCAACCTTTTGAACCGCAAAACAAATGAAGTGAACATTCGTATAATTTTCTTTCTTTTGTAACATTCTCTAAGCAAAATTTCATTAAATCGTTTGCCTCTTGTTCGTGTTCATCATCATTTGTCTCTGACTGATTGGTAGCATTTCTAGATTTCAACAGCTGCAGTCTGTTGTAGTATTTTTCATAATCGTCAGCCCATTTTCTTTGCAAGTCTAAGTCAACTTGTACATCATACAAAGATTCTCCTTGACCTCTATCAGAATTAAACTGCACCAACGTCAAAAAATCAAGATCGTCTTTCATTGTTTGCATGGATTTATGAGAATTGTCGGGATTGTACTGGTGTCTGGTCATACAAAATTTATAGCAGAAATCAGCATTTCCTTGGTGATCAAGTTCTTTCCAATGTCTTCTTTTAAGCCAGACAAATCCATAAATGCCAAACACTGCCGCAATTACTAGCAACGTGATGTCAGCTATCCACAAAGGATAGAAAGCCTCGGCTGTTGTGTACGTGCATTGAACATTTGTGCTAGACATATTCAAATTGTAGACTTGAGATGGAACTTCAGAGCATACAAAGTCGATGTCAAACGTTGACTGTCCCCTGTACACACCCAACATTACAGCAATCCAAAGCCAAGTGACAATAATTTGAAAAATGAGTTTGCAATGATAAAATGTCCAAAGATGAAGTTTTCCTTCGTACTTTTGTCTCAGATGTTTAACAGTGCGAGTAGTGTCGACGTCATAGTCTCCTGTTTCTTTTGATCTTAGACGCTCCAGTCTTGGTGTGAGAGAGAAAAACTGTTGAAAATATGAAGCAGAGTATACGTCCCATAACACTTGCGGAGCCACAATCAGCAAAGCCTGTGCGAGTATGAGCAGTGGTAACAGATCGATTTGTCTCACGTGTCTGGAACACCAGAGGACAACAAATCTGTACTGATCGCGGTTTACTTGTTCGGGCGTGTTACAAGCAAGACCGCGTTCGAGAAAGAACTCTTCTCCGAGACCAATGGCGACCAGAGTGATTCCTAGAAGAGTAAAATATCTGAATACAACATCCCAGAGAAATCTGTTGTACTTCTTTGACACGTCATTAATCTGGTTTGATGATATCCTAGTATAGACTTGTGACAACTGCACAGCGCTCATGGCGATGAGACACGTGGAGAACGACGCTCACGCGAGAGTAGGAGGAGCTCACGTGGGAAAAGAAACACAACAAGTCCCACCTAGCCAGCCCCTCCCTCTTTTTGACTTCCGTTGGCGGGGAGAGGGTATGCTAAGGTTCCCTTGATGCCTTGGTTCTGCCGACCCCAGCATTCCATGGGGCATATATAAAGACATAGCGATGATATGTTAATTGAGATAAGCAAGCAACTGATGGGAACCCACTACTAATTAGTATCCGCATGTACAGCGAAGTTTTCGCTTCTGTTTCTGCTGCAGGTGCTACTGAATTTGGTTCTAGTTCATTTGCTCTCAAAGGTTGAGTGGCTGCCTGCTCTAGGCATGGTAAAACAGCGCCGGATCCAGGAATTTTTTAAAGAGGAGGTTCACCGTTAGCAGTTATTTATAGTATTACTAATTTTCTCTTTCAGAATGAAACTATACAAATTATTGAACCACACCTGTTGGAAAAGAGAGGGTTCTAACCCCCTGAACCCCCTCTGGATCTAGCCATGTAAAAGAAGCGCTCAGGTCGTCTCCTTGTACGACAACCTTGCAGGTGAGTTGTTTTTCGGGAAATTGCCTTAGGCTCGTCATGCAGCTGCAACGTTAGATCTAGCAACAGGACGAGCAGCTTCTAGCTGTTCCCCCCTGTCGTAGCACACTTTATTGGCTTCTGTACTGTCAAGTTCGAAAGTTGCGTGATTATGCACTTCGAATTTTCGCAGGTGAGACGTACGGCACATGCTAGTCGTTGAATGCTGTTGGTTCCCGACGAACAACTCACCTGCCAATGTTGTTGTACAAGAAGACGACCTGCGCGCTTCTCTTACCATGCCTGTAGCAGGCAGCCACGCAACCTGTGGGAGCAAATGAACTAGAACAAAGTCCAGTAGCACCTGCAACAGAAACAGAGAAGCGAAGACTTCGTTATACATGCAGATAGATACTAATTAGTAGTGCGTTCGCGTCAGTTCTCGCTTATCTCAATTAACAGATCATGGTTATGTCTCTAAGTCCCGTGGAATGCTGGGGTCGGCAGAACCAAGACATCAAAGGAACTTACCAGACTCTCTCCCCGCCAACGGAAGTCAAAAAGGAAGAGGAGCTGGCTGCGCGAGACTAAGTCCCACCATACAGGACGGGCGAAGGCTAATAAAAAGTGTTACGGCCTAGCGCGCGCTAAATGGCGTGGTCAAAAGACAGCTCACGCTAGGCCATTCCCTGCCAGTTAGATTCACTCATTGACTACCAACTGTGAAAATCGACGACATACTGAAATCCTGTGTTCGTTTCCAGAAACAAATTCCTTAGCGCATTCAACCAGATCTAGCTTATCTCATCTCCTTGTAGACAGCTAACATCATCAGATGGTTCAATCGGTTGTGGCTCATGATGGAGCGTAGGTACGTTTTCACTCTTCTATGTACCGAAGAATGATCTTTCACTTGTGGCATTAGTAGCCGGCATAACGAGAATTAAGCGAAGCATTTCCACAGTCTCACTCGAAAGTTGTCTCCCGTTTCCTAGTCCAATGACATAGTCGTTCACTTGGCCACATGTAACTTTAAACTTGGTTGCTGTTTCTCCTTCACGTTCTTTATGAGACTGAAAGTGAGCAGTGAGAACTTCCAATTGGCTTTCAAGTCGCGCAGTCTTAATGTCTTCTTTATAAAACCTCACAACTTGGTTCATAACCTCACTGTAGTCTTCACAGGATGAGGCTCACGTTAGCAAGTTCTGAAGGTGTACAGTATGTACACCTTATAACCGGGCTGATCGAAGCTATCTTTAATGGAAGAGACAACTCTGTCAATTGCTGCAAAATAAAAAATATAACCCTGGAGTACTGGTATGGCTACCTTCTGGCTTCACCGCCACCAACCTCGTACCGCTTGGGAGCCTTTCTCTTACGTGGCACCCGAAGGACGCTAACATTCATGGTTTCAGGCTTTTCATTTACATTTTGCCAGAATTCAAATTTTTTCATTGGTACTCAACAAAGAAATTGCTTTGAATGTTGCATCTACTCCGACCTGTCCTTCTGCTGCTGACAGCTTCGACTATTGTAAAGTACGACTTAGGTTATCAACCAACCTAAGTATCCTACTTTCAAGAAAAAAGGAAATCAAACTTTGTCATTTCGCTTGCCACCCCATTTGCCTGACACTTCGAAATCTCTCCAAGCAAAACGGGAAAACTCGTCAAGGCTATTCTGTAGCACAGAGTAATTAGCTCCAACACTTGCCAAAGAGTCTTCTTTCACTGTCCATCTTGTGGGACATAGAGAACAAAATCCAGGCTCTACGGGGGATAACTGCTGTTTCAGTTTTCTATAGGTTGCATTCCTTTTGGATGAGTAATTCAGTAGCTTTGAAATTTAAATGACATGTCAATGGTCTCTATAACTAAGAACTTTTACTTCACAAATGGTGTCTTGGCATGCTAAATTGAGAGAGTGTCCATAGCAATGAGTGTACAGTGCCCTTGGCTCTACTGCTGAAATCTGTGTAGCAACTCCATTTCGAACACCAGGCATGTTGGCAGCACCGTCGTAACACTGACTACGGTATTTCTTCATGTCAAAATAAACCCGTACTAAGATGTCTTTCACTAGGGCAACCAATCTATTCGCCTCAATTGACCCAGTCTGATGGATACCTAGAAATTCCTCGAGGGGTTCCAGGTCATCATCCACCCAACGTAAAGCCAATGCAACTTGTTTGGTTGTACTGAAATCGGTCGTTTCATCAACCATAATAGAGAAATATGAACATGAGGATTTTATGCGATGTACAATGTCTCGAATAATTCGATTGGCAATAATTTGAAGCAGTTCGTTTTGAACATCATGACAAGTATATTTATCCCTTTTCTTTGCCAAAAAGTCTTTGAGCATATTATCAGACCGTTCAAAAGATCCAGTAAATGACTGAAATTTTTATGGCTTTCACCAGGGCCATCACATCTAATTGCAAGTCCTTGTCTAGCAAGAAATCTCAGAGAGGTCAGAAGACATGAACGATTTCCATTTTTAGTATCGGCTACTTGCCATGACAAACTTTGTCATGGCAAGTAGCCGATACTAAAAATGGAATCGTTGAAACTGTCTGCAACATCCCTTCTGGTAGAAAAAAGAGTAATAACTGCTTCAACTGCACGCTTGTGAAAACAAAGATTCCGGAAACACTATACACAGGCATCTTTCCAATTTTGACAACCCTTCTAGAGAAACGAAGCTTCTGCTGTCGGAGGTTGGAGTAACAGTACACCTAGCCAGGATCTACGAGTACATGCAGTACTAAAATCTAAATAATTCGTCAAGTTTACATAATTAGTGATAAAGTAAGCTAATAACATTTATGTGTTTTTGTTTTTTATATACAGGTGGATCTCATATTGTCATGGAAGATCCACTTTTTGGATCCTGAGATCTTCAGCTCTCTCTTGCCCTTGCCACTATCGTCGCGACCATCCAACCGTCAGGTGACCAAGTCTGCGTGGCCCACGTGATCTTCAACATGAGCGGGTCTGAACTGTCTCAAGTTTACAACGAATACTCGTCCAGCGACATCAATATAATCGAATACAACAGATTTATTTGGGATGCCGTGTTCAGCTACTTTTCGCCTCTAGCAATCATTTTTGCCGTTCTCGGTCTAGGAGAGGAGATCTTTCTGGATCGTGGTCTAGCCTGTAATGCTCCGGGATATGTCGACCGCGATCAGTATGCATATGTTGTTCTCTGGTGCTCAAGGCACGTCCTACGAGTCGATCTATTACCGTCACTTATTGTGCTTCACACATTTTTTGTTGTGACACCTCAACTGGTGTGGGAAGTCTATGCTGCTCCATCCTTGCAGCAGTTCTTTTCTCTGACGCCTGGTATAGAGCACTTGAGGGAGAAGAAAGTGGGGACATATAATGAGGATACTTTGGCTGTTGTGCAGTACTTGAGAGACAACTACAGAGGCAGGACTGGATTGCTTCATTCGTATCGTTACAAGATCATCTTTCAGACTGTTGTCAGTTGGATTGCATTTGTTGGTATGTTGGGAACGTACGAGGGAGGTGTTGCATTTACTGTCGACTTTAACTGCTCAAGAGTGGGATTGGTTGGTGAAACGAGACGCTCGAACGTATCAACAAATGATGGACTTGATCCGTTTGATGCTCTATGCTCATACACATCGTCTAGTTTTTTCTTTGCTTTGTGGATTGCTGATATGATTTTATTGTTACTGACAGCTGGCATTGCTATATTTGGGTTGGTATGGCTTAAACAAAGTCACTGGGAAGAACTGGATTACGAAGGAAGGGCTGACTTTTACTATTCATTTTCTATGAATAGTGGGAACTATGATCCTAGTCATTCTCAAAAGACGAAGTCGACGATAAAAGATGATTTTGATTTTCTGACTTTGTTGTTATTCAATTCTGATAAAGGACTAGGAGAAACACTGTACAATGTGCAAGTTGAACTGCGTTTGCAGGAAAGATGGGCAGATGACTATGAGAGTTACACCAACTATGTATCTCAGTTTATCAATAGTCCAAATCAAGATGTAACTATTGTGGACGAGTTGAAGAAATTAGCTAATCGTGTGACGAGTGCAGTTAAGCAGCCAAATCAAGTGAATGGTCCAACTTGTCATTTGGGCGATCATCTTATTTACCTATGTCTAGGTAGAGATGAAAAATATTCCCTTAAGCGTCCATATCTTCTCTTTAAGTGCGCACTTCATTTATTTTGTGGGTCCAAGGGATGCACAATTGCACTTGCAAGACTCAGCAGAGAGGTTATTTAATTAACCAGTATGACAGTTTGGGTGTAGTGTACTGTGTTGTAATCGAAGAAAAGATGGCAAAACGTAGGAGTCTGGCTACACGAAACTATGGTGTAGTAGTGTTGGTGTGTGTGTGTGTGTGTGTGTGTGTGTGTGTGTGTGTGTGTGTGTGTGTGTGTGTGTGTGTGTGTGTGTTTGCGTGTGTGTACCATGTTTGCTATTTGATTGTTTATCTGCTGTCTGCTTAATTAAATTAACACTAGCTAACTGTGATATGCTTGTCTGTCTCAGTAAGATAGACTTGTTTGTTAGACTTTTGCAGTTGACTTTAATCCATTCTACTCTACTTCATCAAATCTCGAAATGGTTAGTGCAAAACATGCAGCCGACTCAAAGAAATTCATCATCGAGGAAACATTTAGAAACATATATCACATGCGAGTTCCTTCTGATATCACTAGCAAAACTGGTAAAGAGTCAGAGCAGGTGTGCTTGATGTCCCAACCTTGTTAATTAAAGTGAAAAGTAAACTTTTCGTGCACTCATTTAGCTGAGAAAGAGGTTGACCAAAACTACAGCATCCTTGCCAGAGGGAGAGAAAACAGAACCCTTGAAGTACGACCTGATAGTAATCACCTCTCTGGAACCACACTTTCGAGCCAGTACAGGTACTCAACTGCAAGTCATTCACTACAGTTGATGAGTGTTCCCATATGATGATCACATCTCTTTATTAAACAGTGAAAGTAATCATGGAAGCAATGTTTCCTGACTCTTTGATGGATGGCTGTTTTATTGTTGTCTATTCTAAAAGCGAGTCGTCGAGAGACAAGATTATAAACAATCTGTTGCAATAGTAAGAACTTGTTGTGTCACAACTGTTAATGAAAGTTTCGAAGCCTTGGATACATGACTGTATGTTGTTAATTTGTAGTTGTGACTACAGGACTGTGCGCAAAGGTGACCGTGTATTCGGCATTAATGGTCAACGTGTTCATGTTTGGTACAGAGTAAATCGATTCAACGAAGACAAATGCAAACAATTATACTCTACCTCATAGACATGTACAATGAATCTGACTGTATCTATGTATATTCAGCTTGTGCTTGCGTGTGTCACGGATATCTTGGTGGATGTATGTCATTACACCAATCCATAGTGTGGTATGGACCTTACAGCTATGAAGTCCTTGGTAATGCAGATAAGTGTGGTCAAAGGCAAGGAACCATTATCATAAGCCTTTGCATTTATGCATTCATTTGTTTATTTATACATTAATTTGTTTACAAATTTAATTAATTAATTATGTATTGATTGATTTTTATTAAGTCAGTCAGTCAGCCAGTTTGCGTGTTTACTTATCATGACCAGTATTTTTACTGCATCAACTCTGTAGCTTTTTCTAGAGCTAGATATGTAATATACTAACCAGGATTTTGAGTAATATATATATATATATATATATATATATATATATATATATATATATATATATATATATATATATATAGTTTGAAGGTGTGAGACTATGGGATATCAATGATCATAATACTCTTATCTTACCTACAATCTTATCTTACCTACAATCTTCCGGTCTGTCTTGTGTGGGGGATGCACTGCTTGGAAAGAAGGAAAACGCCTACCGATTATACAAGGCGGAGTTTAATGTCAATGCTAGCTGAGATGTTACATAAGATGTCTGACACTGACACTGAATCACTTCACGTGTTGTTGTGTCCTGCGATAAATAAATACATGTCCATTTAGTCAATGCACTGGACTGACTTACTCATTTTGATTAGGAGGTTTGACAAAATATTTTGTATTCTGGCAGCTGTAAACCATACTCTCCAAATCCACTCGACTCGATTCTACATGTTGTCCTCTCCATTGTCAACAACTTGCAGTAATGATTATACCTTGATAAACTGCACCAGTGGCCATACTTTTAGCTACATACAGCAAGTACAACTTTGCAATGCTGTCACATGGGTACGTACTGTATATGTTTGATTGATTAGCCAGTAGACATCAAGCACATCGTTGCTAAAGAAAATACTGCAAAGCACAGCTACACTGTAGTAATCAAAATGTCACCAAAAACTGTTATAGCAAACAAAGCAATTCGAGAGCAACTGGCACTGCTAGCCAAATTCACTGCTCAGGTTTGTCAGACGCCATTAGTTCTTCCACATCTTTAGGAGTGCGTGGCAGAAGAGCAAACAGCTCAGCACAATCTCGTCCCACGGCAACCACGTCCTCCAAACGAATCTGAAGCAAAAAAGCAAATCATGGCAACAAACATTGTTAATTAATTAAGCCAGTAAGTCTATGATTCGGTGTGAACAGACAAGTACAGATATAGTTATATTACCAGTAGACGTACACATGCTACCATTATAGTGTAAACAAGTGTTTGAAAATACCACTGGTCTATGTACAGTTTGAGAACTTTTTTATAAACCAATAAAAGCTAAAGCAGCAAACAGACTTATCAAAAACGCTCATTGCTTGACAAAGCCTACCATTAGCAAATCACAGCACAACAATATTTCTAATCATTTCCAAGCTAACAGTGACACCAAAACACCTTGAATTCGCCTAACAAGATGTCTGTAGTTCAGGCATTCCAAAGTCTGATCCTCATTTCACAGACACCATCAACAACAATGTACCGAAACCGAGGCAGCCAACAGCTAACATTTTCTTCATCGAGGAAGACGTCATACAACCACTAGTGAACTGGGACGGTTGTGTTTTAGTACTGAAGTGTTGCTCAAACCCTTCCTGTTATCACAACCCACAAAGGACATGACCTAATGTTCAGGAAGATCAAATTTCTATTTCATACCCAGCCTCCTTTGCTCTCAATCCATTCTAGTAAATTTCCTTCCAGGAAAGATTTCATCCAATGACTGACTTGTTTGATTGCATTGGGCACACGTTTTTCGATACAGGCCTCAGCTAGTGCTCCCCCAAAAGCAAAAAACCCGGACACTCGACCCCAATTGATTCCGGTGGAGAACAACTCTTGGCACACACTTTGAAAGGTCGGATAGGCACCAGAGTGAGTAATGTTTAGCTTCGAGCACATCTCGTCGAACTGAGCGACATGCCTCTTCTCTACTTCTCGAGCAGTCCGGATCACTACTGCGTCATATGCACACTCGATGTTGTATTCGGTTGGTTGCGTCGCTCTCACGTGCACGTACAAGTCAATAAGACGATGACACTCTTCCAATAGCCTAGAACGATGTGTTGTGACGGTGCTCCCTGCTGGATCTGCGTCTTGAGATGTCATAGCAAGTCTAGGTGGCATCCAGCTCCGTCTTCCCTAAACGATCATTTCCAGACGTTAGAAGGTGCTGAGAACACAGCCACACGTCTGTAGAGATAGAACTCTTACCGCTAGATCAATACGCGAATTGCAGCCACCACAGTCCCACTAGAAAATGCAGAGCTGGCTAATTCCATGCCGTACTATATAAGGCAGCTACACGGGATACGAGCGTGACTGCTAAAGATAGACATTACAAGGGAAATCCCCCGCATAATCTTCACGTGATCGGACGGCATACCCCAATAGCACCCGTGATTTCCGCTGACACGACCTTTCACGCTATGGTATTACGTCACGCTCATATCAAAACCAAATAAAATACAAGTAATTCCCCAGTCATCCGCCCAAAACTCAGGAGCGATGGTGAACGACAGAGGTGACAAGTTGTCAACACGGAGGTCATTTCCCTCACCCACGAAAGCGGCAAAGCTTGTAGGTCAAGAGCTACGACTCGCAGCCGATCAACTGGAGCACGACAGTAGTCGCGAGAAGAGGCGCATCTCTGCGATGCAACGAAAACGGCCTGCACGCCCGCTGGAGAGAGAGAAGGACCGAGCGGATGGTGGACGGCCCTGATTCTCAGTAGATCTACAGTGCGTATGGATAATGAATGCAGGACGACGAGGACGAAATAAGAAATGAATTTACGGTACAGAGCGACGAAAAAGTGATCAATGGATACACTGATCGTCTAGCGACACGAGAAAACGTTTGCGTGAGACGCTTACTGTTTAGTTGTAGTTTAGTTAGTTGCTGTATTGGCACATTCAATTTCAATCACGTGACTATGGCAAAGCTTGTTCTAGGCGACGTTTGCAACAGTTTAGTTGCAAGTTTAGTTATTTGCTGTATTGGATAACATTTGTTTCAATCACGTGACTATGGCATAGCTAGTACCAGGAGCATGCTCCTGCTTGTATGTATACTGTACATATGCAAATGCAATTAATTCGCATTCGGATAGTTGTGTCTGATGTACGTGGCATTAGTTAAGGTAATAAATTATAATGCAATAATTGATTAATTAATTAATACATTGCTGACAGAAATATTCCAGAGAAAAATGGATGTTCGACTCACCCCACCGAATCCTCTAAACTTCTGAAAGACCTCAACGTTAATGAACTTGCTTTGCTCTGGATTAGCCAGTGCATCATCCATCAGCTATACGACAAAGTCAAGATGAATGTAGTACTGTACACATTGCGACTCGATCAGGTGTGCGCGCGCACACACACACACACACACACACACACACACACACACACACACACATCGTCTCACTTTGTCAATGAAATAGCATCCAGGTTCGATCGTCACGACCATGTTCTCTTCAAGAGTTCGGACACAACGAAGACAACGAAGACCAGGTTTGTCACTTCGAGATGCACCCTACAACAATTAATCCATTGCACACAAACGATACCAACAACAATTCATGGCTCTGTAATACTTCCGGGTATCCTCCGACATCATGCACGTCGATCCCCAAGAAGTGGCCGACGCCGTGCGGCATGAACACTCCACCGAGATACACTTGCATCATATCGTCCACTTCACCCTTCAACATACCGTAATCCCGAAGATGAGTGAGGATCGTGCGTTCGGCGACTTGATGATTCTCGACCCATTTGTTACCTAAAGCACGACTTACAGCTCTTGAACGAGCAGACCGATGCACACAACTGACCGACTATGGCTCGTTGCCGTACCGCCAAGTTTGCAGCCGACACGGCGTTGAAGATAACCTTCTGTTCGTCGGTAAACTTGCCGTTGACCGGAAACGTGCACGTGATGTCGGAAGCATAGCAGTAGTATTCACTGCCAATGTCGCACAGGCTGTCGATCACACACAACACTCACAATGAACCTACCACGTGCACACACACACACACACACACACACACACACACACACACACACACACACTAACACAAGATCGCCGTCTTCCATCTTCCTGTTGTTAGGAGATCCGGCATGACCATAGTGAAGAATAGCACTGTTGGGACCACTTGATACAAACACAACAAATTAATTAAAATTTAATACAAAGTAAACCATACCACAAAGTTTCACCTTCCAGCAATGGGAGTGTATGCAAGGTGTCTATGGCCTCGTGATGCGACGTAACCTCGAAAAATCCTAATATTAAAGCCATTCGTATAGACGTGCCAACTAAACTTGATGAACATAAGCAACTAAGCACACCCTTCCAACTGCAACTCGTACATTCTTGGACGTGCTTGTTGCATCATCTACATCAAACATCCCAAATCAACATCAACCATACAATGAGACTGTGATCCACCTTTTTGTGAGCTTCGCCGGCGACACAACAAGCATGTCGAATGACATCCACTTCTTTGTCAGTCTTGATGACACGACTAGATAATACATTCACAGGTTCACGAGTGTAGGTAACCCGAGCAATCAGAAATGTGTAAACACTTACAGCTCGGTCATTTCGTGATGCAGTATATTGTCATTGAGGTCAAACCTAGATGCAATATTAGTCGCGCACAACAATCTCATAAAGAAGAGGTAGAACGTACTGTTTGATGCCATTGAATTCTACTGGTTTTGTAAATTTCCCACTGTCAGTGTTTTTTCCTTTCTGTTAATAACAACACGACTTCATGCTTTAGTTTATTTATACTACTTATTGTTTATTTATTTATTTATGTATGTATGTATTTTATATAAACCATTTGCGATCATTTAGAGTACCAAACATCATCATGTCCAAAGTATCAATAGCACATGCAATGGTACAACATACTTACCAGTCGCAGAAGCACACTAGGATCCTTGCTCTTGAGTACTTCAACAATCTATCAATACATGACAATACATAGTTATGTAATGACCTCAGAATCGACAAGATACCTTTGCTTCATCTTCTTTGAAGAAATGAACCTCTTGCACATCATACCTCCTCTCAAAGTGTTCCGGAGGATATGGCCTAACAATTGTGTTATAGAGTGTGTTCACACCGACATCTAAGTAACTATCTGGATTACACTAACATTAGCACAAGCGCGTTCACACTGCTAACTATGATTAGTAAGTCACATGGGCACATGAGTGTAACTAGCCTCGACAGTTTTCATCCGTCACATCCAAAAAACATTTTATTTGCTTTCTCTGGCAGCTCCTTCAGGGACGGCAGGAAGTTGTCACAGGCACAAAGAACACATCTGCATGTCCTTTGGTATACGTCACCATGTTGATGCATTTGTACATTTAAACATACAGCACATCAGAAATATTGGCAGCATGCTCTTCTTGTATACTACCTCACATGCCAAAGTCACATGCAACCACTAATGCCGCTAATGCAGTTGTAATGCTACTCTCCACGGCGTTAGAATGGCGTTAGAATAATGTTACACTAATCATAATTAGGACTAGTGTGAACACGCTCTTAGTCATAGTATGGACAGTTCGCAAACTGCATTACACATTAGAGTTGAACTGATAATCCAATCAGTTATTGGTTATTGCTTATCGGCTAATATAGGCATATCAGTGTATATCGGAATCATAAATGTTGTGTAAGTGCAGGCCGATAGGTTGTGCATGCATAGACAGTCTGTTAGAATACCGTGAGTTATGTGCATGTCGGTGGAGAAACAAAAGTCCAACAATTGGAAGCAATTTGAGGTGGCCGAGAATACAAGATTCATGCACAGCAAGACTTGTAAAACACGAACATCAATGATTATCTATAAAATATATAATTATATCAGATATCGGTATCAGCTATCGGTATTGGCTTTTTGTTGCTTGGATACCTGTTATCGGTATATATCGGCCAAATACCCTTATCAGTGTAACACTACTGCACATGTGTACATACTGTACTACATAAAGTTATTACACATGATAAAGTAGACTTTCTCTATTGGCAACTTAACTTCGTCAAGGTTCAAGTTTGTGTGTGAACTCATCAACTGAAAGTATAGTCAGAATGTTATTCAATTCTATACATGAGCTGGACTTTCCAGAGCAATTCGCAAGAGGCAGGGCATGAAAGGACATTGGAGTACATGAACTACGAGGGTACTGTTTGCTTACAAACTAGTGGTTGTGCTCAAAGTTGAGGATCCTCATCCCCATTCCGCTGTCCCCGAGCAGTCACATGTCAAAACATTAGTAAAAACATATATCAATTGAAACTACAATCCACTCTCAATGAAATGAACATTACTTCATGGTTGATACTAAATTAGTTAAGGATATATGGATGGAAGCTATTCAATACATAACCAGTTGACCTCTCAAAGTAAGGCGTAATTATTTGGTTCTCACTTTCCCATCCAGATGATATAGTTTTCATCACGTTCTGGCATGAAAATAATGGCACGACCAGAATCTACTTCGATTGCTCCGTAACAATCTGGCTCTTGAACACCAAAGGCCCAATGCATATATGATTCCTAAGACAAGAACGTGATTGCATTCAAAATAACATTCAAACAGCTTGATTACAAGTTCTTATCGATATTAAAACGTAAACTCGAGTATTAAATTATTCTTCACTTACACACACACACACACACACACACACACACACACACACACACACAGACACACAGACAGACAGACACATGCATGCACAAGCACACACACACATGCATGCACATGCACACAAACACACACACACACACACACACACACACACACACACACACACACACACACACACACACACACACAAACACACACACAAACACACACACACACACGTGCACACAAATGCACATGCACATGGACACCCCACATACAGTGTCACCCCATGCACATAATTCCGCATGATCATTGATTTCCTTTGTGTCATCCTAAACGGTAAATAAGGTTTGCATAGTGACTTCAGATACTTAACAACCATAATGACAATTCTCCCATAGTAACAATTCTCCTAGGACCCTTATTCTCTTATCTACAATAAACAATTTCTCGTCTTAGGTATGCTCACTCATTGCTTAATTAATTAAGGTGTGGGAGAATTCTGTAATCTTAGCATTCTGAGCACAAACAAACATCATTCAAGAGCACACAAGTAGGAGAAACCATCCGTCAAAACATACACCACGTTTTCCTTCTGGATTCACAGAGACAGGTTAACTCTACATCTGACATGTAATTTCTGTCCGTCCATTAGAATATGCTCTAGCTCCAGTTAGATCGTCTTACATTCCAAAAAAACATAAAACTTGCTCAATTAATAGGCTTCTTTTTCTGACTCTGCAGGAAATTTCCTTGCCATCCGAGGAGTCTAGAATGTACTTTGATCACTAGCTGTTCTACAGCATCTTCTACGATACCATCTATTCGTATTTTAGTGTGCTGTTGCATGTCAAGACCAATGGTCAGCTGAATACTGCACAATTTCCCACCATCAACAACAACTGAACTTGCTTTAGCTAAGTGATTAATTAAGGTATCCACTACAAATTGTATTAAAGTGTTTCAAGAGTACTTCTGTAGCCCAAAAGCCTCTCTGACTTGATCTCATCAAAACCACAAACAGAAAAAACAACGAAAACCGATACTACACGTGTATTATCATAATATCTGCAATAAGGCTGCACCAAAAGTTGTCTCATTGATTGGGATAACCCCCCCCCCCCCGTGTTTGGAGGGCCCTAAGTTTTTATATTTACATATGTTTTCTGTTGGCCTGGGCATCTATCCGTGTTCGACAGGCACGCGTTTTCAGAGATGGAAAAAGATTCTTTGTGTGTCTGGCGACTGTAGTCTTCATGAGGTATTGCAGAAAGTTGGATTCAATGATCGGGTGGACGATGTACTCAGCATGCCAACTGCGACCACAGACACTTCTTCCAAACATGCTGAGTTAGATGATGATTTAAAAATTAATAATAAATAAACAACTCCCGCCCACTCATCTTTTTCCAATGCATGTTACCCAATCAGACAATTTTTTGGTGCGAGCTAATTCGGATTTATTGTCTCATATAGATGACTATTACTTTGGCAATATGTTAAAATAAATCCACTTTATGTGTCATATTAGACTGTTTGTTGATCTTGAAAGCAAAAGTAGGCAGGGTGCCAAGATTCCTGAAACACTCCCTCTTCCTAGAAGTCACGCCTCTCCACCAATGACAAAACGTTCAGCCACAACATCAGCAAAAACAAAGCAACTTGCAAAGCAAGATTGCAAAATTTACTGCACAATTTCAATCCAATCATTATTTTATAAAGTACGACCAAAAATGTGGTGGTTTAGGTACGTTACTTTGATTTATTCTACAGCTCGAGATACAGCACCTGACGAAAGAGATCCTCTGTGTCTGATGAGTAGCGAGATTCCTCTTTGCCGCCTTCCAACATAACAAAGGCTCCCTCAGGAACGTCATGGCGTTTCCTCAGACGTTCACAAAGGCGACCTCGATTGATAGAATGAAGCTCGAGACTGACATTGAATGCAGAACTTCCAGCTGCAGAATATTTCGTCCTGCAGAACAGACAAGAGAAAAGAAGATAATTGCAACAAAAATGTCGAAAGGAATAAATTTAGTTGCACAAGCATAAAACTGACTGGAATGCGACATAAGTTTTACGTACCTGTCGGAGAACATTCTAGATGCCTCGTGTCACAATGACTTCCGCCTGTGCGAGCTACTGCGCGTGCTCACTTCAGTCTTGAGGGGCATGTCACGTGTAGCGGAGACGCGTCTCTACGACATTCTGAAAGTCAAACCAAACGTCACCGACCACGATCTAAAGAAAGTAAGTCAGCTAAACGACGTTTCCCTGTTCGATAGTGAATGTGCTGAACGCTCTAGGCGTTTCGCAAGCTCTCAAAAGATTGTAAACTGAACGGAGCGACCGAGCAGGTGCGTCTTGTGTCGCTCTTTCTTGACGAATGTTGTGACAATGTTGCGCTTGACAGTTGAAAGACATCGAGTTTGCGTACAGCGTACTGAGTAACTCAGAGAAGAGAAAGGCGTACGACAATCTTGGAGAAGCAGCTGTGATGGAGGACGACGGTTTGTGCCGATGCGAAATATGACGTAGACGTTGAAAGTGTTGATGTCGTTACGCTCTTAGACCCGCACGATCCTCACTCTATTTTTTCCAACATTTTCGGCGCTGATTCTATCTTCGGTAAGATGCTGGTGTCCGTGGTCGTAGAGAATGCTTATTTGCGGTGTCTTGGGTTGTCTGTACTGTAGATATAAGTTGAAATAGGACCAATGAACGTTAATTCTGAGGGCAGTTGCTAGTAGATTTATGTAGCAAATTAGTAGACGGTATAGAGAGTGGGTTGCAAATCATGTAAGTTGAGGTTAATTAACTAGTAATATGTATTGTCTTATATACTTTAATTTTATTTTTTTAAACGTTTTTGCCAAAAATCAGGCTCTCTATTTTGAGTAGAATAAATAAAGTATAATTAATTGTCTGTCAATGTCAAACCTTTTTTTATCAAATAATACATTATTACCACCAGCAGGATATAGTAATTTCCTTAGCTGGACCCAATAAATTATGTGGGCAAGTACACAGAATCACAGTTCAACTTAATTAAACAGTGTTAGCAATGGGTGTTAGTGTCCTTACAGGGCATTACTTTGGCTTAGACATTCTAATTAAGTGCCTCCCACTGCAGCCATTTTGCATATAATTTTGATAACCAACTTCCAAGGGAGAAATGGTGTTTAAGGCAGGTGAAGTTGTCTCTTGATAAAGCATGATAGGAGGCACCTAAGTTCATGAAATTAACAGTTACACCATTGGAAAGGCCATCGTGTGCTAAGAGACTAGGTTTACCCTATTATCTATGCATAGGGTGGATGTTTTTGGTGGATGTATTAATTTAGTCAGACAAACAACACATTTGGTGGGACATTGTTCTATGTCCTACTGTTATTTCCACACTGAGGTTGCGTGAAACTCAAACTATTTGACTTCCTTATTCAATGATTGGCAGAATACTAAATGAATATATTGTCATGCAACAGTTTTGTCAACGGTTTATCTCACGTGTGTGCTGGTAAGGTGTCAATGAACAACACCTGCTTGCCTGGCTTATACTGAACCAGCACTTGATTGGATGCTTTACTACCATCTATGTACTTGAAATTGGAGTCGATTATGTGTAGTACAGTGTTATTGTGTAGTGAACTCTAGTACATTGTTTCATACTTTGTCTAAAGTTATTTTACCCAAATAAATTTTGTCTGACAAAAGTATTAGCTGATATTTATTGATTAGTTATAACAGTCCACTTGGTTTGCTTGAAATCAACAACCCTAGCAGGCTGTTTAATTGAGTGTACATGACAGTACTATACTATGTTGTTTTATAATGTGGATTGAATTGCCTGTTATAGGGTTTGGTGGTGGTGGTGGTCGTGGTGGTCGCAGTAGACATGGTCCACGTCGCGGCGAGGATGTTCATCACATGCTAAGAGTGTCTTTAGAAGACATGTACAATGGAAAGCAGAAGCAGCTGCAACTAACAAAGAAGGTTATCTGTTCTCGATGCAAAGGGTGAGTTGTGACATACACATGATTGATGTACACATCACATGTTATGTATTATGTACATAAAGTAACAAAGCATCTTACACAGTAGAGATGGATGTGGTCAGGGTGTTAGAGAAATGAGTTATGGATTAGTTGATAAATTGATTTGATTATTTGGTTACATGGAAAGGTCTGGTAATTTACTGTGTAATTTGTTTTGCTTTTTTGTTATTGTTCGTTTCTAATCAAACTCAACATTTAACTTTAACACTTTTGGAGGGCCATTGTAGATAGAAAATATGGAGCAAAGTGTTAATTGAGGACTGTTTGTAAATTTCTGTATTTAGCAAAATGCGAGTGTGGCAATATGTGGGGAAGGGTGTAGGTGTGCATATTTTAAGATTTGAAAGAGTATGATTGTTTAGTTACAAGTTGCTCTTGCCTATAGGCTAGCCATAGATCCATAGTTCCAGCTGAGTATATGGAAGGGCTAGATGAAAGTGCTGACAACACAGCATGTTGTCATTCGTGCAGTACTGTTGTGCTTTGAAACATGACAACCTGGTTGATCAGTATTTTACAAGCAGAGTGGCAGTTGCATGTGCACGTGTGTGTCTGTAAGTGTGAGAACCGGATCAAAAGCAATGCCACAACAGTACAAGTGATGCCGTAGAAACACATACACTAGTTTTAAATCAATATTTTACCGTGCATGGTTCTCAAGCAGAGAGGAGCATGCAGGTTGCATTCTACCACGTTGTACAAGCATTGTGGTCATGATTGATGCACTCGTTTGCAAATCTAAACTTGAATATTTAGCATGGACCCAACACTCGCACTAGCCGATATGACATCATATCTGCAGGACGTGAACGTTGAATATGCAAGGGTCGAATAAGCAAGGACACACTGCATTCTACTAATTTCAAGAACATTGGTAATAGAAGCTTTTAGTAACTTTGGACACCCTGTTTGCTTTTGTCACTTGACTTACACGATGTTTTCTATAACTAAGGCATGTGGTTTAATTACTAATAGATTTTTGCAAGTCTGTTGTAGAGAAATACCCTTGAAAGGGAAAGATCCAGGCGTAATGTAATGAGTTATCAATGGCTCCGGATAAGACTTAAATTAATATTTGGTATAGTGTTCTTACGCGTGGATTTTGCAGTATTACATGCCTTCTTCGTAAGGTTACATTGTACTTTTTTGTTTGTTATTGAATTTTGGAATTGTTTTGAAGTGTCGTGGTGTGCATGTAAAAGCTGCTTGTTGTTACGTGACAGAACGGGTTGTCGTCATTATTTGATATTGGTAATCGTTTCACGCCTGTTTTGTATCTCAACTGAGTTTGTACATGCAGCGTTGGTGGTAAGGCCGATTCAGTGAAGACGTGTACTAGATGTCACGGTCGAGGCATCTGTGTCATGGTTCGACAACTGGGGCCAGGTATGGTTCAACAGATGCAGACGGCGTGTACAGACTGTCACGGGCAGGGCGAAATAATTGACGATAAGTTTCGATGCAAGACTTGCAACGGACAGAAGGTAGTTCAAGAGAAGAAGGTGCTTGAGGTAAGTTGATACGTTAGTCAATATACTGTATAGACTCGAGTGTCCAGCCGGTCGTTTGCCCCCCATGATACAGAAATGTGTAATAGCAGCTGCCCGACGCATGCAAATCACGTTGAGACAATTGGCCGAATGAAGTTGTGCATATTCAAGACCGGCTTTTATTTAAATTCGGCTCTAGTACGCCGACATTTGGTAGTTGTGAGACTGTCGGTAATGTTTGTTAATGAATTAAAGTTTATGGTATGCTGTTATTGCTGAGGTTTACTGGGGAGCCTGGCCAAGCTTTGCTGCAACTGAAATGACATGCCGTTATAGCTGTGAGAGTCTCGAATATCTAAGACCTTTCTGCTCTAAAGGCACTTTGAAGGTTGAAAGTGTGCTTGCAGCAATAGGTATGATAGCATCATCAAGTGCAGCATGTTGTGATGCGGAGGAGGATTATGTGAAATAGAGAAGGAAGGACACAGAGATATAGGGGAGGAAATTGTACATGATAGGAAAGAGGCGTTTGTATCTTGCATTATATGCTTGTCTGTTCTGTTTGTGGTCACTGTAATGCCTCTGGACCATCAGCATTTTCTTGGCTTTAGACAATGTTATATGTACATTGTGTGGAAGCAGGAATGTTGGCACAATGTCTTTTGCTGCATTTACCTATAAATTTTGTGAAAGTTGTTAAACTTCTAGGAGCCAACAGCAATGTCCGTGAACATGGTAAATTATTGTTATTATTATCTAACTACATCATGCATCGTGACTATTGGATTGCACAACCGCGTAAATGTTTGGTGTACTGTGCATCCAGCTAGGGGTCTTGAACTTCCGATGAGTTTCACCAAAATAGATTGCTACCGAAACGGAATTTCAGGAGGTGCCGAAATTTTTGTGCCGTCAAAACTTCTTGGTTTACAGTAGTGAGTTTCTTTGTGACGAATCTTTCTGGGAAGAGAGAAAGGAAACTCAACTGAAATTTGTGGGTTTGGATTTGCAACGATCGGAGGTTGTAGACTGAAGAGGGTTTGTGAACACACGCAGACATGTCTTGATCAGACTTTAGTGTTACTGTGTATCAAACACTAGATGCTGTAATTGTTGACAAGACTGGCACACGACTAGGCCTATTTTAGATTGACCTCTGTCCAGTAGTCAAAAGGGTATGCTGACAGCTGAATTTTGAAGTAATCATATTTGGAATATTTAACGCTAGATTCCTTTGCTTGACGTTGCCGAGGCCACATTAGCCACCAGTGTATTGAAGTGCAAGACTTCAGAGCTTCGCAGGTAGATTTTTGTTGTGGGGGCCAGTTTGGGTGGTAGGATAGTGATACTCGTGAAACAATACTTAGTGGTACCAAAGCTGTGACAGTTCGTTACTTAATGAAATAACTACAGGCACAATAAGTGGGTTGGTACTCAAGACTCAAAGAGTGCGGCACATACAGTAGACTCGGAAGGTTCCTGGACACACGAGAAACGACGTGTTTACGACTAAATTTTGTTCTTACCAAAAGTAGCCAGAACTGAAAACCAGGCAGTTACTGCTGGAATGAAGACTGCTTTGTAAGTTTAGGAGCTAGTTGTTATATAGACTACTGTAATAAGGTTTTGGTGACCATTACTGATTACAAAACAATAAAATATAAAAACTGTTGCTTAACGAAATTGAGACATGTTAGTATGAACAGAGGCGCATTTCTTTTGCCTCTATCAGCTCAACCTGTTGAGATGGTAAAGGTACTCTGGTTGCAGAAGTAATCTTGGTTGAAGGCAGTAAAAGAAACACAAAAGTGGAGACGAGCATGTACAGTTACCTGTTACTCGAGATGGATAATGTCCACGAAGAACACGATTTCCCACTATTCTTTAGAGTCACTCTTGCTGTTGCTATGGCTGAAATAGATGTTTTGATGATGCTTTTATGCAATAAATACGATTAATCAGGGACTCAGTTGGAGGCATTGATGTGCAGACGGGAACTAGTTGGAATCTTGGGGTTAGAGTTACTGCTAGGGTTAGGGTAATGCTCCTGAAATCATACTTCTGCCTTTTGTTTTGCCATTTGTCCATACATGGGCATGCGTAATAGCTTACTTCTACGGGACTCTACCAGCTCAACCGACAGTTTGTTGATGGAGCTGGTGGAGCTGGTGGAGATAAAGAAACGCACCCTTGAGTATCTGTTGTTCTGTATGTTATATCTTCTAGATCCTAAATTTTATTTACGTTTTTAGGTGAATATTGAAAAAGGGATGAAAAGTGGCCAGAGAATTCCACTTAGAAAGGAGGGAGACCAGTTGCCTGGCACGACACCTGGTGATATCATTATTGTGCTGCAAGAGAAGGAACACGAGTTGTTTCATCGTGATGAAGCTGACCTCATAATTGAGCACAAAGTCGGGTTGACAGAAGCTTTGTGTGGGTTTAAAATGACTGTCCAACATTTGGATGGAAGAGTTTTACTCCTCAATTGCAAGCCGGGAGAGATCATTCAGCCAGGTAAATATATGTCTGATAGATGCAGAGGTAGACATAATGGTAGCCTCGAACTTCCAGACCAGAGAGCGCAAGGAGCGTGCGAACTCTAGTCTGGACCAGAACATTACTAAAATGATTTCGGAAATAGCCTTCTAACCAATCAGCGTCTTAGCACCGGAATGTCGGTTGTAAATTCTGGTTGGTGTATCAATAATTGGTTAGGCTAAGTGCACGCCAGAGCTATGATGAAGACTCTGCAGATCTGGTGCACTCACACATCTTAGTTTTAGTTTCAGCTTCAGTTCTTCGATCTTTTCAAGCTTGCGGCGACAGGACATGGACAGCAGTATCGCTAGACCATCATCTTTGACAACTGGTCGAGCGGTGGTCTCGCTAGTCGAGTAGTTAGAGTAGCTAGCGGTCTGCTGAAGAATCAAAGAGTTGTCGTTTCATGCCATCCACCAAGATATCATTGCAAAGACGGCAGACGTCTGTTCTTTGTTCGTGAGATCTCATGGCATGTACAAATGATATGTTGATGTAGGTAAAATGATCCTACACTGTTAGACTACCATTTAGCATCGCTTTTGATAAATACTTCCAAAATCATTTTAGTATCGTTGTGGTCCAGACTAGAGTTTGCGCTCTCTGGTCTGGAAGTTTGAGGCTAACTTAATGGCTCTTGATAATTTTTTGTCTGACTGTTTGTGTGTCTGTCTGTCTCTTCTGACTGCCTTTCTGCCCGTCCATCTGTCTGTAAGTCTGTCTGTCTGTCTGTCTGTCTGTCCATCCATCCATCTGTCTTTCAGCAGTATGTTAGTGCTCAATCGTTTCACCATGGGTGACCTGTTACCTATAAAGGTGTTGTCATAGAGACCCCTTTCCTGACTGGTGTGGTATGCGGTAGGAATTGGTAGGAATTGGTGGAAAAAATGAATTTGAAGAACATACATGTACCACACGAAATTGAACTAACCTGCTACCAGCCAGACAAGCAATGCCAAAACTAGCTCCTCGCTACAATGGCTGATAATCGGTACACATAGAACGTTTTCTAGTTTCTTCACTTCTCAAAAGTAGAGCTATTATCCAACGACAAGAAAGACTGAAATCAAAGCCCTGGGTGATGGACTGAGGAGGTGAGAAATGGGAGGCATTCAAAGTCATGCTGTTCAACCCCCATACCTACTTGGCAACTTCCGGTTGCCATTATGCTACGTTTTACTCAAATGGCAAGATTAGACGATAAGGATGCCTCTAGCTTATTCAAGGAACGTAGTTTCGACTTGCGGGCACTGGAGGTAAGCAGAACGATGCCATTTGGTTGCAAGTTGTCAGCCAAACCCTAAAACATATTGGCCACTCGTCATGAAACGGTTAATTTAATTAGTGTAAGCGCCACAGCCTTATACATAATGCATGAGACATAAGGCATATACATTACACATTACTGTAAATGTGGAAATTCTCTTGTTTTCAAATTTTTGCTATTTTGTGGTTGAGGTCTTTACTGCAAAATTATGAAGACATGGCCAGAGTATCACGTGGTCAATGCACACCCTCATCAGGAGGACTTCTTGAAACAACACGGTCATTTGCAGCCTTTACTGTTGAAGATGGTATACTGGGAACTTCAGTGGGCTGCTGAAGACACAGTCTTCTCTCCTCCCCCGCCTTTCGTACCCAATTCAGCACCATGATAGACTAGACCACTTGATTGTTGAAATCACGTGACATGCTTAGAAGTTGGAACCGCAAAAGTTGTAGTCTGCAAGTGGTCTCTGATGCAAAAATGCAGAACTTTAACCGTCAAAAATTTCCACGTTTGCAGTTACTGAGTATACACGATGCACTGGGTATGTAGCATCATTTTAATGTCGACCATTAGAGGTCTAACAAATATTTTAGCATAATGTCACACCATAGAGACAGATGCATTTGTTTGGTCGTAGGATATTATTACACAGTGAAGTACACATAGTACACATGCTGTTGTGATGCATGGCTACAAGGTTGTGGACCTTTTTTTGTCCTACAGATTGCATTCGAGGAGTCATAGAGGAGGGAATGCCAGTGTATAGAAGACCCAAGGACAAGGGGCATCTGTATGTGAAATTCACGGTCATATTTCCAGAGAGTCACTGGATAGATGCAGACCAAATTAAAACGCTAGAGCGTTTTCTCTCTCCACGGCCAGAATATGAAATACCAGAGGTGCACGAAGAAGTAGACTTGGTCAACATTGAAGAAACTCGAGGGCACCCCTCGTCGTCAGCGAGATCACAAGAGGTGTACCATTCTGATCACGATCACGAGGGCCACGGGCCCCGTACTGCCGGTTGTGCTCAGCAGTAGGAAAGAATAGTAACACAGATTCATTTTTGTGATGGATAAACGTCTGGTGAACAGTAATGCTCGTGTGCTTTTGTTTATTTAAAACAATGTATTCTACTTTGAGCTGTCTGATAAAACTAAACGTTGAAACAAGGATATACAGCAGCAACAGGTATAAAACTAGATTAAGTCCAAGCCTGCTGGCAAACAATGCCTGTTTTTGCAGCGAGTTACTTAGAGTATGTTGCAACAGTCATTGCCCCTCTGGTTGTTGATTTTCCGGCGATTGAAGGTCGTACTTCGTTCTCGCATT
>CAXXBX010000017.1:0-3246 GCA_964274945.1 Dehalococcoidia bacterium | reverse complement strand
TGCATGTGCGTGATCATGAGCAGGCACAGTTATGGCAAAGTTTGTTGTACACCGAGATGACTTGGAGTAATAAACGGGTTGGAAAATGAGTCATCTATAGCAGTGTCAGAGACATTGTAAGATGTTGATATTAATAAAACTGTCACAATCATTTTAGGCTAATAAATCTGTTATTGATATTAACTGAAAACCCCAACAAAAAATCCCGCTACGTCCTTGACACCATTGTACCCGTTTATAAAAAATATACGCGTATAGAAAACAGACCATAGCACAGGCACTAAACGAGAACGTTTTATTGTGATTACTTCTGCAAGTTTGAGGTGTAGCATGGCATTCTCCGTCTCCAGAGCGGTAATACGTTCATCTTTAGCCTACAACAATAAATATAATAGCGTACGAGTCTAATAATTGTACACTGTTATTTACAGACCAATAACATTCGCTTGTATCCAAAGAAACTCTTCAATTCTACGTCCACTTCGTCCATACCGTTGCAGGCTCCCGGATGTACATGTTCCTCGGAGACCTAAACAACGCGCGAGGTTTCAAGAAAATTTTATTGCTTTCATGCTGCTTTATTGTCTTCTTGCATTTGCTACAAGGTGTTCCTACTAGTAGCTAACTTAGTCTGAGATACAGTTTTTCTCTAGACCTGCATGCGCATATTCAAGAATCTTTTCCTAGAAAGAAGGTCTGTGACTCTGTTGCAGTAGAAACGATGAAGCACTGTCTCTACGAACACATTAGCAGATTAGTATCAGCTTTGTCCAACACTACACCCAGTAACTGCATGTATTTCTCCACGGTGCCAGCAATAGCGTAACGTGTCTCATCTAGATCTCCATTTCTGCACGTTTACTAGTAGGCTAACTAGCTAGCAGAGCGCATCGTTTCTTTTCTGTAGCCGTTAATTAATTAAATTAAGTTAATTTCTATCGATTACTCAGATAATCTGACCTTAGCAGCTAGATCTGCATGAAAGTGAAGAAAATCACTTGCTAGTACAGTAACTAGCAAATTTGATTAATTTTTTACGGTTGCAATGGCAGTTTGTTGAGAGTGTAATTAACCCTTTATCTACCGTTTAATGCAATTGCGTTTGAAAAAATGAAGCAGAGAGGTAGCCCTCCGCGGAGAGCGCGTGAACACGAAATCCAGTGAAGCTGTTGATGGACAAAGTGCTGGTGAATACTGAGCTCAGGAATGGCCTACATGGAACTGGTCCGCTGAACCTACACTCTCCAGCAATGTTCGTTTCTACTGAACTCATCCGCAGGTTTGCGCGAATTGAAACCGACGTGTAGCAGTGTCCACCACTCTTGCGCGACTACTCTGACATCTATAGTCTGTGGGGGAAATGGTGTGAGAACTGCCGTCCCTGTTTCACTCAACGGTTCGTCAAAACAGTGGCATAAAGCTTGTTGACCTCTCCACGTCATGATCAGATTGGCGTGCTAACGCAGTCTATGTGACGGTACTCTTGACTCAGCAAGCAGCTCTTTTGTACGATATTGACTCTCCTCACGATGAACTGGAAACATCTAGGCATGGGAAAACAGCAGTGCAGTGGATCTACCATGTTCAGGAAGTGTAGAGTTGACTCGTAGTTGCATGTGTTGTGTACTACGTACGACTTGTTCCAATGCACGGACTCTGATTGCTACATAGACCCTAACCGCGTACAACGAGTTCATTTCTTAGACTACCGCGCTGCAGATGTCTAGTCGGTGGTGTACTGTTGGCGAAACTGAATGCTGAAATGGAGTCGTGACACTGCAGAATATTACATGGCTGAGCTGTCTACATACACACTAGAAGCGAACGATGATGTCAACTACGTACTTTGTGCAAAACAAGCGAGTGCGTGAAGCGATGTCGCGTGTTCTCAACTTTCATACCTACATGCTTACCTAATAGAATTAGCTTTATCAAGCTATGAAACCGAATCCGAGGTCCTACGTCACTATGACTTTCTCGAAAGCGACCAGGCTCTGCTCGCGCTGGAGCAATTCCGGTAAAAGCTCCTCCTCCTCGTGTGATTCATGCACGTGCGGTTAGCGACTGCGCGGAAAAGTCTGGCTTGCGAGGCTAATTTGAGACCTTGTTTGGAGAGAGGAAAGTTGCATGGTGAACGAACGCCTTGCTAAGCCGGAAGTGGCAACTCAACTACGCACTGCAACACCGTTGAGTCAACACACCACTAGACGCCTTTCTCACTACAAGCCTAAATAATTATCTACCGTGCTATCATGGTACGGTGTTGTCAGAAAACTAGATTCTTTGAGACGGCCGTGTGCTCTTATCTATGAATGCCACTTGTTGTAATTATCACCTTGAATTACCGCTGATGCTAACGTTAACGTCAAAGCCACGCCACAATCGGCAGTGACTGTAAATGTAAGGCAACTGTACACTGTACAACTTGTCAAACCACTTGCTAGCGTGTTCTACTGTTTAACTTCTGACTAATTAAATGTTGATCTGTCTTGAAAAGAACTGTCTGATGTAATACACAACGCATGTCTATATCACAGAACAAATTAGACTACTGAAAGTGTCTAGTACAGTATAATTCAGGTAATGACTGTGCAACAATTGGTCAACTAATCAATTTATTAAAAACTATGATCTATTAATAATAAACTGCAGTTACATGCCTTTATAATTATTGGAAAATTGATGTCATTTGCATATTATACTTGTAGTCCATACTCACTATTCTATTTGTCATAAGAGACTCTCTCTGATGAATTTATGGTCGTGTGATAGTAATATTTTGATAATAATTAATACTATGGGTGATTGTTCACATTTGTGACACAAGCAAGACTTTAATTGGGTTGATTTGATTTCAAGAGCAGACACTACCCACTGTTTCAACTTTTCTTTCTTTTAATTTCTCAATTTTCTGGATCTCTGCAGTGGTGCCACATCTAGCACAAGACAGACAATCTTTTCCACGATGAACACTTTCTCCACTTTTCTCTTCCCCATACTAGATGCCTAGACATGTAGAGTATGTATTAAAATGCCTGAACAAACAGTTCAGCCTCTACATCTCTTCAACATCAATCCCCTTGGCTAGCTATGCCTCCTTATATTATCAAAACACTTACAACTATCAGCAAACTCGAAAATAAATTTGATACAGTTACGTAATTACAGAAGAACAGAACAAGCGAACAGTATGAACTCATATTACAAAGTAAATGAATATCGAAACGCCATCACATGCCCTCTTTA
>CAXXBX010000016.1:0-7546 GCA_964274945.1 Dehalococcoidia bacterium | reverse complement strand
GTTTGAAAACATCAGCGTCTTCAGGTCTGCATGTAGATGAAGTTGAAGTACTTGGAAAAATTAAAAGAGGTTTTTATACAATAATATATATATATATATATATATATATATATATATATATATATATATATATATATATATCTGTTATGCTAATGTATCAATACTGTTCCAATTACATGCAGGAAAAAAGATTAACTTGGTAACTGTGGGAGCAACAGCAAAACAATATCCGGGCACTGAAGAACGTGAAGATTTGATCGCCAGAGCAGAAAACGCAATAAATGGCATACTGGAACATAATTCAGGACCTGACAATGGCTTTCTAACGTGTTCTTCAACAACAATAAAAGAACCCTACAAAAAAAGTATGTGGCTTCAAGTCGATCTGAAACGACGATATTTTATCAGTGAAATCGAATTGTGGCTACGGGAAGGTGATATCCGTCGATCGTGGCAAAGAGGGTTGACAGTGCATGTGACAAACACTCCTCTTGGTTCCAGTTCAGGCACATCTACTTTAATCAACCCGCAAAATCGCTGTGGACAACTGTACGCGTCATATAAAGATCAATCTCCCAAATTTCCTTGCTATTTTCCCCAAAGTAGTCAATACGTAGTTCTATCTCTCTTGTGGCTGTCCGAAAATTCGGTTCTTCAAGTTTGCGAAATCCAAGTGTTTGGTGAGCTTTTAGTGTCAGAGAGATCATGCATTTCTATAAATGTTTAATTGCTTAATTTCTTAGCTGTAGCTTGTAACAGTCTAACGACAATCGACCATGTCAAGGTGGAGACTCCGACAAGTAATTTTGCTCCAGCGGAAACTTCGTACACTTGTGAACCAGGATATCATCCAGTATCCTCACAGACGGGTTTGACGTGTGGTAAAATGGGCAGATGGTTAACACCGAATGGAAGCGAGCCGTATTGCGAGCAGATGCAACCAACTAGCACCCCATATGTAAGAGCAATCTACTAGAGTCACGTTTGGTGTCAATTGTCAAATGTTTTTTGTTGTATCCTTTCTTGCAGACTACAACTACTACGTAACACGGTCGAAGTGAGTCTGTCTGTTTCAAACTCTTTACTCCCCTTTGTTGGGGCCGTTTGGATTTGACTCCTTGCAGTATTGTTGTTCTAGAATAGTTCTCTTCATGTGTATATTTAGAAGCACGTTTTGTCAAGCTCTAGAACTTGTTTTGTGTCGGGCTCAAGTAGCAAAAAATTGTTGGTTTACACACTAGCCTCGACACTGATAGGCCTTTTTCGCTTTTTGGTGTTCTTTGAAAGCGAGTCTATAGCAACGGGTTGTAGACGTAAGCTTGTTCGGTTGTCCAGTGACAAGATCACGTGATAAAACCTGTTTCTTGGCTCGCGTGGACAGCAGATGGCAAAGGCCTCTGTAGTGTCGAGGATACACTCACACTCCCGTTGTCCGGACTCCCTTATCCGGGCACTTTTGTCTAGCAGAAAACCAATTGCATCACGTGTTTCTAGCATGGATCACGTGATCAATAGAGGAAGTTCGTCCGGCAATGTTGATCTCTTTAAAATTTGATATAGTGACTGCATAGAGTAAACATGCAATGCATGTATGACGTTAGCCAGTGCATGCTTTGAAATATGCATCGAGATACAGTGAAATCTCAATGTAACGAATCGCAGGGTAGACTAGGACTTTCATTAGTAAAATAATTATTGAAAACGACCCCCACGACTACAGCTAAGTTAAACCCAATATAATATAAACGTCTCAGCTCTCTGTTTTCTAATGGTTGAAAAATTCTAAACAACAAAATTAATGAAATCAAGACACAGCATAGACAGTCAGTTTAGTGCCAAAAAAAGCCTCCAAACATTAACCATTATTCAATATCTGTGAAAAAATTGATGAAGACAATGCTCTTAATTAAGATCTTATCGAGATATCATGCGAAATGCGAACTTTTTAGATACACAATGAGGTTACTTTCATCACGGATTGAGTCCTGTCTGCGTCGTTTCTTCTAACCAGCCGCACCACTATTGATGGTGTCCGGAAAGGGAGGACGCAGCTAAACTCATGCATGCAGTGCGCACTTCATCATTGCAAAACATTGTGTAATTAAAGATTTGATGTCTATAACCACTTTCACGGTTGCGCACACTGGTGATCTACAATTCAAAAGTCATTTGTGCTCTGATGACCTGAGACGTCGCCGTGACTGGTGGCAGACACTACGAAGAAGGCATTTTCTATCACAATGCAATGAACGTACGTCGTAGGGTAGGTCACCACATACAACGTAACGTGAACTGTTCTCTTTGTCAATTCGTCGTGTTGTGTTTTGAAAAAACTCCAGTCCATGCTGTATGCCTTGTCACACCCTACAAGTAGTACACCTCTAATATTTTGAGAATCACGTGATGTAGTCGTCTAGACACATCTCGGCGCGAGACAAGAGTTCAAAGCAAGCGATAGCGACCAAAACAATACGATCTACGCGAATGGTTCTCTACTTAAACGTTCTTGTGCGTTCGAAGAGACATATCGATTAGCAACAACTGTGTCTGGTATAAGGTACCGGTAAGTCACGTGATGTACTCATTTGTAACATGTCGGGCGAGACGATAGGTTAGCTCGAGAAGTTGGCGACAACTAACTTAAACGATAGCAAGCGCTTCATGCGAGAAAATTCAATTAAGGCACGCGATTGGACGTATGTATTATAAAAGAGACCTGGCAGTTCATTCGGATTTAGAACAAACGCGGGAAAACGTGAAGGTCTGCAAACCGTAGGGACTCTGGCGCAGAAAAAGCAAGAAACCAGCAAATATAGGAATCAAATACAGACCATGCAAGAGTGGGATTTGTGAAGGAGTACATGTACCTAGCGCAGGGACCGTGGCGTCTAGAAAGCAGAACCCCAATAATTATTATCTAGACAGGGAAAATCAGAGACGAAATAAGTAGAGGGACTTGGTAGGGCCTGCATAGTGCAGGGACTGTGGCGCACAAAAGCAAAACCTCATATGTATTTGGGAAAATCGGGGAAGGGACCAGCAAAGGGATTTAGATAGGGACTGTACCCAAAATAGCAAATTCCCTTAGAGCTCCGTCATATATATTACTCGTTTCAGCTGATCGATCACTTTGAACGAATTGAGTGAAGGCACAGTACAGGTATCCGCGGAGACAGCTTATTTCTCAAGAAGTCTGACGGTCTCTACAGAATCGACGAAAACTCTATGTTCCCAAAATGTCGACGAGTTGCAGTGCAAAGCAAGTGTCTTGGAAATCCACAATAATATTAGTCATCAGGCTATGTTTATCGGTTCAAAGCGCCATACAACAAAGCAAACGTTCACTCGATGACGGTTCAACAGTAATGGAATCTGCTCAAAATGTGATTATTAGAAATGAAACGGAAATGTTTCTTTTGGATTTTAACACTTGAGGATGGCAAACTTTCGACAGTTGGAAGATCAAAGAACAACAAGTAATCAAGTATGGAAAAGTAGCGTACAGCGTCAACATTGGAAATCAATCACAACATCATTTACTGATTTCAGGAGGATATGGCCGTTTTCAATATTGGGATTACATCCTGAAAATAAGTTTTGAAAACTGGCTTTACACCGTAAACACTAACTCGTGGCAAAACGTAGACACTGGCGATTTTCCAAGAACATCCAGAAATACGGTTATGGTCCAACTTTGCTCAAACAGTTTTGCTTTTGATTTGCATCTGCCCACTACATCTCCTAATTCAACCAAAGTATGGATATTTGACACATTTTGCTAAATTGGCAGAAAACCAAAGTAGACAGAGACATTCCTGACTGGATCAACTCCATTAGTAGCTTCAATTTAGTCGCAGTTGCTGTTCAACAGTCACAGACTAATTGCCAATGCAGTCAGTCTGCTTTCATCATGTCCTCTCAATCAAAAGCAATGTCTGAAGTACTTTGTGTTAGTCAACAAGGCACCGAAAACTACAAATGGGTTTTGTTAAAATCTAACTTTTCGCTTATTTCGAACTATTAGCTCATGGCTTCCCTACATTCAAGCATTATCCTTTATGATAACATTGGAAAACTTTGTGGAAGTTTGAAAATGATGTATGGACAAATTTCATTACACTTCCCGATAATTTGCAGCCATTTCCAGACGTTGAGGAATCCAAGATATTTAGCTGTGTTGTTGCAACCAATAGAGCTAGTTACATCGTTTTCAGCCTTCGTGACAGCAAAGTCTACAGTTTGACTTGAAACAAAATGAATTTATTATTAAAAATGGGGCAGGCGACATTCCTGATGTTTGGTATGACTAAATAGTGTCCAGCATTTTTAAAGACAAGAATACCGTTATCGTCTTTACAATCAACCTGCGTACTAGTAGAACAGGAATTGGGAAATTCATCAACGAAGGCAAAGTTTGGTTTTGGAAAAGATTGCCAAATCCTGTCTTGGCACCATCCCTTTCACCCGAAGCGACTTACGATATGCAAAGTAACTATTTAACATTTTGGGGAGAATTTCAAGAGACACCTGATAAACGTTCGTGGAATAAATTATATGGAACTTAGATTTAACAAGTATGCAGTGGTACTTCAAAGTCGAAAAACAATTTTCTACTCACTATTTTTAGCAAGCCAGTTGCTGCATCGGTAGTTGCTTTGTTACACTTTCCAACGACGAGTACCGTGAAAAGCATCAAAACGTGGATTCATAATGCAACTGACAATAAATGGAGATTGATATCAAATTCATCTGTAAAAGTGCGTTGGTTAATGTCTTTGGTAGCTGTTAATGACACTACCGCTACCACATTTGGTGGATCAACCTCAATAAATACTTTTAGCAATGAAACGTGGATAATGCACATTAAATCAGTGTTTCAGTTGAGACAAGCTGCAGGAGACATGGCGCATTCGGTCCGACCTAGCGCACGCGTGTATCACGCAGCTGTCATGATGCAGTCCAAAATGTATGCGTTTGGTGGACGAGATGTTTTCTCCAAATGCTTGAATGATATCTGGATGTTTGACGTCAAAAGAGAAAGATGGTCAAAAGTGACAGCTGACAATATAGGACGTAACTTCTCGAAGGCTTAGGGTGCTGTTATTCTGCTGCCTCAACGCCAGGTCAACTGCTAATCACTGTAATGATGTGCATCAATCCGAATGTCAGTAACAACGGTTTCCTACTAGAAACATGGATATTTATTGTACACGCCAAAATTTGGCAATTCTATACATCGTGGTATCTAACCTCCTATTTTGACGTTTTAGAAAGTGTTAAGTCATTCAAAACTTTACATTGGAAAGGATTTCTTATCGTTTTCAACTTCATAAAAAAGAACATCAAATATTTAGCAGTCAGATGTCCAGCTGGATTTACCTCACCCAACATATCCGACAAACCTTCAATTTCGCTGGAAATGATATTATAGAGAAAGAGAATTTGATGATCCAGACTGTATTCCGTGCCCAAACGGCCTAACGACCGTCATCATTGGAGCTCGCAAAATCGAAGAGTGTACTGTGTGCAATGTAGATCAACGCAAATACGACAAGTGTGTCGCTGATTTTAGCAAAGAAGGTCTACGACCAGCCTGTCAATGTTACGTCGGCTTCACTGGTTCTACATGCCAATATCCTACCTACTTTCTCATAGGAGCAGGAATCATTTTATTCGTTGCTGTAGCTACCGCTGGCGTTACAGCTTATATTTACTGCTAAACAGAAAAAGGAAAAGCGAGCGTGATTGGATAGATAAAGAAACCGTGTTAACCAACGTATGGCAAATAGATGAAGACGAAGTGACTTCAGGAGAACTACTTGGATCTGGTGCATCTGGATCCGTCTACAAAGGTTCCTACAGAAATATCACTGTAGCTGTAAAGAAAATGGTGGCTGTCGGTCTTCCCAAATCTATAACGGAGATAATGTTTATGAGAACTGTAAGACACAAGAATATCGTTCTCTTCATTGGTGCAGGAAAGTCACAACCAGGAGACGTTCCATTTCTTGTCATGGAATATATGGAGCGCGGGTCTCTAAGAAATGTACTATACGATTTATCGATTGGTATCGACTATAACCGTAAGCTATCATTTGCAATGGATTCAGCAAGAGGCATGCATTTTCCTCACACTTTGGAACCGCCTCGAATACATCGAGATTTGAAAGCGATAATCTTCTGGTAAACAAAGACTGGATCGTTAAAGTGGCTGATTTTGGTTTAGGCATTGACGTTTCCTGTATCGTTACAAGAAAAGGACAAAAAAGTGGACGCAGATGTCCCTCAGATCAAGAAAATATTTCTCTACTTCCCAAACGAGATGGCTTGTCATATGCAGGTGTCGGAACAGAGAGATCGCGAGCTCCAGAATTGACTCTTCGGGAACCATATGATATCTCAGTAGACTTGTACAGGTACAATAATACAAACCATTCGCAATTAACGGTGTATACCTACTATTAGCATTTTTGTACGCAGTTTGGAATTGTGTTGTGGGAGATCTGGACAAGAGAGCTTCCATTTAATAAATACAGATTTGACTATCAAGTGAGTGATGCCGTGCATAGAAATGAAAGACCTGAAATTCCTCGAGATTGTCCACAACCGTACGCAATGATCATGAAAAATTGCTGGTCATCCAAACCATCAAACAGACTTTAGTTTGGCCAAAGTATTTTGCAACTTGAATATCTATATACCATCTAGATAACATACCGTATTGCAATTCAGAAGCAGACTGCGTTAGTTGCTAGAAAACAATTTCAGTTATGTGTGCATGGTTACGAGTAGCAAAGCTCTAGCTATTGTTGAATGTTGTCTAGAAAATGCTGGTTATGGCGAATTCTTTTCTCACACACTGTCGAGTTTCTAGCAGTATGTATCATTATGTCTGGCATCATAACTCCACGCCTTATGAATTCACAATTGACGGGTCCATGGTAGAAGCACCCTGGCTATTATTGGAAGACCTTCGTCTTGGGCGAGGCTGCCATCCGGCTTCCGACAGGATAGGATAGGTAAATTTAGAGTTAGATATTACCTTAGCACATCGAGACTGGCTGCATTGTTTCAGGGATGCCTGTAGTTCATTCGATTGGAGGGGCGAAATATTTCGTAACAGACGGCAGCCATTTTGATTTTAAGTAACTATGGTTGGTTTGTCATTGGTTAATCTGCGACAGAAGTAGCCAGAGCAGCATGCATACGAATGATCAAGTGAGTCAACTGCAACACCATCCACAATTATTTCTACTTACAAGCAACAAAACAATCAAAGTATTTTCTATCCTTTTCCAGGATTGGAGGGACGATGCTCCAAAAATTCTCAATTAACCCGATATTTAGGGACAACCGCGTTTTCTCTCCCCGGTTCTGCCGTCCCTCGGTTTCAATAGCAATTATTACGACATCTGCAAATTCGTGAGCTACTATGAGTTGTTAAAAACCCATAAATTAAGAACGCTGCATGGTTGTGTCCGTAGAGACAAACAAATGACTTGTGTAGCAAGTGATGTACTCTCAGGTCGTATACGTGTCTACTAAG
>CAXXBX010000015.1:0-4304 GCA_964274945.1 Dehalococcoidia bacterium | reverse complement strand
AATTGGATATATCTAATAAATATTCTATCTATCTATCTAATAAGTATAAAGAATGCACTTTAATCCAAATTCTAGTCGGTCTCCGTGTGAATTCGACGGTTTCCTACGTGAATTTGGCCATTTTAGCAAAGAATTCGTGTGAACGAATGACCATTTAATAGTTGGTCAAGACACAGCAAACTTGGGTCAATTTCGGCTTACTTTTGCCAACATTCTGGAATAATTGCACGTGTTACCGGCGAATTCAACACGGATTCACCACGAACTCACACTAAAATTCAGTGTGAATTCACAGCAAATTCACGCTACTACTTAGCAGCGGGATATCTAGTGAATGCCACATGCGCAATATAAATTGGGCAGATGCAGAGGTATGAAAGTTCGATGCTACTAGTAGGGCGTATCAAATATAGAGACGCGTCTCGCGTACTACGCGCGATTACTCGCGTCAAGTCCTCAGGTTGCTACCTCACGTGGTGTAGCAAAGACTGGGCGCAAGTCTAGCGCGCCATTACATTGGATCAAAAGCGGACCTACACAGCTGAGCGGGCGGTTAACCACTCAATCCCCCAGCATACGGGCCTGAGTCTGGAATACCAAAACTGTACATGCAAGATCTAATAGTTTCTTCATATTTTGCATACTCAAAGACACAGTCTGCAAATTAAGCTGCCCACGCCAGTTGTATTTCAATAGTATGAAGTTATTCCACATCACGTTTCTGAGGTCATTGTATAGACATGGCCACTGAGTTTACAAAGACATGTATACCATGAGTTCCCATTACAGACTGTAATAGAAACTCATATGATATGAAGTGTGTCTTTATATGATTGATAGTGAACAGATTCTCTGTTCAGCTTTTACAAAATAGTCTTGCATACTAGAGACAGACAACGACAATAAGTGACCGTTCTCAATGCATACTGATTTTAGCTACAAGACGGTGTTTATGCATGGCCAACTGTCTGCGTCAAAATTCAACGTAACATAGCATTCGGCTCGGCTACTCAAACTTTAATTGACAAATCGGTTAGTCAAAAACGTACGGCAAGTCAACCCTATTGGGAAGGCGTTACTTTTTACAGTTAGTTTACTGACCAATGGCGTAACTAGCATTAAAATTTTACCGAGGCAAGTTTAAATTAATTAATTAATTAAGCAATAATTTGTCCTTAACCTACTTTATGTATAATGTAAGTAAACATAGCTTCTATAATAACAACTGTCCCAATCTGCGATGTTCTGTACAATCAAATCTTCGTAAGACGTTCTCTCTACTCACAGCCACATCTCTATAAATATATAAAAGAGCTACGCCACTTAGAATGCCAGATCTTTTCTGTTATCTACTAACTGATGCATTTAGCAAAATTTTTGCAACGCCACACCCATTTTATTTACCGAGGCAACTGCCTCGGCTGCCTCATGCCTAGTTACGCCACTGCTGACACGTCACTAATCGACTTCTTGCCTGGTGCGTGTGAAGAGAGTGCTCACACGTACGGTTGCGTCGTCATTCGCGCAATAATTGAGTGTGTGACACTCGACACCACCGGATGTAAGCAGTGGCTCTCTTTGCACGGTAGACTATCTATGCAGTTCGCCGAATGAACACGTACTAGTATTATGTAGCTCTTTCTCTAATAAGCTATAACCGTGTGCAGATGTTGAGAAATTCGACTCTCTTCGACAGGACTGAATGTTGACGGGAGGGAACTCTCTAATAATTAACCCTTCGATTGGTAAATTTGTGTCTAGCTTATTATAAATCAATCTCAACAAAATAATTTATTACAATCTTGTTATTAATTCATAAATTAAACAGCTATTTCTAAACTTGTGAGAAACTAAAAATGCAGGTGTGTTAGTACGAAAACTTTCCAACATTCCATTTACGCAAATGACTATAAATTATAACCTGGTAACGTATATATGATTTTGTTACACTTCCCAGGCTAGCGCATGAGCATCAATCATCCCTCGATGTGACTATCAGTCAGCTGATTGGTTGATCGACTGAACAATAGAGATACAGTCACACAACGCAATTATCACTTGAACATCCCATTTGCGCACTGTATACTCGATTATTTCCGTAACTTGAGTGTTTTGAGTTGAGAATGAAGCCACTGTTGCTTGTCGGACTTCTCCTTGCTACTCTGACATATTCAGTGTCCGGTCAAACCAACAAAAGAGTCGAGGTGTTGTTTAAGTTTCGCTTACGTCGCTATATACACAATGAACTCTGTCTGTTTGCTCAGTGCAATCCGAAAGACTCTCAGCCGTGTGTTAGCCCAGACGAATGCTGCATATCCAGAACTAACAACAAAAATGTGACAAAGTCTGTGTGTTATCCAATGGGCACTAAAGAAAAAGACTTCTGTCATCCTGAAGGCAAACAAAAATGTCCTACATGCGCGTCCAGTTTAGTTTGCCGTCCAGGAAAATCCAACAAGCAAGGCTATCATTACTGTGTTAAGAACGTACCCGAACAAAACGTGTCACAAACAACAAAGAATGGTAATGAGCAAAATCAACATCTGCCACCAATTCCTCCTCCTCCTCCTCCTCCACCTCCTCCTCTTCCTCCTCGTCTTGCTTCTTCTTTTCTTCCTCCTTTTCCACCAGTAAGAAATATATGCGTTTCCGTTCTCTTAGAATAGAAATGCAAGCTCTAGAGAACACTTCTATTCTTAACATTTTTGCAGGGCAATAGAAACCGATCTCGTGACGTCAACATACGGCCAACACGACCTAGCGGACCAAGACCATTCTCTAATCCTAGAAGACCGTTTAGTGGCGGAGAAGGCAGACAAAGACCAAGACCTGGAGAGTCTCGGCCTCCTCCTCCCCGTAATGGAAGGTCACCTAATGATAAAATATTAAATCGTCCGTTGGGTTCAATTGACACTGTAAGCGAACAAGATTTGGTAAATCCTCTCGATTTCAAACGCCCAGGTCGACATTCGCAATCTTTAAAGAAACTTCCTCATCCAAGCGATCAGGAAAATTGACCAGCTAGTGAGTAAGAATTGAGACATAAACCGCATTTTGAGACAGACAGTTAGTCATTCAACTGGATAATTAACTGTCGGGTGGTGGTAATTCGCTAGCAGTTGATTGCACTTAAGTGCATACGGGTTACCCTAGTTGAGGAATAAAACGTACTGATTTAATTGGCTCAATTTTGCTAAATATAAGTGTTTACCACGCAGGTGCATAGCGTGACCTCTAGAATGGGGGTGACGCTACTGGACACGCCCACTTCTTATTGGCTTTATTAGCTGATACATTTGTACTTATCCACACACTACATATCCATGCATACATACATACCCAGACCAACAGTGTACAAATATATATATATATATATATATATATATATATATATATATATATATATATATATATAAGTACGTTACCCAGTTGAAACATGTCTACCTTAGCTAATTAATTTACGTGCACGAGTTGCACGAACTTGGAAGGATCCCATGCTTTGAAATATTTGTTCTTGTGCAAAGGGCTTGGGGATTCGTCGTGATAGTAACTATATAGCTTGAGATGAGATGATTTCACTAAAAGCAAGTGACATACTGGTATAGACTACTCATATATATATATATATATATATATATATATATATATATATATATATATATTCAATAGATAATGATTGTGTTCCACTTCTGATTTTTAGTCTTTTAATTAATATCTGTTTTCCTGTTGCTTCTTTTTTCGTCTGTCTGTCTGCCTGTCTGTCCGTGTGCTGTCTGTGCGTCAGTCTCTGTGTCTGTCTTTTTGTCTGTCTGTCAATCTGTCTGTCTGTAAATTTGTCTGTTAGTTTGTAGTCTGTCACAATAGTTGTATTTTCTTAACTGATACAGGTACAGCCAATGTACACTTACAACAGTAACCTAAAGAAGGTGTTGATATCTGTCTGTCTGTCTTTTATTTTAACATCAATACTACCATACAGTAAACATCGATCAGTAAAGACACCACAGCTATTTATACATAGTGAGTTTTTTACCTCTGTCTGTCTGTCTGTCTGCCTGTCTGTCTGTCTGTCTGTCTGTCTGTCTGTCTGCCTGCCTGTCTGTCTGTCTGTCAAATTTTCATATATTTTTATACATCAAAGCTAATACAGGTGAAACTAAAGTAACAGCTAATGAACAACAAGTGTCACAACTGTCTGTCTGTCTGTCTGTCTGTCTGTCTGTCAAATAACATTTATTTCAAACATACATCTATAATACAATGCTAGCAAGGTAACTATATAAAGTTCTGTAACACAAGAGTTT
>CAXXBX010000014.1:195000-204950 GCA_964274945.1 Dehalococcoidia bacterium | reverse complement strand
CAAGGTAAGGATTGTAACATATATGTCAGCGAGTTTCTGTTTATTGACTACAGCCAACTGGGACTCCAAAATGACCATATCGTGTTCTCTCTTAATTGTTTGTCAACTGCAGTTGTAAATTTCTTAGTTAATGGGAGAGCGCTTGGTTTGGCGTTGTAACCATTAGTTTGCGCTGACGACATAGAGGTTATACTACAGTAAAAAAGGGGTTGCGTGATGCGAAAAACACAAGGAAACGTGCGTCTCCGCACGTAATCACGTGACAGACAGTGCCTTCATTCTACAACCGCACTATCGCCGTATGTGTGCTTTTCGCCATCGATTGAAGGTGTGTCGGTGATGCGAAAGCAAGTTTTACTTTCCCCTAAGCAAATATCAAAGGTAAAACGAAATCTACACTTATTCGACGCTATTTGTAAAACCAACTCGTACGATTTTGTTTTCTAACCATAACGTAATGCTTCGTTATCAAGTTTGCTCTGAGATATCGCCAAACTTCCCAACTTTATGTGTGACCAGAAACGTTTAGCGCCGAGGGCGTAGTCAGAGATGCGCGGACTGGTGAAGTACTCCTTTAACTAGCGTCTACTGTAAGAAACGGAGCTGTCTCTACATCCTTAGATTGCGAAATAACAAGACTTACGCTATTTTCAGTTTCATATATATATATATATATATATATATATATATATATATATATATATATAGCAATGCACTTAAATGCTGCCATATTCGTTGTTGGGATTCATTCATCAGTTTCATATACCGTGTTTAGAAATTATTAAAAGTTCTAATAAGACGTAAATTAAAGCCACGATAAATGCATATACTAAGTAATTAATTATCCAATAAATTGCATCATATTAACAGCTATTAAAGAATTTATTGCATTTGAAACGTACTACTAGACAAAACCGTTCCTACACAAGAAATTATCTAAATTTAAGGTTTACGTAACAGGTATGTCCCACTAGTGATTGGTAGTGAACTATGTACTTCACTTCCCAATACAATCAAAGATTTTTCCAAACGGTTCATTTCTTTCATATTTTCAATTGATCAGAACGCCCTGATCACACCTGAGGTGCTGATGAATTCTTACTGGACTGTAAGGAGAAGAACAATAGAAGAGACATCCTGCAAGAAGCTTATAAAGACGATTACTGGAATCGACTTCAAGTTCTTTTTGTGATGCTGACGACGGCTAGAGCAACGAAAGTGTCGTTGAAGTGTAAAAAGATGTTAACTCTTGCAATCTTCTGTCTCTTTTTATCAGTTAAGCAGGTTCAAAGCTTTAACAGGAAAATGAAGAAAAGTACACAAGCAGTTTAAAACTGACACGATCTGCTGAAAATGAACATCAAAAAATAAAACTGAATTTGCTCACTTTGATGTCAACGCACGAGGATGGCAATTTTTCAATAGTTGGACAATTAGTGAAACGATGTGGAAAGGTCGCTTATAGCGTCAAGATTAGAAATCGAGAGCAGCATCATTTACTGATCTCGGGAGGTCGTGAATCCTTTTTGTTTATATATAACCATTCCGGTATATTTGGAAGTTGGTTGTATACGGTTCATACTGACTTTGGCCAAAAGGTGGATAGTGACAAGTTTTCTTCATTATCTAGAAAACCAATAATGATTCAACTTTGCTCCAAGAGTTTTGTTTTAGGCCCATTTGATACAAAAGGGGTGAAAGTGTAGCTATTTGACACCGTTTCGCATAATTGGCAGCAAAGAAATGTAGCCGATGACATTCCAAAATGGTTACTTCTTACAAACGACGGCGATTATGATGCTATCAAAATCATTGCAGTTTCTGTTCAACCGACAAAGACTACTTGCCAACGCCATCAGTCAGCATAATTTTGTCCTATTTATCTCAAACTAAAAAATTAACAACGCACGAAGTGAGATGTGTCAATCAAAACTTTACTAAAGGCTACAAGTGGATTAACTTCAAATTTACCATTCCTAATTATTTGAACAATTACTTCAAATTGTTATCCTCATTTTAAAGTATTATATTGCTCTAATCTACTGCCACGAAGGTCAGTGGGTCTTTCGGCCATTTCAAATTTCAAATTTTCAAATTTTTAAATTTTAAATTTTCAAATTTTAATTTTTTAATTTTTTAATTTCTAATTTCTAATTTTTTTACGTAACGTTTTTATTTTTTTAAAATTTGCATTACATTTTCAAATTTTAATTTTTAAAAAATCAAAATTTCAAATTTCATTATTTCAAATTTGTAAATTTTTAGGTTCAGAATATTAGAAATTGCTTTGCCGACAAGAAAGCGGACGTAGTTGTGTATATGAACTGATGGCCGGATTTGAACTAACAGAAATTGAACGCTCATCCGTTCTTTCAAATAATTTGAGTACATCAGAAAAAGAAAATTGAAAGAGCGAGTAGCAGTGTACGCGGTAGGGAGTCCATTGGACGGCGTAGGGGTGCATTCCAACGCGTGCTGATACATTGATTCAATTAAACTAGGCGCGGTTTCTGCTAATCACATCAGCACGTTTCCTGTACCGTGTTTCTGCACCTGTACGCCGCTTCAGACAGCTACTAGTAACTCGAAGTGCATAATCGCGTCGTTACTGTAGATGTAGGAGTACGATTGGCCCAACTGCAAGTTGTACTTCATGTCTAGACTTTGTACATCACATAGAACACTACCCGATAGCGCAGATAGAACGTCTACAACCTCATGCTGTGTCTCTCTTGTGCCGTGAGAACAGAACCCACACTGACTACAAGTGAGAATTACGAGACCAAATAATAAAGGTGGACACGCAAGCAGTGCTCATGGCAGGAGGGCATAGGGAACGTACGTGTACACTCCTGCTGACACGCCCCTCCTCTCGACGGTACCGCGTCCAACTACTACATTTACGTATGTCGTACTGTACCGGCAGAATAACCGCCAATTCAATACCAACTAACTTTACACAAGCAACGTACTGCATGATCGCGTGAATTACGTTTGTACCGTATCGTAACCTTTCTACAGAGTCTCTAATTAGCTAAGAATGCAACAACACGCAGCTAGAGATCCTCTAGTATCGGTATCAACTCTGTTAGGGGTTTCGTTGAAGGACGCCCCCACACTACACATAGAACGCACGCACACACAATAAACAACGGATCCGAGTCAAAGACATCGTTTAGCACTCGGTAGGGGTGGATCGGTAGAGCGTGCGTTGAAAGAATGCTGTCACATGTTCGGCAAGATCGCTAGCGTTACGAGGTCGTGGAGGGCACAATCACGTTGGTGGTCGATGGTGCTTTGGAAATACTCCTGGATCATGAGAGCTGGCAGCGCCGACTAACTAAATTTCCGGACAGCGAACAACTTGGGGATTCCCCAACTAATTAACTGTAACCTATACCGCCGTGCAGCACGTACAGTATAGGCACATCGTATCAAATTGAGTCACGGATGGACGAGAGAGAAATTCAGGAAATGGTGAAGGCTGGGCTATCGCACTCAACCATAAGTTATATACTTCGAAGAAGACATCCTGGAGTTAATGGCTTTTCTGAACGATCCGTTAGACGATTTTGTCATGAGCAAAACATTCATTATCGTTCTGCATTATCTGACTTTGACATGAGGATGGTAGCGCAGGCAGCTGTTAGAGAAGTAATATGTTCTCTATTTAATAAACCCGTATAAACAGATGGAGACTTTTGCCGTTGTTACACGTCTCTACGTAGGTTGGTCCAGCGTACGGAAGAAAGATGATGAAAGGGTATCTTCAAGCAGGAGGACTTAGAGTTGGTGACAAGCGCATTGGACGCATTCTGAGAGAAGTTGCTCCTGGATAACATGGAAGGAGGCAGCAACTAGCTCATCGGCAAATAAATCTTGTGCCTTACTACGCTCACTATCCTGGACACAAAACTCGGTTTATTGTGTGTGCGTGTGCTCTATGTGTAGTGTGGGGCGTCCTTCAACGATACAGGAGGAAACTCCTAATTGATGTTGATACCGATACTAGAGGATCTCTAGTTGCGTGTTGTTGCATCCTTAGCTAGGTAGAGACTCTGTAGAAAGGTTACAAACGTAATTCACGCAATCATTCAGTACGTTGCTTGTGTAAAGTTAGTTGGTATTGAAGTGGCGACTAGTCTGCCGGTACAGTACGGCATACGTAAATGTAGTAGTCGGACGCGGTACCGTCGAGGGGAGGGGCGTGTCAGCAGGACAAGTGTACACGTACGCTCCCTATGCCCTCCTGCCATGAGCACTGCGTGCGTGTCCACCTTTATTATTTGGTCTCGTAATTCACTTGTAGTCAGTGTGGGTTCTGTTCTCACGGCACAGGAGAGACACAGCATGAGGTTGTAGACGTTCTATCTGCGCTATCGGGTAGTGTTCTATGTGATGTACAAAATCTAGACATGAAGTGCAACTTGCAGTTGGGCCAATCGTACTCCTACATCTACAGTAATGACGCGACCATGCACTTCGAGTTACTAAAAATTAGTAACTGTCTGAAGCGGCGTACGTGCAGGTGCAGAAACACGGTACAGGAAACGTGCTGATGTGATTAGCAGAAACCGCGCCTAGTTTAATTGAATCAACGTATCAGCACGCGATGGAATGCACCCCTACGCCGTCCAATGGACTCCCTACCGCGTACACTGCTACTCGTTCTTTCAATTTTCTTTTTCTGATGTACTCAAATTATTTGAGAGAACGGATGAGCGTTCAATTTCTGTTAGTTCAAATCCGACCATCAGTTCATATATACAACTACGTTCGCTTTCTCGTCGGCAAAGTAATTTCTAATATACAGAACCTAAAAATTTACAAATTTGAAATAATGAAATTTTAAATTTTGATTTTTCCAAAAATTAAAATTTGAAAATGTAATGCAAATTTTTAAAAAATAAAAACGTTACGTAAAAAAATTAGAAATTAGAAATTAAAAAATTAAAAAATTAAAATTTGAAAATTTAAAATTTGAAAATTTGAAATTTGAAATGGCCGAAAGACCCACTGACCCACGAACGCCTTGTTGAAGTACAAAAACGAAGCATAGACAAAGGTATTAACAATTTTTACTAAATTGCAACCATTTCAAGACGTGAACAGTATTAAGACATTTGGTTGTCCAATAATTAATCAAACCAGTATCTGCCTCGTTTTCAACATCCGCGATCGAAAAGTACTGGCATGTGACTTGAAACGCAATAAATGTATTATTGAATGCTTTCCAAGCGACATTCTTGATCGTTGGTACGTAGAAGTATCGACTACCGTTGTTGAAGATTGGAATGAAATTATTGTTTTTATAAATAACACTTATGTTGGTAGAACCAGGGGTTTGAAAATTTATTTACAGAAATGGAGTTTGGGTTTGGAAAATATGACAAGATCCTTCCATTGCAATGTCATCTAGAGTATATTCAAGTTACTATGTGAAGGATAGTTATTTAACTGTAGTAGTAGGATTCAGTGATAAAACCTTTCCTACAGACCAAATACTTTCGAATGGACTGATATGCAATTTAGATCTAGGAAGCACGCAGTGGCGGCTAAAATTAGAGAAAAATGTTTTAGATTTTAGCTTTTCCGAAGCTAGCACGTTTATGAAAATCTGCTGCTTTGTTGCACTTTGCTACCCTTGTAACCAACAAATGTTAGAAACATGGATCTATAATACTTCTGACAACACGTGGAAGTTACTGATAGCCATGTCTTGGATTGCATATAGTCAACATATGTCTCTTGCAACGGCTAATGCAACCACCGCAGTTCTATTTGGCAAAAGAATTCCTGCTTTCGCATCCAAAGCTGCATTTAATGAAACATGCATATTAACACTTAAACCAAAACTGCAGTGGCGAAAATGTCGACAGAAATAGCAATCAATCTCTTACTCCTAGCGCGCGCTCTACACATGCAGCGGTCATGATTCGGTTAAATATGTATGTATTTGGTGGAATAAAGGCTTTCATAAAACTTTTAAATGATTTTTGGGTATTTGATGTTGAAACAGAACGATGGTCAGAAGTGAAAGCTGTCAATGAAGGACCTGATCTTTCAGGCGTCTGGCCTTGTGCCTATTTTGCTGCTTCGACACAGGGTCAACTATATTTGAGCGTATCTTGCGACACTGGTTACCTCTCCGGAATGGGTCGTTGTAAAGACGTACTAGTGCATACGTGGATGTTTGTTATACATCTTAGAACGTGGTATCTAATAGCAACATATCAACTAAACGAAACTCAGCCAAGTCGCTTGGAGGCGTTTTATCAAAAAGTGTTTACTGGGAAGGATTTCTCATCTTGTTTGGCTCAGCCGAAGTAAATATCAAATACTTAGCACTCAGATGTCCAGCGAGCTATACTTTAGTCAATACATCAGAAAACCATGTAATTGTTGTAAGAAAGAGAGAGACAAACTTTCTGATCCAAACTGTTTTCCCTGTCCAGACAGCCTAAGGACTGTTAACGTCGGAGCTCGCAAAGTTTCAGAATGAGCAGTGTGCGATGTTGACCGTTGCAAATACGGTAAGTTTAGACGGGACTTCACGGAGGGAAGTTTGCGTCCAGCCTGCAAATGTGACGTTGGTTTCACTGGTTCGACATGCCAATATCCTACCTACTATTTCATAGGGGCAGCAATGACCATATTCGTTGCGGTTATTTTCGATGGCGTAACAGCTTATTTTTTAGTGATACAACAAAAAAGGACTAAGTGAACGTACTTTAAGAAAAACAGTAGACGTGTTAACAGATGTATGGCAAACAGATGAAGATAAAGTTATCTCAGAAGAACGACTTGGATCTGATGCACCTGGTAGCGTTTACAAAGCTTCTTACAGAAATTTAACACTAGCTGTAAAGAAGATGATGGGTGTCGGTCTTCCTAAACCTATAGAAGACTTTGAAACGAAGATATTGTTTATGAGAACTGTAAGACAGAAGAATATCGTTCTCTTCATTGATGCAGAAGAGTCACAATCTGGAGTTGTTCCTTTTCTTGTCATGGAATATATGGTGCGAGGATCTCTAAGAATGTTCTATACAATTTATCGATTTATATCGACTATCATCAGTATGAGCGTAAACTATCATTTGCCATGGATTCAACAAGAAGTATTTATTCTCTTCATTCGTTCGAACCGCCTCGAATGCATCGAGATCTGAAAAGCGATAATCTACTGGTAAGCAAAGACTGGATTGCTAAAGTGGCTGATTTCGGTTTAGGGAGGACCGCTTAACGGTAACATCAGAAAACACGAGCCACAACATATTAGACGCAACAATCGCTCTAATCCACAAACTATTTTTCTACTTTCCAAACGAGAAGGTTTATCTTATGCAGATGTTGAAAAGCGAGATGACAAGCTCTAGAATTGATTCTTTGAGAGACATACGATACCGTAGTAGACGTTTACAGGTATTATGACACAAATTGATTGACTTAATTAAACGTGAACATTATCAGAAATTTGTATTTTAGCATGGAATTTGTTTGGTTGGAAATCTGGACAAGACAGCTTTCCTTCGATCAATACAGTTTTGATTACCAAGTTACCGATGTCGTTGTTGAAAATATAAAAGCGGCAGTTCCTCGAGGTTGTCCCAAGCCCCTAGTCATGATCATGAAGAAATGCTGGACAACAAGACCATCAAACAGACCTTCGTATGGCCAAATTATTTCCCAACTTGAATCCATATAGAATGCGTCTATAGAAAACAAAATTCTTGCAGTAGCCTTGTTTACGACTTCAGGGCAGCGTCTCTAATCAGCTTACACAATTTCATCCAAGCAGCAACACAGTGACTTCTAATTAGGTGTTGATTTCCATTGACTACATCAAATTCTGTAACACATAAGTGTCAGTATTCAAGCTTGAGTCAGTACCGTGCACATGCTTAAGTTCTTCTGACTTTCGCTGCTTTGTATGTCTCTTTGCGACTGCTCACTTTCCACGAGGTCTGAAGTACACCTTTTTTAAAAAAGCCGCTAGAACTGCACTGCGTTCTGTTTCAAAATAACTTAAAATTGACTGACGTTTTTTCCTGTAACATGATAACTAGATTTTTTTGTAAGTATCCATAATTTGAACGCTCCTGACCCAGAGCCTAGTGAGGAGACGTGTTGTATATCTTCTAGTACGCAAGGAGCTCCTCAACCCAGTTCACACCTTTATTTTTGTTAGTAATCATGTCATAACGTATGCGATTTTTCAGTGATAGGTTTACTTTTTCAGGCTATTTCATACACAGCGCACAGATGCACCATGTAGTTAGAAGAGATACGTAGATTAAAGTTTTTGCACTTACTTTTCCTTGAGACTGCGAATGATACAGTCTGCTGCGAATAATCTTGATGTTTGTCAACGAAGACAGTAGCTCTACAACTCCTTTAACATCTGTTCCTTGGTCTGTTTGAATAGTAGCCGTTTGTCCAATCGTGTAATACAACTCCAATAATTTATTGTCAACAAGAAATGATTATTTACCCGCAAGATGTTGAAGAAAAAGATGTCTAATGTTGTCAAACTTAACGTTTTAAATTAATTAATATTTTTATACAGTTTGAGACAGTGACAATGTCAATTCACCTGCTAAAAACGTTAACAACACAGAGGACGCATTTGTAGGTCAAACCGTCTACTCTACGTCCACCTCAATTGCCATGCCTGACAAGTCCACTAGATCCAGTTGTTTGGAATGTTGAACTCTTCTTGCTAAGGCAAGAATTAGTGGGGCGTTATTGAGAAACTTCTGATGTAACTCCTGTGATTTTCTTAGACTGTCCATGCAAGCTTGAATTCCTTTTTCTAACCCCAGAAAAGTGCTTTACAATCAGTTTGTGAATTTTTGGCATTAGCTCCCTTGGTTTGATTAATGAATTCGGCGTGCGCGAGCCAAATTCGGCCGAGATCGGACTAGCCGTCTTTGAGAAACGCCCGTACGGACGGACAGACAGACAGACAGACAGACTACTAAAATAGATTGGAATAATTACAGCAAGGCGAGGCAGGTGTAAGAAGTCGTAGGGGGAGTGACTAGGTTTGAGGATGTGAGTGTCACTTGAGGTCTATCATTCCAAAACCCTATGATGAATCTACAAAAGGCATGCATGTAGATTAATTACCCCAGACTTTGTGCAATGCATGTACAATCGTATTGAATATATTCACGTTCCGTGCAGCGACTGTCAACGAGTATTATCGTCTTCTTTGTCATATATTATCTTGCTACAACAGGATAAAGAGGCAGTCAATTTTTCTTTATTAACATTTTACAAAAATCGAAAACCTTTCGTTCTTAGCCAGACCCCATCCTCTTACCCCAAACGAAACAGTCGATGACTGAACTTTTTAATCTGTTTGTTTTCACCTATAAAAAATCTTAGAGACGATGTGTACGTACCGTTAGGTTTTACTATGTCCACAATGCGTCCGTCGTCTGGAGGTCTGTTGTCTGCCACAATGCATTCATCACCAGTCATTCGTACATATGGCAAGCCAGAAGACAGTGCCTTCTCTGCTAGGAAGAGGCAGTTGCTGCTTGACCGACATCTTGTAAATAATACCCAGATACACGTCAAAGTCACGTCTGTGTTCAATTATCGGGCGTTTGACTTTCTCCAACTGGTCATTGTACAATGCATTCTATTGTTTCTTCATGACTACTGTACTTGCAAAGCAATTGGCTTCGTATAGGCCGTTTGCGTTGCAGTCGTGCCTTGGACACTCGTGTAACTGAAATACATTAATCGGCTCTACTGTAGGATAGGAGTGCCCTTGATCCAACGATCACCACCGTGTCCGCATTTGGCGTAGTGGATGTGAACGCCACGCTGCTGACTTTCGTATTCCAGCCAGCGTTTGACAACGTTGCTTGCGTTTCAGCTTTGGTGGAATGCCTTCTCATAAGCCGACTGTGGTGTTTCTAATGTGTCACTCGGAC
>CAXXBX010000014.1:170000-190000 GCA_964274945.1 Dehalococcoidia bacterium | reverse complement strand
GGGCGCCTAGGGAGGTGCGCGTCCTCGAGGGGGGAGATACTAGACCCTACAAAATATTTCATTATTATTACTTGCATGCAATCCCAAGCGAGAGAGAGAATCGTTTGTTTATATAGATCTCGGCAATACAAAAAGATATTTTTAAAAACCATTTTTGAGAACTCCCGTACCCTCTTTTTGCCACACTCCTAAAGAGGGTATGGCGTAGTGTCTAGCGTTGGTGACGATCAGAATAGATCATCATCTTTACAGTCAATCTGCGTTCTGAGAGAACAAGAGCTTGAAAGTGTGGACATCGAAAGGATTGCCAAGTCCTGACTTTGCACATTCTCATGGAGACGTATCAATCTATCATATCAACAGCAACTCAATTTCATTTGCGCCTTTGTCAATACTTGTAATTACTCAACATTTATTTTACGCAGTGTATATATATGAAACTTAGATCTAACAATCATTCACTGGTTGAAAACATGTTTCCAGTTCTTTTCTTGATAAGAGTGAAAGATGTTACGGATCTCCAACTAGTTGTTGCATCAGTAGATTGTGTTTCGTTGCACGTTGCACTGAAATGGACAAAAGAAATATTGCAAATGTGTGGATGTCTAATACTGCCGTCACCAGATGGAGGTTATTGATATCAAATTCTTCAAAAGCTTGATATGTTGAATCATAAGTTGCAGTCAATACAACTATACTGCCATCGTATTTGGCGGAGTAGGCTTTAAATATGCCTCCTTAGGTTGATCTACTTATGATGAAACATGGCTACTACACCTACAACTAATTTACCGGAGACAAGCTACCTGCAGAGACGTTTCCATTCTGTTCGACATAGCGCAGACTATAATCATGCAGCGGTCATCATGCGGTCGAAAATGTACGGACAAGATAATTTTGAGGCATGCCAAGATGATTTCTGGGTGTTTGATATTAAAACCGAAGAATGGTCTTAAACTGAAGGCTAGCACTAAAGGAAAACTTCTGAGATTTTTTGTTGTGCGATTACTCTGCTTCCTCAACACCGGGTCTGCTACTAATCACTGTCATCTACAAATACCTTTATGCAAGTAACGGATCAACCAAGAAACATGAAAGTTTATCTTACACTTCAAACTGTGGCACAGTAGTGTATTGATGGTGGATGGCCTGCTGGGGGCACGTGCCCCCAAAATTTGGCTTCTTTTAAAATTTTGATCCTATAATTTGCAAATTGCAAAAAGGTTATTTTCAAATTTTAATATTATCTAGCCATTTAGTGATTGTTAATGTCCATGACAATGCTGATAATGATAATGATTACAGTAATATTAATTAAATCAAAATTATATTCCGTAAAAAAATTGCCGAATCCTGTTGTCACGTGACATCGATCAACAGTAGCACGCGTTCTTAATACGACCTAATGTCTTTGTCTAACGCAAATTTAAAGAAACAGGCTTTCCAGAAGCGACATGAAAAAGACAGTATATTATCTTTCTTTAAGCCTAAACGGTAAGTCATTTTTAGTTCATGGCCTGTAGGTTTCATTAGGGGGAAGTGGTATAGTAATCATGAAATGGTGTCATTTGAGGCGGAGTCTGCAGCACAGGAAGTATAATCTCTCTCTGACTTGATATACCATTCTTGCCAGTGAAGGAAACTTTCGTAGACCTGCTCAAAGTCTTGAAAATTGCATTGAAATTATAGGTGTCTCTGTCTCGTCAAGTGAGTGTTCACTTTAATTTTTGAAATGAATAAAGACCAAATTTGGGCGGACATTAGACAAATAGCCTAGATCTTCTGGCCAGAGCAATGAATATGTCTAGTAAGATAGACTTGGAAGCAGCTGTAGACGGGTTTGCCGCAGTAGACAAAAACAGAAGAAATGATTGAAAAGGTAAACCGTTATATTAAAAGTAGAAATACAAATTTGAGAAATCTTCCAGTGTGTGCCCCAAGTCTTGGACTGTGGCTACGCCACTGTCTTGCATCTCAATGCATCGTTTAAAGGAAACGAAAATTTAAACGGTACGATGACTTTACCAATATCAAAATGTTTGTGTTGGAAAGGATTTACTGTTATGTTTGACACAATTCAAGTAAGCATCAAATATTTAGCGGCGGACGTCCAGCTGAATTTACCTTAATTTAACCTATCACACAAAAATTGCACGTTATTTTCTGATTGTGAATGCATTAAATATTTCTGTGTTTGGACGTGTTAGTAACATTCAACATTGGAGCTTGCAAAATTTTGGAGTACACAGTTTGCGATTTCGATAGCGGTAATAGCGAAGTGGGTAGTCAATTTCAGCGAGAAAAGTTTGCGACTAGTCTTCCGTTGTCCTACCGGTTCTACATGCCAATGTCCTACCTACTGACTGAAAGGAGCAGGGATCGTTGTATTTGTTGCTGTTGCTTTCGCTGGCATATCAGCATTTCTGTAACTTCTCAACAGAAAAGAATGAGCGAACAAGCTTTGCCAAATGAAGTGAGAGTGTTGAGCAACGTATGTAAATAGATGTAGATGAAGTAAGGTCTAAAGGACAAATTGGATCGAGATCATCTGGATCAGTTAACATCGCTTTTTACATTGAAGCCGTAAAGAAAATGGTGGCTATTGGGTTACCCAAGTCTATAGAGAAGACTTTGAAACGGAAATAATGTTTATCAGAACAGTAGGACACAAGAAAATCGTTCTCTGCAAGAAGTCCCAAGCTGGAGACGTTCCTTTTCTTAATGGATATATGGAGCGCGGATCTCTAAGAAATGTACTATACGATTTATCGAATGATATCGATTATGAACGCAATTAAGCTTTCATTTGCCATGGATGCAGAAAGAGGTATCCATTTTCTTCACACGATAGAAACGTCTCTAAGACATCGAAATCTAAAAAGCGATAATCTTGTGGTAAGCAGAGAATGAATTGTTCAAGTGGCTGATTACAGTCTATGGAGGAACGTTAGAAGTAACGCCAGAAAGACTCGACAGGCGAAAGGTAAAAACAGACAATATCGCTCTGATCAATAACGGATTTCTCTATACTTCCCAAACGGGAAGGTTTATCTTATGCGGGTGTTAGAAATGCGAGATTGCGAGCTCTGGAATTGACTCTTCGTGAACTATACGATACCGCAGTATAGGCTTACAGGTTTTCTATCATAAGAAAATTTTAGCAAATAAATGGTGACATAAGCGTTTCGTGCAGTTTTGGAATTATGCTGTGGGAAATCTGGACAAGACATCTTAGTTTCCATAAGATCAATACAAATTTTATTATCAAGTGACCGACGCCGTAGTTGTAAACGAAAGACCCGTGATTGCTCACAATTGTCCATAGCCGTAAGCCGTGATTATAGAAGACTGCTCGTCACTCAAACCATTAACCAGACTTTCGTTCGGTTATGCTATTTAGCAACTTGAATCTCCAGAGAATAGAGATGACAGTCTTGCATGGATTTCAATAGCAACATTCAGTGCTATCTAGAAGACTACTGCACGCAATTAGTGCAATTTAGAGGTACCATGCAAAGCTGTAAATAATTTTGGAGTTGTTTGCACGCTAACCTATTAATACTACTTTCTTTTACTGTAATCGAGGTAGCGACACACATTGTGAAACAGGATTACTTCGTCCTATCGCGCCTCACTGGATATTAGATAGTAACTTTCTACAATGTCATTCTAAAACTACTCTTGAAGATCAAATGCTTGCAGAATGCAATCTTACCTGGCTAGACACAATCATTTCGCACAACTGGAATGCCAACAGAGTTGTTTTTGTAATGTTCAAGGCTGCAGGTTAGCGTAGGAAGAACGGAAGGAGCACGATAACAAACTTTTAGATAATTTCTTTTAGTGCGCCAGAGCAGGAAGTATTTATATAGTAATGACCCTGATGTGTTCATAGTTATATTATATTGCAAAAACAAAAAGATAGAGTGCTTTTCTTTGTTATCAGATTTCTTAATGAAACACTGAAGCCGTTATCAGACTTACCCAAGAGGTAATTACACATTCAGTTACAGCATACTAAAACAGACAATTTTAACATTTAGTTTTTACGCAACACAGAATCTGATATTAACGATCAAATTTCTTTAAGATTAGATTTGATACATTCGCTTTGCTGGCACGCGACTGCAGATGTACGCAACATTTGACTCTTCACATTATTGTCCTTTCATTTACTGTTGGCACCAACGCTCTACGGAACTGATATATTGAGAGTAGTTCTCAAAGTAAGCTAGAATTGATCTAATAGCGCCCAACACACTGTAAACAGAAATGTAAGAACATACAACACTATTTTAAATGTCTGCTTTAAATTCTGTAATCTTTGTATCGATATCTAAGCAAAATTTAATGATTTGTTGACTTTTTGTTAATAGTATTGGAGAGCTCTAATAATGTCCAGTCTCATCTTCTGTCTATTATTATTATTTGAGCAAGTGGAAAGTTTCAATGGGAGAAACCGAGAGTTGCAAAATGACGGTTCAAGAAAGATGCGATCAGCTGAAAGTGGCACTACAAGTGATCATACTAACTCTTTCTTTCTTGATTCAAACAGAAGAGGATGGCAAACGTTCAACAGTTGGGGAAACAATGAACCTCAACGAATGAGCTGTGGAAGTGTTGCTTACAGTGTAACGATTGAAAACAAAACTCAGCAATATTTGCTAATGGTGACTGCCTATCCAAACTGTCTAAGAGATTACGACAAGTCAAAAGTATTTGAATCTTGGTTGTACACCGTGGATACCAAATCGTGGCAAGAGCTTGACAAGTTCAGTCCATTACCCGCAATGCCAGCAATGATTCAACTTTGCTCCAAGATTATTGCTTTGGAGGCAGTTGATACTGAAAGTTTCCTTAACTCAAACAAAGCATGGATATTGGACACTGTTTTTCTCCAGTGGCAGCAAACACATTTAGATAGCAAAGGTCTTGATGGCTCACGTTTTAGCAACCAAATAGCAATTCCACCAAATATTTAGAGGAGTGGCAATTCAGCAGTTAAAAACTAATTGTCAGTGCAAGCAGTCCGCTTTAGTCTTCTTGCAACCGTACGTTGATGATCCTCATAAAACCAAACCAACAATGTATGAAGTGCGATGTGTAAACCGTGCTGGAATTGAAAGCTACGAAATGAAAATCGTTAAGTCTAATATGTCGCATATTTCAAAATTTTGGTCTCAGCTGGTTTGTTCATGTTCAAACTGCATAGCACTTTACAATCCTACTACCAATATTTTATGGAAGTTTGAAAATAAAACTTGGACCAATGTAAGCAAAATTCCTGTTCATTTGAAAGGTTTTTCAGATTTAGACTTTTCCAGAAGAAAATTTGGATGCGCATGTACAAAAGAAACAGGCAGGTATATCGTATTTAGCATTGCCGACAAAAACGTAGTAAAATTTGACTTAAAACGTAAAAAGTATTCTATAGAAAATTTTGGAAGTGACCTACCTGGACACTGGTACCAGAGAGTTGTGACTACAGTTGTTGAAACCCCACATAAGATCATAGTCTTCCTATCTGATATTCGTATTGCTAAAATGACAGCTTGGACTCTTATGGACCAAAATACAGTTTGGATTTGGACGAAATCTCCAGCTCCAAAGATAGCGCCTTCTCCTCGTATAGAAGCGACTTCTTCTTTTAGAGACCATTTCTTAACTGTTTGGGGAGGATTTGATCTGTACAATACTAAAGGAGACACATATTATGAATCTTGGAGTGGATTGGTATGGACCTTAGACTTAACAACTATGCGTTGGTGTCTCAAAATAAGGGGAGATTTTTCAGACTTTATGGAATACCACTATACTTGCTGGATGACAAGCAATTGCCTTGTAGCGCTTCGGCATAAGGCTAGACTAAAGCAGATGGAAGCATGGATCTATAATGTCTCAGCCAACTCATGGAAATTTTTGGTATCAACATCTCTCATGAATGAACGCTATGACTTGTCTTTTGTGGCAGCTAATGCATCTACTGCTATATCGTTTGGCGGACGAGAATTTTTATCTGACAAATTTATTGATGAAACATTGATATTGCATCTCTTGCCAAGTGTACAATGGAGACGATCTTTGGCAGATAAAGTTAATATCGTTAGACCTAGCGCTCGCTCTAACCACGCTGCGGTAATTATGAAGAACAAAATGTATGTATTTGGTGGAATAAATGCGGCCCAGCAATGCTTAAATGATCTATGGGTGTTCGACATAAGCACCGAAAGATGGGAGGAAGTTACACCTGTCAATGAACCACCCGATCTCTCTGACGTTGACCATTGCTTGTATTTCGCTGCGTCAACCCCAGGTCAGCTGCTTGTGACATTAATACTTGAACTACTTGAAAAGAACGGTGGCCAAAACGATGACAATGCGTTAATAACGTGGATGTTTATTGTACACCTTAAAATGTGGCATCGTATTGATTACAGTCTAGAGAAAGGAAACGATAGGCATAGATTGACGATAGAAGACGTCATAACTAAAATTGTTTACTGGAACGGATTTCTTCTCATGTATAACTCGTACGCAGTAAACATCAGATATTTGGCAGTCAGATGTCCAGCTGGATTTACTTCATCCAACATATCTGACAAACCTTGTACTTTTTGCAAAAAGGGATTTTATAGAGAGGCGATATTATCTGATTCAGATTGTTTTGCATGTCCGAACGGCCTAACGACAGTTAACGTTGGAGCTCGTAACATCACAGAATGCACCGTCTGCGACGATAATCCTTGCAAATACGGCAACTGTGTACCTGATTTTAAGGAAAGAAGTCTACGACCTGTCTGCAAGTGTTACATCGGCTACACCGGTTCTACATGCCAATATCCTACTTACTACTTAATAGTGACAGGACTCATTCTATTTGCTGTGGTTGTATCAGCGGGCGTAACCGCCTACTTATTCATGCTAAAAAGGAAAACGTTGAATGAGCGTGCTTTGCAAAGAGAAGTAGTCGCATTAACTGACGCATGGCAAATAGATGAGAATGAGGTGGCGTGCCAAGAGATGATTGGATCCGGAGCATCTGGATCCGTTTACAAAGCTTTTTACAGAGATATCACCGTGGCTGTAAAGAAGATGGTGGCTATCGGTCTTGCCAAGTCTATAGAAGATTTCGAAACGGAGATAGTGTTCATGAGAACTGTAAGACACAAGAATATCGTTCTCTTCATTGGTGCAGGAAAGTCACAACCAGGAGACGTTCCTTTTCTTGTCATGGAATATATGGAGCGAGGATCTCTAAAGGACGTACTTTACGATTTATCTATTGATGTCGACTATGACCGTAAGCTATCATTTGCCATGGATTCAGCAAGAGGTATGAATTTTCTTCACACTTTGGAACCGCCTCGAATACATCGAGACCTGAAAAGCGATAATCTTCTGGTAAGTAAACACTGGATTGTTAAAGTGGCTGATTTTGGATTGGGTAGGGCTGTTGTCAATGATCTCAGCAGAAAGGAAAGACAGCATATGGAACGTGAGAATAGTACTTCCTCAGGTCATGCTACTTTACTTCCTTTCCTTTCAAAACGAGGTAACCTTTCTTTCGCTGGTGTTGGAACTGCGAGATGGCGAGCTCCAGAGTTAACTCTACGACGAGCCTATGATACTGCAGTGGACGTATACAGGTAGTGTAAACATTAGTGAAATATAAATAATCACACAGGCCCAATGTGTAGATTGCCCAAAGGTGGGGCAAAGGCGTAGTTTAGTTACCTCAAAAATAGTCATAAAGAAAGTAAACGTTCGTTTGATTAAACAACCAAACATATAAATTCCAGACATTTTGAAGACATTCAAAGCCAAATAGCACAAAATCAATAGTAACAACTACCCATTAGAAAGGACATCATCTAGTTTGGTCTAAATGCTCTTTGTACACTGTTGTCTACTGGGTTGATGAAATAGACAACTTAGTCGTGGAGATGTATGTAAAAATTGTTTCTTTCCATATTTCATATAATTACCACAGGTTTTCTAATTTCATAACAATCTTTTAAAATCACTTTCATTTACAATATCATTTTATTTACAGCTTTGGAATTTTGCTATGGGAGCTATGGACAAGGCAGCTGCCCTTTCATGAATACAGTTTCGACTATGAAGTAACAGATGCGGTGATTGACAAAGAACGACCAGAAATTCCTCGAGATTGTCCACCAGCGTTAGCCCTGATCATGAAGAAATGTTGGTCTTCAGAACCGTCAAACAGACCAACATTTGGCCAAGTTATTTTGCAACTTCAAACTTTAGAGACCATGTAGGTGATCTTAATACAGTCCCTACCTAACAAAAATGTAGTAGAAGTCACATTATGTTGATTTGCACTAACATACTAGAACTCATTGTATCGTTTACGACTATTCATTATCATGTCGTAGTTTGCACTTTTTCGTCTAACTTGAATCTTTGTAGCAAGTTATGTTGTTTTGAATCACAAAAATCTCAGAAATCATAAATATAGAGTTAAGTAAATATATAACATATATTATATGTTTCAGACACAAAATATCTAAGCGGAGAAATAGAAAGTTGTAACTTCTCATGTAACACGTGGATACTTACGGTCCATAGATGACGCAGAGATATATCTGCTTGCTGGTAGCTTCGTAAAGAACGCTATCCTCGTACTGTTGTGCTTGGTTCTCGTATGATACTAATACGGGAACCGGAAAGTATATTATATGGGAACGGCAGACGACACAACAACGTGGGAAGAGGTCTGATACAAGGCTAGCTTGCTGACTTATAACAAGGAAGTCTAATGCCTGCGCAATGTTCAAGGTAAAGATTGTAACAAATATGTCAGCGAGTTTCTGTTTATTGACTGCAGCCAACTGGGACTCCAAAATGACCATATCGTGTTCTCTCTTAATTGTTTGTCAACTGCAGTTGTAAATTTCTTAGTTAATGGGAGAGCGCTTGGTCTGGCGTTGTAACCATTAGTTTGCGCTGACGACATAGAGGTTATACTACAGTAAAAAAGAGGTTGCGTGATGCGAAAAACACAAGGAAACGTGCGTCTCCGCACGTAATCACGTGACAGACAGTGCCTTCATTCTACAACCGCACTATCGCCGTATGTGTGCTTTTCGCCATCCATTGAAGGTGTGTCGGTGATGCGAAAGCACGTTTTACTTTCCCCTAAGCAAATATCAAAGGTAAAACGAAATCTACACTTATTCGACGCTATTTGGAAAACCGCCTCGTACAATTTTGTTTTCTAACCATAACGTAATGCTTCGTTATCAAGTTTGCTCTGAGATAGCGCCAAAATTCCCAACTTGATGTGTGACCAGAAACGTTTAGCGCCGATGGCGTAGTCAGAGATGTGCGGACTGGTGAAGTACTCCTTTAACTAGCGTCTACTGTAAGAAACGGAGCTGTCTCTACATCCTTAGATTGCGAAATAACAAGACTTACGCTATTTTCAGTTTCATATATATATATATATATATATATATATATAGCAATGCATTTAAATGCTGCCATATTCGTTGTTGTGATTCATTCATCAGTTTCATATACCGTGTTTAGAAATTATTAAACGTTCTAATAAGACATAAATTAAAGCCACGATAAATGCATATACTAAGTAATTAATTATCCAATAAATTGCATCATTTCAACAGCTATTAAAGAATTCATTGCATTTGAAACGTACTACTAGACAAAACCGTTCCTACACAAGAAATTATCTAAATTTAAGGTTTACGTAACAGGTATGTCCCACTAGTGATTGGTAGTGAACTATGTACTTCACTTCCCTATACAATCAAAGATTTCTCCAAACAGTTCATTTCTTTCATATTTCCAATTGATCAGAACGCCCTGATCACACCTGAGGTGCTGATAAATTCTTAGAGGACTGTAAGGAGAAGAACCATAGAAGAGACATCCAGCAAGAAGCTTATAAAGACGATTACTGGAATCGACTTCAAGTTCTTTTTGTGATGCTGACGACGGCTAGAGCAACAAAAGTGTCGTTGAAGTGTAAAAGATGTTAACTTTTGCAATCTTCTGTCTCTTTTTATCAGTTAAGCAGGTTCAAAGCTTTAACAGGAAAATGAAGAAAAGTGCACAAGCAGTTTAAAACTGACACGATCTGCTGAAAATGAACATCAAAAAATAAAACTGAATTTGCTCACTTTGATGTCAACGCACGAGGATGGCAATTTTTCAATAGTTGGACAATCAGTGAAGCGATGTGGAAAGGTCGCTTATAGCGTCAAGATTAGAAATCGAGAGCAGCATCATTTACTGATCTCGGGAGGTCGTGAATCCTTTTTGTTTATATATAACCATCCCGATATATTTGGAAGTTGGTTGTATACGGTTCGTACTGACTTTGGCCAAAAGGTGGATAGTGACAAGTTTCCTTCATTATCTAGAAAACCAATAATGATTCAACTTTGCTCCAAGAGTTTTTTAGGCCCATTTGATACAAAAGGGGTGAAAGTGTAGCTATTTGACACCGTTTCGCATAATTGGCAGCAAAGAAATGTAGCCGATGACATTCCAAAATGGTTACTTCTTACAAACGACGGCGATTATGATGCTATCAAAATCATTGCAGTTTCTGTTCAACCGACAAAGACTACTTGCCAACGCCATCATTCAGCATAATTTTGTTCTATTTATCTCAAACTGAAAAATTAACAACGCACGAAGTGAGGTGTGTCAATCAAAACTTTACTAAAGGCTACAAGTAAATTAACTTCAAATTTACCATTCCTAATTATTTGAACAATTACTTCAAATTGTTATCTTCATTTTAAGTATTATATTGCTCTAATCTACTGCTACGAATGCCTTGTTGAAGTACGAAAACGAAGCATAGACAAAGGTATTAACAATTTTTACTAAATTGCAACCATTTCAAGACGTGAGCAGTATTAAGACATTTGGTTGTCCAATAATTAATCAAACCAGTACCTGCCTCGTTTTCAACATCCGCGATCGAAAAGTACTGGCATGTGACTTGAAACGCAATAAATGTATTATTGAATGCTTTCCAAGCGACATTCTTGATCGTTGGTACGTAGACGTATTGACTACCGTTGTTGAAGATTGGAATGAAATTATTGTTTTCATAAATAACACTTATGTTGGTAGAACCAGGGGTTTGAAAATTTATTTACAGAAATGGAGTTTGAGTTTGGAAAATATAACGAGATCCTTCCATTGCAATGTCATCTAGAGTATTTTCAAGTTACTATGTGAAGGATAGTTATTTAACTGTAGTAGTAGGATTCAGTGATAAAACCTTTCCTACAGACCAAACACTTTCGAATGGACTGATATGCAATTTAGATCTAGGAAGCACGCAGTGGCGGCTAAAATTAGAGAAAAATGTTTTAGATTTTAGCTTTTCCGAAGCTAGCACGTTTATGAAAATCTGCTGCTTTGTTGCACTTTGCTACCCTTTTAACCAACAAATGTTAGAAACATGGATCTATAATACTTCTGACAACACGTGAAAGTTACTGATAGCCATGTCTTGGATTGCATATAGTCAACATATGTCTCTTGCAACGGCTAATGCAACCACCGCAGTTCTATTTGGCGGAAGAATTCCTGCTTTCGCATCCAAAGCTGCATTTGATAAAACATGCATATTAACACTTAAACCAAAACTGCAGTGGCGAAAATGTCGACAGAAATAGCAACCAATCTCTTACTCCTAGCGCGCGCTCTACACATGCAGCGGTCATGATTCGGTTAAATATGTATGTATTTGGTGGAATAAAGGCTTTCATAAAATTTTTAGATGATTTTTGGGTATTTGGTGTTGAAACAGAACGATGGTCAGAAGTGAAAGCTGTCATTGAAGGACCTGATCTTTCAGACGTCTGGCCTTGTGCCTATTTTGCTGCTTCGACACAGGGTCAACTATATTTGAGCGTATCTTGCGACACTGGTTACCTCTCCGGAATGGGTCGTTGTAAAGACGTACTAGTGCATACGTGGATGTTTGTTATACATCTTAGAACGTGGTATCTAATAGCAATATATCAACTAAACGAAACTCAGCCAAGTCGCTTGGAGGCGTTTTATCAAAAAGTGTTTACTGGGAAGGATTTCTCATCTTGTTTGGCTCAGCCGAAGTAAATATCAAATACTTAGCAGTCAGATGTCCAGCGAGCTATACTTTAGTCAACACATCAGAAAACCATGCAATTGTTGTAAGAAAGAGAGAGACAAAACTTTCTGATCCAAACTGTTTTCCCTGTCCAGACAGCCTAAGGACTGTTAACGTCGGAGCTCGCAAAGTTTCAGAATGAGCAGTGTGCGATGTTGACCGTTGCAAATACGGTAAGTTTAGACGGGACTTCACGGAGGGAAGTTTGCGTCCAGCCTGCAAATGTGACGTTGGTTTCACTGGTTCTACATGCAAATATCCTACCTACTATTTCATAGGAGCAGCAATGACCATATTCGTTGCGGTTATTTTCGATGGCGTAACAGCTTATTTTTTAGTGATACAACAAAAAAGGACTAAGTGAACGTACTTTAAGAAAAACAGTAGACGTGTTAACAGATGTATGGCAAACAGATGAAGATAAGTTGTCTCAGAAGAACGACTTGGATCTGATGCACCTGGTAGCGTTTACAAAGCTTCTTACAGAAATTTAACACTAGCTGTAAAGAAGATGATGAGTGTCGGTCTTCCCAAACCTATAGAAGACTTTGAAACGAAGATATTGTTTATCAGAACTGTAAGACAGAAGAATATCGTTCTCTTCATTGATGCAGAAGAGTCACAATCTGGAGTTGTTCCTTTTCTTGTCATGGAATATATGGTGCGAGGATATCTAAGAATGTTCTTTACAATTTATCGATTTATATCGACTATCATCAGTATGAGCGTAAACTATCATTTGCCATGGATTCAACAAGAAGTATTTATTCTCTTCATTCGTTCGAACCGCCTCGAATGCATCGAGATCTGAAAAGCGATAATTTACTGGTAAGCAAAGACTGGATTGCTAAAGTGGCTGATTTCGGTTTAGGGAGGACCGCTTAACGGTAACATCAGAAAACACGAGCCACAACATATTAGACGCAACAATCGCTCTGATCCACAAACTATTTTTCTACTTTCCAAACGAGAAGGTTTATCTTATGCAGATGTTGAAAAAGCGAGATGGCAAGCTCTAGAATTGATTCTTTGAGAGACATACGATACCGTAGTAGACGTTTACAGGTATTATGACACAAATTGATTGACTTAATTAAACGTGAACATTATCAGAAATTTGTATTTTAGCATGGAATTTGTTTGGTTGGAAATCTGGACAAGACAGCTTCCCTTCGATCAATACAGTTTCGATTACCAAGTTACCGATGCCGTTGTTGAAAATATAAAACCGGCAGTTCCTCGAGGTTGTCCCAAGCCCCTAGTCATGATCATGAAGAAATGCTGGACAACAAGACCATCAAACAGACCTTCGTATGGCCAAATTATTTCCCAACTTGAATGCATATAGAATGCGTCTATAGAAAACAAAATTCTTGCAGTAGCCTTGTTTACGACTTCAGGGCAGCGTCTCTAATCAGCTTACACAATTTCATCCAAGCAGCAACACAGTGGCTTCTAATTAGGTGTTGATTTCCATTGACGACATCAAATTCTGTAACACATAAGTGTCAGTATTCAAGCTTGAGTCAGTACCGTGCACATGCTTAAATTCTTCTGACTTTCGCTGCTTTGTATGTCACTTTGCGACTGCTCACTTTCCACGAGGTCTGAAGTACACCTTTTTTAAAAAAGCCGCTAGAACTGCACTGCTTTCTGTTTCAAAATAACTTAAAATTGACTGACGTTTCTTCCTGTAACATGATAACTAGATCTTTTTGTAAGTATCCATAATTTGAACGCTCCTGACCCAGAGCCTAGTGAGGAGACGTGTTGTATATCTTCTAGTACGCAAGGAGCTCTTCAACCCAGTTCACACCTTTAGTTTTGTTAGTAATCATGTCATAACGTATGCGATTTTTCAGTGATAGGTTTACTTTTTTAGGCTATTTCATACACAGCGCACAGATGCACCATACAGTTAGAAGAGATACGTAGATTAAAGTTTTTTCCACTTACTTTTCCTTGAGACCGCGGATGATACAGTCTGCTGCGAATAATCTTGATGTTTGTCAACGAAGACAGTAGCTCTACAACTCCTTTAACATCTGTTCCTTGGTCTGTTTGAATAGTAGCCGTTTGTCCAATCATGTAATACAACTCTAATAATTTATTGTCAACAAGAAATGATTATTTACCCGCAAGATGTTGAAGAAAAAGATGTCTAATGTTGTCATACTTAACATTTTAAATTAATTAATATTTTTATACAGTTTGAGACAGTGACAATGTCAATTCACCTGCTGAAAACGTTAACAACACAGAGGACGCATTTGTAGGTCAAACCGTCTACTCTACGTCCACCTCAATTGCCATGCCTGACAAGTCCACTAGATCCAGTTGTTTGGAATGTTGAACTCTTCCTGCTAAGGCAAGAATTAGTGGGGCTTTATTGAGAAACTTCTGATGTAACTCCTGTGATTTTCTTAGACTGTCCATGCAAGCTTGAATTCCTTTTTCTAACCCCAGAAAAGTGCTTTACAATCAGTTCGTGAATTTTTGGCATTAGCTCCCTTGGTTTGATTAAAGTACATTTTTATCAATTCTTCTACTTCGTCACGAAAACCAATAGATTTGTACCCGCCAAAACTAGTCTAGTTTCTTGATCAACTGATCCTGGGTCGTAAACTCGTTGAACGTCGTAGTCGCCTCCGTTAAGGCATTTGTAGATTGTATTTTGTAACGCTGAACGTTTGCGTTCATTGGCTGTTGGGCGAGTGTTCGCACTGAGGTGTTGCACTAAAGCTTTGTAAACTTCAGCTGTTAAAACACCTTCCTTGCTTAAATTATAGAAAGTTTAATTAATGAATATAGTCATTCAAAGACTACTAGTAAATACTCGGTTAGCATTGAGTTTGGCGAGCGATGGTGTTATGTATTTACCAAATCGCGTAACAATAGTTGCGTTACGTAGCAATAGTTTCTGTCAAACAAACGCGGGAACTTAGGAAAAAGACTCTCAGTTGCTCTTATAAAGTATTTTGCGTTCAATTATTCCATTCAGGAGTTCAATTGTCTGTTGCCTACGGCTGTTGTGCAAATAAATAACTTACATAGCTGCTCAAATATCATCATTTCTCAGCTGTGTAGACTCAATAATTAGTAATTAATCTTGACTTTAGCGTGAATTTTTAGCGTGTGTCGTAGGATAATTTTCTTTGCACTAATCTTGGTGTCCCACGTTTCCACGGAGGTCTAACTAAGCTGTTGTGAGCGAACTAAATCTACATATCTATGAAGCCTACAACAACCCTTTGCTCCGTCAATCGTGATGTAATCCGCATACTTTGTAAATGGCGCGTCCTGCTTGATACCATGCAACTGTCTATCATGCGTCGTAGCGGGTTTTAGCTAATCAAGAGCTCGAATTTCACTACTTCGCCTTCCCACCTTTCTTGAATCAATCATTTATTGTTCAGCTAAAACGTGAGTGAGCATCCTAGAAAGACTTCATGAAAGAAATGTGCGACTAAAATAATTATTTCTATATTTGGTACTTTTAATTAGGACAGAACATCGAATAATTGAATGCCCGAATCGGATAACTGAACGCCCAATTCGGATAATTGCTTGCCTGAATCGGGTAACTGAACGCCGAGTTCGGATAATTGAACGCAAAATACTATAGTTGTCTTCAATTCTTCGTTCACGCTTCAATCGTCTCACTCATTTACTCATCACGTGACAATGGTTGCGTAGCAATAATTTCTATCAAAGTAATGCACGGAAACTCAAAAAACAGTCTTTTCTCTTCTTTTAGCTTTTCCTTTTCATTCCGTTTGTTACGAATCAGTCTTCTTTGCTCTTTAGTCGCGTAGGGAAGCAAAATCGAGAATCGTTTGACTCTTCTCACCAACAAATTACAATTGAGTCGACCCCTCGAAAGGGATCCCTTGTTTCAATTTTAGCTCATTTGTTACGAAGTTAAAATTGCATTCATCTGGCATCGTCTTTTTGTCGATTTGTCTTTCTGTTTTACCGTAAATCCATATGACAAGTGCTGACGCACGTATATATATATATATATATATATATATATATATATATATATATATATATATATATATATATATATATATATATATAAACAAGATCAGATGGCCGGCTTCGCCGAGGGGACAACACATGCCAGGTGCTTCTCCTTCGTAGCGCCGCAGTTGACACACACGTTTGTCATAGAGCCAATACAACACAGAAGTGGAGGAGAGACCGGTCGCCTTTATTTATAGGTAGAGATTATAGCATTAATGACAGACAGACAGACAGACAGACAGACAGACAGACAGACTTTTCGGGAAGGCTTCGGCGGGTCTTATGCCATATACGAGAAGTACATGCTCCAGACGACGTACCGGAAGTTTTCGTTTCTCGTTGGAGGCTTCAGCGGTGTCATCAATGTCAACATTGGTTTATGAAGCTGGGCCAACATGCTACGCAGTGTAGGAAAGTAAGTCAAGACAATTCTGCTACTCAACGGCCGCCGTCAATTTCAAATGTGTCGTTGACATCCATTTCTGCGCAAGCGCTACCGTCTTCACCTCGTCAAGAGAATGCTACATCTGAGAAGGAAACCAGACCACCTGCTACAAGGAATGTGTCAGTAGATGGTGTGAGCGACGCCAATCTTGAATCTAGCGGTTTACAAAAGGCTAAGGAAGACCGAGAGCTATCGTCGTGGCAACTAATACGGGACATGTCTGTTGATGATATCTTGAAACAACCTCCACCTAGAACAGTCCAAACGATCAAACCTGCAACAAAGGCGCTGTTTCAAGAATGTTGTTTATTAGTTCTTCGCAGAATCCGTCAAAACCTGGCAGATGAGACGGCCTGGAAACTTCTATTTCTACTTCCAAGGATGTTGTTGCGACCATTGTCAAGAGGAGGGCGAGCAGTTATTAAGGAAGTGAGATCGCTATACAGTCAATTCCTAGATTTCCATTGGGAAGGTTTGATCCAGTTTAATGAAAACAATACGTGCGCATCTAGACGTGAGGCAGCATCTCAGTCACAAAGAGCTGCACTCAGACTTGTGAAGTGTGGAGAACTCTCCAGGGCAGCCAAGGTATTAACAAGCAAAGGTTTGGCTCCGTCTACAGCTGATACAGTGTCCAAACTTAGGGCAAAACACCCATCTAAGGAGGATGATAGTGATCCACTGCCTGATTGCCCCAGCTCTACATCTTTTTCACTGTCAATGTCAGTGTTGCTTAGTGTCATCAGGGATTCACCCAAGGGCTCGGGAACTGGGCCGTCTGGGTGGCGATACGAATATTTTAGATGCATGATAGAAAATGAGGAGCTAGCTGAATGTCTGCAAGCTGCATGTGCAGGCATTGCAAATGGATGCCTTCCTGGCTCAATACCGGAACTTTTGTCTTCCGCTCGGCTTATTGCACTACCGAAACCTAATGGTGATGTAAGACCAATAGCCATAGGTGAATCACTTCGACGTCTTACCGCAAAATCAATTTGCAGGCAGAAAAGGGGCTGTTTTTCCAACTTCTTTGAGCCTGATCAACATGGAGTGGCTACAGCTTGTGGAATAGAGCTGCTATATCATCATGTTCAACTTCTTCTGGAGGGCAGGCCGGACTATATCGTTCTCAAAACGGATGTCAAGAATGCTTTCAATTCACTACACAGGCATCATCTCCTTGAACAAGTCTCTAATTTCCACCCAGAAATTTATCCTCACGTTCGTCAAATGTACTCCCACAGTAGCTCTCTGGTCTACCAGCAAGGCGATTGTATTGTCATCATTCCATCTGAAGAGGGAATCCACCAAGGGGACCCCTTGGGTTCAGCTCTGTTCTCAACCGGTATACATTCAGTTCTGTCAGATTTAAAGGGTTCATTTCCTACTGTCAGAGTTCTTGCCTACCTAGATGACATCTTTTTGGTGGGGGAGAAAGATGATGTTCTGTCGTCCCTGGATTATCTAAGACCAGCATTCTCTAATATTGGTCTTCAAATTTCTTCCAGCAAGTGTGAGATCTATTCCCCATCTGGACCTCTGATGTCAGGCAGATCTGATCTAGATGCCATACCTGTAGTTAGCGATGGGACTATAGTTCTTGGGGCTCCAATAGGCAAGAGAGAGTATGTGTCTGCAGCCTCTAGCCAATATGCTGAGAGTGGAAGGCTGTTGTGTGAGCAGTTGATGAAGTTGGGAGAGGTACAGAGTGCAATGCTTCTTTTACGATTCTGCCATGTTCCTCGCATGAACCATTTAGCACGTTTAGTTTGCCCTGACAGACTTCAGGCAGCTGCCGAGGTCCATGATAAGATTTCTCGTGAGACCTTCACTCACGTATTGGGATATAGTCACCTCACTGACTCTTCCTGGATGCAAGCTACACTGCCGGTCAGGTTTGGTGGTTTCAGCATGTCACCATGCCTCAGCACTTCTCGATTTGCTTTTCTTTCGTCCTGGGTTCACACTCTGGTTCATCTGCCTATTCGTTATCCAGACCTCAAATCCGCACTGGATCTTCTAGTCAACTCAAATGGTGTCGAGGAATCGATAGCATTTTCGCTGATGCAGGCTGGCAGTGATGGGACAGATATTACTGAAATGATTCAAGTTCCAACTAAACTACAACAGAGGCTGACACGGCAACACGCTAAAGAAAAGACGTCAGCAATGATCGAGAAGGCCCCCTCCCAGCGAGATGCTGCTAGGCTAAGATCGATTCAAGGCAAGGGCGCTGGAGCCTGGCTGAATGCTATGCCCACCTCAAATAAGCTCGCACTAGTTTCCCGCGATTTTCGTTTGGCGGCTTGCTTGAGATTGGGGTTAGCCATGCCCTTCGATGGCTGTATTCGTCAGTGTGACTGTGGTTCTTTTCTGGACAGTTGTGGATACCATCTCCTAACATGTAAGTGGGGCGGTGGTCCAGTCTGGACCCATGAGTGTATTGCCAATGTATGGTCAGACTGTCTGCGCAGCTTACAAATGCACCATCACAGAGAGCCACGTCATCGATACATTACATCTGACAACCGCCCTGACATAACAGTTTTCGATGTTGGATCAGGGTCCAACACAGATTTAGACATTTCGCTAGCACATCCCTGGAGCAGTGAAGTAATTTCAGCATCAGCATCTACGGAAGGTGCTGCAGCATCCAGGAGAGAGCAGAAGAAAACGGAAAAATATAGCAGAGAACGACTTCTTGGTAAGGAAACAGTGACAGCAGTCCCACTAGTCTTGGAACATTTTGGTCGATGAGGACAACAAGCAGAAATGTACCTACAGCATTTGTCAAGTAGATCAACGGATGCCTATGGAACAACAAATGCCTCCTCATTCAAGACACATTGGAGGGAGCGCATGTCCATTCAGCTACAAAAAGCCAATGCTCGAGTCATCTACAGGAAAGTGGAGAGACTTTTAGATGATGCTAGTTAATTTGTGTTTTTCCAAGGCCATTTGGCCTTTACTTTTTTTTTAGTAAAGGAGCAAGCACGTGTGTAGTTAATTGGACTGATGAGGACATTGTGTTGTAGAGGATTTAGCCTCCATCTGTACGTACTTTGTTCTATTGAATAAAATACCTTTGACAGACAGACAGACAGACAGACAGACAGACAGGTCGCCTTTATAGGTAGAGATTATAGCAGAAAGTATCTAAAAATGCGTTTGATGGTTGGACAGGCAGAAGGGGGAGGGGGAAGTCAGGTCACGTACAGTTTGTATAGAGAACCGTTTACTGTCACTAATTAGCCGTGGTGTAAGTGCTTTTACCGTTTAGTAGCAGCCAAACAGAAATTCTCATTCATAGTTATATCCCGTTCAATTGCCGTTTCTAAAATCCCGTTGATTGGATTAGCGATTGGT
>CAXXBX010000014.1:117500-165000 GCA_964274945.1 Dehalococcoidia bacterium | reverse complement strand
CACCGCCATACGTCATGTGGGGTTTCCACGTAGTTATATTTGTGCCCATATCCGCGGTTTGCTTAATGTCCTCGTAGAAACGTTGAGTCTGGTGGAACATACCAAGTCATTAGGCAGCCTGAAAGTTTAGCGATTAGCATAATTAGGACATCCTGCTATGATTGTATTTATACTGGAGATTTGGTGCAGTCAGACAGTTCACTGCTAAAGCGGCTCCACTGATAATAGGAGATGAACGGGATTGAATTGAAGATACTGCTCAGATGCCTTTTAATCACTACATCTTGGATTAGTGCTGCTCCCGTTATGAAACAAAGTATGATCTGTTTGACCACTCAGAGGCATTATGAAATATACTTAATTTTAATTACTTTTTCTACAGGCGCCTACAGATACAAGTACTCACAACTGTTGCTTGTAGAGAAAGAATCAGGCAGTCCACTGAGGAAAGAAGATTTACAGACAGCAATAGCTAATGATAACTTTCATTCTCAACTACAGACAGTTCTTGATGATTTCAAGTCACAATTACAACTCATGGATTCCAGCAACAAGCAATCGGTTCACACAAAGAAGAATGTAGAAGACAATGATACTCGTTTACCAGTTGAAACGTCTACATCTGTACCTCAAATTCAACGAGCAATATTTGGAGGCAGAGACACAAATTCTCTCATTCAGGATACAGAAGGCAAATCATTCTGTCAAGATGAATGGACTGCGCCCTGGCAGGTCGGACTGATGCTTTTAACTCCAGATAACCACACAAAACGTTGTGGTGGTGTGCTGGTTCACAAACGGTGGGTCTTAACAGCAGCACACTGTCTTACCAACATGACTATGGTTCTAGCAATGGTCGGATCCAAGAACTACTTTAGTGGATTTCTTGAGGGCGAGGGCCAAGTGTTTCGTGTGACAAACTCCTCTGTTCATGATGAATACACAGCAAGCAGTGATTTTCAACCACCACAACATGACATTGCTCTTCTGGAACTAGAAGCTGACGTTGTACTTGGACCTGACACTAATACTGCAGACATCCCCAAGCGCAACACTCCTCTTGTGAACTCTAAGACTGAAATGGTTATTACAGGATGGGGTATTACTGAAAAAAGCTCATTGCAGCCAGATGAGTTGCATTGTGCTAAAGTCCCTATTGTTGCAAGAGAAGACTGTGAAGAGACTTACAAGAAGCAAGGAATCAACATTCGCAACAGTCACCTATGTACTGGTTATGAATCTGGTGGTGTAGGTGCCTGTAATGGCGACAGTGGAGGAGGGTTGATGCATGTCGACTCTAACGGAAAAAGCACCGTGATCGGACTCATCAGCTGGTCGAAGGGATGTGGTGAACATTATAGTGTCTACACTGACATTCAGAAACACAGACCTTGGATATTGCGTCAAGTTCCAGAATTAGGCAAGAAGTAAATCAGTTCACCACGAACGTCTCTTATCTGTTACTTTGAATACAGACACTGGTATATAACATCATTTTTTGACTTTGTGGTCACATGCGATTGGTATTTCTATTTTTACTATTGAATACTGTACAGATTTGATTACTTAAACATTTATAGTATTTGTTTATAGCTATAACATGATCTACTTTGATAGAACATCGCTAGTCTTATATCTGAAGTTGTATGTGCAGCTTAATTTATTAATTACTACCCACTTTCACACCCACAGATATTTCTCTAATGCTTTTAGAAACCTGATCAATAGTAATGATTTCTGTCTCTATCGATACGCCTAATGCCACAAGACTGAACTGAGAAAGCGTACACTTCTAAAGGTAATTCTACGCGTGCGCATCTTTCATCACACGCTCCTTCTAACAATTAGCATTCTGTAGTACCCTAAAACCATTGACTACCCAAACAACTTATCATCATCCATCGTCTCCACATCCCCTTTGAGGCTCTCACCTCCCTATATCCACCGGATCACTTGATTCCTCCCCAGGATCATCTGTTACAATTGCTGCGCTTTCATCTGAATCTTAATCTTTTATACTTGCACTTGCCATAACGTCATGCTGTCATGAATGCTGCTCCCACGACAGGAGTGCCTATGGCGCTGTTTCCAATTGATCATAATGTCGTGATAGATTTTAGCAATATCCAGTTGGGTGTACTAGGAGTTAGTTTTCTGCAGTTGTTGACACGAATAGCTAAGGTAGAATGACGTCTGCAGGCGGTTTGCCAACTTTTTCATTATCCTGTCGGTGAAGGCACCTCATACCTCATGACGGAATCTGAATGTCAGAATCCTACGTCTTTTGTTCGTCCTTTCCTGTTCGCTGTCTTGCTTCTCACGTATGGCGGCTCCTTTCTTCACGATGCGTGTCGGCATGGGTTTACGAAACATCTTGCTTCGAAACCTATCGAGAGTGGCTAGACAATATTGACTATTTTAGAGCTCTTTCACCATCTTCTTGGCTTGCTGGAAAACGTCGGATATTCGCGATTTTTTTGTAGATCGGCATGATATTGCTCTGGGTAGTCTACTACACCACGCAGAGCTGGGTAGCGCAAAGTTTGAGTGGCACGTTGTATTCGTTGAGACATCTCTAAGTCTCAGGCACTAGCGATGAACTCTACAAGCTCTCCTTTTTGCAAGTGAGAGTATCTCTTGAGTCCGATGTTCTTGTCTTGCTGTAGCAGAGCTTTGATCGTTGTTAAAACAACGGGTTTGGGAGTTAGACCTCCATTCTCTGGGCCTCGGATTTCAGAGGTACGCGCTACAAGATCCTGTTTTCGTAGGCGAGAGTATCCCTTGTGTCCGATATTCTTTGCCTGCCGTCGCAGGGCTTTGATCGTTGTTGAAACAACGGCTTTTGGGGTTATACCTCCGTTTGCAGTGAATCGGTGATTTATGGTACTGACCATTCTGCTGCTAAATACTGTAAAATATATTTCTCTAATTGAGTGTAATTTTCCTCTATGGAGCACACCACGCGATTCTGTGGCTATAGACAGTTGACGTTATTTGTCTAATAGGGCGCAAATCTACTCTATGGAGCACACCACACCATTCTGTGGGTGTATACTGTAGGAGCTATTTGTCTAATAGCGCAACTTTGTTTTCTCAGAACTTCCTCCGTATCGGGCACCTAGGGAGGTGCGCGCCCTCGACGGGGGAAGATACTAGACCCTACAAAATATTTCATTATTATTGCTTGCATACAATCCCAAACGAGAGAGAGAAGCGTTTATATGGCAATACAAAAGGGTATTTTTAAAAGCCATATTTGAGAACTCCCGTACCCTCTTCTTGCCACATTCTTAAAGAGGGTATGGCGTAGTGTCTAGCGTTGGTGACTATCAGAATAGATCATCATCTTTACAGTCAATCTGCGTTCTGAGAGAACAAGAGCTTTAAAGTGTGGACAGCGAAAGGATTGCCAAGTCCTGACCTTGCGCATTCTCATGGAGACGTATCAATCTATGATATCAACAGCAACTCAATTTCATTTGTGCCATTATCAATACTTGTAATCACTCAACATTTATTTTACGCTGTATATATATATATATATATATATATATATATATATATATATATATATATATATATATATATATATATGAAACTTAGATCCAACAACCATTCACTTGTTGAAAACATGTTTCCAGTTCCTTTCTTGATAAGAGTGAAATATGTTACTTATCTCCAACTAGTTGTTGCATCAGTAGATTGTGTTTCGTTGCACGTTGCACTGAAATTGACAAAAGAAATATTGCTAATGTGTGGATGTCTAATACTGCCGTCACCAGATGGAGGTTATTGATATCAAATTCTTCAAAAGCTTGATATGTTGAATCATTAATTGCAGTCAATACAACTATACTGTAATCGTATTTGGCGGAGTAGGCTTTAAATATGCCTCCTTAGGTGGATCTACTTATAATGAAGAATGGCTAATACACCTACAACTAATTTACCGGAGACAAGCTACCTGCAGAGACGTTTCCATTCTGTTCGACATAGCGCAGACTATAATCATGCAGCGGTCATCATGCAGTCGAAAATGTACGGACAAGATAATTTTGAGGCATGCCAAGATGATTTCTGGGTGTTTGATATTAAAACAAAAGAATGGTCTTAAACTGAAGGCTACCACTGAAGGACAAACTTCTCAGATTTTTTGTTGTGCGATTACTTTGCTTCCTCAACACCGGGTCTACTACTAATCACTGTCATCTACAAATATCTATATGCAAGTAACGGTTCAACCAAGGAACATGAATGTTTATGTTACACTTCAAACTGTTGCACAGTAGTGTATCTATGGTGGAGGGCCTGCTGGGGGCACGAGCCCCTCCAAATTTGGCTCCTTTTTATATTTTGATCCTATAATTTGCAAATGGTTAAAAGGTTATTTTCAAATTTTAAGATTATCTTGCCATTCAGTGATTGTTAATGCCCATGACAATGCTGATAATGATAATGATTACAGTAATATTAATTAAATCGAAATTATATTCCGTAAAAAAATTACCGAACCCTGTTGTCACGTGACATCGATCAACAGTTGCACGCGTTCTTAATACGACCTAATGTCTTTGTCTAACGCAAATATAAGGAAGCAGGCTTTTCGAAAGCGACACGAAAAAGACAGTATATTATCTTTCTGTAAGCCTAAACGGTAAGTCATTTTTAGTTTATGGCTTGTAGGTTTCATTAAGGAGAAGTGGCATAGTAATCATGAAATGGAGTCATTGGAGTCTGCAGCACAGGAAGTATAATCTCTCTCTGACTTGATATACCATTCCTTGCCAGTGAAGGAAACTTTCGTAGACCTGCTCAAAGTCTTGAAAATTGCATTAAAATTATAGGTGTCTCTATCGCGTCAAGTGAGTGTTCACTTTAATTTTTGAAATGAATAAAGACCAAATTTGGGCGGACATGAGACAAATAGCCTAGAGCTTCTGGCCAGAGCAATAAATATGTCTAGTAAGATAGACTTGGAAGCAGCTGTAGACAGGTTTGCCGCAGTAGACAAAACAGAAGAATTAATTGAAAAGGTAAACCGTTATATTAAGTGTAGAAATACAGATTTGAAAAATCTTTCAGTGTGCCCTAAGTCTTGGACTGTTTTGCTACGCCTCTGTGTTGCATCTCAATGCATCGTTTAAAGGAAACGAAAATTTAAATGGTACGATGACTTTACCGATATCAAAATCTTTGTGTTGGAAAGGATTTACTGTTATTTTTGACACAATTCAAGTAAGCATCAAATATTTAGCGGGCAGAGGTCCAGCTGAATTTACCTTAATTTAACCTATCAGACAAAAACTGCACGTTATTTTCTGATTGTGAATGCATTAAATATTTCTGTGTTTGAACGTGTTAGTAACATTCAACATTAAAGCTAGCAAAATTTTGGAGTACACAGTTTGCGATTTCGATAGCGGTAATAGCGAAGTGTGTAGTCAATTTCAGCGAGAAAAGTTTGCGACTAGTCTTTCGTTGTTCTACCGGTTCTATATGCCAATGTCCTACCTACTGACTGAAAGGAGCAGGAATCGTTGTATTTGTTGCTGTTGCTTTCGCTGGCATATCAGCATTTCTGTAACTTCTCAACAGAAAAGAATGAACGAACAAGCTTTGCCAAATGAAGTGAGAGTGTTGAGCAACGTATGTAAATAGATGTAGATGAAGTAAGGTCTAAAGGACAAATTGAATCTAGAGCATCTGGATCAGTTAACATCGCTTTTTTACATTGAGGCCGTAAAGAAAGTGGTGGCTATTGGGTTACCCAAGTCTATAGAGAAGACTTTGAAACGAAGATAATGTTTATCAGAACTGTAGGACACAAGAAAATCGTTCTCTGCAAGAAGTCCCAAGCTGGAGACGTTCCTTTTTCTTAATGGATATATGGAGCGCGGATCTCTAAGAAATGTACTATACAATTTATCGAATGATATCGATTATGAGCGCAATTAAGCTTTCATTTGCCATGGATGCAGAAAGTGGTATCTATTTTCTTCACACGATAGAAACGCCTCAAAGACATCGAAATCTGAAGAGCGATAATCTTGTGCTAAGCAGAGAATGAATTGTTCAAGTGGTTGATTATGGTTTAGGGAGAAACGTTAGAAGTAACGCCAGAAGACTCGACAGGCGAAAGGTAAAAACAGGCAATATCGCTCTGATCAACAACGGATTTCTCTATACTTCCCAAACGGGAAGGATTATCTTATGCGGGTGTTAGAAATGGAGATTGCGAGCTCCAGAATTGACTCTTCGTGAACCATACGATACCACAGTATAGGCTTACAGGTTTTCTATCATAAGATAATCTCAACAAGTAAATGGTGACATAGCGTTCCGTGCAGTTTTGGAATTATGCTGTGGGAAATCTGGACAAAACATCTTAGCTTTCATACGATGAATACAAATTTGATTATCAAGTGACCGACGCCGTAGTTGTAAACGAAAGACCCGTGATTGCTCACGATTGTCCATAGCCGTAAGCCGTGAGTACAGAAGACTGCTCGTCACCCAAACCATTAACCAGACTTTCGTTCGGTTATGCTATTTCGCAACTTGAAATCTCTCCAGAGAATATAGATGACAATCTTGCATGGATTTCAATAGCAACATTCAGTGCTTTATAGAAGACTACTTCACGCAATTAGTGCAATCTAGCGGTACCATGCAAAGCTGTAAATAATTTTGGAGTTGTTTGCACGCTAACCCAGTAACACTACTTTCTTTTACTGTATTCGAGAAAGCGACACACATTGTGAAACAGGATTACTTCGTCCTACCGCGCCTCACTGGATATTAGATAGCAACTTTTTACAATGTCATTCCAAAACTACTCTTGAAGATCAAATGATTGCAGAATGCAATCTTACTATGGCGCGCGATGTGTGTCATAATTCCGTCGGCTGGGCTGCGCTAACTCGTCGGCTGGGCTGAGATATCATGTTTCCACTACTAATTTGCATCTCAGCCCAGCCGACGACACGCGTCAAGTGTGTCATAATTCCGTCGGCTGGGCTGCGATATCATATTACATGCACGTTCTCCTCCTAGCCCATGGACGTAGCACGCGTAAATTGTGTCAAATTTTCCTCGGCTGGGCTATCCTAACTTGTTGCACTCGTCGGCTGGGCTATCCTAGCATGTTCCACTTGTCATTTGATATCTCAGCCCAGCCGACGAGAAGTGCGTCAACTGTGTCAAATATACCGTCGGAAGTGAGATCGCCGTTGACAATATGGGAACTGAAGGGAATGGGTTCTGGTGACGCATGCGCACGATATATCAGAGGATCCAAGTTGCAGATGGACTCACGACTGCTACTCGCGGCTAGATCGATTGCAAGTGCAAGTGCTCGTTACTCAAATTATGGAGGTGCTTGATAAAGCTTTCTCGCTGGCTGGTCTAGCGTGATTCTTTCAACTTCTGGTAAGTGGCCCTGATTACAGATGTTGCGTTTAGTGTTGAGAAATCACAGTATGCATAGAATTTGTGGAACATTTCAATGCAATTTACTATACCTGTAGGTGGTAATTGCACGTGCTAATGGTAGTAATTAAATTAAATTATCCTCTTTGTGAACATGGTTCACAAATTTTGCCATTGTTTTATGTATAGGTGTACATAATAAAGCTATGCATTGTAAATGGATGGGTAAATCTATGTGCACATGTGTTGCTTTCATGACATGTTGAGTAACATGCTAATTCCCATATTAATTAAGTAATTTATGTTTTGTAAATCTTTTGTGAGTCACATTCCAAGTTTTCTAATGACGAATTGTGGGCTTGTTATTGGGACACTAAAACAATGTACCCAGTATAATACAATGAAGAAACTTTAAATGGGAACTTAATTGCCATCAAACTATACACACAACATAATTATTATGTTAATACTGGTTTCATTGTTTGCTATAGCTACAGTTGATAAACATTATATTGCTGAAGGTTGCTTTTACGCAGAGGCATTGAGCTTGTGACTGCACTCGAACACTAGAGATTGTTTACTTTGAAACTCAATTAACAGCTGTAGAAATTCTTTGCTATTTCCAATTTTATTGACCCTATTTTATCTAAGGGTATGGTGCTAGAGGTACTGATGCAACACAATGTTAATTGGCAATATATTGTTATCACTATATTCTAATAGAAAATTTTATACATGTATTTACATGTATACACGTACAATGCAGTACACTAACCCAATTGGCTTTTGAGCATGGCAATGGCAAGCATGATGTTTTGTCTACACGTACTACGCATTATGTTATGCTGTACGGCAGTATCCTTTTTCTGATGTCAAAGAAGAGAATCTTAATCTAATAATGATGGTTATGAGCTTGCTATGTAAAAGATGAAACAGTATGTGTAAATGAACTCTGTTTTACAAGCCTAATACTATATTGTCATGCTTTCAAATTGCTAGTTTTCAAGCTCATGTTTGGTACTTAATGTCTTTTAGTCTTTCTACATCTTTGTTGTTGTATATCAGAACTGTTCTCTATTTAAACAGTTGCAAAATTGGTTTAATTAATCTAGCAAAATTGGTTTAATTGTCAGATTAGGATAAATCTATTGCATCAATTCAGTAAAAGATTGCAATTTCATTATAACAGGAAATCAACCTTTGTTGCATGACCAGTAATTGTTGTTAATGTTTTATTACCGTCTGTAATCCAAACAAACAGTGCATCACAAATATCTAATTTTAGTGTATTTTATACAAATTTTAAATTGTGTGGAATCGACTACTTAAGTTATGCCATTTTTTTCTAAATTGTATACGGTTTATTAAATTTTATTTACCAGTGGTAAGTGCACAGGGACAGAGAAAAAATGTTTTAGAGCAAGTGACGGATGCTACTTCCATGATATAGCCTCGGCCTCCCAGCCGTGTACGTGTAGTGCCCATTGGATCCTCAGCCTTCATTTGATTCAACACACACAATTTGAAGACTGTGCAATAACTTCCTTTGGTCATTGAACAAATTTGAACACTTCTTGATTTCACTCACTTATAGACCGCAGGAGCAAAGTGCTATGTTTGTTTCTATATGTACTCCAATAATAATAATAATAATAATAATAATAATAATAATAATAATAATATTCTGGGATCTACTCGGATCCTTCGTAAAGTCGTGTCTTCTTTCTAGACAGCCGTGATGGTCTAAGTACTTCTGAAGCAGGGTTTGCTTCCGGTACTTGTAATAGACTTTACAAACCAGACTGATCTGGTTGAGCACGACAATGCTAACTGTTCACTGTAGTTTATTAAAACCTATAGACACTCCGCAATTAATGTTGCAGTCTAGTGTACAATACTAAATTAGGTGTAGCAGCAACTGTGGTAAACAATTGTTAACTGCTGTGAATAGACTGGCAAAATTAGATAGTAATCTAGGAACTAATTTTATTGACTATGGGGAAGTACCTCAATTGAACGGTATTTTGGTAAAAGCAGAAATAGTTTTTGCTACCACTGTACTAAGGAGATTATCTATCAGCTTGCCACCATTTTAGCTGGTGCCATGTCACAATCTACAGCTGTACAGCAATTCAAATTGACCTTGAAGCAATATTAGGATTTTCCATTTTATTACAACTTCTACAACATGATTTGAACAATTAAACTGCAACATGAAATCTTACATTAACAAAGTGAAATCCTCTTGTTATAACTTAACTGTGCAGATGTTTTAAACTAGCATGCAATGGAAACAACAGTTCAAAGAAAGCAACAAAAATGAAAATTTACTAGACTACGCCAAAGCCAGTTGCCTGCATATCTAAAACAGCATTCATAGTTGCCGTAAACTCGTCTTGGTTGTCAAATTGTCTAGGCAACTCTAAAATCATAGCACACGTCGCTGCATTCGGAAACACAGATCTTGTGCTGGACACTGTGATTGTTGATGGTTTATGGAATCCCATCACTGGAATCTCGTTGCAGCCTGTGCAGAACTGCAGCAGTGTCCTCAGTGAACTCAGCAGTGTCAGACAAAGGTGGTGAAAATGTAGAGGTTTCTCTCTATATGCTGCAACGTCGAGGCACTGGAAGAGGAAGTATGATAACTGGTTCAAGTGTCCACAATCAGAGAGTAGAAAGATTTTGGAGAGACTTGTTTGAAGGCTGTACTTTTCTATTCTACTTTCTATTTCGCAATATGGAGATAATGAATCTACTAGATCCTACAAATGAGGTGGATTTATTCTGTTTACATTACATATACACTCCTATAATAAATAGGTCACTACAACTTTTTTGTAATGGCTACTCCAGACACACCATCAGTACTGCAGGAAACAGAAGTCCATTGCAGTTGTGGATAGAAGGAATGTTAAGAGGTGCTTCTTTGGATGAGTTGGAAGACTTGCAAGAGGTTATGTGCATGCATGGTCATATTTATGAGACTCTCTGTCCTTATGTTGGGAGAACTCTATTTTGTTATAGGTTGAAGACTTGGGTCAATATGGCATAGATGGCAATGGTCCTGTACCTCTTGATGGGCTTCAAGACCAAACAGTGGTTGTTCCTGAAACCATTTCACAGCTGAGTCAAGCTGATCTCAATGCTTTGCAATTGCACGTGAACCCGCTAGAATTTTCGGATTGTCATGGCACTGATTTGTATGTTCGTGCTCGTGAATTTGTTCAAGATGTATTTTTGTAAAAGTATTATTATATTCTTTGTGCAGCTGATTGTTTGTGCAGCTTTTGAGGTGGTAACTATGGGCGGTTTTAGGCGTGGCATAGGTACCAGAGCCAAAACAAAATTAGCTAAATGTGGGAACGTTACAAATGCAGCTAGATTAGGCGTTGTTTCTAAATGCACGTTATAAAATGTAGTTGTTTTCAAGTGATGGAGCAAGCCAAATGTTACAAGTCGGAGAGCCTCGACGCTAGGCCGGCTGGCAATCTTCGCCTTACGTGATGAAGTAACGGGCGTGATCATTGTTCTGTTTGTGGGTGGGAAACACATGTTACAAATGGAGAGCAAAACAAGCAACTCACCACAGATTTTCCAGCTCACAAGAATGGAAAAGTCTCGTTCTTTGCGCAGCTTCTCTAGAAGCGTCTCGTTGTTTGTGCCGTTTCTCTAGCTAGACGTCGCCTACTGTGCACTGTATCGTATTTACAGCTATCCTTCTAACCGCAATTTTGGTTGTTGTAATGAGGTGACCCCTAAGCCAAAACAAAACATCAATGTGGGAAAACATGCACGTGCACTTGTAGATTATTAGGCGTCTATTCGCTCCGACTTTGGATACCGTAAAACAAATATGAATAGAGACGCACTAGCGTACTTACAGCTCAGCCGAGCCGCTTCGTCCGACAAACAGACGCTGTCATGGACAATGCACGTTCCCCTTCGCAAATTCCCGTCAAGCGCCAAATCTAGTGATCTTAGCAACAACACAACGGCTGCTCAGCCACGCACACCAAAAATTCAAGCTGGCAGACTGCAGAACCACTATGCAGAAACACTGTGGAACAAGCAAAATGTTACAAGTCAGGTACAGCTACACATCCTCGCTCCTGGTTGTTGTTGGGGAAACATACACGTGCAAATGTAAACTATAGACGTTGTTTCTCTGTGCTAAATCGGTAAAGCAAAGACTAAACACCATGCATGTACAGGACGGACGCCCGATGGCCGAATTCTCGGTAGCGGCTACCAAAGAAAGAGAGGTGGAGCCTCATGATGACATCACGTTCGTCTATTGGTCGGTCATGACACCACTTCTCGTCTATTGGTCGGAATAGCTTCATTTGCATCTGTGCTAACCAATTATCTATACGGTCGGTTGGTCGGTCGGTCGGTTGGTCGGTTGTCCGGTCATCGAACGACTACGTACTATACCAGAGCCCGGAAATCCGGGCCTCGGGTAATTAGCGTACTATGCGGCGTGGAGAAGAGACTGTATAGAAGAAGAGACTGTATAGAAGAAGATATAACATTCAATTCGATAATTATCAAAATTTGTGTTGAACAACTCATATTATCAACAGAAATACAATTAGAATTAGAACTATTTTGATTATAAGCCATGAAGACCTTGTAATTCATTAGCACTTTGCAGCTAAAGTGATGGACATCCAAATAACTATTATAGATGGAGATATTAATATCATCTATTCAAACTATTTCAAAATATTACCACGACCAGTATGTACAAGTTTGTATGTGCAGTTTTACTTCAAAAACTGCACACTTGCAGAAGTAGTAATCAGCTGTGTTCATACTATATGAGCTGATTTCAAATAATCGGGAGCTCTGCTCTGGTATTACATGAAGATAGCATTCACTCCTTCATATTAATATTTGTGTTGAACAACTCTTGTCATTAATAGAAAACAATTTGAATTAGAACTATCATGATTAAAGTTATCTTTACCAGCCACTTGAAGACATTGTAATTCATAGCACTTTGCAGCCAAAGTGACATCCAAATAACTATTATATATGGATGGAGATATTAATATCAACTATCAACTATTCAAAATATTACCACCATCAGTACAAGTTTGTATGCGCCGTTTTACTTCAAAAACTGCACATTTGCAGAAGTAGTGATCAGATATGTTTATACTTAATGGCCGATTTCAAATACTCGGAGTTCTGGTATTACATGAAAGTAACATTCAATTCGTTTCAAACTTAATATTTGTGTTTACAACTCAGATCATCAGCAGAAATACAATTTGAATAAGAATTCCTTTGATTAACTAAGTAAAAAAGCCGTTGAGAATCAATGCAATATTGAACATTCGAAAAACAAGCAAAATCTAATGCAGTTGCTTCCAACTGACTGAACAGCGTGCGAATTATCTTTCTTTACGTTTAATTAATAGTGGGCTGCAGCCTAATTAACAGGTGTATTCAAAAAGGCACATATAGTTGCGTCTACTCACACATGCATACTGACATTACCCATAGACTTCCCATTCAGAGGTTGCAAATACAAACTGACTATCCAATTCAATTTCAACTTTCTACTTTCTGTGATAGTAAGCCACCCTAATCAAATCTTGTCTTTGCTTTCTGTGTAGCCGTGCACTTTGATGGATCTATATGCTTAGTAGATGTAGATTAGCTGACGAGTCGTTAGCATAACCCTCATCATTGAATGCAGCGCCGTCCGATACAGAAAGAGTGCTTATTTCAGCCAGTCACAACTGCAACATCCTCTTTACAAAAACGTGAACACCAAATTCAATTCTCAACTGCTCATAATTTCCACCAACCATGCATATTTATGATATTTATCAGATGATAAGAAAATATGCGTATTAATTACATGAATAATACCATTTCTTGCTGTAACTGTGCAAACACCATAGATCTATAAAAGCAACTGTTAGACACAATATATTTTTGGCAATCTATGGAGACTGTATTTACATTATTAATTAGTCAATTAGCTAAAAAATTATTAATACCGTTCTACAGCACCTAGATAGATGCTCCATCCGGACACGCACAAATCACCCGCTAGAGTAAGTTATAAAGTAGTCAAATTGATCAGACGATTGGGCAAAGATTTCATGGTCTAGATAAAAGAAATGTTCTGCATTCAATTGCTAGTGTATAGGCTAGGGCTACCTGACGCATGCAGAAGCTTTGGTTACATGATGATTCGTGCCTAGAATGATGTAGTCAAATGTATGTTATGTTAGTTAATTAAATATCTCGCCCGATGTAATACGTTATAAAGTAGTCAAATTGATCAGACGATTGTGCAAGGATTTCATGGTATTTATAAAGGAAATATTCTGCATTCAATTGCTAGTCTAGATGGCTACCTGACACATGCAGATGCTATGTATAGACCTGGGCAATTCTTGCTAAAAATGATAGTCAAATGTAGGCTATGCTAGTGGAATTTTTCTATTTCGCCAGCTAGAGTGCGTTATAAATAATTAATAGCTAGAACATGGGTTGTAGGGATGTTGGCGTGTTATATCTAGGACCCGAAGCCGTGAGAGCCTAGCACCTCGATAATTAGAAGTTATAATTGATTTATAATATATCAACGTAACCGTTTAGTGCAGCTTTAATTGAATAAATGATTATTGTTCGTTAATTCTGGGAAGTGGTGTTATATCGTTGACCTCAGGTGTTAGATTGCGACCTAAGTGTTGTATCGCTGATATAGCACCTGCAATGGACCAATGAGCGCACCTAAAGGTCACGTGATATGTTATAAAGTGTGTTATCAAATTGATTAAACGATTGGGCAAAGATTTCATGGTATATATAAAGGAAATATTCTGCATTCAATTCTTAGTTTATGGGGCTACCAGACCCATGCAGAAGCTTTGTATAGCTAAACACGAGTAATTTGTGCAGAAAATAATAGTCAAGTGTAGGTTATGTTAGTGAATATCTCGCCCGATATAATGCGTTCTAGAGTAGTCAAATTGATCAGACGATCGTGCAAGGATTTCATGGTATATGTAAAGGAAATATTCTGCGGTTACGTACACTAATTAGCATCTGTGGTAGTTATCGTATATGCAATTAATTAAATTTTAAATAAAAAATAGAAATTATTGTGAACAATTTTGGCTACCTGACGCATGCAAATGCTATGTATAGACATGGGCAATTCTTGCTGAAAATAATAGTCAAATGCATGCCCGGATCCAGGAATTTTTGAAAGAGGGGGTTGACCTGGTAGCAGTTATTTATAGCATTACTAATTTTTTTCTTTTTTAATGAAATTATATAAAATTGTTAAACCACGCCTATTGGAAAAGAGGGGTTGCAACCCCCTAAACGCACTAAACCCCATCTGGATCATGGCCTGCAAATGTAGGTTATGTTAGTTCATTTTTTATATCGCCCAATATAGTGCGTTATAAAGTAGTCAAATTAATCAAACGATTGGGCAAAGATTCCATGGTATATACAAAGGAAATTATTTTGCATTCAATAGCTAGTTTATGGGGCTACCAGGCGCATGCAGAAGCTTTAAGACAATATTATAATTATGCTCTACTTTTATTAATTATTATTAATTATATAGATCTGTCTATCTTGTATCATCGCGTTTTCAAATTCTGCTTTACTACACCCTTTACTATAGCTGTTTAATTAACTAATTATAAAATTTAAAATAAGGTAGGTACGTGATTGAAAGTGAACATTTTATTGTATTTATTTGCCTTGAAAAAGTATCTCAAAGTCTAAATATGATTCTAGGCTTCTACACTGAGACTTACAATTAATTAAGATTTTGCTGATTTTAGACAACAATATTTTTACACGCTAAATGAAATGTAAAACAAGAGATCGACTGACACTTACACATGCAATCGACCTGCTAAAGCCTACACTACGCAGTGTCTGCGCAACGCTATATCGTGCAATGCTCTAACATGCGCAATGCTATATCGTGCGCGTGCGCATGCGTCATTGGAACCCATTCCCTGTTTCTGAGGGCAGTTACCATACGGCGGTCTCACTTCCGACGGTATATTTGACACAGTTGACGCGCTTTTCGTCGGCTGGGCTGAGATATCAAATGACAAGTGGAACATGCTAGGGTAGCCCAGCCGACGAGTGCAACAAGTTAGGATAGCCCAACCGAGGAAAATTTGACACAATTTACGCGTGCTACGTCCATGGGCTAGGAGGAGAACGTGCATGTAATATGATATCGCAGCCCAGCCGACGGAATTATGACACACTTGACGCGTGTCGTCGGCTGGGCTGAGATGCAAATTAGTAGTGGAAACATGATATCTCAGCCCAGCCGACGAGTTAGCGCAGCCCAGCCGAAGAAATTATAACACACATCGCGCGCCATAATCTTACCAGGCTAGACACAATCATCTCGCACAACTGGAATGCCAACAGAGTTGTTTCTGTAATGTTCCAGGCTGCAGGTTAGTGTAGAAGAAACGGAAGGAGTACGATAACAATTTAAAACTTTTAGATAATTTCTTTTAGTGCGCCAGAGCAGGAAGTATTTATATGGTACTGGCCTTGATGTGTTCATAGTTAATCTTTTATTGCAAAAACAGAAAAGATAGAGTGCTTTCCTTTTTTACCAGTTTCCTTAATAAAACACTGAAGCCATTATCAGACTTACCCAAGAGGTAATTACAAATTCAGTTACAGCATACTGAAACAGACATTTTCAACATTTAGTTTTTGCGCAACACAGAATCTGATATTAGCGATAAAATTTCTTTAAGATTAGGTTTGATACATTCGCTTTTCTCGCACGCGACTGCAGATGTACGCAACACTTGACTCTTCACATTATTGTCCTTTCATTTACTGTTGGCACCAACTCTCTACGGAGCACATGTATTGAGTGTAGTTCTCAAAGTAACCTAGAATTGATCTAACAGCACCCAACACACTGTAAACAGAAATGTAAGAACATCCAGCATTATTTTGAATGTCTGCTTTAAATTCCATAATTTTTGTATTGATATCTACGCAAAATTTATATGATTTGTTGACTTTTGGTTAATAGTATTGGAGAGGTCCAATAATGTTTAGTCTCATCTTCTGTCTATTATTACTATTTGAGCAAGTGAAAAGTTTCAATGGGAGAAACCGAGAGTTGCAAAATGACGTTTCAAAAAAGATGCGATCAGCTGAAAGTGGCACGACAAGTGACCATACTAACTCCTTCTTTCTTGATTCAAACAGAAGAGGATGGCAAACGTTCGACAGTTGGGAAAACAATGAACCTCAACGAATGAGCTGTGGAAGTGTTGCTTACAGTGTAACGATTGAAAACAAAACTCAGCAATACTTACTAATGGTGACTGCCTATCCAAACTTTCTAAGAGAGTACGACAAGTCAAAAGTATTTGAATCTTGGTTGTACACCGTGGATACCAAATCGTGGCAAGAGCTAGACAAGTTCAGTCCATTACCCGCAAGGCCAGCAATGATTCAACTTTGCTCCAAGATTATTGCTTTGGAGGCAGTTAATACTGAAAGTTTCCTTAACTCAAACAAAGCATGGATATTGGACACTGTTTTGCTCCAGTGGCAGCAAACACAATTAGATTGCGAAAGTCTTGATGGCTCACGTTTTAGCAAGCAAATAGCAATTCCACCAAATGTTAGAGGAGTGGCAATTCAGCAGTTACAAACTAATTGTCGGTGCAAGCAGTCCGCTTTAGTCTTCTTGCAACCGTACGTTGATGATTCTCATAAAACTAAACCAACAATGTATGAAGTGCGATGTGTAAACCGTGCTGGAATTGAAAGCTACGAAATGAAAATCGTCAAGTCTAATATTTCCCATATTTCTAGATTTTGGTCTCAGCTGGTTTGTTCATGTTCAAACTGCATAGCACTTTATAATCCTACTACCAATATTTTATGGAAGTTTGAAAATGAAACTTGGACCAATGTAAGCAAAATTCCTGGTCATCTAAAACTTTTTCCACATGTAAAGTTTCCCAAAGAACAATTTGGATGCGCATTTACAAAAGAAACAGGCAGGTTAATTGTATTTAGCATTGCCGACAAAAATGTAGTAAAATTTGACTTAAAACGTAAAAAATACTCTATAGAAAATGTTGGACGTATCCTTCCTAACCGCTTGTACCAGAGAGTTATGGGCACCGTTGCTGAAACCTCATATAAGATCGTAGTCTTCCTATCTGATATTCTTATTGGTAAAATGACAGCTTGGACTCTTATTTACCAAAATAAAGTTTGGATTTGGTCGATATCTTCAGCTCCAAACATAGCGCCTTCTTCCCGTATAGAAGCGACTTCTGCTTTTAGAGACCATTTTTTAACTGTTTGGGGAGGATTAGATTATTACAATATTAGAGGAGACACATATCAATCTTGGAGTGGATTGGTATGGACCTTAGACTTAACAACTATGCGTTGGTGGCTCAAAATAAAGGGACATTTTTCAGACTTTATAAAATACCGCGATACTTGCTGGATGACAAACAATTGCCTTGTATCGCTTCGGCATAATAATAAGCTAAATGAGATGGAAGCATGGATCTATAATGTCTCAGCCACCTCATGGAAGTTGTTGGTATCAACATCTCTCATGAATAAACGCTTTGGCTTGTCTTTTGTGGCAGCTAATGCATCTACTGCTATATCATTTGGCGGAAAAGATTTTCCATCTGAGAAAGTTATTGATGAAACATTGATATTGCATCTCTTGCCAAGCGTACAATGGAGGCGATCTTTGGCAGATAAAGTTAATATCGTTAGACCTAGCGCTCGCTCTAACCACGCTGCGGTCATTATGAAGACCAAAATGTATGTATTTGGTGGAATAAATGCGGCCCAACAATGTTTGAATGATCTATGGGTGTTCGACATAAACACCGAAAGATGGGAGGAAGTTACACCTGTCAATGAACCACCCGATCTCTCTGACGTTGACCATTGCTTGTATTTCGCTGCGTCAACCCCAGGTCAGCTGCTTGTTACATTAATACTTGAACTACTTGAAACGAACAGTGGCCAAGACGATGACAGAGCACTAATAACGTGGATGTTTATTGTAGACCTTAAAATGTGGCATCGTATTGATTACAGTCTAGAGAAAAGAAACGATAGGCATAAATTGACGATAGAAGACGTCATATCTAAAATTGTTTACTGGAACGGATTTCTTCTCATGTATGACTCGTACGCAGTAGACATCAGATATTTGGCAGTCAAATGTCCAGCTGGATTTACTTCATCCAACATATCTGAAAAACCTTGTACTTTTTGCAAAAAGGGATTTTATAGAGAGACGACATTTTCTGATTCAAATTGTTTTGTATGTCCGAACGGCCTAACGACCGTTAACGTTGGAGCTCATAACATCACAGAATGCTCCGTCTGCGACGATAATTTCTGCAAATACGGCAAGTGTGTACCTGATTTTAGCGAAAGAAGTCTACGACCTGTCTGCAAGTGTTACATTGGCTACACCGGTTCTACATGCCAATATCCTACTTACTACTTAATAGTGACAGGACTCATTCTGTTTGTTGTGGTTGTATCAGCGGGCGTAACCGCCTACTTATTCATGCTAAAAAGGAAAACGTTGAATGAGCGTGCTTTGCGAAGAGAAGTAGTCGCATTAACTGACGCATGGCAAATAGATGAGAATGAGGTGGCGTGCCAAGAGATGATTGGATCCGGAGCATCTGGATCCGTTTACAAAGCATTTTACAGAGATATCACCGTGGCTGTAAAGAAGATGGTGGCTATTGGTCTTGCCAAGTCTATAGAAGATTTCGAAACAGAGATAATGTTTATGAGAACTGTAAGACACAAGAATATCGTCCTCTTCATTGGTGCAGGAAAGTCACAACCAGGAGACGTTCCTTTTCTTGTCATGGAATATATGGAGCGAGGATCTCTAAAGAACGTACTTTACGATTTATCTATTGATATCGACTATGACCGTAAGCTATCATTTGCCATGGATTCAGCAAGAGGTATGCATTTTCTTCACACTTTGGAACCGCCTCGAATACATCGAGATCTGAAAAGCGATAATCTACTGGTAAGCAAACACTGGATTGTTAAAGTGGCTGATTTTGTAGGACACAAGAGAACTGTAGGACACAAGAAAATCGTTCTCTGCAAGAAGTCCCAAGCTGGAGACGTTCCTTTTTCTTAATGGATATATGGAGCGCGGATCTCTAAGAAATGCAGTATACGATTTATCGAATGATATCGATTATGAGCGCAATTAAGCTTTCATTTGCCATGGATGCAGAAAGAGGTATCCATTTTCTTCACACAATAGAAACGCCTCAAAGACATCGAAATCTGAAAAGCGATAATCTTGTGGTAAGCAGAGAATGAATTGCTCAAGTGGCTGATTACGGTTTATGGAGGAACGTTAGAAGTAACGCCAGAAGACTCGACAGGCGAAAGGTAAAAACAGGCAATATTGCTCTGATCAACAACGGATTTCTCTATACTTCCCAAACGGGAAGGTTTATCTTATGCGGGTGTTAGAAGTGCGAGATTGCGAGCTCCGGAATTAACTCTTCGTGAACTATACGATACCGCAGTATAGGCTTACAGGTTTTCTATCATAAGAAAATTTCAGCAAATAAATGGTGACATAAGCGTTCCTTGCAGTTTTGGAATTGTGCTGTGGGAAATCTGGACAAGACATCTTAGCTTCCATACGATCAATACAAAATTGATTATCAAGTAACCGACGCCGTAGTTGTAAACGAAAGACCCGTGATTGCTCACAATTGTCCATAGCCGTAAGCCGTGATTATAGAAGACTGCTCGTCACCCAAACCATTAACCAGACTTTCGTTCGGTTATGCTATTTCGCAACTTGAATCTCTCCAGAGAATACAGATGACAATCTTGCATGGATTTCAATAGCAACATTCAGTGCTATCTAGAAGACTACTTCACGCAATTAGTGCAATTTAGAGGTACCATGCAAAGCTGTAAATAATTTTGGAGTTGTTTGCACGCTAACCTAGTAACACTAATTTCTTTTACTGTAATCGAGAAAGCGACACACATTGTGAAACAGGATTACTTCGTCCTATCGCGCCTCACTGGATATTAGATAGTAACTTTCTACAATGTCATTCTAAAACTACTCTTAAAGATCAAATGATTGCAGAATGCAATCTTACCAGGCTAGACACAATCATCTCGCACAACTGGATTGCCAACAGAGTTGTTTCTGTAATGTTCAAGGCTGCAGGTTAGTGTAGGAAGAACGGAAGGAGCAAGATAACAATGTAAAACTTTTAGATAATTTCTTTTAGTGCGCCAGAACAGGAAGTATTTATATAGTAATGGCCCTGATGTGTTCATAGTTATATTGTATTGCAAAAACAAAAAAGATAGAGTGCTTTTCTTTGTTACCAGATTTCTTAATGAAACACTGAAGCCATTATCAGACTTACCCAAGAGGTAATTACACATTCAGTTACAGCATACTGAAACAGACATTTTTAACATTTAGTTTTTACGCAACACAGAATCTGCTATGAACGATCAAATTTCTTTAAGATTAGATTTGATACATTCGCTTTACTCGCACGCGACTGCAGATGTACGCAACATTTGACTCTTCACATTATTGTCCTTTCATTTACTGTTGTCACCAACGCTCTACGGAACAGATATATTGAGTGTAGTTCTCAAAGTAACCTAGAATTGATCTAATAGCGCCCAACACACTGTAAACAGAAATGTAAGAACATCCAACACTATTTTGAATGTCTGCTTTAAATTCCATAATCTTTGTATCGATATCTACGCAAAATTTATATGATTTGTTGACTTTTGGTTAATAGTATTGGAGAGCTCTAATAATGTCCAGTCTCATCTTCTGTCTATTATTATTATTTGAGCAAGTGGAATGTTTTAATGGGAGAAACCGAGAGTCGCAAAATGACGGTTCAAGAAAGATGCGATCAGCTGAAAGTGGCACTGCAAGTGATCATACTAACTCTTTCTTTCTTGATTCAAACAGAAGAGGATGGCAAACGTTCAACAGTTGGGGAAACAATGAACCTCAACGAATGAGCTGTGGAAGTGTTGCTTACAGTGTAACGATTGAAAACAAAACTCAGCAACATTTGCTAATGGTGACTGCCTATCCAAACTGTCTAAGAGATTACGACAAGTCAAACGTATTTGAATCTTGGTTGTACACCGTGGATACCATATCGTGGCAAGAGCTTGACAAGTTCAGTCCATTACCCGCAATGCCAGCAATGATTCAACTTTGCTCCAAGATTATTGCTTTGGAGGCAGTTGATACTGAAAGTTTCCTTAACTCAAACAAAGCATGGATATTGGACACTGTTTTGCTCCAGTGGCAGCAAACACATTTAGATAGCGAAGGTCTTGATGGCTCACGTTTTAGCAACCAAATAGCAATTCCACCAAATATTAGAGGAGTGGCAATTCAGCAGTTACAAACTAATTGTCGGTGCAAGCAGTCCGCTTTAGTCTTCTTGCAACCGTACGTTGCTGATTCCCATAAACCCAAACCAAGAATGTATGAAGTGCGATGTGTAAACCTTGCTGGAATTGAAAGCTACGAAATGAAAATCGTCAAGTCTAATATTTCGCATATTTCAAGATTTTGGTCTCAGCTGGTTTGTTCATGTTCAAACTGCATAGCACTTTATAATCCTACTACCAATATTTTATGGAAGTTTGAAAATGAAACTTGGACCAATGTAAGCAAAATTCCTGTTTATCTAAACCGTTTTTCAGATTTAGACATTTTCAGAGGAAACTTTGGATGCGCATGTACAAAAGAAACAGGCAGGTACATCGTATTTAGCATTGCCGACAAAAATGTAGTAAAATTTGACTTAAAACGTAAAAAATATTCTATAGAAACTGTTGGAAGTAACCTTCCTGGACACTGGTACCAGAGAGTTGTGACCACAGTTGTTGAGACCCCACATAAGATCATAGTCTTCCTATCCGATATTCGTACTAGTAAAGTGACAGCTTGGACTCTTATGGACCAAAGTACAGTTTGGATTTGGACGATATCTCCAGCTTCAAACATAGCTCCTTCTACCCGTATAGAAGCGACTTCTTCTTTTAGAGACCATTTTTTAACTGTTTGGGGAGGATTTGATCAGTACTATATTATAGGAGACACATATTATCAATCTTGGAGTGGATTGGTATGGACCTTAGACTTAACAACTATGCGTTGGTGTCTCAAAATAAGGGGAGAATTTTCAGAATTTATGGAATACCGCTACAATTGCTGGATAACAAGCAATTGCCTTGTAGCGCTTCAGCATAATGCTAGACTAAAGCAGATGGAAGCATGGATCTATAATGTCTCAGCCAACTCATGGGAATTTTTGGTATCAACATCTCTCATGAATGAACGCTATCAATTGTCTTTTGTGGCAGCTAATGCATCTGCTGCTATATCGTTTGGCGGACGAGATTCTTTATCTGACAAATTTATTGATGAAACATTGATATTGCATCTCTTGCCAAGTGTACAATGGAGACGATCTTTGGCGGATACGGTTAATATCGTTAGACCTAGCGCTCGCTCTAACCACGCTGCGGTCATTATGAAGAACAAAATGTATGTATTTGGTGGAGTAAATGCGGCCCAGCAATGTTTGAATGATCTATGGGTGTTCGACATAAGCACCGAAAGATGGGAGGAAGTTACACCTGTCAATGAAGCACCCAATCTCTCTGACGCTGACTATTGCTTGTATTTCGCTGCGTCAACCCCAGGTCAGCTGCTTGTAACATTAATACTTGAACCACTTAAAAATAACAGTGCCCAAAACGATGACAATGCACTAGTAACGTGGATGTTTATTGTACACCTTAAAATGTGGCATCTTATTGATTACAGTCTAGAGAAAGGAAACGATAGGCATGGATTGACGATAGAAGACGTCATATCTAAAATCTTTTATTGGAACGGATTTCTTCTCATATATAACTCGTACGCAGTAAACATCAAATATTTGGCAGTCAGATGTCCAGCTGGATTTACTTCATCCAACATATCTGACAAACCTTGTACTTTTTGCAAAAAGGGATTTTATAGAGAGACGATATTTTCTGATTCAGATTGTTTTGCATGTCCGAACGGCCTAACGACCGTTAACGTTGGAGCTCGTAACATCACAGAATGCACCGTCTGCGACGATAATCCCTGCAAATACGGCAATTGTGTACCCGATTTTAGCGTAAGAAGTCTACGACCTGTCTGCAAGTGTTACATCGGCTACACCGGTTCTACATGCCAATATCCTACTTACTACTTAATAGTGACAGGACTCATTCTGTTTGCTGTGGTTGTATCAGCGGGCGTAACCGCCTACTTATTAATGCTAAAAAAGAAAACGTTGAATGAGCGTGCTTTGCAAAGAGAAGTAGTCGCATTAACTGACGTCTGGCAAATAGATGAGAATGAGGTGGCGTGCCAAGTGATGATTGGATCCGGAGCATCTGGATCCGTTTACAAAGCATTTTACAGAGATATCACCGTGGCTGTAAAGAAGATGGTGGCTATCGGTCTTGCCAAGTCTATAGAAGATTTCGAAACAGAGATAATGTTTATGAGAACTGTAAGACACAAGAATATCGTTCTCTTCATTGGTGCAGGAAAGTCACAACCAGGAGACGTTCCTTTTCTTGTCATGGAATATATGGAGCGAGGATCTCTAAAGGACGTACTTTACGATTTATCTATTGATATCGACTATGACCGTAAGCTATCATTTGCCATGGATTCAGCAAGAGGTATGCATTTTCTTCACACTTTGGAACCGCCTCGAATACATCGAGATCTGAAAAGCGATAATCTTCTGGTAAGCAAACACTGGATTGTTAAAGTGGCTGATTTTGGATTGGGTAGGGCTGTTGTCAATGATCTCAGCAGAAAGGAAAGACAGCAGATGGAACGTGAAAATAGTACTGCCCCAGGTCATATTTCTCTAATTCCTCTACTTTGAAAACGAGGTAACCTTTCTTTCGCTGGTGTTGGAACTGCGAGATGGCGAGCTCCAGAGTTGACTCTACGACGAGCCTATGATACTGCAGTGGACGTATACAGGTAGTGTGAACATTAGTAAAATATAAATAATCACAAAGACCTAATGTGTAGATTGCCTAAATGTTCGGCAAAGCCGTAGTTTTATGATCTCAAAAAGGCCATAAAGAAAGTAAATTTTCGGTTAATTGAACGACAAACATGTACATTCCAGACATGTTGAAGACATTCAAAGCTAAGTAACACGCAATAAATATTATAAAGCACCCATTAGAAATGACATCATCTAGTTTGATCTAAATGCTCTTTGTACATTGTTTTTTACTGGGTTGATGAAATAGACAACGTCATCACGAAGATGTATGTAAAGCTTGTTTCTTTCCATGTTTTCTTTAATTACCACAACTTTCCTAATTTTATAACAATCTTTTAAAATCAATTTCATTTACAATAACATTTTATTTACAGTTTTGGAATTGTGTTGTGGGAACTCTGGACAAGGCAGCTTCCCTTTCATCAATACAGTTTTGACTATGAAGTAACAGATGCGGTGATTGACAAAGAACGACCAGAAATTCCTCGAGATTGCCCACCACCGTTAGCCCTGATCATGAAGAAATGTTGGTCTTCAGAACCGTCACACAGACCAACATTTGGACAAGTTATTTTGCAACTTCAAACTTTAGAGTCCATGTAAGTGACCTTAATACAGTCCTTACCTAACACATGTACACATGTAGTAGTAGTTCACATTATGTTGAGTTACACTAACATATATACTAGTACTCATCGCATTGTTTATGACTATTTATTGTCATGTCGTACTTTTCACTGCTCGGTCTAACTTGAATCTCTGTAGCAATTTATGTTGTTTTGGATCACAAGAATCTCATAATCTATAAATATAGAGTTAAGTAAATATATAACATATATTATATGATTGTGACACAAAATATCTGAGCGGAGAAATAAGAAGTTGTAACTCTTCATGTAGGTCGTGGATACGTACGGTCCATAGGTGACGCAGAGGTAAATCTGCTTGCTGGTAGCCTCGTGAAAGACGCTATCCTCGTACTGTTGTGCTTGGTTCCCGTATAAAACTAATACGGGAACCGGAAAGTATATTATATGGGAACGGGAAACGACACGACAACGTGGGAAGAGATCTGATACAAGGCTAGCTTGCTAACTTATAACAATGAAGTCTAATGCCTGCGCACTTTCCAAGGTAAGGATTGTAAAACATATATGTTAGCGAGTTCCGGTTTATTGACTACAACCAACTGGGACTTCAAAATGACCACATCGTATTCTCTCTTAATTGTTTGTCAATTGCAGTTGTAATTTTTTTAGTTAATGGGAGAGCGCTTGGTTTGGCGATGTAACCATTAGTTTGCGCTGACGGCATAGAGGTTATACTACAGTACAAAAGGGCTTGCGTGATGTGAAAAACACAAGAAAACGTGCGTCTCTGCACGTAATCACGTGACACACAGTGCCTTTATTCTACAACCAAACTATTGCTGTATGTGTGCTTTTTACCATCAGTTGAAGATGTGTAGGTGATGCGAAAGCACGTCTTACTTTTGCCTAAGCAAATATCAAAGGTAAAACGAAATCTACAATTATTGGACTTTATTTGGAAAAATGCCTCGTACGTTTTTGTTTTCTAACCCTAACATAATGGTCCGCTATCAAGTTTGCTCTGAGATACCGCCAAACTTCCCAACTTTATGTGTGACCAGAAATCTTTAGCGCCGAGGGTGGAGTCAGATATGCGCAGAAGGGTGAAATGCTCCTTTAACGTCTACTGTATGAAAAGGAGCTGTCACTACATCCATAGATTGCGATACAACATGACATACGTTATTTTCAGTTTCTTATATATATATATATATATATATATATATATATATATATATATATATATACATACATACATACATACACACAAGCCCGCACACACACACACACACACACACACACACACACACACACACACACACACACACACACACACACACACACACACACACACAGCAATGCATTTAAATGCTTCCTTATTCGTTGTTGTGATTCATTCATTAGTTTCATATACCGTGTTTAGAAATTATTATAGACCTTCTAATAAGACATTAAAGCCACGATAAATGCACATACCATAAATGCATATACCAAGTAATTAATTATCCAATCAATTGCATCATTTCAAGAGCTTTGGAACATACTACTAGACAAAACCGCTCCTACACAAGAAATTATCTAAATTTAAGGATGAAGTAACAGGTATGTCTAACTTGTGATTTGTAGTGCAGTATGTAATTCACCTCTCTATATAATCAAGTTTTTTCCAAACGGTTCATTTCTTTCTTATTTCCCATTGATCAAAACGCTCAAGACAGCAGCCGCCACACCTGAGGTGCTGACGAATTCTTAGAAGACTGTGAATAGAAGAACAAAAGAAGAGACATCCTGCAAGAAGCTTATAAAGACGATTACTGAAATCGACTTCAAGTTCTTTCTGTGATGCTGACGACGGCTATAGCAACAAAAGTTTCGTTGAAGTGTAAAACTATTTTAACTCTTGTGATCTGTCTCTCTTTATCAGTTAAGCAGGTTCAAAGTTTTACAAGGAAAATGAAGAAAAGTACATAAGCAGTTTAAAACCGACATGACTTGCTGAAAATGTACATATAAAAATGAAACTGACTTTCCTCACTTTGGTGTCAACGCACGAGGATGGCAATCGTTCAGTAGTTGGGCAATCAATGAACTTCGAGTGAAGCGATGTGAAAAGGTTGCATATAGCGTCAGGATTAGAAATCGAGAGCAGCATCATTTACTAATCTTGGGAGGTCGTGAATCCTCTGTATATAACCAGATAACCATTCCGCTATATTTGGAAGTTGGTTGTATACTATGCACACTAACTCTTGCCAAAAAGTGGATAGCGACAAGTTTCCTCCATTATCTAGAAAACCATTAATGGTTCAACTTTGCTCAAATGTTTTTGTTTTAGGCCCACTTGAAGGTTAAGGTTTAGCTATTTGACAAAGTTTCGCATAATTGGCAGCAAATGAATGTAGCCGACAACATCTCAAAATGGTTACTTTTTACAAACGACGGCGATTATGATACTATTAAAATCGTTGCAGTTTCTGTTTAACTGACAAAGGCTACTTGCCAATGCCATCAATCAGCATAATCTTGTCCTATTTATCTCAAACTGGAAAATTAACAACGCACGAAGTGATTTGTGTCAATCAAAACATTACTGAAAGCTACGAGTGGATTAACTTTAAATTTAGCATTCCTAATTATTCGAACAATTGCTTCAAATTGGTATCCTCATTTTCAGATATCAAATTGCTCTATTCTACTGCTATGAACACCTTGTGGAAGTACGAAAAGGAAAGCATAGACAAAGGTATTAACAATTTACTACATTGCAACCAAATCAAAACGTGAACAGTATAACGACATTTGGTTGTCCAATTATTAAACAAACAAGTACCTAACTCGTTTTCAACATCCGCGATCAAAACGTACTCGTATGTGACTTGAAACGCAATAAATGTGTTATTGAATGAGTTGCAAATGACATTCTTGATAATTGGTACGTAGACGTATTGGCTTTCTTTGTTGAAGATTGGAATATAAATGTTGTTTTCACAACTGACATTTATGTGGGTGGAACAAGGAGTTTGAAAATTCATTTACAGAAATGGAGTTTGGTTTTAGCAATGTCATCTAGAGTATATTCAAGTTACAATGTGAAGGATAGTTTTTACTGTAATACGAGGATTCAGTGATAAAACCCTTTCTACGGATCAACCACTTTCAAATGGACTGATATGGAATTTATATCTAGGAAGAATGCAGTAGTGGCTAAAAGTAAGGGAGAATGTTTTAGATTTCAGCTTTTACGAAGCTAGCACGTTTATGAAAAGCTGCTGCTTTGCTGCACTTTGTTACTCTTTCAACAAACAAATGTTAGAAACCTACTTCTTTAATAATTTTGACAACACGTAGAAGTTACTCATAGCCACGTATTGGTTTGCATATCGTCTATATATGTCTCTTGCAGCGGCTAATGCAACCACCGCAGTTTTATTTGGCGGACGAACTCCTGTTTCGCAGCCAAAGCCGCTTTTGATAAAACAAGGATATTAACACTTAAACGAAAACTGCAGTAGCGAGAAGTCGACAAAAATAGCAATCAATCTCTTTCTCCTAGCGTGGGCTCTACACATGCAGAGGTCATGATGCGGTCAAAAATGTGTGTATTTGCTGGAATGAATGATTCCATGAAATGTTTGAATGATTTGTGAGTATTTGATGTCAAAACAGAACAATGGTCAGAAGTGAAACTGTCAATGAGGGACACGATTTGTCGGGCGGGTGGCCTTGTGCTTATTTAGCTGCCTCGACACCGGGTCAACTATATTTGAGCGTTGCTTGCGACACTGGCTACGTCTCCGGAATGAGTCGTTGTAAAGACGTATTAGTGCAGACGTGGATGATTATTATACATCTTAGAACGTGCTATCCAATAGCAACATATCAACTAAACGAAAGCTCAGCCAGGTTGCTTGGAAGATTTATCAAAAATTGTTTAATGAAAAGGATTTCTTATCATGTTTGACTCAGCCGAAGTAAATATCAAATACTTAGCAGTCAGATGTCCACCGGGCTATACTTTAGGCCAATGTCTTACCTACTTTCTCATAAGAGCAGGAATGACTTTATTCGTTGCTGTTGCTTTCGCTTGCGTAACAGCTTATTTGTTAATGCTACATACAAAAAGAGTAAGTGAACGTACTTTTAGAAAAACAGTAGACGTGTTAACAGATCTATGGCAAATAGATAAAGATGAATTGACGTCGGGAGAACTACTTGGATCTTGTGCATCTGCTAGCGTTTACAAAGCTTCTTACAGAAATCTAACAGTTGCTGTTAAGAAGATGATGGGTGAAGGTCTTCCCAAATCTATAGAAGACTTAGAAACGATGATCATGTTTATGAGAACTGTAAGACACAAGAATATTATTCTTTTCATTGGTGCAGAAAAGTCATAGACTGGAGACGTTCCATTTCTTGTCATGGAATATATGGAGTGAGGATATATAAGAAATGTACTATACGGTTTATCGATTGATATCGACTATGAGCGTAAGCTATCATTTGCCATAGATTTATCAAGAGGTATGCATTCTCTTCACCCGTTTGAACCGCCTTGAATACAAAGAGAGCTGAAACGCGATAATCTACTGGTAAGCAAAATCTGGATTGTTAAAGTGGCTGATTCCGGTTTAGGGAGGACCGTTAACGGTAACGTCAGAAAACACGGGCGACAACATATTAGACGCAACAATTGCTCTGATTCACAAACTGTTTTTCTACTTCCCAACGAGAAGGTTTATCTTATCCAGGAGTTGGAACAGCGAGATGGCAAGCTCCAGAATTGATTCTTTGAGAGACATACAAAGCCGCAGAAGACGTTTACAGGTATTATGACACAAACTAATTGACTTAATTAATCGTGAACATTATCAGCAATTTTCATTTTAGTTATGGAATTGTTTTGTGAAAAATCCGGACAAGACAGCTTCCCTTCGATCAATACAGTTTCGATTACCACGTTATTGATGCCGTAGTTGGAAATTAAAAACCTGCAGTTCCTTGAGATTGTCCCCAGCCGCTAGCCATGATCATGAAGCACTGCTGGACAACGAGACTATAAAACAGACCTTCGTTTGGCCAAATTATTTCCCAACTTGAATCTCTATAGAATGCGTCTATAGAAAGCAATATTCTCGCAGCAGCCTTGTTTGACGACTTCAAACCAGCTTACACGATTTCATTCAAATAGCAACGCAGTGACTTATAATTAGGTGTTGCTTTCCATTGACTACATCAAATTCTGTAATGACATAAAAGTGTCAGTATTCAAGCTTGAGTCAGTACCGTGCACATGCTCAAATTCTCCTGACTTTCGCTGCTTTGTATTTCACTTTGCTACTGCTCACTTTCCATGAGGTCTGAAGTACATCCTGGTAAAAATACTCGAAGAACTGTTTTGCTCTGCTAAAAATACTCGTATAACTGCCTTGCTCTCTCTTCCAAAGAAAACTTAAAATAGACTGACATTTTACCTGTAACCATACAAACATGATAACTAGATCTTTGTGTTGTAATTATCTATAATTTTTACGCTACTAATCCAGCGCCTGGTGGGGAGACGTGTTGTATATCTGCTAGTACACAGAAAGCTCTTCAACACAATTGACACATTTAGTTTTGGTTAGTGATTGTGTCGTAACGTATGCGATTTTTCAGTGATAGGCTGATTCTTTCAGGCTATTTCATACACAGCACGCAGATGCACAATATAGTTAGAAAAGATATGTAGATTACAGTTTTTGCACTTACAGTTTTCCTTGAGACCGCGGATGATACGGTATGCCGCGAATAATCTTGATGTTTATCAACGAAGACAGTAGCTCTACAACTCCTTTAACATCTGTTCCTTGATCTGTTTGAATAGTAGTACGTTGTCCAACCATGTGATACAACTTCAACAATTCAATGGCAACAGGAAATATTGATTTACCCGAAGGAAGTCGAGTAAAATATGTCTAATGTTGTCAAACAAATTGTTTTAAATTAATTAGTATTTTTATACATTTTGAAAGTTTAACAATGTCAATTTACCTGCTGAAAACGTCCAGAACACAGAGGACTCATTGATAAGTCAAACCATCAACGTCCACCTCAATAGCCATGTCTGAAAAGTCCACTAGATAGAGTTGGTTAGAATGTTGAAATCTTTTTGCTAGCGCAAGAATTAATGGGGCATTTTTGAGAAACTTTGGATATAACTCTTGTGATTTTATAAACCGTTAATGCAAACTTGAATCCTCTTTTTCTAACGCCAGAAAAGTGCTTTACAATAAGTCCGTGAATTTGTTGGCATTAGCTTCCTTGGTGTGATTATTTTTATCAATTCTTCTACTTCCTCTTCACGAAGAACAATTAGATATGTACCCATCAAAACTAGTCTAGTGTCTTGATCAACTGATCTTGGGTCTTTAACTCGTTGGAAGTTGTAGTCACCTCCGTTATGGCATTTGCAGATTTTTATTTTGTAACGCTGAACGTTTACGGTCATTTGCTGTTGGACGAGTGTTGGCAATGAAGTCTTGTATTAAAGCTTTGTAAACTTCAGGTGTTAAATTCCTTACCCATTCTGCAAAACTTCCTTGTCACAAAAATTAAAGCGGTCAAAGATAATTAACCATATACCGTATCATAAGTTGTAAAGCAACCAAACTGAGCTAACAGTAATATTACAAAATTTTTTAAATAGAAGGTATGTATTACCACAATAAGTCCAAATGTAAATAAGCGTCATTGCAAATACGTATAAAACTCTTAAAGATACAATAATTATTTTTTAAATGTAAGTAACAATTAAATGGCATAAAATTATTCAATTACATTTATTAAGTTAAACCCTAACATTCACATGAAACAACTCTGACAATGTATTTATTGCTAAGAGGTAATTTCCATTAAAGTGGTACAGTAAATGTTAGAAGTCCGGTCATCTATACGTGTTTCTGTAGACTCAGGAAGCTTTTAGATAAAATATTTTAGAAGAAGACATTTGGATATAATTCTCTAAAGACCCCACTGCCCATCATAGAGGGCTTATCGACACAACTTGTAATGTATTTCTATATATTATACTACGTATATATAAAAACGATATCAACAACTAAAAGCTATAGGTTCTATATAGTCCAACAAAACTAAAGTTTCAGTTATTGCCTACAACTCTTCTAGCCGAGACAACAGCCTCGTCTGAGGCAAGAGGAATACTGATGTCTGGCAGGTATTACTTCGGGTTTGATTGACATCCTCGCAGGCACATGATTGATGATTGGATCAATGAAGAAGCTAGTCTGCATCATGTCTAACATATCGTCATGCTGTATGTAGACTCCCTTTTCTGCAAGCACTGAAGCCATTTTTTTGTAAATGTTGATGTGATTTTGCTGGTTCTGCCAGCATACACGAAAGAATGATGGCAATAAAGGATTCAAGTACTATAACAATACTAACGTATTATTATAAATGACAATCATTTAGAATCGACTTAGAAAACAGATCTTGAATAATGCAAGAAACTTAACTTTATATAATATGAAAGCAACGCAGAGACTCTCAATTTGTTGTGATATAGTCTTACAAATGGTTGCAATTTTTCATAAAGCGATGGTTGATCTAGAATAGCCGAAATCCCATTGGTCAGAGTTTCGTGTGAATGAGATGCGAGCGGTAGAATTCAAGGAATCAACTTGTGGCATTCTTTTAGAATTGTTTCAATTTTTCATAATGTTTGAAAATTGATTGGAAAACGACAACAAACAGGATACCGTTAATTAATTAGATTTGTAATCGTCAGCATTTAAATTTATTAATTCGTGTAAATGGGTTCCGAGCTCTAACAATTCAAGGAAGCAATTAACTAAGCAAGTATAAACTTGATTCGATAGTTTTAGCGTCCAGAGTTTTGTCATATCTTAAGTGCAGAAGATTAATTAATTAATTAATAAGATTTTGACATTTACAGTGGCGGATCTAGAGTAAGGGTTGTGGGTGTTGCAAGCCCCTTTCGTTGGCCTCGAAGTTAAGGCACAAGGTCTTGAAGCCGCATTGTGTTCATTTCCAGTATTTAATTAAAAATAATTAGCAGATTCTTGACAAAGTGAGACATCTGGCAGCGAAAATCCAGACTCGTGACCAGGATATCTTGTTTGCGTAGGGAATGGTTCATTCAGTACGTAACTGAAAGAATCTATGCAACAAGGCAGGATATATACAACCTCTGACATCTGTTATCAAGACATTCTGCGACTCGCAGACGGAATTGGATCCATTGAATCTTTTCCAAGAAAAACGGACTTACAGCGAACCCGGAGCAATACATCTAATAGTAGACGGAGTCTGATTGAGCACTACAAACGATCCGTTGAGATACCCCTCCTAGACTTCCGGCTTCTTCAGATGCGTGAACGATCTGATGGTGAGCATGATAATGTCCGAGCATTGTTGTGTGTAGTGCTTACCCTTCTGGTTCGTTCCGACGCTGACCCAATGGGAAGCCGATCTTGCATTTCCGAAGTTTCTAGAAGGTGAAGTGAGAAGGTCGAAGTCAGTATGGCAAAGCAAATACCAGGAAATGCAAAAAGTAAGGTAAAGAGAGCAAGAGTGCAAGAAGGCCACACCCAACAATGAATTGACCTTCTCCTGGCCTTGAGAGCCTATGACTCTCGGTTGTACCCGAATGTTCATCGTCTGCTATTGATAGCATGTATTCTGCCTATCACAAGTGCAGAAGGAGAGAGGTCATTTTTTAATTGAGGAGACTTAAGACTTAAGCAAGGTCTACCATGGAAGAGGAGCGTCTTGCACACCTATCAGTTATCGCCTTGCATTACAAAGACCGGGTACCAACAGACGAAGTTTGCACAAAATCATCCACGGAGATTGTTGATGCAGTCTTTGTTTGAAAGAGACTTAGTTGCACCGTATTTTACTTAACATTTATTTAGCAGTAGTCTATGCATGATGCAGTTAGATTCTGTTAGACAGTTTTGATGATTTAGAGAGTTTATAACATGACACATTGCTAGAAATATGTTGCCATAGTTGTTGCCATTTACTTTAGCTAAGCTGTAAGAAGCCTGAGCCATTTGTACCTCTAACACATACAAATGAGTTGACTAAAGTAGGCGTTGTCTATCAAAATTTGCAACCCTCTCTTTTCAAAAATCCTGTATCTGCCCCTGATTTACGATTGATCAAAAGCTGTACCGAATGTGTTGCTTCTATTGTAAATAGTAGTGCTATAAATTTATGAAAGCAGCTATTGCATTTTTAGCATTGGCACGGCAGACGTAAGACGTGTAACATGAAACGGCGAATGATGCGTCAGAAGGCGAGAGTACGGTCTGGTAAACAGGAATAAGAGACACTTGCTTGGGGTTTTTGACGTCTACAAGCTTAAATGGCCATCGTGAAAGCAATGTCGAAATTTGATACGGTTAGCATCTAACGTTTTGTCGTGTTTTGCGCTGCAAAGATCACGCTGGATAGCAAAATCATGTTCAAACGAATTCGTCTGAATGGGATTTCGACATTTCCGACCGATCCAGAGCTGATTAATAGTACTGAATGAGTTGCTTCTATTGTGAAAAATAATGTCATTGTATTTTCATCATCGGCAGACGTAAGACGCGAACGTGAAAGCGTCGAATCTACCCATCGAGATGGCGTCGGTCTTGTTGACAGGGCCGACAAATTTTGATTTACTTCTCTGACTCTCAAAAGCATTTTAGGTTGTTGCCATAACGGCTCTGACAATTTTGATGTTTATCAGATGACGCCTAACGTCGAATTTTACCTAGACGAACTTGTCTTGGATTTTATGCGGTCTAAGTCGTTTTGAAATGACTAGACTTTGCAGACTGTGTGAAAGTGAGTGAAATGTGTATGTATTCCATTAAAAAGTTCAGCGTCTCAACGAAACATGAAAAAACATGAAAATCCCATTGAGACGAAAGATTCCTTTCGAACGAAAGAATACCAGTAAAATGATGAACATTAAAGGAGAACTCTCACCAAAATAAAAAATGTCTCAGATGAAAGCTGTCACGTCATGACACAACCACTAAAAACCGTTTACTGCAGACTTCTACCATAACGGAGAAATAAAGCATTGAAATGTGCAGTGTGGGCGTGTTTAGTACCCATGTGTTTCTTTCGGACTAAATCATTACTGTTTAGCAAGGAAGACCGATACCTGTGTACTTTTCAAGGTAAGGATTGTGAAACATATGGTAGCAAGTTGCATTTTATTGATTAAAGCAAACTGAAACCCCAAAATTATCGTGATGTGTTTCTTTTCTATTATTTGTCTAGTACACTTGTGAAACTTAGTTAGGGTAGAGCTGGGTTCCTTTGCTTGGCGGTACTCCTGTTTTGAACCAAAAATGAGTGCGATTTCTCAGTCGTTTAGTCTCTGCTTTGAAAAAGTTTGTCATCTAGACTATGAGGAGACGCTACAGCACACATGCGGTGAGCTTGTGGCACAGACACTCCTCTCAGCACTGTTTTCATAGTTGCGGTTTTTTAAATTGTGTTAAGCAGCAAAGCGCAGTACACTGCAAAACCCAAATGTAGTCAGTAAATGTGCAGCTCTGCCTTGTTCATAAATTAATCATACTAATTCGGCAAATGTTCCGCCAAATGTTTTTTCAACTTATCCATGTTTGCCACTAATGATGTGCGAAGAAGTTCACGCTCCAAGACAACCATGTAGAAGGCTGAATTCTGAGTGATAATATCCAGTGTCTGTTGCTCCTGCTCTGAACAACAGTCATGAACATGAACACCAGTCGGTGTTGCCTAGACGGCCCTGATTTGGTTCCTCTAGATGTCCGGTCTCTAATACACTATCATCTTCTCCACTTAGAGTTTTAAGGTCGTCTGAGTCTACCTCAGGTTCATATAAGTATGACAATATATCTACTCAAATGAAGAACCTGCACTCTCTGCCATGACCGCGGACTCAATTTAAAAACCGCAACTATGAAAATAGTGCTGAGTGGGTTGCCGACCAATTAGAAAAGTGCCAGTTCCCAGGCTCACCGCATGTGTTTCGTAGATCAATAAATCACAAATTGCTACCATATGTCTCATAATCCTTACTTTGAAAAGTGCACGGGTATCGGTCTTCCTTGCTAACCAGCAATGATTTAGTCTGAAAGAAACATAAGGGTAAAACACGCCCACACAGCACATTTCAATGCTTTATTTCTCTACATGGATAGTGGTGGCCTGTACTCAATTTCGCTCTTCTACAACCCAGAACTAGTTCTTGAATAGACCTGGCTGTACATCAAGGCAACTAGGCTTACCGTGGCTACTAAAGACTCCTGTCCACTCAGTATCTGGGACGCGTCGTACTCATGCAATAGTACAGTCGCTTGGAGTATTCGGCAATCGAAACCTGCTTGGGTATGAAAATTGATGCCACGCGACAAGAACTTTTTCCTTTCTTTACAGTACACGCTCCCTCCTGTGACATGAACAGTACACTACACCACGCACGTACCGGAAGGGGAAGAACCGGAAGTCACTTTGACCGGATATTTCTTAGCAAAAATTTAACTTAAAAATTAAAAATATTTTCGAGTCAGTATGCAACTAGACCTATCAATTCGCAACATAAAGAATTGTTCTATTCTTACATTGCAGCTACGCTTAAATTAAATTAGCTAAATGTCGTAATATTCACTTAATTACTTTTTGTTATCGCATGTTGATTTATTTTGACATTGCGTTATAACTGTTCTTTCAGTCCAATCAATCTCATCAATTTATAAATATATGATTTCGTCTACATGCAATTACAGCACTTATGAAACGTGTAAGAGGCCATGTAATTGCAGCATTTTGAAATCAGCTATTGCTGCAAATCATGCACTTTCTGTAACGGAGTGTCAAACTGTGACCTACCACACAACACCAAATGAAGATATTGAACCTTTACTTTCATTAAGATATTTTACATTCCATATTGCTATAGACGATCTACCCTACACATTGTTATATAAGCGAATGTTAAATATACATTTATTCTCTTTCCATTCGCCACTGGTCGACCAGCTCTAGATAACTACATGAAATCTCGACAGATCTCTATTTCTGCTTGATCTAGTAACGACACGGTGCAGCTATCTGAATACGCACAAAGCAAAGCATTTCTTAACTTCTACCGGAATATCTGACGGTCTCTTTAATCAAGGTGGCGTTTCCAAAATGTCGAGGGATTGTCGTCCAAAGCAAGTATTTATTAGAACCCCAATGATTATCATCAGTCTGTGTATGTCGGTTGGACAAGTCCAAAGCTTAAAGAAACCAAACCAAAGGTCTCAAGATACCGAGGTAACGTCGAAGCCACCTACTCCAAATGAGATAATTGAACATAGAAATGTTTTTCCATTTGATGATAACAAACGAGGATGGCAAGCCTACCAACATTGGGAACTTAATGAACCTCTAGCAACCATCTATGAACAGATCACTTACACGGTCACGGTTGGAAATAGAAAGCGGCAACATCTACTAATTTCAGGAGCAAATTTTCCCTTTTCGTATTTCGAAAACAAGCCGGGTGTGTTTTCAAACTGGTTGTACACCGTCAACAGCTACTCGTGGGAAAACGTGGATAATGGCGATTTCCCTCCCGCATTATCATCTCCTGCCATGATTCAACTTTGCTCAAAGATTATTGCTTTCGAAGGCGATAATTTTAGATATGAAAGTGTTTTAATAAACAGAGCGTGGATATTTGACACATTCTTGCTTTTCTGGCAGAAGATACAAGTAGACGGTCGTCTTCCTTCATGGTTGGATCTTGAAACCATCGGCCGATGGAGCCCAAAGATCGCTGCGGTTGCAGTTTTTCAGTCAGAAAATAATTGCAAATGCCATCAATCTGCATTCGTCTTGCTCCATTCCTCAGACATTCCAAGTTCTATGTACGAAGTGCGATGTGTCTATCGAAACGGTACTGAAAGGTACAAGTGGATTCACATCGAATCTAACATTCAAGTCCCATCAGGATATCGAGTCAAGTTTATAGCTTCTTCCTATTCAAGTACCATTCTTCTTTATGATCCGGTTAACCAAACGTTGTGGAAGTTTGAAAATATAACATGGACGAATGTAATTACAGTTCCCTCTGGTCTGCAACCATTTTACGACACTTCACGTTCAGAAAAATTTGGCTGTGCTATTACAACAAACAACAGCAGTTTCATTGTTTTCAACATACTTGATAATACAGTACTAAATTTTGATTTAAAACGTAAAAAATTTACTATTGAAGTTGTGGTAGGCGACATTCCTGATCATCGCCATGATGTAGTGTCTAGCGTTAGTGAAAATCAAAACACAATTATCGTCTTCACACTTGATGCGCCTCTTGAGAGAACAAGGGTTTGGAAATTTAACTACGAACGTCAACGTTGGAGATGGAGAAAATTGTCAAGTCCGAACATTCAACCTAACTTTGTAGAATTATCAACTTATGCCCTCAAAAGCAATTATCTTACATTTGCACCAGTATTAATGATGGAAACTTATGATTCATGGATTTTAGCTACGTGGAACTTAGATCTAACAAGTATGCAGTGGTGGAAGAAACATGTTTCCAATTCTTTTCTTGAGAAAGATGTAGCTTATTGCGAATACGGTGATATCTGCTGGCTAGGTAGCTGCTGGATCGGTAACTGTTGTTTTCTTACACTTTCCAATAACATCAACAAAAATGTTATGGAGGTGTTGATCTACAATAGTACGGACAATAAATTGAAATTGTTGATATCAAATTCTTTAATAGAAGTTCGCTACTTTATGTCGTTCGTTGCTGTGAATAAAACTACAGCTATCCTTTTTGGCGGAAAGAATAGCAGTAACACTTTGAATGCTATTGCATTCAATGAAACAGTGATAATGCACATTCAGCCAACGTTTCAGTGGAGACAGTCTACCAGAGACATATCTTATTCTGTGCAACCTAGTGCACGCTTTCACCACGCAGCGGTAATAATGCAGTCACAAATGTATGTATTTGGTGGAAAAGATGATTCCGAGGCATGTTTAAGTGATCTCTGGGCTTTTGATATTACGACAGAAAGATGGTCAGAACTGATATCTGACAATAGAGGACCTAACCTCTCGAACGCTTTCTCCTGTGAATATTCTGCAGCCTCAACTACTGGTTTAATATTTATCAATATAAACTCTATGTACCCATATAGAAGTTACAGTTACAAAAACAACGGACTACAAACGTGGATGTTCATTGTACAAGTCAAAAAGTGGTACTGTACCTCATTGCACATAAATTCAAGAAATATTCAATCAAAGGGATGAGTGAAAAGCTAGACAAATCTTTCTTCTGAAATGGATTTCTTGTCAATTTTGACTTAAATTCTAGAAACATCAAGTATTTAGTAGTTAGATGTCCAGCTGGATTTTCTTCGTCAAATATTTCTTACCGATCATGTCATTTTTGCGAACAAGGATATTACAGAGAGACAATGTTCGCTGATCCAGATTGTGTTCAGTGTCCAAGCGGTCTAACGACTGCTGACATAGGAGCTCGCAAACTCTCAGAGTGCACAGTTTGCCATGAAAACCAATGCAAATACGGCAAATGTGTACTTTATTTCAATGACGATACATTTCGACCTGCCTGTCAATGTTACGTCGGCTTTACTGGTTCTAAATGCCAATATCCTACCTACTTTCTCATAGGAGCAGGAATTGCTCTATTCGTTGCTGTAGCAACAGCAGGTGTAACAGCTTATCTTTTAGTGCTAAATAGAAAAAAGAAAAGCGAGCGTGCTTGGCGAGATGAAGTAACCGTGTTAACCAATGTATGGCAAATAGATGAAGATGAAGTGGTGTCAGGAGTACTAATCGGATCTGGTGCATCTGGGACTGTTTACAAAGCTTACTACAGAAATCTCATCGTAGCAGTAAAGAAAATGATGGCATTCGGTCTTCCCCAGTCTATAGAAGACTTTGAAACGGAGATAATGTTTATGAGAACTGTAAGACACAAGAATATCGTTCTCTTCATTGGTGCAGGAAAGTCGCAACCAGAAGACGCTCCTTTTCTTGTCATGGAATATATGGAGCGTGGATCTCTAAAGAACGTACTCTACGATTTATCAATAGATGTCGACTATGAGCGTAAGCTATCATTTGCCATGGATTCAGCAAGAGGTATGCATTTTCTTCACACGTTGGAACCGCCTCGAATACATCGAGATCTGAAAAGCGATAATCTTCTGGTAAGCAAAGACTGGATTGTTAAAGTGGCTGATTTCGGTTTAGGGAGGACTGTTACCCGTAACGTCAGAGGGCAAAGTGAACAAATGATTAAACGGAGACATCGCTCAAATTCTCGACATGTTTCTCTACTTTCTAGACGAGAAGGTTTATCTTATGCAGGTGTTGGAACTGCGAGATGGCGAGCTCCAGAATTGACTCTTCGAGAGCCATACGATTCCGCCGTAGACGTTTTCAGGTATTATCTAGAGCCTAGACAAATATAAGTAGCTACAGTGTGACATAAGCGTTTTGCATTTCCAGTTTTGGAATTGTGTTGTGGGAAATCTGGACAAGGCAGCTTCCATTCGATCAATACGGATTCGATTACGAAGTAACCGACGCCATAGTTGCAAACGAAAGACCTGTAATTCCTCGAGATTGTCCACAGCCGTTATCAATGATTATGAAAAACTGCTGGTCACGCAGATGATCGGACAGACTTTCGTTCGGTCAAGTTATTTTGCAACTTGAATCTATAGAGAGCATCTAAATCGCAATATTGCAGTTAGGAGCAGCATGCATTGCTTGCTAAAAGACTACGTCGTTCTGCTGCAATTACTGTATACGCAGAGACCAGTTTGTTATTGAAACTGAACCATTTCGTTTGGTCTTACGAACATGGTATTAACAGCTATATAGTATCAATTTGAAGTTACTTAAAGCATGATATGATTTGAAGCGTTATCAAGACAAACGAATTATCTAAGAGAAAGAGCGAAGACTCAAGAGATTATTGCGTGACTCCGAACCAGTCAAGCCATAATGTAAGTGAGTGATATGTTGTATGATAACTCAGACTACTGATCAATACTTTGCACTCAAATACGTTTATTGCCTTTTGCTGTGTAAAATGAATAATTTAATTAGAACAGTTCCATCCGCCACCATCAGGAAGCGGCTGTGTTATATTGATTCTGGGATACGTCACACTATCGAATCTATCACTCACTCTTCCATATCTGATACTAGTCTCGCCTAGCCAGACCTCTTTCTGCCGCGTCCTCCCCGGCGAAATGCTGTCTGGTGAACGGCCTTTGATGTCGCTGTGTGCCGCGTAGCCAGAAATCGGCTATCTAAAGACCGGATTTTGTTTCTTAAACGCTTCACTAAAGACCAGACTGGTATGCACGCAATGCAATTCTATCTCAATTAGCTTCTCTTGTTTCTTAGAGAACAACTCGAAGACTACAGCTTTAGAGTCGCTGCTGTTTGTGAAATCTGCATGTTTACAGCAGCCATTAAACGCGGCCACGGGAACGTTGACGTCGACAGTCTTCGATTTCATGCAGCCATGATCGACGTCGTACGATCTAGCGTTGTGCGCTTGTGTCACAACGGAGACTGAATGAGAACGTACTGGATGGATGCGAACGTACTCGGTGCTGTTTGGTGTTTGCTGTTTTTTGACGTCTAAATCGACCGCAGACAGTCCAGAGTGAGCGATGTCTGGAAGGGCTTGGAGCTGCATGACGTCATCGAAACAAGATGAGTCGTCTTTCTGTGTGTGGGTAATCATTTCATGTGCTTTTTGCTTTGCTTTGGTGAACACATACAGTAGCAACCAGGAAGAGACCACGTTGACAGAAATGCTGGACGTCCCAAGGTGGTACAGATTCGATGTGTTGTTTGGAAGAGCTCTGGATAATTTTGGATACTGCATCTATAATTAACTAAAAATGAAATGGATGCGAGCCCAACAGAACATCGCTCAGTTTGTTCTCGGGGCCGCTCAGATTCTATCAACGGTACGGCGCCGCTAAAAGTCGCGGATTGCGTGGACATGTCATGTTCACAATACCCGCAGCGCCCTTGTTGTTACGTGGCACTGCTAGCGTTCAACTATTGCGAACCGAGTCTAACAGCCTACGTCGACTATACTGATTTCATAGTTACTAACAGCCATTGTCCTTATTAAATAATTAATTAAGCAGTTTACATTATCCTACGTACTGTATACGCACCGTCTCTGTAAGGCTCGAGGTCTAACGATTACCAAGATTATCCCTGTGTGCTCCACACTCTACACTTTTGTATGTGTACTGTTTTCTTTCATTGGTATTATACTAGTAAATGAAGCTGTGTTTACACCGTCGCTTCACAGCTACGAGCGTGTGTGAGTGTGTGTGTGTGTGTGTGTGTGTGTGTGTGTGTGTGTGTGTGTGTGTGTGTGTGCGTGCGTGTGTTCATGCATGTGTGTGTGTGTGTGTTTGTGTGTGTGTGTGTGTGTGTGTGTGTGTGTGTGTGTGTGTGTGTGTGTGTGTGCGTGCGTGCGTGTGTTCCTGCATGTGTGTGTGTGTGTGTGTGTGTGTGTGTGTGTGTTTGTGTGTGTGTGTGTGTGTGTGTGTGTGTGTGTGTGTTTGTGTGGCACGTGTGTATTTATTATAAATATTAATGTACATTTTATTAATTTTTGTTTATCTATTGTCATTATCATTTTTTATTCATTAGCTTGTTGCTTGAATGTATAATTCTTTGAAAACACAAGGATGCGTCGATGTGATTAAAGATAATTAACTAACTATCATCAATTCCCACACTACACTTCGAATTCAGCACAAGTGACAGAAGTGACGTTGTGTGTGTGTGTGTGTGTGTGTGTGTGTGTGTGTGTGTGTGTGTGTGTGTGTGTGTGTGTGTGTGTATTTATTGTAAATATCAATGTATATTTATTAAATTTTGTTAAATTATTGTCATTATTATTAATTAATCATATTAATTATTAGCTTAATTGATGCTATAATATAAACGGCAATTCTTTGAAAACACCTGGATTTATCAATGTGATTAAAGATAATTAACTAAATACCATCAATGTCCCACACTACTTCGAATTCACACAGCTACGCAACTCTTGAACGGCGCGGGCTTCTTATCTACGTTATGTCTCAATTCTGCATGTATAGCGCTCTTGTATCACTGGAAGTTAATAAATTAATTAACTGTCGAGATGGACTATCAGATCATTATCATACTTTTATTGAATCGTCGCCATCTTTCGTTCCGCTAATTCGTTGTAGCTAGAGATCGGTGTACGTCTCCTAGATGCATAGAAAATACTGGTGAAGCGACATGCATGCACATCTAGCGACCGGATCCAGAAGAAAGCAGCGTACACAACGTTTCCCACGATTCTTTCTTGCAAGACGACGTCGATCATTCATCATCAGTCCTACTTAGAACATATTGCTCTCTTGATCGCAGATGACATGCTGGTGGTGCGCATGCAACGGTGCTTAGAGTTAGATGAATGGTCCCATGGGACCTTCGCTTGGCGTCTTGAAGAACGATAAATTCGTTTGTTTTGCGATTCTTTTGTAAAAAGTAACAAACGCAAACAACTATTACCTGATCTTTATTCTGCGCTTCTCGGTTTGACGACATTTTGACCGTAAAATGGAGGTTTACGACATCTCGGCTTTTCTGTCATAATGCGCGGGATTGTTACGTCACCCATTGTTGATGTGCCAAAGGTCTGCTGATTGGCTCTGCCAATTCCCGAGAGTGATTCACGCTGACAAGCTAGTATTGCGTCACCTACGTTTCGCGTCCCAAAACGATTGCTGATTGGCTCGACAAACTCCCCGAGCGTGACACATGCTTACAACAAACATAGATAGTTACAAACATGGTTGCAAACATAGGTACAAACATACCGACAGACAGACCGGAAGTCAATACAGCCCGTTTAGAGTGAGCTTCTCGCGAAGCAGTCCACCACTTAATGTGGTGTTCTTCTTTTACGCTCGTAGCTTAATTATTCCCCGGGAAGGGATGGACAATGCGCGAGAAGGGCGCAGCAAGCTGCCATCCCTGTCCCAAGTTCCAAAGATTGAGTTAATCTTGGAGCCGAGCTATGTCCGGCGTCTCAGAGATTAAGCTGAGAGAACAGATACTACACTTGATCTTAGCCAAAAGGCCGAGAAGCGATAACCAATTGTTAGTGGTGTGCTGATCTGATTGGTGTGTGATGAACTGACACTTGTGGATGATGAAGTGATCGCTTTTGATCGATTCGACTTGTTTGATTTACAGTATGGTTATTTTGCTATGTCGTAGAGGACGAAAATCATACACAACTGTTGAAGAGACGTCGTACGTTTGTGACCGTACTCTCTCAACTTATGTGGGCGTGGCTCGTTGAGTTGTGACGTACAAATTCGTTTCGCGAACGTCGTGCAACGTCTCGAGTGCATGCTTGCAAAGGTTGGATTGTTGTCGTTTCACGCAATTGTTTGCCGTCAGCGCTCAAAATGCAGAGCAACCTGGTAAAAAAGAGTAGAGAGGCACAGGTGGGCGTGTCTACTTGTGACGTCCTTCATCTTATTTGATCAATGTTAAAATTCTCTGTACGTGTAAATCACAAAGCGTAGTGTATCTTTCGGGATTGCAATTTGCTGAATATGTAGATAAGTATCGAGCACAATTACTAAAATGATTCTGCTTAAGTTCATACAGAAGTCAACATCAGTTTGCAACTCGATTTCCTTCATCATGCCTATCTCAGCGATTTACCAAGCTTTGCATAAAGATATACTGTTATCCTAGGGTGTCAGAGATTTGCCAACAGCACGCGCGAGGCTCCTAATTCTTAATTTATAGTATTTTTAAATTCAAAGTTATGAAGTTTTGGATCAATCAGATGTTCAACATCCCATCCGATTAAAATTTAATAATTACCCATCTGATCACATGATTGCAAGGGTCAGCGACATGTAACTAATAAAAGTAGATAACATCATTTCTACTGTACAGTACAATGGTAAATAGTCTATAATATTGTCTTAAATAAAAACTTCATTTATCCAAAAGCTGTATGTCCAGAATGAAGTAGTCACTATTCTCGGATAACTCCTCGTGTCGTATAAAAATTCTACATTTAATGACATACAATAACTGCTAAAATCAAAACTAATTTTTGACAGTGCTGGTGGCAATACTATTACCTTGATGTTGTTGATTATAATTTAACTATTAATTAAAATTATTAACAAATCTAAAACATGTCAATAAAAATTGGCTTAGTTTGCGTATACTCCACAAAACTGTCCTTAGAACATGAAAGTATTACATAAGACTGAATTAATATTAATAGTAATAGCGTGCTCTTCTATTGTCGGATGCTGTTAAAGTTTTTCAGAAGAACAGAAACACAAGCAGATAAACCTTAACTAAGTGAGCAAAAAACAAACTCTAGTATTACATACAAAACTCGAGAATCAAATACAATGGAAAACAACCTTAATTAACTATAATGAAATCACTGTAGTCACAAAGACAAATATCCTACCTTGAAATTCTGACTCGCTCGTGGAAGTCGACAGAGGCGTAGGGATGGCATCAATGCGAAGTAACGACAATTAGCTTGATTCAATGAATGTAACCTCCGTCGACCGGGTTTCGCAAATGCATGCACATTGCAATATCGTCATTAAATATATTAAACTAATTAGGTAACTGAAATCATATGGTCAGCGTACTCTTGTTCCCCATCAACCATTTTGGAAGTTCTAGTAACAGTGTTTGAGCAAGTTGATATCTAGGACTTGTGCTAACAACCTTGCAATGGCGTCTACTGCAGCTTTCCGTTTTCTTCAAATTGTAGCTCGTTTTCACGAAGACCTATTTTAACTCGAGGTAGTGACTATATAGTCTACTGATTAGAGGGCGTGATCCCCGTTGATCTCGTGGTTCCTAAGCCTGTTTTCCACATCTAATAGCTGTTCAATACCTTTGAAAACATCCATCGATTTGTACGCTAATAAACCGAAATGCGCATTTTGGACGGACAACTGGAGAATTGGAATGGAACACATGCACTCAGACAGTAACGCTAACTGTGGTGCCAGATTTCGACAATATCAAGTGCCAGTCAATATGTCCAGCCTCGATCCTTCCCACGCTCTTAATTAACCAACAGATGCCAGTAAGTGTGCCACCGCTGTTTCGTAACTGAAGCTAGAATACGAGGATTTAGCACTCTAACTAGTGCTACTTCATTTAACACCAGCGATAACAATGAGCGCATGCGCTGTATTCCAATTTTCTGTCCGTCCTTTCTAAGACAAGTAGTTACTGGTATATGGGTAGGTAGGGTTTCAACCTTCAAAATTTGTACTTTTGCCAGTTGTTGATTTCCAAAACATTTTTGAATAACTGATTAAAATGATATATTATTTAGTTACCTTTTGATGACGTCACTGCAATAGTAATAGATAATAAATTTAACTTAGCTGAACATTTGGTTCTAGTATTATATTACTTGTCTCGTAAAACTTATTATTAATGTAAACACGTTTAGCTGATTAAATAATTATTAGTAATTTTTAAACCTTAAGAATTATAAATTGGTGACTAGCAGGTCTGTTATCCTAAAAGCGCAACAATAACCCTAATTATGACATCGCGCCTCGGGTTAGTTAATTGAAGCTCAATACGTTGAGTTGGTCAATATTGTAGTCTGCATGACTTTAGTTGACATTGCAGTACGTGATCCACAGGTTGGCTTAAGAAGGGAGGCACAAGCGACTACAAGTCTGTATAACGTCATACACTTTATGATGTCACCGCCAAGTGACTCGACTTACCGACCGATATAAAACAGCTACAGGACATATGCATCTTACTCCATTTTTATTTCAAGTTAAGGAAAATTATGTTTGGGCAATGAGTTTAATAATGACGTTATTTATGTTTTAGTTACGACAGTACTGTCATGCTTTCTCATAAACGTGAATTTGATTATACGATATTAGACACTGCTTATAGCCATGTAATTAAGAATAGAAATAGCAGAGGTGATACTCATTTACTGTTTCTCCACAACATGCCATCCAATTAATTGCAGGAATACATATGCACTGCAGTTAGAGGCATCTGTCAGGCGAAAGGCATTGAGCTTATTACAGCTATTACGTTTTAGCTACAAATTACTAGCTACATATTTATTCCGGATGGGGTCAGTCCACACTCTTACATTTACTATTTTGAAATGCGAAGGATAAATCTTGCCAATGCAGACAG
>CAXXBX010000014.1:0-107500 GCA_964274945.1 Dehalococcoidia bacterium | reverse complement strand
AGCAGATGGTGAAGACTTTATCTCCTAGAAACACCAATTCCCGAGATCACGATGATGACTCTGATGATGATGACACTTCTGATGATGACACTTCTGATGATGACACTTCTGATGATGACACTTCTGATGATGACACTTCTGATGATGACACTTCCAATGATGACACTTCTGATGATGACACGTCTGATCATTCTGATTCTGATTCTGATGATGACAAGTAGCCTGAGCAGGAGGTGAACTCACTTGACTTATCATGACATTCAGTTTGTGTTCATGTAGTTGATTGCACTTCCAAAATGTTTGCTTGACGATTGCACTCTGACAAGTTACTGTGTACAGCTGCAGGCAGCTATAGTAAAACGATGAATGATTGCTCAGCAATGGCATGCAATACGTTGTACATTGTGCACTCGGTAATTATCTCACTAACTAAGTCACATAAAACGGGCACTCCTGCAAAAGCTTTAACGAAGTTGAGTACATAACAATTCGAGAATTTTTATCACGTGATGCTACAAGCGTGGTTCCAATGATGTCCGATATTAGCCTCGTGAAGCCAAACCCTACCAGCCTTAACGTAATAGGTCTGGGGAATTAAAGTTGACAGCAATAATTACCTTTCAGTTGAAGAGACTAAAGCCTCTTTAGTGGTCGGCATTAATACGTAGCTAAAGAGAATGATTATAGCACGCGTTCACGTCACCGGAGGTAACACGATATCCTTCGTATGCAATTAGTCACCATACTCTAGCACATACATTTACAGCGTGGAAGAAGGCGTAAACGGTACTAATGTCAGAAAGAAATACGGTTTATGAGTACACTTTACGGACATCGAAATCGACGACCGGTCCTATGCAACACCGCGTTGTGTGAATTCTAGTGATATAACATGAGTTGGTAGCGTTGACACGATGTCACTGATGAAAACCGATGATGAAATGCAGCTAGCAACTAGTCGATATTTAGGCAACGTTTGCGCTGCAACGCTTGCAATGCCCAAACAAAAGCTATACCTCCGCCCGGCGCTTGCATACCGAAGGTCTGGACACGCGAGACCATCGTATCTCCGTGACGTGTAGTCGCGCGTGCTCTGTATGCATTCTTGTTGACCACTAAAGAGGTATTTAGTTTCGCGGAATGCAGGAGTGTAATTAGTGTAAGAACGACAACCTCAAAGGAAATTCCCAAACCCTTACCCACCGCAGGTATTATATGGCGGGTACGGTCTGGCTACGCGAGACTAGTCAGGAATTAGCGCAGATTTGTTCCGTTTGGCAATTTGTGCAAGAGTAATGTCAGTGATGACGACACGATCTTGCGCAAATAATGTCCCTAGGATATTACACGCTCACTTCTAGAGATTTTATTCAGGGAAGTCTAAATTCGAGGCTTTACATATCCTCCCAAATTTGAGAACAAAAATAGTGTCCCCTACTGTTCTTAGTACGACAAAACTTACAAACAATGGTAGGTGTTTTTGTGGAGGGCACATCTCGACAAGTTATGTACACAGTATATGTAGGTATGTATCTATAGTCAGATATTGCATGGTTGCTAGAATGTCAAAATTGCTCCAAATGTCAACAAGAAAGTCTCATGCATTGGGGCAGATTGAATAAGTTAATTTAAAATAATTTCTAAACAAATTTAATTAGGACGGTCTGTTTCATTCTAGCTAGACTTTTGGAATTGACTAGCTAGAAAGGAACAAAATTGCGATGTTGGCCCTGACCTAGTTTATCTCTAGGGAAACTTGCACCAATTACTAATAGGAAAACTTGCAACAATTACTAAAACTTACTGAAAGAAAGATACAAGGCCTAATATCTTCCTGCAGAAAGCTTAGGGTCCAGCCAGCCACAGAAGCAGAGAAGGGGCCACGAGTTGTGCAGATGATTCCCCGTATGTCAACGAAGCGTTACCTCTGCTCGCATTTGGAAGTATCCTCTAAGTTCAACCGTGTCACGTGCTTTTAACGCACTCAAAATTTAGCTAAACATGATCTATGAACTAACCTTTTATATAAATGTCTTCTTTTGAGGCTCAGTGATTCAAGGGACACATAAATTTTGCTACTTGCGTGGTACTGTTTGCCGCCCCAGTTTGCTCTAATCAATAAATCACAACTTGCCACCATATTTCTCACCGTTCTTACCTTGAAAAATGTACAGGCATCGGTTTTCCTTACTAGCAAACAATCAGCTGCAGGGTATCGGTGTACAGAGCTGACGATTTATACGAGTGTTAACCACGCCCACACAGGAAATTTATGTTCTCTTTACGGTAAAAGTCTTCAGTAAACGGTTGCAAATTGTTGTGTTATAAAGTGTTTGCTTTCATCTGAGAGATCGTTGAATTTTGTCTTGTAATACAGTGAGTACATTGAAAAACGAACAATAAGCGGTCTCTTTCCTGTTTGCGCCAAAAGCCATTAAAGTGACTGGGAGAAATAGTTGTTTTTACAATATTCTAATTGCGTGTGAGGTGTCACTGTTATAAGTCTGTTAAGATAAAATAAACTATTTGTAAACTGAGAAGGTTTTCCTTTCTAACTGAAAGCATTGTTACAATTTAATACAGGAGCTGATCTACATGGTGGTATTGCAAGCACGTTCTCCTCTTTAGGAGCGCCCTCAATTGCTTATATATATATATATATATATATATATATATATATATATATATATATATGTAAGTATAATATTTCTGTCTGCATTGGCAAGATTTATCCTTCGCATTTCAAAATAGTAAATGTGAGAGTGTGGACTGACCCCATCCGGAATAAATATGTAGCTAGTAATTTGTAGCTAAGACGTAATAGCTGTAATAAGCTCAATGCCTTTCGCCTGACGGATGCCTCTAACTGCAGTGCATATGTATTCCTGCAATTAATTGGATGGCATGTTGTGGAGAAACAGTAAATGAGTATCACCTCTGCTATTTCTATTCTTAAAACCTAACAGACCTATTATTAAAGACGTTGTTAGCGACATTCCTGATGATCGGTATGATGTAGTGTCTGGCGTTGTTGAAAATAGAAATACAATCATCGTCTTTACATTCGATCAGCCACATGAAAAAACGAGAGTTTGGAAATTTATCTACGAACTTATACTTTGAACATGGACAAGATTGTCAAGTCCTGACCTTGTCCCTTCCTATTTAAAAGTATCAAATTATGCTCTAAAAACCTACCATTTTAGATTTGCGCCCAAAATTCATACAAGAAACTGATCTAGGTATCCCGTATGTGGCGTGACCTTCCTTCGCCAGACTTCCGTTTACTCGTTACGCACGCAAGCTTTGGTAAAGGCTAAACGAGAGCCGTTAGAGTATACGCTAGCGATACATTATGCCGAGTTTTGTCTTTCAAACGCCTATCTATAGGATGTTAGAACCAAAATTAACGTGCTCTAAAGCCGTCGTCACGAGGTGTAATATCCCACCTATGTTTAAAATAGAAGAATGGAAGGCGCCGTTGTACGGGCTTCAAACTTAGCAGTTACATTCAACCAATCATAGAGAACAACGCCTTAGCTCATTTCCATATTTTCCTTGCACGTGATCGGAATGGCGTCTGGATCGACACGGCGCTCTGGGCGCGCATCAAAAGCCCCCACTCGTTCTGAGTTTGTTGATCCCGACTACCTCCTGTTTTTGAGAGATGAAGGAGAAGGCGCCGAAGATCTAAGCGCCCTTGATCGTCGGGATAGCGACCCGGAACTAGACGACCCTCTCCAGCTTATTTTTGACCGTCAAATGTGTCCTGACGACGATGTCTGGCGATAGTTCAGAATAGGAGAGGTATTGTTTTGTAGTCCATTGTTTCGTCTAGACGTGCTTGGACTGCAGTTTTGTTACTCAACGGAATATTTTTCAAACACGTTACACTTTCGTCGGCTTTGTTTGTGACAACGAAAGTATGCGAGAATGCAACCGTTTAGCCTCGAACTTTCAGACCAGAGAGCGCGCGAACTCTAGTCTGGACCAAGTGGATAATAAAATGATTTCGGAAATAGCCTTCTAAGCCAATCAGCTCCTTACAACCGGAATGTCGGTTGTAAATTCTGATTGATTTAGCAGTAATTGGTTATGCTAGGTGCACTAACGCTGATTGCGCGCGTGTGAAATGCTTGTGGGCAGCTAAGTGCACGCTGGAGCGGTGATGAAGACTCTGGTGCAAGCACACTTCTTACTTCTAGTTTCAGCAAGCCTGCTGTGACAGCACATGCAATGCAGCGTCGCTAACCCATCACCTTTGATAACTGGTCGAGCAGTAGTTTCGCCAGTCGAGCGGTTAGACTAGCTAGCGGTCTGCCGAAGAATCAAAGAGTCGTTGTTTTATGCCGTCCACCAAGATTTCGCCGCAACACGGCAGACGTCTTTTCTTTGTTCGTGAGATCTCATGGCATTTACAAATGATATGTTGATCTCGGTAAAACGATCCAACGCTGTTAGACACCATTTAGCATCGCTTTTGATAAATACTTCCGAAGTCGTTTTAGTATCACCTTAGTCCAGACTAGAGTTTGCGCGCTCTCTGGTCTGGAAGTTTGAGGCTAGCAACCGTCGTATAGACGATATTCGGGGGTCGAGATTCTAGAGCATGCTCAATCTCGAGGGTAACACGCACCCTTCGCCGATCTTGCTGTACACAAAGTCCACGTTTCCGGATCTGCTTCTGAACCGTAGATCATCTTGCCGTTAACTAGGCTTTGTAAGTAAGTTCACTTCTTACTATTTCGTGCATCTTGTGAGAGACTTTGCCTGCGTAGAGACGCGTAGGAAGCCAGTACGGCTTCTCGAGGGTAAGAGACTGCTGTTCAAGCTGAAGTCGCCTGATTCACACTCTGAACAGATATGCGTGGAGTGGAAGCACAGACTACTTATTGCCTAGAGATGAATTAGTTTTGGTGAGTGAAATCATGCCACCTGAGAACCCATTTCGGGTAACCAAACATGTAGGCGTTCCGCGTTGTTTCTGGGCAGTCTAGCTTGCTTCTGTATATATGTGATTGGCGAAGCTGAAGTTCTTACTGTGAAAACTTACACTCGATGAGTACACTGACGCGGATAAGAGCACAGTACACGGACTCTGTAGTCTGTTTACAATTAGCACTGCCAGTCTACAAGTCCCAGCAACAGTTATGTCTAAAGTAACACAACACATACGCACTATTCCATAGCTGTATAGTCTAAATCAGAAAGCAAAGGTTGTTCTACCTCATCTGCAATTGATCAAGACATGTGTATAGTAGTGATCTCAAAATTAAAGATGTTAATTGTCAAAATGTCACTGAGGCGCTGAAGCTGATGGTTTAAGTTCGATAATTAAACAGCAAGCAAATGAAATAGTGGAACTTAAAACAAGATTAGAGTTCTCGAGCAAGACCTTGTATCTGCAGAGTCTGGGTTGCAAGGAAAGGCATTCTCATGATAAAATCAAGTCTTAGTCAAGTTTTGTGTAGAGAACTATGCTTGATACAGTGTGGAGTTCCACCGAAAGCAGCCAAGACAATTTCTCTGTATAGCAAACAAAAAATCAGGCCAACGTACATCAAGTGATGTGTAAGCTCATGAGCTCACCGCCTTCCATGAAAAGTTGGATAGGCTAGACAAACTTTCGCTGACTCTAGTTCGACAAGATACATAGTTTCACAGTTTCACAGTTCAAGTAGTTCGCTAGATGGGGGAAAAGTAGTCCTAGTTTCAGCCACACAGACAGTGACAGTGCGTCACGTTCGGTTACCCAGAATGGGTTCCCTACCACACAATCTTCATCTGACAAAACTTCCATCACTAAGCAATTGGTAGTCTGTCTTTCCACTCCACGTGTATATGTTCAGAGTGTGAATCAGGCGACTTCAGCTTGAACGGCAGACTCTTACTCTTGAGAAGTCGTTCTCAAGAAATGGCTTCCTACGCGTCTCTACGCAGGCAAAGTCTCTCACAAGATGCACGAAATGGTAAGTAGTGAACTTACTTACAAGCCTAGTCAACGGCAAGATGATCTCCGGTTCAGAAGCAGACCCGGAAACGTGGACTTCGTGTACAACGAGATCGGCGAAAGGTGCGTGCTACCCTCGAGATTGCGCATGCTCTAGACACCCCCACCCCGAATATCGTCTATTAGTCAGTACAACGTCGTAGGTGAATACGACAGGTCTGTACGTACAGAGGGTTTGCTGTTGCACACGATGTTTGCGGCTTGGGGAGTAAATGTCGGTTACTTTGGTACAACAACTGCACATTCTGTTTCAGCTGTTGTGTTGTCCATCATGTATTTTTTGGTTCTGATTTTGCAGGATGGAATCAGTACGGTCGTCAAAAGGAGGAGTAGATGCGCTCCGTCAACAGTCAGCAGTTATGGCCATTCCCAGTGCTAGGTAAGCAGCTTCCCTTTTTTTATCCGGGAATCGCGTTGACTTCGGGTGTGGTGTATAGCACTGAATCAGGATCAAAGAGCGAAGGAAGTAGAAAGAAGAAGGAACAGGAGTTAAGATAAGAGGAGCGAGAGCAAGAGGCGAACGGATAGCAAAAGGAGGAAAGATAGCAAGAGGAGGACGGATATCAAGAGAAGGATGGAGAGCAGAGAAAAGAGTGAAAATAACATCATGTACAAGAGAACGCAAGACAGAGGAAGAAAAGAGAGTTGGAGGAGACGATGCCAGCTATTGGTGTGTCTGCTTCCTCTAACTGTGTGTGCTGTCAGCAAGGATTGATGGGAAGAAATCGAGTGAGAGTGCTGATTTTGACGGAATGAAGAAGAGGGTAGCGGAAGGTGTGAAGGTGCAGAGGGATGTCAACATTTGGAGAGAGTTACAGCGGTGGACGGAAGAGGACGAAGAAGGAAGGAGGTGGTATGAAGACTAAGTAACCACATCTGACTGTTTTTGTTTATTTGTTGGTGTTATTGTTTGTGTGTGTGAGTGTGTGTGAGTGTGTGTGTGTGTGTGTGTGTGTGTGTGTGTGTGTGAGTGAGTGAGTGAGTGAGTAAGTGAGTGAGTGAGTGAGTGAGTGCTGCTTTTACGATGTCAGCAAGATACTTTGGTGGTGACTTTACGTAGTTAGCTGTGAGTTTGTGTAGGTGTGTTGTAGTGTTTAGTTTGTATTAGTGATAGTGATGTTCAAGTTATTTGTCTATTTAGTTAGATATACAAGTTTTCTTGCGAGTGACTGTCAGATAAAGTGTGTTTACCAGTGAAATTGAATAAAGAGAGTGAGTGAGTGAGTATGTGCAAAAGAATTCTTTAGTATTGTATACTGCACTTCATAGGAATGGAGATCATTGCACATTTAGGCCAACCCCACCTAAGACGGGCTGGACTGAAGAGAAGAAGTTTGTAATAGGTATATAATACAGTTGGCTTGCAAGGTAACAATAATTATATGTATTTGTAGGAGATTGCTTGATTTAGAAGCACACTAACCTGACTGCGAGGATTTTGAAGTCTCCGTACCATTCTTTGAACCGACACGTCCTGTCGACGCCCATCTACCCGCTCACCTTCTTGACAACCCTACACCTCTCGACCTTTTCTCCCTTTATTTTGATGACAACATCCTCCAGAAGATGACGGCCTGGACGAACAGCAAGGAACGGCATAGGAAAGCAACGGAGAAGAGCTTCCAGTGGCAGAACGACACCACCCCCAGGAGCTCAGAGCCTATTTTGGCCTTGTGTTGGGCATGGGATTAGTCTGTCTGCCCAGATCGCCAACTACTGGTCCCAAAGTGATTTTGGGGGTCAACCGATCTTTCAGAAGACCATGTTAGTAGATAAACAATCTGCGAAAATGGAAAGTGTTTCAGGATGTTTTTTGTTTAGTTGAATGAGTTTATCATTCCCAAGAAAAAACATTTTTTCCAGGCAGTCGGGGCATAGGACACAGCACGCCTCACAGAGCCGGTCCCTGACTCCAGAACCGGGGTACAGGAAATAGAACAACCAGCCGGCCCAAGTGTTGAGGGCCAGGTGGCACCCAATCCCAGTCTTGAGGATAAAGGTGCCAATACACCAACTACAGACCGGCTCTTTAAGATTCGACCTGTACCTTAGCATGTATGACTTGCCAGCTTGTAGTGTGAACAAGCAGTGTATAATATGTATGTGATTATAGATGAGGCGTGCTTGCCGCATGTACTGTCAACCCTCCCCCGGACAGAAACTTGCCATTGATGAAAGAATTCTTCGTTTCAAAGGTTAAATGGATTTAATGTACATTAATATGTGTGATTGTAATGCAGTTCTATTTTTAGGAAGGTCCGGCATGCGGCGATACATGCCCAACAAACCATCAAGTGGGGCTTTAAGCTATGGTTCTTAGCAAAATCAGACTCATCCTCTCCCGGTGTAGCCGGTTACGTCGTCGACTTTGATGTTTATCTACACTTCCAGGGCGTAACGGAGGAGGTCATCACTCAAAGGGTAGTGTTATAGGTCCTGGAGCCTCCTGTCAGCAGCAACTTTCCATTGCCTATCCTTGGGCTGGGCTATCATTTGTATGTTGATAATTACTGCACTTCCGGTATGGTTTCTATTTTTCGTGCATTGCTGTAGTAGGCAATATGATTCCTTGTAGGTAAATAATTTTGCCAGCTCAAGGAAAAGGAAGTATATGCTGCTGGAACGATGCGCCGAGGACTCTTCGGTTTACCACTGCAAATATTAGAGCCTATCGTAAAAAAGGAGGACAGAGGAAATTGACGTTGGTCATGTGACTGCGATTGCCTATACCTAGTCTGGGTCGACAACAGCTTTCCTGTCTTTTGCTCAACCCTGCACCAAGTGTCGAGCAAGAACTTGACAGTGAAAAGGTAGGGCAAAAGCAGTGGTAAGTAGCTTGAAAATTTTGCTGTATTGTAAATTGAGTTACCTACTTTGGTTTTAGGAAAGGCAATTGAATTTTCTTGCCCACCAGTCGTCGCAGACTACAATCGGTACATGGGTGGTGTGAACATTTTTGACCAGGCGACAGGTGGCTATGCGGTCTTGAGGAAGGTCTGCTGTTGGCCAAACGTTTTCTTTTACAACTTTCTCGAGACCGTCGCTGCGAATTCGTGACACTTGTACAGACTGACCACCTGTCCAACAGTAAGTGTCATAGTTATGAATTCTTATGTATTGTATATAGGTAGTTGTTATTCATGTTGTAGATGAACCACCTGACTTTCAAGAGCTTCTGGTCAAACGACTTGACGCTGCTCAACAGGAAGCTCAAAGACTTCATCCAAACAGAGGTGGTCGACCACAAAAACCAGTCGCTGCCTTTGCGGCTTCCTATATGCTTTCTTTGCACCACGCTCCGATGATTGCAGGGCGGCCACGGCGGTGAGTGAGGGCAGATGCATGTGCTGTGTTCAGTAGTACGCCTCTTATACCTGTATTTGTTTAGTTGTATATATTGTTATTTTCTTAAAGAGGGTCAGATGTCAGCAGTTACTGCAGGGAGTGTGGTGTGCACCTATGCTTTCGTTCAGGCTACAACTATTATAGATTGTACCATAATAGGAGTAATAAATTAGCTATAGCGTGCCGTAAATTTGTAAATAGTAAGAAATCAAGTAATCCTAGTTTTATATGTTTTAGTTTAGAAGAGTCTGATGATCTGTAAGTTAGTGTAAATATTGTACTGTAAAATCTAGAGTAATTTTTAAATAGTGTATATACTGTAGTGTAGTTAGTGTACTGTACAGTTCATTTCTACACTATCAACAAGTTGGTGTGGCCAGAATGGCCAGAATGGCTGCGACTGTAGACTGTACTTAATTTGTTCGTTCCATAGGTAAGTAATGTATAAATCAGTGTAGAGTTTAGTCCGTTTCATCGTCTCGTTTTGTTTGTATGGCCGTATTGGTGTAGTCTACGCTTTGCGCTAGGCTCTTGATGTGAAAGAAGGAGGGTCCTAATAGAGACCGCCTATACTCGTTGATATCAAACTTTTATAATAACCGGTGGACATGTGACATAAACAACAACCAGCGTGCTAAGTTTCAGGTCCGTTACTGCAGAGGTAGATTTATAGTAAATTTTAGAAGATCTACATACGGGAGAGATGCGTCATTTTGATTTAACCTTGTTAAACCAAGAGCGTGGAAATTAGATGTAACAAGTATGCAGTGGTGGAATAAACAAGTTTCCAATTCTATTCTTGATAAAGTTGTAAGCTAGTACAAAGACGAACAAAGCTGCTGAATTTGTGCCTGCTGTTTTATTGCATTTTCCAACCGATATCAGCAGAAATGTAATATATGTGTGAACGTACAATGCTAGTATTAGTTAGTATTAGTATTAGACTATTAGTTATGTAACTAGTAAACCTTTCCACAAATGGGTTAGTATAACTCTTGAAGGTCAAATGCTTGTAGGTTGCAGTCTTACGAGGATTCTAGTAAAGGATCTAGGAGCTCTAGGAAATGGAATGCCAAAACAGCATTCATGTCTTTATCTCTGCTGTCAGCGCTCACGCTCTCTTCCTTTATTGTTTCTTTCGCTATTACGTCTAAATTTTAGTCTTACATTCATGCCCTTACCATCAGCCTGCAAAGTAGCCAGAAATACATTTGCAAGGCGTACCAACACGTTGCCTCTATTGTCGATGCGTTAAAGAATGCAAGGGCTAATGCTGACAAGAAACACCAACTGTTGTGGCAAGATGTACTTGCTATGGCTGAAATGGTGGACATTCAGATCAGTAAGCCAAGAACATGCACAGACCAGCAGCACCGTACAAACATGAGAGGAGATAATTCTGTTGAGGCGTACTGGCGGATATGTGTCACACTTCCATTTCTTGATGAAATAATCAGTCATTTAGAAAGCCGATTTGTTGACTTACATTCATCAGCTGCTAAGGGATTGTTACTTTTGCCTGACATGATCGAATCTCATTCAAAAAAAGCCTCCGAAAAGTCCAAAAGCTTTGCCAAAGCTCACAATATAGATCTACCACGGAACTACACTTTAGATGTATTCTACGTTCAGCTGGAGCATTGGCATAAGGTCCTAGAGGCAAGGTCACCAGACAAACTAACATCGATTGAGCATTGGCATAAGGTCCTAGAGGCAAGGTCACCAGACAAACTAACATCGATTACACAAGCCATTGCCTTAGCTAAGAATTCTCTTTGTCCAGCCATTGCTCACCTGCTGCAGCTGGTTGCCTGTTTGCCTGTAACAACATGTGGATGCAAACGGTCCACCAGCGCCCTAAGACAGCTGAATACACAGGCCCGTAGGAAGCAAATAAAAAGTGGTACGGCCTAACGCACGGTAAAGGGCGTGGCTTTTAATTTAGTGCGCGTTAAAGCAAGAGACCAATGCTCCAATTAATAATGATTATTTAGTAAACTTTCCAAATAGTGATTCCCTGTGCTCAGACCCTGCTACGAACCTATTCCCAATCTCTGCTAAATCTAAATCATCAGTAAGGTCCTTGTGAACGTGCAGTACCATACAATTATTAAGCCTGATTTGGCTCATTGTGCTTCGAAGGTAAGTCTTGATTCGTCTCATTGCACTGAATGAGCGTTCGCTTACTGCATTCGTAGCTGGCATTACAAGAATCAATCGAACTAATGTTGAGACTTCACTCAGTAGCTCTTTCTCAGCGTCACTCAGTTTCTTGAAATATTGGACCACATCCATTAATGTGACAGGATATCCCTCTTGTACATGACCACTGAAGTCAGTACCAAATATAGCTAGTTGTGTCTTTAGCAAATCAGATTTGAAATCCCCTGAATACAGATCAAGAGCTGCTCTTAATTCATCTTCACATGCTGCATTCACAGCACTTTTTAGCAACAACGTTTCAAGATTGCTATATGTCCTGTAACCAGGTTGGTCAAACCGATCTTTGATACATGATATGATCAAATCAAAAGCTTCAAAGTAAATCCTCCTATAGTGGGCCTGTGCAGTTTCTGGAAACTCTGGCTCTGCATTCCAATGATCTAGCCTACGTGGTCGTTTTCTACGCCGAGGTGCTTGAGGTTCTCCTACAATCATTTCTCTAGCAGTTTCAGTTGCCTTCTTCCAAAATGCCTCAAATCCACTATCTTCTCTCATAGATTCCAAAGTCCTGACTGTCATTGATGCAACTGCTTGTCCTTGGGCAGCTGAAAAGTTTGTATGTTGAAGAGTTCTACTGAGGTTGTCACTATGACTAAACAGCAATCTTCCCAGCATAACTCCAAAGAGAAAAGAAAACGTCTTCATCTGGGCTGAGACTCCCAAAATTCGTCCTCTCATTTCCGTCTCTTTGACGTCACCCAGTGATTCTTCCCAGAGTTCCTGAATTGCTGAGTAGTTGTCTACAATGCTTTGTAGAGACTTTGCCTTTACTGTCCACCTAGTTGGACATAGCACCCTGAGCCCAGGGGTGTCTGGTGAATGGACGTCCTTCAGTTGCCGTAAACAAGCATCTCTCTTCGGTGACTTTTTTATCAATTTCATGATTTCATATGCAGTGGTCAAAGAATTGTGCATGCAGTCACAGCGCTTCACCGTATCAGAACAAGCTAAGTTCAAAGCGTGACCATAACAGTGAGTGTAAATTGCTCTAGGTTCTTCTTGAGAAATCTGCTTTGCCACGTCCTGTCTCCTACCAGCCATAGCTCCTGCTCCGTCATAGCATTGTCCTCTGGCTTTGTTCAGAGATAAATTCAGTCTAAGTAAAACATCTCTAACGACATGGACTATTGTCTTAGCATCAACAGTATCTACCACATGCAGTCCAATGAACTCCTCATGTGCAGCAAACCACTGATCCACCCAGCGTAAGCAAATAACTACCTGCTCTCTATTAGAGGAGTCAGTTGTTTCGTCAGCCATGATAGTGAAAAACTTGGCACTGTGAAGTTTGTCAGCAACTTTCTCTAAAACTTTCAATGCCATTAGCTTCAGCAGCTCGTTTTGTATTTCAGGAGATGTGTACTTGTCAGTCTTTCTAGTCAGCCACGTAGAAAGACTTTCACTATCAACTGCACGGAGTCTTAGAAGCTGGGAAAAATTGGAATCATCTTCATTGCCATCACCTCGCAAGGCCAAGCCTTGACGTGAAAGAAAACGTATATTCTGTATGATTTTTAATAAACAAACTCGCCGTTCTTCTTTCTCCACGGCATGCTGTGATGACAAACTTTCACCCACATCGGGTATTGTCTTGCCAGCAGACAGTATCTTTAGTGCTGCATCTTCATGACAGTTAGACTGCTCATGTTTGGCAAAGTTAACTGTGGCGTCTTTCCAATTAGTATAACCATGAGATATAAAAGACCACTCCAAGTTGGGTGCCACAAGCTTCTTTTCCTTGTACGCCTTTACGCACGTATGACAGTATACTTTGTCCTCACCTTCCACGTAGTGAAGCCACTGCCACCTGAAACCGTTAGCTAATCAGTTATTACTGACAAAAGTTGAAAGGAAGAAAGGCGTGGTACACTACACTATACAGCTTAATTAACTTAACAATATGTTTCTCAACTAGTTACCTCAAAAACCATGCCGGCTGAAATGGCCTGTACACGACGCTTTTCTTCCCAAATTGGCGCTTTGGAAACTGAATGGCAGTAGGCTGGTGAGGTGACTCACTTAAAGAAGGCGTTGATCTTGTATCGTTTTTCTTTCCAATAACAGGACATTGGCGGAGAAAGAAAGAAGCCGGATGAGGAGCTTTCGCCATTGTCAATAACGCGCGTTATCTGAGGCCAAGAAGAGGGTAGCCTCGTACCCAGGCCCTCTGTATGTCTACCTGTGTGTGTGTGTGTGTGTGTGTGTGTGTGTGTGTGTGTGTGTGTGTGTGTGTGTGTGTGTGTGTGTGTGTGTGTGTGTGTGTGTGTGTGTGTGTGTGCGTGTACGTGTGTGTGAATGTCTGTCAGTCTGGTTTCAAATTGAATGCCTCTTTATATGTGTTTGTTTTTCCTCTTCTCTCTCTTTCGCTCGCGCAGAGAAGGGTCTGGCTAGGCGAGGCTACAAAAAGTGGTGCGGCCATGGCCGCACCAGCCGCACCGGCTCCTACGGCCCTGATACATACTTACGATCGACAATGAATGAGACACGATCGTCTTGTTTTTGCATTGCTGCATGTGTATGGCTACTACAGCGGTGACATTGATAAGGTCGTCCAATAGTTTTGCCAGCAGCGCCCAAGACGATCGATAGTTCCTGCTTTATGAAAGGACATGATAATGTGTTTAGTGGCACTCTTGATTCTCGGTAGATGAACTACACCATATTAAATAGTCATACAGTCCCATCACGTTGGTCGCTTCAGAGTTGGCAACTCTCCTAGATTCCGAGCGAGCTACGCGCCTGTCTCTAGCTGTTGTTAGGATTATAGATCCACGCGTCTACGAGTTTGGTTGAATTTGTTGAAAAGTGCGACAACACAACAGTTGTCGATTTACAAGCTAACTTCATGTACGTGATAATATCTTATATCTTTGTCAGAAATAGATTTGTACAAATGTTTTTCCACCACAGCATGTTTGTTAGATTTAATTTTTATATAAATACTTTCCATGAATGTGGATCAAAGAAGTCTAGGAATATTTTAGAAAATGTAAAGGAGTTCCTATTGAGAGTATAACTTGATGCTTCTGAAGAAGAAGGTGCAATTTTTATGACTTGGCAGTTTTTCCCATATTCAAACTTTACGTTTGTACTTAAATTTCCAAACTTGCATTACCAGAGACCAAAATTGGCGTGTAAAGACAATGATTGTATGTCTTTAACACATCTGAATGTTGAAGATGTCTTACACATCTTCAACAACGCTAGACGCTACCTCACATTCTCCATCAAGATTGTTGTCTATCAATGTTTTCGACAATATACTTACTACTTATGACGTCAAAATTTAATACTAAAACCAATGAAAGAAGAAGTGTAGGAAACCCGGGGGTCATCTGGGTGATCGTTATAAGACCTCGAGACTGACAGAAGCGATGCATATATACAGTAGGAGGTAGGATATTGTAAAGTGCGTCATCAATAAAAAATAGCATCGGCTGTTGGTAACCATAAAAGCAGTATAATCGACGTAGACTGTTACATCAGGTTCGCGATGCACTCTTCGCAGTTCAACGCTGGCATTGCCGCGTAACAACAAAGGCACTGAGGGTATCGTTAACATGCCGACACAAACCGCGACTTTTAGCGTCGTCGTACAGTACCGTTGATGGAATGCGAGCCGCACCGGGAACAGACTGGGCGATGTTTTTTGTGTCGTACCACTGCATAATTATTGATGCAGTTTCCTTAATCGTCGACAGCAAAGTTTCCTCCACTAATTAGAGTAGCAGTATACTAGTAGTAGCTATATAAAACCTTTGATATCAATAACTGGAAATAATAGGTTACAACTCACTCTTGTCATATGCAATATTATTACATTTCTATTCTTATCAAACATAATACTAAACAGCTATTTCTTAAGCCTAACGTCTTCTTGATTTAAGGGAAACAATAAATGCGGACAACCATTTTCAAATTTGATTGTTAAATACAGAAATGACCAAATATATAGATACATACGTCCGGAGTATCTATCAGAAACAAGTTTGATTTGCTTGAGAAATTCAGTTTAACACTCGTTTGAAAACACTATATTTAACGCTTTAAAACGAGTTGATCTTAACACCTACTGAAATCTTTATTACACATATAATTGGCGACTCGTGAATGCTAAGCTCGGCCTATAGCAAAGGAACCTACGTAGGTTAGGATATCTTCAAAGTAAACTACACCCAAACTGAACAGATGTGATAGCTGAAGAGGGATCCTTTATTTTACGTCTCAAATGAGTTCTCTAAATATAACGAAAGTATCTATAAGATGCTAGAATCTGTTTTCTTTCAGCACACTTGATCTATTCTTATCTCACAGAAAGTGAGGCTACACCGCAACAAAATTGAACGGAAAGTAGTATCAGCCTTCATTCTTTTGATCTATACGAAGAGAAACAGGAAAAGAATTTAGTATAAAGAATTTTAGATAGTTCGATCTCTTCCACGTCCAGAAAGATGGCCAACACGTCTCTTGCGGTTCCTTGCCGTCAGTTGGTAGCCAGACACTACAAGGCTGTGACGTTCAAACTGCGGCTAGGTTGAATGCTACAGGTTCAGAATTTGTTTTAGTGAACCCATAGGCAATCATGCAGACGGTGTATCCAAAACATAATCTCCGACTAAAACCTAAACGACGCCTACTTAGCTAGATTGAATTTGATCCTTGGTAACTCAGGGGTGGCTAAGGCTTTAGCCAGCAAGGCCATAGCATCCACTCCTGCCGCATGGCCGGACCGGTTTCCAGAAAGATAGCATTTGCCAGAGTCACAATGCAATCAGCATTCGGTCTGATGTATAGATGATTAAGTAAGTATCGACTAAAGTAATATATAATATTATTGGTTACTAGTAACTGTACTGTAAGTGCATATAAGCATATTTTGATGATCCTATCAAATATAAGGTTCTATCAAATAACTAAATGTTTACATACTGCGCTCTAGCAGTGGATTTCGATACACATTCGGAAAGCAAAATCTAAAATTCTCCGGGAATTTGATCATATAATGCACGTGTTTGGTCACATGTTAACGCACGCCAGGCCACACCCATTTAACCCATCCGCGACTTCTTATTATTATTAACACGATTGCCAGACAAATTAACGCTCATCATCTGTCTACAAGAATGTAAGTAATTTAGACTAATTGTCTAGCGCGCGCACGTACACTACAGTCACTTACTTATTATTCGCAACTGTAGCCACATTGTAGAAGCAGAAATTGCAATACATACACATTTGAAAAGCATGTTAATTGCGCTTTTAAATGATACATTTATTGTGGCTATTGTTAATGCAGATTAGGCCGGACATCTGTAAGTTTTGCTCCTAATGACTTGAGCCGCCAGTGGTCGCATAAGCTAAAGGTTGTCTGTAGTCACGCCTTCCTACAGCCTTTTTATCCGAAACTGTATACAAAGGCGTAACATATCTATTACTAGTAAATGAAACTATGTTTACACCGTCGCATCAGAACTACGAGTGTGTTTGTGTGTGTGTATTATTGCAAATACCAATGTAAATTTTATTAAATTTTGTTTATTTATTGTTATTATCATCAATTAATTATTAACTTAACTGTTGCTAGAATGTAAACGGAAATTCTTTAAAAACGCATCGGTTTAGGAATGTGATTAAACATAATTAACTAAATAGCATCATGTCCACACTACTTCGAATTCACACAGCTACGCAACTCTTGCACGGAGCGGGCTTGGTATCCACGTTATGTCTCAATTCTGCATGTATAATACTCTTGTATCACTGGAAGTTAACAAATTAATTAACTATTAAGATGGGCATCATTATCATACTTTTATTGAATCGTCGCCATCTTTCGTTCCGCTATTTCGTTGCAGCTGGAGATCGAAGTACGTTTCCTAGCTGCATAGATAATACTGTGAAGCGACATCATGTACAGCTAGCGACGCATCCAGAAGAAAGCAGCGTCAACGTTTCCTGCGAATCTTTCTTGCAAGACGACGTCGATCGTTCATCATCAGTCCTACATAAAACATATTGCTCTCTTGAAGATCGCGGATGACATGCTTGTGGTGCGCATGCAACGATGCATAGCTAGATGCATGGTCCCGTGGGACCTTATCTTGGCTTCTTGAAGAACGATGAACTCGTTTGTTTTGCGATTCTGTTGTAAAGAGTAACAAACGCGTACAACTATTACCTAAACTTTACTCCGCGCTTCTCGGTTTGACGACAGTTTGACCGTAAAATGGAGGTTTATGACAAATCGGCTTTTCTGTCATAATGCACGGGATTGCTACGTCACCCATTGTAGGTCTCCCAAAGGACTACTGATTGGGTCAACAAATTCCCGAGAGTGATTCACGCTGACAAGCTAGTATTACGTCAACTACGTTATGCGTTTGTCGAGCCAATCAGCAATCGTTTTGGGCCCCGAGCGTGACACACGCTTACAAACAAACATAGGTAGCAACATACTGACAGACAGACCGGAAGTCAATTCAGCCTCTTGAGTCAATTCGCGAGAAGTCAATGAGCTTCTCTCGAAGCAGTCCACCAACTAGTAAATGAAGCTGTGTTTACACCGTCGCTTCACAGCTACGAGCGTATATACTTGCATCTAGGTGCTTGTTGTGTGTGTGTGTGTGTGTGTGTGTGTGTGTGTGTGTGTGTGTGTGTGTGTGTGTGTGTCACGTTTGTATTTATTGTGAATATTAATGTAAATTTTATTAATTTTGTAAATATCTATTTATTGTCATTATCATTATTAATTCATTAGCTTGTTGCTAGAATGTATAATTCTTTAAAAACACAGGGATACGTCGACGTGATTAAAGATAATTAACTAAATATTATCAATGTCCCACACTACACTTCGAATTCAGCACAAGTGACAGAAGTGACGTTGTGTGTGTGTGTGTGTGTGTGTGTGTGTGTGTGTGTGTGTGTGTGTGTGTGTGTGTGTGTGTGTGTGTGTGTGTGTGTGTGTGTGCGCGCGCGCGCGCGCGTGTCCTTCGTCTGTGTATTTATTGTCAATATCAATGTATATTTATTAAATTTTGTTAAAATATTGTCATTATTGTTAATTAATCATATTAATTACTAGCTTAATTGATGCTAGAATGTAAACGGCAATTCTTTGAAAACACCTGGATTTATCAATGTGATTAAAGATAATTAACTAAATATCATCAATGTCCCACACTACTTCGAATTCACACAGCTACGCAACTCTTGCACGGCGCGGGCTTCTTATCTACGTTATGTCTCAATTCTGCATGTATAGCGCTCTTGTATCACTGGAAGTTAATAAATTAATTAACTATTGAGATGGACTATCAAATCATTATCATACTTTTATTGAATCGTCGCCATCTTTCGTTCCGCTAATTCGTTGTAGCTAGAGATCGATGTACGTCTCCTAGCTGCATAGAATATACTGTGAAGCGACATGCATGTACATCTAGCGACCGGATCCAGAAGAAAGCAGCGTACACAACGTTTCCCACGATTCTTTCTTGCAAGACGACGTCGATCGTTCATCATCAGTTCTACTTAGAACATATTGCTCTCTTGATCGCAGATGACATGCTGGTGGTGCGCATGCAACGGTGCTTAGAGCTAGATGCATGGTCCCATGGGACCTTCGCTTGGCGTCTTGAAGAACGATAAATTCGTTTGTTTTGCGATTCTTTTGTAAAAAGTAACAAACGCATACAACTATTACCTGAACTTTACTCTGCGCTTCTTAGTTTGACGACAGTTTGACCGTAAAATGGAGGTTTACGACATCTCGGCTTTTCTGTCATAATGCGCGGGATTGTTACGTCACCCATTGTTGATGTGCCAAAAGACTGCTGATTGGCTCAACAAATTCCCGAGAGTGATTCACGCTGACAAGCTAGTATTACGTCACCTACATTTCGCGTCCCAAAGCGATTGCTGATTGGCTCGACAAACTCCCCGAGCGTGACACACGCTTACAAACAAACATAGTTACAAACATAGATAGATAGCGACATACCGACAGACAGACCGGAAGTCAATTCAACCCGTTTAGAGTGAGCTTCTCGCGAAGCAGTCCACCACTCATTGTGGTGTACTTCTTTTACGCTCGTAGCTTAACTAGTAAATGAAGCTGTGTTTACACCGTCGCTTCACAGCTACGAGCGTATATATTTGCATCTAGGTGCTTGTTGTGTGTGTGTGTGTGTGTGTGTGTGTGTGTGTGTGTGTGTGTGTGTGTGTGTGTGTGTGTCACGTGTGTGTGTGTGTGTGTCACGTGTGTATTTATTGTGAATATTAATGTAATTTTATTAATTTTGTAAATGTCTATTTATTGTCATTATCATTATTAATTCATAAGCTTGTTGCTAGAATGTATAATTTTTTAAAAACACAGGGATGCGTCGACGTGATTAAAGATAATTAACTAAATATTATCAATGTCCCACACCACACTTCGAATTCAGCACAAGTGACAGAAGTGACGTTGTGTGTGTGTGTGTGTGTGTGTGTGTGTGTGTGTGTGTGTGTGTGTGTGTGTGTGTGTGTGTGTGTGTGTGTGTCTGTGTCTGTGTCTGTGTCTGTGTCTGTGTCTGTGTCTGTGTCTGTGTCTGTGTGTGTGTGTGTGTGTGTGTGTGTGTGTGTGTGTGTGTGTGTGTGTGTGTGCACGTGTGTATTTATTATAAATATTAATGTAAATTTATTAATTTTGTCTATTTATTGTCATTATCATTATTTATTCATTAGCTTGTTGCTTGAATGTATAATTCTTTGAAAACACAAGGATGCGTCGATGTGATTAAAGATAATAAACTAAATATCATCAATTTCCACACTACACTTCGAATTCAGCACAAGTGACAGAAGTGACGTTGTGTGTGTGTGTGTGTGTGTGTGTGTGTGTGTGTGTGTGTGTGTGTGTGTGTGTGTGTGTGTGTGTGTGTGTGTGTGTCCTTCGTGTGTGTGTGTGTATTTATTGTAAATATCAATGTATATTTATTAAATTTTGTTAAATTATTGTCATTATTATTAATTAATCATATTAATTATTAGCTTAATTGATGCTAGAATGTAAACGGCAATTTATTGAAAACACCTGAATTTATCAATGTGATTAAAGATAATTAACTAAATACCATCAATGTCCCACACTACTTCGAATTCACACAGCTACGCAACTCTTGCACGGCACGGGCTTGTTATCTACGTTATGTCTCAATTCTGCATGTATAGCGCTCTTGTATCACTGGAAGTTAATAAATTAATTAACTATTGAGATGGACTATCAAATTATCATACTTTTATTGAATCGTCGCCATCTTTCGTTCCGCTATTTCGTTGTAGCTAGAGATCGGTGTACGTCTCCTAGCTGCATAGAATATACTGTGAAGCGACATGCATGTACATCTAGCGACCGGATCCAGAAGATATTAATTAAGCAGCGTCAACGTTTCCTATGAATCTTTCTTGCAAGACGACGTCGAACGTTTATCATCAGTCCTACTTAGAATATATTGCTCTCTTGAAGATCGCGGATGACATGTTGGTGCTGCCTATGCAACGGTGCCTATCTAGATGCATGGTCCCATGGGACCTTAGCTCGGCTTCTTGTAGAACGATAAATTCGTTTGTTTTGCGATTTTTTTGTAAAAAGTAACAAACGCGAACAACTATTACCTGATTTTTACTCTGCGCTTCTCGGTTTGACGACAGTTTGACCGTAAAATGGAGGTTTACGACATCTCGGCTTTTCTGTCATATTGCGCGGGATTGTTACGTCACCCATTGTTGATGTGCCAAAGGTCTGCTGATTGGCTCTACAAATTCCCGAGAGTGATTCACGCTGACAAGCTAGTATTACGTCACCTACGTTTAGCGTCCCAAAACGATTGCTGATTGGCTAAAAACTCCCCGAGCGTGACACACGCTTACAAACAAACATAGTTACAAACATACAAACATACCGACAGACAGACCGGAAGTCAATTCAGCCCGTTTAGAGTGAGCTTCTCGCGAAGCATTCCACCACTCATTGTGGTGTCCTTCTTTACGCTCGTAGCTAATTATTGTGATCTCCTTCTTTTACGCACGTTGTCCACAGCCGTTAACCATGATAATGAAAAATTGCTGGTCACCCAGCCATCAGACAGACTTTCGTTCGGTCAAGTTATTTCGCAACTTAAATCTTTAGACAACAAGTAGATATAATGTTGCAGATAAGATGTGATGTGTTTTGTTGCTGGTAAACAACTTCATGCAACTTGTCTAGCTTAGTGTATAATTAAATCTTCCACAATTTCATTTTATTGCAATTTGAATTTTGTTACGCAAACATGGTAGCGTATTTCTTTTGGATATGTTATCACGTAGTATGCAATTTATAAAGATAAATATTTCAAATAGTTGATCCAAAAAACAATTTGTTTGCATGTGATCCAATGAAATTGTGCTTCAACTTTATGCCAATTAGGCCTCGTATGTACAACCTGTAAACAGATTTAGTGTGGCAAACGTTTTCCAAACTGTGGATAGAAAAATTTGCCATTTATATAAGCACCGTATATATCTCATCATTTGTATTTTACTCTAAATGTTATATCTGTAAATCACTAAGGCTATAGTGTCGGTTAAAGGTTCTTGCTATCATACACAGATCTTGACTGGAAAGATCCATTGATTAATCAGATGTTTAACATCCTTGTATAATTTATAAAAGCCACCATCTTGCTAAATTTATAGTAAGTAATTTGCAGCAATCTTGTAAATAATAAATTTATTTATCCAAAATTCCGTTATGTTTAGAATTGCTTAATTGCTGATCTGGCATTACCGATTGTTATATATATATATATATATATATATATATATATATATATATATATATACTACAAGTACAAACAAACTATTATAAAATATATTTTATAAGCAACTGATTTAAAAACTCTCTTAATAATTGTTACAGTAAGAAATTAGAGTTCAATGGCGTGGACCTTTTTAATTTATAAATAGACAGTCAGGAGAGAAGTAATCTAGCTGGTCTAAATAAATAGAGTTAATAAAAATTTAACTTCTTTCCCGGGAACACATGCATGTGCAAAATGTCCCACGGTACTCATCCATGCAAAGCGGCAAAGAAAGATATTTGACAAAGAAACCGTCCATTAGTTCGGCGTTTACTAAATTAAAGGAACTGCGAAAGTGTTTTTTCTAGTGTGACATAATGTCACATCCAGCTGTGTCTTTTCGGCTTCTCAATGAGTCTACTTCAATGATTCAACATGTTCAGGTTATTAACCGCATGCACATCTGCTGGTAGTAATTCGATTAAACTGGGGGTGATAAAAAAACTTGCCGATTGCTTCGAAAACTTGCCTGCATGCCAATTCAACACATGTTAGCGAATTGATCATCAGAGGATCTAGAATTTCTTTTGACGACAAAAAACTTGAATCATAAGACTCGTGGTTTCCCGAGAAAGCGCAAAATGCCTCAAATCTTTTCATTGGTACATAAATAACGATTAATAAAGTTAATTATATTATTAAAAGAAAGTTATTTATATCTACGAATGGAATTTCCAGAATGACCGATATATAACACAATTTCAGACATAAATAACTACACCCTCAACAATCTAATTTATAAATGCACTAAAATTAATATTTGGAAGCAGTTAACTGCACTGTTGACAATAAATGCAATAAAGGCGTATTACCAAAATGATGATCAAATTTAAAACACTAAAACTCATCGAATTAAAACTCATTGAATTAGCAAAATTTCGTAACGCTGTCTTCGTCTTTGATGTCGCAGTCTGATTTCTTTGACTTTCTATTATAACAATTCTTTCAATTACATTGATTTTATCAATGTATCAATAATTTGTTGTATCTGAAGACCGTTAACAACTTACATACCACTTGTAAGTAATTATAGTAATTTGGAAACAGCAATTTGTGTGTGTGTGTGTGTGTGTGTGTGTGTGTGTGTGTGTGTGTGTGTGTATGTGTGTGTGTACAATATGCGACATCATGTAAATCAAGACTCAACAACAATGTGATTGTACAAAAGTCGTTGCCAAAAGGTATTAAAAATAATTGGCTCGTGAAGGCTTTTTGGGAGTCGTTGTAATAAAGCAAAGATAAAAGGTGACATATTCCGCGCATAGCAGATCTATATGTCAGAAGCTTCGATGGACATCTATGGAGAAATTCAAGTGCCTCCGTCTCATCAGCGATAAGTTATTGCGCATGGTTCACGAACTGGCGTCAAAGTGATTTAGACTGACATTGTACAAGGATGTCAGTACACAAAATGTGTTAAATTATTAGAAAAATCTATTTATGCCATGAGGATTTGCAAAGTAGATAACAACTGACAACGGGCCACACTCTCGGTCATCGAGTTTGTGGAATTTTCTTGCAGCTTAATTCTTCAGAATTGTCAGACAGATTTTCGTTTGGCCAAGTTATTTCCAAAATGTATTCTCCAGAAACAATCTAACTAACAATTTTGTAGTTAGGAAGCAGCACGTACATATTAATTGCTAGAAATTACGTTTACTAACCTGGTATATTCAATCAGTAGATTTTGCTGTGTTGTTAAGACCTAATACGATTTCATTCGCGTCTTTCGTCGCTCCAGTAATTTAAAATAAAGGCTATTTACATCCAGATTCTACTTTCGTGGCAATAAATAATATCTTTAGCCATATAACATTAAAGTCCCAATTTATCATGCAAATGTCTAATTTTCGTTGTCAAGTTACTATGTTTTTCACTATCCCGGACTAAGTGCTTTTTCGGGGGTGACGTGAACGCTTGATTCCAGTTTAACGAAAGCTTTGAAGTCAGAATACAGCAAAAAGAATTCCATTGGTTTAGAATAATTGCGATAAATAAATAAGAATAATTACAGCAAGGCGAGGCAGGTGTAAAAAGTTGTAGGGAGAGTGGCTAGCTTTGAGGATGTGAGTGTCGCTTGCGGTCTAACATTCCAAAACCCTATGATGAATCTACAAAAGGCATGCATGTAGATTAATTACCCCAGACTTTGTGCAATGCATGTACAATTGTATTGAATATATTCACGTTCCGTGCAGCAACTGTCAACGAGTATTATTGTCTTCTTTGTTAAATATTATCTTACTACAATAGGATAAAGAGGCAGTCAGTATTTACTTATTAACATTTTACAAAATCGAAAACCTTTTGTTGTTAGCCAGACCCCATACCCTTACCCCAAACGAAACAGTCGATAACTGAACTTTTTATTCTGTTTGTTTTCACCTATATAAAATCTTAAAGATGATAGGTACGTATTGTTAGCTTTTACTATGACCAATATGCGTTCGTCGTCTGGAGGTCTGTCGTCTGCCACAATGACTTCATCACCAGTCATTCGTATAGATGGCAAGCCAAACGAAATTGCCTTCTCTGCTAGGAAGAGACAGTTGCTGCTTGACCGACATCTTGTAAATAATACCCATATACAAGTCAAAGTCGCGTCTGTGTTCAATTATCGAGCGTTTCACTTTCTCCAACTGGTGATTGTACAATGCAATTTATTGTTCCTTAATGAGTATTGTACTTGCAAAGCAATTGGCTTTGTACAGTCTGTTTGCGTTGGGGTCATGCTTTGGACACCCGTGTAACTGAAATACATTAACCGGCTCTACTGTGGGATGGGAGCGCCCTTGATCCAACCCTCACCACTGTGTCCGCATTTGGCGTAGTGGATGTGAACGCCACGCTGCTGACTTTCGGATCCCAGCCAGCAGGTGACAACGTTGCTTGCGTTTAAGCTTTGGTGGAATGCCTTCTCGTAAGCCGACTGTGGTGTCTATAATTCTGTTTCACAATGTATGTCGCTTTCTCGATTACAGTAAAAGACAGTAGTGTTACTAGGTTAGCGTGCAAACAACTCCAAAATTATTTACAGCTTTGCATGGTACCTCTAAATTGCACTAATTGCGTGAAGTAGTTTTCTAGATAGCACTGAATGTTGCTATTGAAATCCATGCAAGATTGTCATCTGTATTCTCTGGAGAGATTCAAGTTGCGAAATAGCATAACCGAACGAAAGTCTGGTTAATGGTTTGGGTGACGAGCAGTCTTCTATAATCACGGCTTACGGCTATGGACAATTGTGAGCAATCACGGTTCTTTCGTTTACAACTACGGCGTCAGTCACTTGACAATCAAATTTGTATTGATTGTATGAAAGCTAAGATGTCTGGTCCAGACTTCCCACAGCATAATTCCAAAACTGCACGGAACGCTTATGTCACCATTACCTTGCTAAAATTTTCTTATGATAGAAAACCTGTAAGCCTATACTGCGGTATTGTATAGTTCACGAAGAGTTAATTCCGGAGCTCGCAATCTCGCACTTCTAACACCCGCATAAGATAAACCTTCCCGTTTGGGAAGTATAGAGAAATCCGTTGTTGATCAGAGCGATATTGCCTGTTTTTACCTTTCGCCTGTCGAGTCTTCTGGCGTTACTTCTAACGTTCCTCCCTAAACCGTAATCAGCTACGTGAACAATTCATTCTCTGCTTACCACAAGATTATCGCTTTTCAGATTTCGATGTCTTTGAGGCGTTTCTATTGTGTGAAGAAAATGGATATCTCTTTCTGCATCCATGGCAAATGAAAGCTTAATTGCGCTCATAATCGATATCATTCGATAAATCGTATGGTACATTTCTTAGAGATCCGCGCTTCATATATTCATTAAGAAAAAGGAACGTCTCCAGCTTGGGACTTCTTGCAGAGAACGATTTTCTTGTGTCCTACAGTTCTGATGAACATTATCTCCGTTTCAAAGTCTTCTCTATAGACTTGGGTAAACCAATAGCCACCATTTTATTTACGACCTCAAATGTAAAAGCGATGTTAACTGATCCAAATGCTCTAGATCCAATTTGTCCTTTAGATCTTACTTCATCTACATCTATTATTTACATACGTTGCTCAACACTCTCACTTCATTTGGCAAAGCTTGTTCGTTCATTCTTTTCTGTTGAGAAGTTACAGAAATGCTGATATTCCAGCGAAAGCAACAGCAACAAATACAACGATCCCTGCTCCTTTCAGTCAGTAGGTAGGACATTGGCATGTAGAACCGGTAGGACAACGGAAGACTAGTCGCAAACTTTTCTCGCTGAAATTGACTACACACTTCGCTATTACCGCCTTCGAAATCGCAAACTGTGTACTCCAAAATTTTGCGAGCTCCGATGTTGAATGTTACTAACACATTTAAACACAGAAATATTTAATGCATTCACAATCAGAAAATAACGTGCAATTTTTGTCTGATAGATTAAATTAATGTAAATTCAGCTGGACATTTGCCCGCTAAATATTTGATACTTACTTGAATTGTGTCAAACATAACAATAAATCCTTTCCAACACAAAGAGTTTGATATCGGTAAAGTCATCGTACCGTTTAAATTTTCGTTTCCTTTAAACGATGCATTGAGATGCAACACAGTGGCGTAGCCACAGTGCAAGACTTAGGGCACACTGGAAGATTTTTCAAATCTGTATTTCTACTCTTAGTATAACGGTTTACCTTTTCAATTAATTCTTCTGTTTTGTCTACTGCGGCAAACCTGTCTACAGCTGGTTCCAAGTCTATCTTACTAGACATATTCATTGCTCTGGCCAGAAGATCTAGGCTATTTGTCTAATGTCTGCCCAAATTTGGTCTTTATTCATTTCAAAAATTAAAGTGAACACTTACTTGACGAGACAGAGACACCTATAATTTCAATGCAATTTTCAAGACTTTGAGCAGGTTTACGAAAGTTTCTTTTACTGGCAAGAATGGTATATCAAGTCAGAGAGAGATTATACTTCCCGTGCTGCAGACTCCGCCTCAAATGACACCATTTCATGATTACTATACCACTTCTCCCTAATGAAACCTACAGGCCATGAACTAAGAATGACTTACCGTTTAGGCTTAAAGAAAGATAATATACTGTCTTTTTCGTGTCGCTTCCGGAAAGCCTGTTTCTTTAAATTTGCGTTAGACAAAAACATTAGGTCGTATTAAGAACGCGTGCTACTGTTGATCGATGTCACGTGACAACAAGTTTTGGTAATTTTTTTACGGAATATAATTTCGATTTAATTAATATTACTGTAATCATTATCATTATCAGCATTGTCATGGGCATTAACAATCACTGAATGACAAGATAATCTTAAAAATTGAAAATAACTTTGCAATTTGCAAATTATAGGATCAATATTTTAAAAGGAGCCAAATTTTGAGGGGCACGTGACCCCAGCAGGCCCTCCACCATAGATACACTACTGTGCAACAGTTTGAAGTGTAACATAAGCATTAATGTTTCTTGATTGAACCGTTACTTGCATAAAGATATTTGTAGATGACAGTGATTAGTAGTAGACCCGGTGTTGAGTAAGCAGAGTAATCGCACAACAAAAAATCTGAAAAGTTTGTCTTTCAGTGCTAGCCTTCAGTTTAAGACCATTCTTCGGTTTTAATATCAAGCACCCAGAAATCATCTCGGCATGCCTCAAAATTATCTTGTCAGTACATTTCGACTGCATGATGACCGCTGCATGATTATAGTCTGCGCTATGTCGAACAGAATGGAAACGTCTCTGCAGGTAGCTTGTCTCCGTTAAATTAGTTGTAGGTGTATTAGCCATGCTTCATTATAAGTAGATCCACATAAGGAGGCATATTTAAAGCCTACTCCGCCAAATACGATTACAGTATAGTTGTATTGACTGCAACTAATGATTCAACATATCAAGCTTTTGAAGAAATTTGATATCAATAACCTCCATCTGGTGACGGCAGTATTAGACATCCACACATTTGCAATATTTCTTTTGTCCATTTCAGTGCAACGTGCAACGAAACACAATCTACTAATGCAACAACTAGTTGGAGATTCGCAACATCTTTCACTCTTATCAAGAAATGAACTGGAAACATGTTTTCAACCAGTGAATGGTTGTTAGATCTAAGTTTCATATATGTACTACTTAAAATAAATGTTGAGTAATTACAAGTATTGATAATGGCGCAAATGAAATTGAGTTGCTGTTGATATGATAGATTGATACGTCTCCATGAGAATGCGCAAGGTCAGGACTTGGCAATCCTTTATGTCCACACTTTCAAGCTCTTGTTCTCTCAGAACGCAGATTGACTGTAAAGATAATGATCTATTCTGATCGTCACCAAGGCTAGACACTACGCCATACCCTCTTTAGGAGTGTGGCAAGAAGAGGGTACGGGTGTTCTCAAATATGGCTTTTAAAAATACCCTTTTGTATTGCCATATAAACGCTTCTCTCTCCCGCTTGGGATTGCATGCAAGCAATGATAATGAAATATTTTGTAGGGTCTAGTATCTTTCCCTGTCGAGGGCGCGCACCTCCCTAGGCGCCCGATACGGAGGAAGTTCTGAGAGAGGAAAGTTGCGCTATTAGACAAATAGCTCCTACAGTATACACCCACAGAATGGTGTGGTGTGCTCTATAGAGTAGATTTGAGCCCTATTAAACAAATAACATCAACGGTCTATAGCCACAGAATCACGTGGTGTGCTCCATAGAGGAAAATTGCGCTCAATTAGAGAAATATAATCTACAGTATATAACAGCAGAATTGTCTGTAGCATAAATTACCGATTCACTGCAAACGGAGGTATAACCCCAAAAGCGGTTGTTTCTACAACGATAAAAGCCCTGCGACAGCAGGCAAAGAATATCGGACTCAAGGGATACTCTCGCCTACGAAAACAGGATCTTGTAGCGCGTACCTCTGAAATTCGAGGCCAAGAGAATGGAGGTCTAACTCCTAAACCCGTTGTTTTAACAACGATCAAAGCTCTGCTACAGCAGGACAAGAACATCGGACTCAAGAGACACTCTCACTTGGAAAAAGAAGAGCTTGTAGAGTTCATCGCTAGTGCCTGAGACTTACAGATGTCTCAACGAATACAACGTGTCACTCAAACTTTGCGCTACCCAGCTCTGTGTGGTGTAGTAGACAACCCAGAGCAACATCATGCCGATCTACAAAAAAATCGCGAATATCCGACGTTTTCCTGCAAGCCAAGAAAATGGTAAAAGAGCTCCAAAATATTCAATATCGTCTAGCCACTCTCGATAGGTTTCGAAGCAAGATGTTTCGTAAACCCCTGCCGACACGCATCGTGAAGGAAGGAGCCGCCATACTTGAGAAGCAAGACAGCGAACAGGAAAGGACGAACAAAAGACGTAGGATTCTGACATTCAGATTCCGTCGTAAGGTATGAGGTGCCTTCACCGACAGGATAATGAAAAAGTTGACAAACCGCTTGCAGACGTCATTCTACCTTAGCTATTCGTGTCAACAACTGCAGAAAACTAGCTTCTAGTACACCCAGCTAGATATAGCTAGGATCTATCACGACATTACGATCAATTGGAAACAGCGCCAGATGTACCCATGTCGTGGGAGCAGCATTCATGACAGCATGACGTTATGACATGTGCAAGTATAAAAAGATTAAGATTCAAATGAAAGAGCAGCAAATTGTGACAGATGATCCTGGGAAAGAATCAAGTGATCCGGTGGATATAGGGAGGTGAGAGCCTCAAAAGGAATGTGGAGACGATGGATGATGATAAGTTGTTTGGGTAGTCAATGGTTTTAGAGTACTACAGAATGCTAATTGTTAGAAGGGGCGTGTGATGAAAGATGCGCACGCGTAGGATTACCTTTAGAAGCGTACGCTTTCTCAGTTCAGTCTTGTGGCATTAGGCGTATCGATAGAGACAGAAATCATTACTATTGATCAGGTTTCTAAAAGCATTAGAGAAATATCCGTGCTTGTGGAAGTGGATAGTAATTATTACATTAAGCTGCGCATACAACTTCAGATATAAGACTAGCGATGTTTAATCAAAGTAAATCATGTTATAGTTATAAACAAATACTATAAATCTTTTAAGTAATCAAATCTTTACAGTATTTAATAGTAAAAATAGAAATACCAATTGCATGTGACCACAAAGTCAAAAATGATGTTATATACAAGAGTCTGTATTCAAAGTAACAGATAAGAGACGTTCGTGGTGAACTGATTTACTTCTTGCCTAATTCTGGAACTTGACGCAATATCCAAGGTCTGTCTTTCTGAACGTCAGTGTAGACACTATAATGTTCACCACATCCCTTCGACCAGCTGATGAGTCCGATGACGGTGCTTTTTCCGTTAGAGTCGACATGCATCAAACCTCCTCCACTGTCGCCATTACAGGCACCTACACCACCAGATTCATAACCAGTACATAGGTGACTGTTGCGAATATTGATTCCTTGCTTCTTGTAAGCCTCTTCACAGTCTTCTCTTGCAACAATAGGGACTTTAGCACAATGCAACTCATCTGGCTGCAATGAGCTTTTTTCAGTAATACCCCATCCTGTAATAACCATTTCAGTCTTAGAGTTCACAAGAGGAGTGTTGCGCTCGGGGATAACTGCAGTATTAGTGTCAGGTCCAAGTACAACGTCAGCTTCTAGTTCCAGAAGAGCAATGTCATGTTGTGGTGGTTGAAAATCACTGCTTGCTGTGTATTCATCATGAACAAAAGAGTTTGTCACACGAAACACTTGGCCCTCGCCCTCAAGAAATCCACTAAAGTAGTTCTTGGATCCGACCATTGCTAGAACCATAGTCATGTTGGTAAGACAGTGTGCTGCTGTTAAGACCCATCGTTTGTGAACCAGCACACCACCACAACGTTTTGTGCGCTTGTCTGGAGTTAAAAGCATCAGTCCGACCTGCCAGGGCGCAGTCCATTCATCTTGACAGACTGATTTGCCTTCAGTATCCTGAATGGGAGAGTTTGTGTCTCTGCCTCCAAATATTGCTCGTTGAATTTGAGGTACAGATGTAGACGTTCCATCTGGTAAATGAGTATCATTGTCTTCTACATTCTCCTTTGCTTCAATCGATTGCTTTATACTAGAATCCATGACTTGTAATTGTGACTTGAAATCATCAAGAACTGTCTGTAGTTGAGGATGAAAGATATCATTAGCTATTGCTGTCTGTAAATCTTCTGTCCTCAGTGGACTGTCTGATTCTTTCTCTAGAAGCAACAGTTGTGTGTATTTGTATCTGTAGGCGCCTGTAGAAAAAGTAATTAATATTAACGTATTTCACAATGCCTCTGAGTGGTCAAACAGATCTTACTTTGTTTCATAACGGGAGCAGTACTAATCCAAGATGTAGTGATTGTAAGGCAACTGAGTAGTATCTTCAATCCAATCCCGTTCATCTCCTATTGTCAGTGGAGCTGCTTTACCAGTGAACTGTCTGACAGCACAAATCTCCAGTATAAATACAATCATGGCAGGATGTATTAATTAATGCTAATCGCTAAACGTTCAGGCTGGTCAATGACTTGGCATGTCTCACCAGTTTCAACGTTTCCACGAGGACATCAAGCAAACCGCGGATGTGGGCACTAATATAATTACTGGGAAACCCCACATGACGTAATGGCGGTGTAGATTGCGTAGCCTACAACCTACATCTGCCCAACGTTTACTTTTGACTTGTTGATTGAAGACGCCACCTGACTGAGTGCGAGTGCGTCATAACAAGGCCTCGATCTTCGACGCTACAGTACGTCTCCGTATCATACGGTTGGCAACCCTGAGTGTCTGTAACACCAGACGGTCGAGTAGATAGGTAACACGTTCACAATGATCTTGTGCAAACTTGCTGTTTACAAAGTGAGAAAACCGTCAGTCTGGAGTTAGCCGGTCAACGTCATGTATCTGCTTCCGCTCAAAAGGCTCGCGTTGCATTCTCTGACCAGCTGGGGTGCTCTCCGGGTATGCAAATGTAGGACTAGTAATGAACTTTAACGCGACTTTTGACACTATTACATAAATATACGACTTTGTAACCCCGCGGATATTAGCATCAAACCTTACAAGCGAGAGTTCAGAAAACTATACGTTTCCTAACAAGTGTAAAGGTGTCATGATCACGAAGAAGGTCTCTTGCACGACCCACAAAAGCAAACCACCAGATGTACTGTAGTAACATTCCCACGCTTTTCGTTTCGTGAGCACTAGACGTCTACGTACTCTACGTCACTGTGTCGTAGTTTCTCTATCACCACAGCAGCGATTATCAGAGCTGTGGGTGTTCTCAGGCGGTCTCGTCTAGATGGTGATGAGTAACGTCAATAGATTGTCTACTACTTAGTAATAATTAATTTAGAGTGTATAGTATTACATGTAAATGTAGGAACAACCGACACGCTGCTGCACTTCACATACCAAAAATACCACAGACTAACAGACAGTGCAATTGCGGCAACCACTCGAATACTATCTTTATTCAACTTCAGGTACACTACGTATACTTACTACCATAGTACACGTAACCTTTACTACTATAGTAGCTAGTGTCCAACCGCTTACACACAACCTACTTGTAAACTCGATCTCTAGTATGGCGTGTAATCAGTGTCAACATTACGCCGGTATTACTTCTATTTACTTAGGTCGGTCGCACACTCAATGAGGTCGCTTGCTATGTCAATAAGGTCGGTCGTTAGGCAAACAATGAGGTCGGTCGCTAAGTCGATGAGGTCGATGAGGTCTCCTACTTCATGATATCGGTCTGCTAGCCCTAGATGTTGGTCTGTAGATGATGTCCGTCATGACTCATTGATATGTAACAGTCTTGTAGACAAATTTATATCAATAGCGATTTTGACACCCCGTACATGTATAAGTTATTCTAGATCTAAGTTTGGAATGTTTGAAACAAGCGACGATAGATCACGTGACCTTCGCGCACGTGCGTCTTAAAGGCTAAACTTTTAGTTGGGTATGTACGTATGAAACATATTTTTTTCGACCTCACGTATTGAGTGTAGGACCGACCTCATTGAGTGTAAGACCGACCTCATTGAGTAAGTCTACGACCGACCTCATTGAGTATATCTACGACAGACCTCACATGACGTCTAGCTAGGACCGACCGCATTGACTTAGCGACCAATCTCTTGACGTCTCGGACCTACCTCATGACGTTTAGGACCGACCTCATTGACGTATAGAACCGACCTCATTGACTTAGCGACCAACCTCTTGACGTCTCGGACCTACCTCATGACGTATAGGACCGACCTCATTGACGTATAGGACCGACCTCATTGAGTGTGCGACCGACCTAAGTAAATAGAAGTAATACCGGCGTAATGTTGACACTGATTACACGCCATACTAGAGATCGAGTTTACAAGTAGGTTGTGTGTAAGCGGTTGGACACTAGCTACTATAGTAGTAAAGGTTACGTGTACTATGGTAGTAAGTATACGTAGTGTACCTGAAGTTGAATAAAGATAGTATTCGAGTGGTTGCCGCAATTGCACTGTCTGTTAGTCTGTGGTATTTTTGGTATGTGAAGTGCAGCAGCGTGTCGGTTGTTCCTACATTTACATGTAATACTATACACTCTAAATTAATTATTACTAAGTAGTAGACAATCTATTGACGTTACTCATCACCATCTAGACGAGACCGCCTGAGAACACCCACAGCTCTGATAATCGCTGCTGTGGTGATAGAGAAACTACGACACAGTGACGTAGAGTACGTAGACGTCTAGTGCTCACGAAACGAAAAGCGTGGGAATGTTACTACAGTACATCTGGTGGTTTGCTTTTGTGGGTCGTGCAAGAGACCTTCTTCGTGATCATGACACCTTTACACTTGTTAGGAAACGTATAGTTTTCTGAACTCTCGCTTGTAAGGTTTGATGCTAATATCCGCGGGGTTACAAAGTCGTATATTTATGTAATAGTGTCAAAAGTCGCGTTAAAGTTCATTACTAGTCCTACATTTGCATACCCGGAGAGCACCCCAGCTGGTCAGAGAATGCAACGCGAGCCTTTTGAGCGGAAGCAGATACATGACGTTGACCGGCTAACTCCAGACTGACGGTTTTCTCACTTTGTAAACAGCAAGTTTGCACAAGATCATTGTGAACGTGTTACCTATCTACTCGACCGTCTGGTGTTACAGACACTCAGGGTTGCCAACCGTATGATACGGAGACGTACTGTAGCGTCGAAGATCGAGGCCTTGTTATGACGCACTCGCACTCAGTCAGGTGGCGTCTTCAATCAACAAGTCAAAAGTAAACGTTGGGCAGATGTAGGTTGTAGGCTACGCAATCTACACCGCCATTACGTCATGTGGGGTTTCCCAGTAATTATATTAGTGCCCACATCCGCGGTTTGCTTGATGTCCTCGTGGAAACGTTGAAACTGGTGAGACATGCCAAGTCATTGACCAGCCTGAACGTTTAGCGATTAGCATTAATTAATACATCCTGCCATGATTGTATTTATACTGGAGATTTGTGCTGTCAGACAGTTCACTGGTAAAGCAGCTCCACTGACAATAGGAGATGAACGGGATTGGATTGAAGATACTACTCAGTTGCCTTACAATCACTACATCTTGGATTAGTACTGCTCCCGTTATGAAACAAAGTAAGATCTGTTTGACCACTCAGAGGCATTGTGAAATACGTTAATATTAATTACTTTTTCTACAGGCGCCTACAGATACAAATACACACAACTGTTGCTTCTAGAGAAAGAATCAGACAGTCCACTGAGGACAGAAGATTTACAGACAGCAATAGCTAATGATATCTTTCATCCTCAACTACAGACAGTTCTTGATGATTTCAAGTCACAATTACAAGTCATGGATTCTAGTATAAAGCAATCGATTCAAGCAAAGGAGAATGTAGAAGACAATGATACTCATTTACCAGATGGAACGTCTACATCTGTACCTCAAATTCAACGAGCAATATTTGGAGGCAGAGACACAGATTCTCCCATTCAGGATACTGAAGGCAAATCAGTCTGTCAAGATGAATGGACTGCGCCCTGGCAGGTCGGACTGATGCTTTTAACTCCAGACAAGCGCACAAAACGTTGTGGTGGTGTGCTGGTTCACAAACGATGGGTCTTAACAGCAGCACACTGTCTTACCAACATGACTATGGTTCTAGCAATGGTCGGATCCAAGAACTACTTTAGTGGATTTCTTGAGGGCGAGGGCCAAGTGTTTCGTGTGACAAACTCTTTTGTTCATGATGAATACACAGCAAGCAGTGATTTTCAACCACCACAACATGACATTGCTCTTCTGGAACTAGAAGCTGACGTTGTACTTGGACCTGACACTAATACTGCAGTTATCCCCGAGCGCAACACTCCTCTTGTGAACTCTAAGACTGAAATGGTTATTACAGGATGGGGTATTACTGAAAAAAGCTCATTGCAGCCAGATGAGTTGCATTGTGCTAAAGTCCCTATTGTTGCAAGAGAAGACTGTGAAGAGGCTTACAAGAAGCAAGGAATCAATATTCGCAACAGTCACCTATGTACTGGTTATGAATCTGGTGGTGTAGGTGCCTGTAATGGCGACAGTGGAGGAGGGTTGATGCATGTCGACTCTAACGGAAAAAGCACCGTCATCGGACTCATCAGCTGGTCGAAGGGATGTGGTGAACATTATAGTGTCTACACTGACGTTCAGAAACACAGACCTTGGATATTGCGTCAAGTTCCAGAATTAGGCAAGAAGTAAATCAGTTCACCACGAACGTCTCTTATCTGTTACTTTGAATACAGACACTGGTATATAACATCATTTTTTGACTTTGTGGTCACATGCAATTGGTATTTCTATTTTTACTATTAAATACTGTAAAGATTTGATTACTTAAAAGATTTATAGTATTTGTTTATAACTATAACATGATTTACTTTGATTAAACATCGCTAGTCTTATATCTGAAGTTGTATGCGCAGCTTAATGTAATAATTACTATCCACTTCCACAAGCACGGATATTTCTCTATTGCTTTTAGAAACCTGATCAATATTAATGATTTCTGTCTCTATCGATACGCCTAATGCCACAAGACTGAACTGAGAAAGCGTACGCTTCTAAAGGTAATCCTACGCGTGCGCATCTTTCATCACACGCCTCTTCTAACAATTAGCATTCTGTAGTACTCTAAAACCATTGACTACCCAAACAACTTATCATCATCTATCGTCTCCACATTCCTTTTGAGGCTCTCACCTCCCTATATCCACCGGATCACTTGATTCTTTTCCAGGATCATCTGTCACAATTTGCTGCTCTTTCATTTGAATCTTAATCTTTTTATACTTGCACATGTCATAACGTCATGCTGTCATGAATGCTGCTCCCACGACAGGGGTACATCTGGCGCTGCTTCCAATTGATCGTAATGTCGTGATAGATCCTAGCTATATCTAGCTGGGTGTACTAGAAGCTAGTTTTCTGCAGTTGTTGACACGAATAGCTAAGGTAGAATGACGTCTGCAAGCGGTTTGTCAACTTTTTCATTATCCTGTCGGTGAAGGCACCTCATACTTTACGACGGAATCTGAATGTCAGAATCCTACGTCTTTTGTTCGTCCTTTCCTGTTCGCTGTCTTGCTTCTCAAGTATGGCGACTCCTTCCTTCACGATGCGTGTCGGCAGGGGTTTACGAAACATCTTGCTTCGAAACCTATCGAGAGTGGCTAGACGATATTGAATACTTTGGAGCTCTTTCACCATCTTCTTGGCTTGCTGGAAAACGTCGGATATTCGCGATTTTTTGTAGATCGGCATGATATTGCTCTGGGTTGTCTACTACACCACACAGAGCTGAGTAGCGCAAAGTTTGAGTGGCACGTTGTATTCGTTGAGACATTTGTAAGTCTCAGGCACTGGCGATGAACTCTACAAGCTCTCCTTTTGCAGATGAGAGTATCTCTTGAGTCCGATGTTCTTGGCCTGCTGTAGCAGAGCTTTGATCGTTGTTAAAACAACGGGTTTAGGAGTTAGACCTCCATTCTCTGGGCCTCGGATTTCAGAGATACGCGCTACAAGATCCTGTTTTCGTAGGCGAGAGTATTCCTTGAGTCCGATATTCTTTGCCTGCTGTCGCAGGGCTTTTATCGTTGTAGAAACAACGGCTTTTGGGGTTATACCTCCGTTTGCAGTGAATCGGTAATTTATGCTACAGACAATTCTGCTGTTATATTCTGTAGAATGTATTTCTCTAATTGAGCGCAATTTTCCTCTATGGAGCACACCACGCGATTCTGTGGCTATAGACCGTTGATGTCATTTGTCTACTAGGGCGCAAGTCTACTCTATAGAGCACACCACACCATTCTGTGGGTGTATACTGTAGAAGCTATTTGTCTAATAGCGCAACTTTCTCTCTCAGAACTTCCTCCGTATCGGGCGCCTAGGGAGGTGGCCCCCTCGACGGGGGAAGATACTAGACCCTACAAAATATTTCATTATCATTGCTTGCATGCAATCCCAAGCAAGAAAGAGGAACGTTTATATAGATCTTGGCAATACAAAATGATATTTTTAAAAACCATATTTGAGATCTCCTGTACCCACTTCTTGCCATACTCCTAAAGAGGGTATGGCGTAGTGTTTAGTGTCGGTGACAATCAGAATAGATCTTCATCTTTACAGCCGATTTTGCGTTCTGAGAGAACAAGAGCTTAATAGTGTGGACATAAAAAATTGCAAATTCCTGACCTTGCGCTCTCTCATGGAGACGGATCAATCTATCATATCAACAGCAACTCAATTTTATTTGCGCCATTATCAATACTTGTAATTGCTCAACATTTAAACAGTGCATTTATAATAACAATTTTTATTAACACATTTTAGATCTTTTAATATAAATTAATACTTTAATTTTAATACCGGAATTAAAGAAAGAAAGAAAGAAAGAAAGAAAGAAAGAAAGAAAGAAAGAAAGAAAGAAAGAAAGAAAGAAAGAAAGAAAGAAAGAAAGAAAGAAAGAAAGAAAGAAAGAAAGAAATAAGTACATAATTTTTAAAGTACTACTCTCGATGTTGTCAAAAAAATTAGTTTCAATTGTATCAGTTACTTTCTGCAATCAAATATAAGGTGTCTGTATACAAAATTGATGCCAGATTAGTGATTAATCAATTCTAAACAATTCAGATTTTTTGATAATTAATTTCTTATTTAAAACAATACTATATATATACACTGCACAGTAAACAAGATGTTATCTACATTCATCATTTGCATGACGGTAAATATTACAAACACATGCACTACATCAGCAGAGTGCTGAAAAGATGCTAAATATCTAATTGATCTAAAAACTTAATACTTGTACGTAACTTTAAAGTTAAATAATGTTAAATTTAGAATTGGCGCCTCGCTCGCACGATTGTTAAGCCTCGGACCTCATGCATATGATCGTAATATCTCTTTATCAGTTTCTGAAAAACTTGCACACAGTCACTGAAATATGTTGGATAAAGGAAATCGACCTGCAAAATTCAATTAATAAGTAATTGATGTTGATTTGTATAAACATAACATAAATCATTAAGTAATTGTGTTTGATAATTATCTACATATTTTGCAAATTGCAAGCCGACAGCAGCACTACACTTTGAGATGTACACGTACTCACTCTGAATTTCCAATTTGATCAAATGAGATGAAGGACGTTACAAGTAGACACGCCCACTTGCCCGTGACTATTCTTTTTCGTCAACTTGCTTTGCTTTTGAGCTCGTACGGCAGACATTTACGTAAAAGAACGACGACCCCAACCTTTGAACGCAGTCGAGAAGTTGCGCGACGTTCTTGAAACGTATTCGCCACAACTTAATAAGCCACGCCCAAAACGTGAAGCCAGTACGTTTACAAACGACGGCTCCAATATTGCTTACGCTCCTTGTCTACTACAGCACTGCACAAATAACTGATACTGCAAGGCCAACAAGTCAAATCGATCGAAAGCGATAACTTCATCGCCCACAAGTGTCAGTTCATCACACCCCAATATGATGAGCGCATCTCCCATGGTTGGTTATCGCTTCTCGGCCTTTTGGCTAAGATCAAGTGTAGTATCTGTTCTTCTCAGTTTAATCTCTGAGACGCCGGGCATAGCTCGGCTCCAAGATTAACTCAATCTTTGGAACTTGGGACAGGGATGGCAGCTTGCTGCGCCCGTCCCGCGCATTGTCTCATTTTTGCACTCCTTCTGGGTTCAGTGCATCCCCTTTCGGGGAATACTAAAAATAATAAAAGAAGAGGTGTAGATCACCCAGGGGTCGTCTGGGTGATCGTTATAAGAGCTCGAGCCGAACAGAGGCTGTGCATATATATACACTGTAGTAGGTAGGATATTGTAAAGTGCTTAAACAATTAATAATAAGAGCGGCTGTTGGTAACCCTAAAAGCAGTATAATCGACGTAGGCTGTTACACCTGGTTCGCGATGCACTCCTCACAGTTCAAGGCTGGCAGTGCAGCGTAACAGCAATGGCACTGAGGGCATCGTGACGCAAACTGCGACTTTAGCGTTGCCGTACAGTTGATGGAACCCGAGCCGCACTGGGAACAGACTAGGCGATGTTTTTTGTCAAGCATCCATTGCACAATTATTGATGCTGTTTCCTTAATCGTCGACAGCAAAGTTTCCTCCACCAATTAAAGTAGCAGTATACTAATAGTAGCTATATATAACCTTTGCTATCAATAACTGGAATAATAGGCTACAACTGACTCTTGTCATATGCAATATTATAAAAATTTTACTCTTATCAATCATAATTGTAAACGGCTATTTCTTAAGCCTAATGTCTTATTGATTTGAGAAAAATATTAAATGCCGACAACCACTTTCAAATTTGATTGTTAAATATAGAAATGATAAAATAGATAGATACGTCCGGAGTATCTATCAGAAAAGAAGATTCGTTTGTTTTAGAAATTCCTTTTAACACCTTTTGAAAAACACTATACTTAATGCTTTAAAACGAGTTGATCTTAACACCTACTGAAATCTTTATTACACATGCGCTTGGCGACTCATAAATGCTAATCTCGGCCTATAGCAAAGAAACCTACGTAGGTTAGGATATCTTCAAAGTAAACTACACGCAAGCTAAACAGCTGTAATAGCTGAAGAGGGACTCTTTATTTTACGCCTTAAATGAGTTCGCTAAATATAACGAAAGTATCTATAGGATGCTAGAATCTGTGTTCTTTCAGCAGACTTGATCTTTTCTTATCTCACACAAAGTGAGGCTACACCGCAATAAAATTGAACGGAAAGTAGCGTCAGCCTTCATTCTTTTGATTTATACGATGAGAAACAGGAACAGTATTTAGTATAAAGAATGTTAGATAGTTCGATCTCTTCCACTTCCAGAAAGATGGCCAACACGTCTCTTGCGGTTCCTTGTCGTCAGTTGGTAGCCAGACCCGACAAGGCTGTGACGTTCAAACTGCGGCTAGGTTGAGTGTTACAGGTGCAGAATTTGTTTTAGTGTACCCATAGGCAATCATGAAGACGGTGTATCCAAAACATAATCCACTACTAAGACCTAAACGACGCCTACTTAGCTAGATTGAATTTGATCCTATGTAACAGAGGCGTGGCTAAAGCTTTAGCCAGCAAGGTCGTAGCATCCAGTCCTGCCGCATGGCCGGACAGGTTCCCAGAAAGATGACATTTGCCAGAGGCACAATGCAATCAACATCCGGTCTGATGTATAGATGATTAAAAAAGTATTGACGAAAGTAATATATAATATTGGTTACTACTAACTATACTGTAAGTGCATACAAATATATTTTGATGATCCCATCAAATATAAGGTTCTATCAAATAACTAAATGTTTACATAATGCTCTCTAGCATTAGATTTTGATACACATTCGGAAATTTGATCATATAATGAACGTGTTTGGTCACATGTTAACGCATGCTAGGCCACACCCATTTAACCCTTCCGCGACTTCTTAATATTATTAACACGATCACCTGACAAATTAACGCTGATCACATTTTTACAAGAATGTAAGTAATTAGACTAATTGTCTAGCGCTCGCACGTACACTACAGTGGCTTATTTATTATTCGCAACTGTAGCCACATTGTAGAAGCAGAAATTGCAATACATACACATTTGAAAATCATGTTAATTGCGCTTTCGAATGATACATTTATTGTGACTATTGCTAATACAAGTTAGGCAGAACAGTTATAACTTTTGCTCCTAGTGCCTTGAGCCGCCAGTGGCATCACAAGCTTTAAGTTGTCTATAGTCAAGCCTCCCTATTGCCATTTTCTCCGAAACTGTATAGAGAGATGTAAAATATCAATTACAAAAAATTAACCTGTTAATTCATAAAATGGGGAAATTGAAAAGACTATTACCTAACTCCAAGCTGACCACAATATCAGCTAGAAATTTAATCCAATTTAATTAATCGAAATTTAGTCTATTCACAAGCAATCTTCATAATGTCAGCATTATTACGTAAGTCCTCATTTCTAAACATTGCTAAGAAACCGAAGAGTACGTATATCGTGTTGATTCACTATCTAATAAAGTTGTAGTGACCTCTCCGCGTTTCTTACTGTAGACATTAACCTCTTTACTTAAATTTGATCTATAGTAATTGATTTATATTTGCTGCAAACAAAGATATAATGTTATATAAAAGTATTTAATTTAACAATTCTAGTAATGTTAACTGAATCGAGTAGTGATAAATTGAAAACTTCAGTATGTCTAAAGCTGAGTACAAACTAACCAGAAATGGAGGAAACTCACATATTCATAAGAATAGGATACATCGCGACCTTTTGATCGCAATGCAGTTCCCATTGTGGACAGGACTGTTGTCGATCGCGATCGGGTCGGGGCGATCGAATCTCGATTCACCTGGCGGTTTTAACGGGGTATGAGAACTGTCAGACTGCATACACTAAATTACCTAAAATGAGGACACCATTTAGAGATTTTGCAAATAGTGTTGAACAACATAGATAAAATTGAAAAGCCTTCTACAACATGAGTATTTAATGCTTTTAAGAATGCCATAATGTCTGCATATGAAAGAAGCAACATTGACATGCTGTTCATAGTTTTCGTTACGGGGAAATTTTATATAATTATTGATAACACTATATAATTTAGTTTTACACTGTGTGACAGTCACCGCCATAACTGAGTTTGATAGTAGTTTAGTATCGGTAAAAGTTGGTTTGCCGATACCTTGCGCGCGGGTCTGGCATCTCAAAAGGCTAACGGAAGTGTTCTGTTATGGCGACTCGTGTCAGAGGCATTTGGTCATACTTTTGGTTTTGGTAGTAAAACTAATTACACTTCGCGTAAAATTAGCACAGAAAGCGATTCGAGAGGTGAGACTAGTCTCGCGTAGCCAGACCCCTTTCCACCGCGTCCTCCCAGGCAAAATGGGGTCTGGTGAACGGCCTTTGATGTCGCTGTGTGCCGCGTAGCCAGAAATCGGCTATCTAGAAACCGGATTTTGTTTTTCAAACGCTTCACTAAAGACGAGACTGTTATGCACGCAGTGCAATCCTATCTCAATTAGCTTCTCTTGTTTCGTAGAGAACAACTCGAAGACTACAGCTAGAGTCGTTGCTGTTTGTGAAATCTGCATGTTTACAGCAGCGATTAAACGCGGCCGCGGGAACGTTGACGTCGACAGGCCTCGATTTCATGCAGCCATGATCGACGTCCTGCGATCTAGTGTTGTGCGCTCGTGTCACAGCGGAGACTGAATGCGAACGTACTGGATGGATGCGAACGTACTCGGTGCTGTTTGCTGCTTGCTGTTTTTTGACGTCTAAAGCGACCGCAGACAGTCCAGAGTGAGCGATATCTGGAAGGGCTTGGAGCTGCATGACGTCATCGAAACAAGATGAGTCGTCTTTCTGTGTTTGAGTAATCATTTCATGTGTTTTGTGCTTTGCTTTGGTGAACACATACAGTAGCAACCAGGAAGAGACCACATTGACAGAAATGTTGGACGTCCCAAGGTGGTACAGATTCGATGTGTTGTTGGGAAGAGCTTTAGATTTCGCGTGTTCTTGCAGCATAACTTCCAGAGTATGTGGAGCTTCAGGGAGACTACTTCCATCCAACTGTTTTCTCTTGCTCAACAAGGTGATAGCATCTGGTGGTTTCATCAAACACAAAACCACGTCGACATGTCAGACAGTTATGTTTCATTGCATGATTTATGATCATGCATGCAGCGCTACATGATCTAGAATTTTAGACAGTTATTACAACATGCTGTTATTTATTTCACTGGAAGGTCAAAACTACAGCAAGTACCACAGTCACAACTAAGTACACAAACATCACAACAACCACATCCTTTTCCTGCACTGTCTTCACTACCAGCAAATAAAAAATCAGCAAATAAGCACTTCCTACCACAAGTTGTAAAATTTTGTCCATACTTCTTCATCGAGGATAAAACTGTCCTGTGCAGATGCCCATATACAAGCAGTGCAGTTGCTGTCAAGCCATCTCTTCCAGTTCGCCCAGTCTCTTGAACATAATCTTCAATGAGTCTTGGAGGACTCCAATGAACAATCCACCTAATTTTGGGAATGTCAACACCCATCCCAAATGCTGTTGTAGCTATCAGAACTCTCAATGTGCTGTCTACTTTACTAAATGATATCAAACTTTTTCTTACATCCCGACTGTGGAGGCACTCGAATACATATCAACTAGACGGAATTCTTGCAAATCAATACAATCTGATAGAAATGTACAGTGGGATCCCAACTTTGATCTGAGCTGAAGATACAGTGACCAAGTGTTATCTATTTAGTACAAAAGATATAGTAAAAAACTCTAGACTAGTTATATATGGACTACCATATATGTATATCTATGAATTAATACATGATGATCATGCAGTATACGCATGCAGTGTTGATCGTTACGTAAAGGTTACTCAGGGCCAGGCAGATATCATATAATGTATAAAGGTAAGTAGTAGAGACTTGCGTGTTCCACAGATTGACATGCAGTGTCAAAAGTAAAGTCTGCAACCCAAGCTGCTTCCGTTCATATTACTCCAATCACAACGTGGTCTCTTCCTGGTTGCTACTGTATGTGTTCACCAAAGCAAAGCACAAAACACATGAAATGATTACTCAAACACAGAAAGACGACTCATCTTGTTTCGATGACGTCATGCAGCTCCAAGCCCTTCCAGATATCGCTCACTCTGGACTGTCTGCGGTCGCTTTAGACGTCAAAAAACAGCAAACAGCAAACAGCACCGAGTACGTTCGCATCCATCCAGTACGTTCGCATTCAGTCTCCGTTGTGACACGAGCGCACAACACTAGATCGCAGGACGTCGATCATGGCTGCATGAAATCGAGGCCTGTCGACGTCAACGTTCCCGCGGCCGCGTTTAATCGCTGCTGTAAACATGCAGATTTCACAAACAGCAACGACTCTAGCTGTAGTCTTCGAGTTGTTCTCTACGAAACAAGAGAAGCTAATTGAGATAGGATTGCACTGCGTGCATACCAGTCTCGTCTTTAGTGAAGCGTCTAAGAAACAAAATTCAGTCTTCAGATAGCCGATATCTGGCTACGCGGCACACAGCGACATCAAAGGCCGTTCACCAGACCCCATTTCGCCTGGGAGGACGCGGCGGAAAGGGGTCTGGCTACGCGAGACTAAGGTGGGACAAGATCAATACTTCACGTTTTGAAGAACACCTACATATAGAAAGCAACCTCACAATTGTAGGCTGCGGGATAATTTCGAAATTGGTGTAGACAAGATAATCTGCAGTCAAATATCAATGGAGCAATGCCGAAACGACAACACTATCGAGAGTAGCTAGATTTTGTTTAGACCTGAATGATCTCGTGAAAGGTGTATAAATTTGGCAGTTGTTTATATATTTACTGTTAGTAAAGCGTTTGCCTCGTTTTCCTGTTGTCCATACGTGGCCTATTTTTGGCATGTTATTGGTATGGAAATGTGTTGTTTCACATAAGATAAGCACATGATGCATGTACAAAGACTTTAAGAAAAAATGGTTAGATAAATTGTCTGCCAGTGTTACTCATGTAGTTAAATCAATCAACAAACGTTTAAAAATTTAAAGAAACCTTGAATTTTGTAGCTTCTTAAAAGAGAAGACTTAACGTAAAGCAAATGGCTTGATTGGTACAAAAAAGTTAATTTAATTATTTACGTTAATTGAAAAAGAACATATTGATATTTAATGGTGTTCACTAAAATGACTGAGCCAACACAACGTTCGCCATGCATATTCACACGCTTGTCAATATAATGGAACTGCTCTACTAAACATAAAAATTAACACCTGTTAACTGCACTTTTGATAATATTGTTAATACTAATTAATACCAAAATAGTAATAAAATACACTGAACTCCTGTAATGGTATTTGTTATCGCATTTTTATTTTTTGACATTAAATTGTAAAATAATTTAAGTTGCATTAACCTTATCAATATATTCATTTTTTGCGTTTCAATGTAACGAAGGTAACAGGTGTTAGTGTCAAAAATAATTACAGCATTGTGAAGATAGCTATCTTATCAAATCGTTTTCTGTAAGAGAGTGTTGATCTGTGACCTATTTTTTCAACACCGTGCAAATAGGATATCAATTTCAACATTCGTTTTTATACATTTGTCGCATATTGGTATCAAAAATTACTTCATAGAGATTGCTATATAAACGGAGATTGAACTAAATTCTATTAGCTTCCTATTTTCTAACGGTTGACGATCTCTAGACAACAGATACCAACATTGCATCTCAAAGCTATCAATTTTCTGACAGATCCAGTGAAATTGCAGTACACAGATATCTGGATATAAGATCAAAGCAAGAGCAATTCTCAACTTCTGTACTGAAGCATATTGATACAAAGTTTGTATTTCCAAAATGTCGAGAAATTGTCGTGCGAAACAACTATCGATAAGATCGATCATGGTGTCAGCTCTTATCATCAATTTGTGTATATCGGAGAGGCAAGACAAAAGTTTCAAGAAACGAAGTGTACGATACGATATCGGTGTAATACTGACGGAATCTGATGATAATGAGATTATTAGCAATACGAGTTCTTTTCAACTTGGTGTTAACACAAGAGGATGGCAAATTTTCGACAGTTGGAAAATCAACGAACCCCTTGCAGAATTGTATGGAAAGATTACTTACAGCGTTAACATTGGAAACAGGAAACGACAACATTTACTAGTTTCGGGAGGTACTTTACCTCTTACACAGTTGAGAAACAAGCCCGGCGTTTTTTCAAACTGGTTGTACACAGTAAACATCAACTCGTGGCAAACCGTGGATAATGGCGATTTTCCTCCGTTAGGCTCATCTCCGGTCATGATTCAACTTTGCTCCAAGATTATTGCTTTTGAATTTGAGTTCATATTTGAAAACTCTAACTCAATAAATGTGTGGATATTTGAAACAATCTTACTCAACTGGCAAAAAGTACAAGTTCACGGTCGACCTCCTTTCTGGTTGTATCATCGAAACAAAATCGAATGGCATCTGAACGTCGCTGCGGTTTCCGTTTATCAGTCAGCAACTAATTGCCAATGCCATCAGTCCGCATTCGTTATGTTGAATCCCTCCGACTTTAGAAAAGCTATGCATGAAGTGCGATGTGTAAGTCGCGAAAAGACTGAAAGGTACCAGTGGATTAATATCAAATCTAGCTCTGGAGAAACGTTACATTCTCCAGTCACGTTTTTAGCTTCTTCCTATTTAAGTACCATCTTTATCTATGTTCCGGCTAAACAAACGTTGTGGAAATTTGAAAATAGGACATGGAAAAATGAAATGGCAGTTCCGTATCAACCATTTCACGACACATCTCAATCACAACCGTTTGGCTGTGCTCTTGCAATGAACAACAGTCGTTTTATCATTTTCAACATTCTCGATAAGAAAGTACTAAATTTCGATTTGAAACGTAATGAAGTTACTATGGAAGACGTTGCAGGCGACATTCCTGATAAACGGTATAGGGTAATGACTAACACTATTGGAGATCGAAACACAATCATCGTCTTTACAGTCGATTTGCTTTCTGACAGAACAAGAGTATGGACATTCACCTACGAACATAAAGTTTGGATATGGAAAAGATTGCCGAGTCCTGATCTTATGCCTGCTTTGGGAGAAGTATCAACTTATTCTCTTAAGAAAAACGATTTCACATCTGCACCACTATTCATAGAAAGAATTGACCAAGGGATATGGAGTGCAGCTGTATGGAAATTAGACTTAACTAGCATGCAGTGGTGGAAAAGACAAGTTTCCAATTATATACACATTCCTGATAAGAATAAAAGCCTTTATGAAGCCAGCTGTTGGATCGGTAGATGCTGCTTTGTTGCACTTTCTTCCCATGTAAACGAAGGAGTAATGAAAGCGTGGATCTATAATTCTACTGAAAACAAAGTGAGATTACTGATATCAACTTCTTCAATAAGAGCTACCTCGTCAATGTCATTCGTTTCAGTCAATAGCACTACTGCTATACTATTTGCCGGAAGAAAAGTTAATAAGGACACTGCGGCTGTTTTCAACGAAACATGGATAATTCAACTTCAACCAATGTTTCAGTTGAGACAAGCTATCGGAGAAACGCTTTATTCTGCTCGACCTAGCGCACGTTTTGATCATGCAGCGGTGATAATGCAGTCCAAAATGTATGTATTTGGTGGGCGAAATGCTTTCGGAGATTGTCTAAATGATCTGTGGATGTTTGATGTCAACACACAAATATGGTTAGAACAGAAAGCTGACAATAGAGGACCAAATGTCACGAACGCCCTGACATGCGATAATTATGCAGCTGCAACACCAGGTCAACTACTAATAACTGTAAAGTACTTTTACGGATATGAAATTGCTAGTTACAAGCGTTACGGACTAGAAACATGGATGTTTTTTGTGCAAGCTAAAACGTGGCATCTCATTGCACCTTCTGAATTAGATGAACATTCAGCTACGCTGGTGTCCGGAATATTATCAAAAACGCTCTATTGGAGAGGATTTCTCGTCATGTTTGACTTATTCCAAAGAAATATCAGATATTTAGCAGTCAGATGTCCAGCAGGATTTACCTCAGCTGACATATCAAACGAACCCTGTCATTTCTGTACAAAAGGATATTACAGAGAAACGACATTTTCTGATCAAGACTGTGTTCCGTGTCCAAACGGTCTAACAACGATTAGCACGGGAGCTCGGAACATCGAACAATGTAACTTGTGTAATGTAGATCACTGCAAATATGGCAAGTGTGTACCCGATTTCAGCGAAAAACGTCTGAGACCAGCCTGTCAATGTTACGTTGGTTTTACTGGTTCTACATGCCAATATCCTACCTACTTGCTAATTGGAGCAGGAATTATTCTGTTAGTGGCAGTGGCTTCTGCTGGTGTAACGGCTTATCTCCTAGTGCTAAATAGAAGAAAAGAGAGCGAGCGTGCTTTGCGAAATGAAGTACAATTGTTGACAAACGCATGGCAAATACATGAAGACGAAGTAATTTCAGAAGAACTACTTGGATCCGGAGCATCTGGTAGCGTTTACAAAGCTTTCTACAGAAATATCACTGTTGCTGTAAAGAAAATGGTAGCTGTTGGTTTTCCTAAGTCTATAGAAGACTTTGAAATGGAGATAATGTTTATGAGAACTGTAAGACACAAGAATATTGTTCTCTTCATTGGCGCAGGAAAGTCACAACCAGGAGACGATCCTTTTCTTGTCATGGAATATATGGAGCGAGGATCTCTAAGAAATGTACTATACGATTTATCGATTGACATCGACTATGATCGTAAGCTTTCATTTGCCATGGATGCAGCAAGAGGTATGCATTTTCTTCACACGTTGGAACCGCATCGAATACATCGAGATTTGAAAAGCGATAATCTACTTGTAAGCAAAGACTGGATTGTTAAAGTAGCCGATTTTGGTTTAGGTAGGGCGGTTACTGGTAGCGTCAAACAAAACTATAAACAACAGATTAGACGCCACAATCGTTTAGGTCTCCAACACATTTCTCTACTTCCAAAACGAGAAGGTTTATCTTTTGCAGGTGTTGGAACTGCGAGATGGCGAGCTCCAGAATTGACTCGTCGCGAGCCCTACGATATTGCAGTAGACGTTTACAGGTATTACAGCTTAATTAATTAAACGCATTTATTAAAGAAGATAACTATGTAATATCAACATTATCTATCTGCAGTTTTGGAATTGTGTTGTGGGAAATCTGGACCAGACAGCTTCCATTCGATCAATACAGATTTGATTATGAAGTGTGCAATGCAGCGGTTAACAACGAAAGACCTGTAATTCCTCGAGATTGTCCACAACAGTTAACGATGATTATTAAAAATTGCTGGTCACCCAAACCATCTGATAGAATTTCGTTTGGCCAAGTCATTTCGCAACTCGAATCTCTTGAGAACATCTAGATGACAACCTTGGAGTTCAAAAGGAGAATCAATTTATTGTTAGAACACAATTCCATGCAAGTATAGCAAAGCTTATGGTTGTCGTTTTAAAACTTCAAAAATTTGTTGTTGGAATTTGTATAGTAGCATATAACTTTTGCAATTAGCCACTTGTATCATTTGAAATTGTTGTTTGTAATATATATGGCAGCACGTCAATACTGCAAGCGGAAACACTTGATAAACAGCAATTTACCGTGCTGTGCAAGTCGTCAAGAAAACGGAACATATTGTTAACCAAGCCTAAGCTTCTTCACCGGACGTTACGTTAGCCAGCCAACCTTTCTGGAAATCGCATTCTGAAACAAAGCTTGACGTCTAACTTCTTCTAGAATGCTCCTTCGCCAGACTTTAGGGAATATGCATAATACGTTTCGGTATGGAAATTTAGAACACAACAAAATACAAGAATTAAGCTCTGTTCACAGTACGACGCTAGCACGATCGTCGTGCGAGCGTCCTGGACGCTGGCGATGAGCGAGCGTCAGCGTCAATCTTTGAACATGTCAGCGTCTGCGGCGCTCTTACGACGCTCGCACGACGCTAGGCGAGCGAAGGAAGTAACATGTATATGACATGTAGCTGTTTTACATCAGTCAGAATGTCAAGTCACTCGACGGTGACGTCATAAAGTTTATGACGTTATACCGGCTTTTGGTCGCTTGTGTTCCTCTTAAGCCAAACTCTGGATCGGCCACTGCAATGACAAGTAAATTCATGCAGATTAAAATATAGAACAACGCAAAATGTTGAGCTCTAATTAACTAACACGAGGCGCGATGTCATAATTAAAGATATTGTAGTGTGTTTAAGATAACAGGCGCCGTAGTCACCAGTTTAAAATTAGTAAAATTTAGAATATTAACAGTAACTACTTAATCTACTGACCTTCTTTAAGTTAATTTTAAGTTTCACAAGTAATACAATAATATAACTATAAAACCAAGTGTTAAGCTAAGTTGCTTTTATTACTTAATAGTATTGCAGTGACGTTACTAACGAGTAATTAAACAACATATCATCTAACTAGGTATATCTTACTTTGGAAAATCCAGAAATCGACGACTGGCAAAAGTACAAATTTTGATGGTTGAAACCCTACCTACCCTACACCAGCAACTACTTGTCTTAGTAAGGGACGGACGGAAATTGGAAAAACGCGCATGCGCTTATTGTTATTGCTGGTGTTAACTGAAGAAGCACTAATTAGAGTGCTAAATCCTCGTATGCTAGCTTCGGTTACGAAACAGCTGTTGCACATGTACGGCTTCTGCTAATTAATTAACATGCATGAAGAGCGTGAGGAGGCTGGACATATTGACTTGCACTTTGTATTCCCGAAATCTGGCACTATAGTTGACATTGCTGTGTGCGTGTGGTCCATTCCAAATTATTGGACAATTTTTTGTCCACCGCGGTATTGTAACCCTAACGCATGCGCACTTCGGTTTATTAGCGTAAAAGTCAATGTATGCTTTCAAGACGTATTGAACAGCCGCGGCCCCGCGTGACCTCTAGAAATGGGGGACTAAACTTCACGATGCTACGACTTTATAAACAAGCCTACTTTTAATGGCCTAATTAACTGATACGGTAGAATCAGTGGCAGATTTATCCTGGAAAAATGGGTGGTGTATATACTGTATACAGCTTTGGTCTTTACACATATTTACTGTCCACAATTTTACGACAACGCCTACCAATGATGGGCTAAAGCCAGGTCTAGTCCATGCCAATCTACACCCCTGGAACAGTTATCAGATGTGGATCATAGGCGTAGGAACCACAAGGTCTACGGGGCCTATATGTTCACTACCTCGAGATAAAATAAGCCATCGTGAAAACGAGATACAAGTTGAACAAAACGAGAAGCTCCAATAGACGCCAGTGTGATGTTGGTCGCACAAGTCCTTGATACACGAGGGTCAACTTGCTCAAACGCTGTTACTAGAAGAACTTACAAAATGGTTGATGGGGAACAAGGCTAAGCTGACCATATAATTTTAGTTAACAAATTAGTTTAGTATATTTAATGATAATATTGCAATGTGCATGCATGTGCGACACTCGGTCGACGGAGGTTACATTTATTGAATGATTGTCGACTGCGCATTAATGCCATTCCTACGCCAAGGTCGACTTCCTCGCGCGAGTCAGAATGTCGGTTTAGAATATGTTGTCTTTGTGACTAGTGTCATTTCACCAGACTTTATTAAGGTTGTTTTCCATTGTATTTGCTTTTCGATTATACATATGACAGTTTCTTTTGCCCGCTTATTTAAGGTTCTCTGCTTGTGTTTCTGTCCTACTAAAAAACTTTAACAGCACAAAGTAATAGAAGAAGACACAGTATTGTTAATATCAATTCAGTCTTATGTATTACTTTCATGTTCTAAGGACAGTTTTGTGGAGTAATTATAATCAACAGCATTAACATACTGTATTGCCACCAATACTGTCAAAATATTAGTTTTGATTTTAGCAGTTATTTTATGTTATTAAATGTAGAATTTTTATATGGCAAGAGGATTATTAGAAGATTAGTGATTAATTTATTGTAGATATTCAGTTTTTGCATAAAGAAAGTTTTTAGTTAAGACAATGTTATAGACTATTTACCATTGCTCTAAACATTAAGAAAGATGTTATCCACTTTTATTAGTTACATGTCGGTGATCATTGCAAACAAGTGATCAGCAGAGCACTAAACTAATTCTGATCCGATAGGATTTTGAACATCTGATTGATCCAAAACTTAATAACTTTAAATTTTAAAATGCTATAAATTGAGAATTAGGAGCCTCGAGAGCGTGCGCTTGGTAAATCTCTGACACCCTAGGATAGTAGTGTCTCTTCCTGCAAAACTTGGTCAATCGCTGAGATGTGCATGATGAAGGAAATAGAATTGCAAATTCAATTACACCAGTAGTAATTGATGTTGACTTGTGAATAAACTTGAGCTAAATCAGTTTAGTAATTGTGTTCCATACCTATCTAAATATTCACCAGACTGCAAGCCAAAAAGATCCACTACAATTTGAGATGTACGCGTACAGAGAATTTCAACATTGATCAAATGAGATGAAGAACGTCACAAGTAGACACTCCCACGTGTGCCGCGCTACTCTTTGCGCAAACTTGCTCTGCATTTTGAGCGCATACGGCAAGCATTGACGTGAAACGACAATAACCCAACTTTTGCAAGCATGCAGTCAACACGTTGTACAACGTTCGCGAAACGAATTTGTTACTCACAAATCAACGAGCAACGCCCACCTACGTAAAGACAGTACGTTTACAAACGACGTGTTTTCAATACTTGTCTAGGCTCTTGGTCCACTACTGCACTGCAAAAATCACCGATACTGTAAAGCCAACAAGTCAAATCGATCGAAAGCGATCACTTCATCACCTACAAGTGTCAGTTCATCACACCCCAAATAGATCAGCACACTACCAACCGTCGGCTATCGCTTCTCGGTCTTTTGGCTAAGATCAAGTGTAGTATCTGTTCTTCTCAGTTTAATCTCAATCTTTGGAACCTGGGACAAGGATGGCAGCTTGCTGCGCTCTTCCCGCGCATTGTCTCAGTATTTCACTACTTCTGGGCTCAGTGCATCCCCTCCCAGGCAATATTATAATACCAATGAAAGAAAATTATACCCGTAAAAAAGCGAACATCACACAGGGATAATCTGGGTGATTGTTAGACCTTGAGCCTAACAGAGACCTTGCATATATAGTATCGTATCTGTAGTCTTAGCAGCTGTTGCGTAGTGTAGTCTATTTACGTATAAGTGGTTGTGTTGTTTGGATAATAAATCAGTACGAGTATAAACACCGTGGGATACTGTCCGACTCCAAACACAACAATTGGGGACTAGCTTTTCGTTTGACTAGCGCGTAGATGACCCAGGTTGATCAGCAGCCACAGAAGCAACAGCCTCGTTTGTTTCAGCTCAATGTTCCGCCTCCACCGCCGTTCTTACAATTCCTCGGTGATCCCTCTGTTGATTGGGCACAGCGGTACCATTCTTTCCAAACATATCTTCATTGCAGCAGGGTTGATGCGCTTTCAAATATGCGGAAGAAAGCACTTCTGGAACACTGGCTCGGCACGGAAGGTCAACGTATTCTCGCTACTCTTCCCACTGCTGCATCGGCGCAGCAACTCGTTGAGGCAGATGGACAACCGCCTCAAGAAGACGCCGAAGAACTGCTATACCGCAATGTCGTCGATGCTCTTCACGCGCATTTTGGTTCTCACGTTACTGTTATTACAGAACGTCATCGCTTTCGGCAGCGTAGACAAGCTCAAGGCGAGACCATCAGGCAGTTCATCGCCCCACTTCGACAGCTGGCAACGCGATGTAAACTCTGAGAGCTCCAGGATCAAATGCTTCTGGATCAGCTCATCGAGAAGACAGCCCTTCCCGCTTTTCGCGAGCGTCTTCTTCTGGAGAAGGACGCCCTAACATATGTGCAAGCAGTTGAGATAGCTTGTCAGGTGAAAGCCGCTGAGCACGAGGCGCTTCAGCTAGGTGAGACGGCATTCGGCCAGACGCCTACTGCCTCCGCTCAAATGCAAGCAACCGATATCCAACGAGTTCACCGGAAGCCCAAATCCGCACCAAGATCCACGTGAGCAGGCATTAAGGCACCAAAACAAACACCAGAACAGACGGAGTTTTGTGGTAACTGTGGTCTGTTGTGTCATAAAGCAGGCAATCAGCCATGCCCAGCGAGAGGTAAAGAATGTTATCGTTGTCACATGCTAAAACATATTGGTCGTTGCTGCAGATATTCTAGCAGTTTATCTAGCAGTCTATAGTCGACTAGGAGTCAAGCCAGAGTGCGTTCCGTGGTCAACGAGGTCACTACTTGTTCGCGTACAGGATTCAAGTTGTGCACTCTCACTGTGGCAAACCACACCCTAAAGATTTTGATTGACTTAGGCGCCAAAGTCTCAGTCCTGAATCACCCTACATGGAAACGTTGTTCCTCGGCGTATTCTCTGCGACCTACTACTACCTAACTGATTGGCTATGATGGGAAGACTATCAAGGCAGTAGGAATAGTATCTCTACCATTGCAGCATGACCATCAACCGTCAAATACCTTTCAATTCTTCGTTACATCCAGAGGTTTAAATCTTATGGGCGTGTATCTCTTCGATCATTTGGGTTTCAATATCGCTCTACCGTCTGTGTGACCTGATTTCTCGCTTAGCTTACAGCAAGCCGTTCATCGGTGGTCTTCTCTCTTCACTGACAAACTGGCATCTATCACAGGATATGCTCATAAACCACAGGTAAAGACCACGATTCCTCCCGTTATCCAGGCTTGTAGACGGATATCACTAGCTTTACGTGATGAAGTATCTCAAGAATTACAGCGAATGGTATCTCAAGGCATCATCGAACCTACTGACTCGTCTCCTTGGTTATCAAATTTAGTGGTCGTTTGGAAGAAATCTGGTGGTCTTCGTCTCTGTGTTGATCTACATGCAGTCAACAAGGCCATCATTCCGAATAAGTATCCACTTCTTACAGTGGATAAGATAGCAAGCCTATTTCAAGGTAGTGCCACATTCAGTAAGCTCGATCTCTCACAAGGATATCTTCAGATCTCACTCACCAAGTCCAGTAAGAAGTTGACAGCATTCATCACTGAGGAAGGGATCTATCAGTTCACAAGGATGACATTCGGACTGTCCTCTGGTCCTAGTGCTTTTCAGAAAATCATGTCTTCTCTTCTGTCTGGCTTACCTGGAGTGGCAGTCTAGATGACGACATTGTGGTACATGGGTCTACCCCTGAGGAACATGACTCCCGGTTGGCTGCTGTTTTGGACAAACTTAATCAGCACCAAGTCACTCTGAATCAGTCTAAATGTGTTTTTGGAACTAACGAAATTGGATTTTTGGGTTTCATGTCTCCAATGCTGGTACGCGACCACTTCGATCTAATGTCGATGCCATTTTGAAGATAACGCCACCAGCCTCGGTCAAAGACCTGATGTCTTTTCTCGGGATAGCTAACTACTATTTGAAGTTCATTTCCAACTATGCTTACCTCACGACCCTTCTTCGCCGTTTGTTGAAATCAGATACCCCATGGCTCTGGGACGGGTCTTGTCAAGCAGCTTTCAAAAACATGGCATAATGAATATTTACTGAACCTTAGATAACCATTTGGGAAAAGTCATAAGGAATTACAGTTTCAGCTACAGACAAGAATTCAAGATGTTGCTGTCATTCAATCGTGACCAACAGCTAAAAAGAGAAATGTGAAAACGAGGAAGAATTAACAAACTGTAGAAACCTCTGATGGCAACATTCAAAGTGCAAAACCGTCACGTACGTCCAATTCTTATAACTCTGACAAGGCCATGCAATCAATAACCCTTTGGAGGCTGGGCACGCAGTGAGTATCAGCACAAAGGAAGTTCTCATTTGCATAGTGTGGCACGGCTGGCTGATGCTCCACATTCTGATAAGATAAGTTAGGAGTGGGCATGCATGCAGGGAGCATCTGAGTCGGGCAAATCCGAAGCCACTAACGAACAAAACAGAAGGGCAAAGGACATTGAACAAGAGGTGTATGACTTTGCTGATGCCCTGATAACTACACGGAATCCCACGTTGAGTGAAACGGGGGAAGGTCACATGCCTCAAGCAGAAATGAATCCTTTAAGCGTCACAAACGACATAGAGATGTGACGACGAAAAGCAGGACTGTGCTGAACTAATACCCAGTGTGTAGAGGCATACAAAATGCTCAAAGGCTTACTGTCTTCGGCATGCTAAACGTAAGAGGACCTCTGCCCTATAGCTAGCAGGGGAAAGTGATCATAGCAGTGAGAACAAACCACAGTGCCGTTTTAAGTTTCCCAAAGTCTTATCAAATAGAACACATTTTGAACTACACGATAAGCAGCCAAAGCTTATTGCGCAGCGAAATGATTCTCACGTTAATGGGCATAACCATAGGCTCCATTGACAGCCTGGCGGACTAACGTTGACATGCAGGTGTGTTGTCAATGCAGAAATGGTGTCTAAATTAATACATGACCAAATATGCCAACAAGAGTGAAGGCATGTCTGTTCAACCTCTAAGAAAGTCTTTCAAAGTTATAGTGGAGGACTTGATCGAAGGACAATGATTATCCAAAGAAAGCCGTCCAAAAGCTAAGAACAAGGTCTGCAGTAGAGCATGACTACTCAGCACAGGAAACGTGCCAGCATCTTACGGGTGAGAAGTTAGCAGTATGCAGTAGAACAGTTTTACGTGTAAACGTCGATGGTCAATGGGAAGTAGATTTGGCACAAGATAAACAGGCCAAAATTTCAAGTGCCATAGACCACTATGTAACCAGGCTAAAAAGTAACGAATTTGAAAATCTCTGCTTTGATGTCTTGTCAAACACAACAAAAGGCCATCATTTGTTAGTTCTAGGCTGGACTTCCAAACGATTTGGAAAAGTATGAAATTTACTGCTCAATATAGGTAACTGGTAATTAAAATATAAACCGTATCAATTCTTAGAAGAGCCATGGCCGACAGCTGATTTTGGTGGTAGTGCAATTGCTTCGTGGGAAGAATTGCAGGGTAATTGTTCTGACAACCTGATTCATCGGATTAGTTTGGTCAGGACGTTGAAAGGGCAACAGACTGCGACAAAATAGAAATCGATGGTGACAATCTAGCATCCTGCAATGTCGATTAAAATGGTACTTGCAATAATAGACGGCACACAGTAGAAGACTGAATGGTATTATGTCAGTTAGATGCTGCCTTTTCAAAATCTCCAAAGAACGAACAGGGGTCTGATAGTAATACCGATTGGACAGCATCTGCTGTGAATTTTCCTGATGCCCAGGAAGCCATAACATTTATTGCTCGTAATAAATCTGAACACGGTGTAGTTGATCAGAACGTTGACCTGAGCGAGTATAATCCTGATTTCTTACTAGACAATCTGCGAGTTGCATATGCCATAGTCAAATGTCATTTCGAAAAACTTGCAAGTAAAAGTGTTTCCTAACCATTCAATTGATACTCTCCATAGCACTACGGCAATGTTAAATGGATCACAGCAGAGCATGACCATTAATAAGCTTCTTGCAACTATAGGACCTGACACCAATTCTGGACTGCCTCGAATGAGACTGACTGTCACACGAAATGAACCTACTGATGCAATCGCATTCTTTAGGTTAAGGGAGGTGATTTTCACTACAACCGAGAACTACGGGTTAGATTTGAAAATGAGCCTGCTGTAGATGGAGGAGGACCTAAGCGTACATTTTTTCGCGGTTTTTTGCAGAGTCTGGTTAGTCCAACAGAAAGAGTTCGACTTTTTGAAGGGCATCCTGGCCGATATCTGCCAATGCACAATATGGATGCTCTGATGGGAGAACTCTACAAAGTTGCAAGACAAATGATTGCAGCTTCTGTATTGCAAATGCTTGGCCCCAACCATTTATACATATAGTGGTATGGCAATGATGTCTTGGACAGCATCATAGATAAGATCTTCCAGATCCAAATTTGGCCGACACAGTAAAAAAAGTGAGAAGCATTAATTTCAAATGTGCGTGGTGCTTGTCGCAAGCCTAGGGAAATTCATCATAACTGCTGGATATACTCACAAAGTGACTGCAAATAACAAAGACAACATGTTGTTGAAAATCCTTCTGCACGAAATTGCGTTATCCAGAAAAGCAGAGTTAGATCAACTACATGTGTATCTGTGGGTCTTGGCCATCTAATGGATCTTGCCAGACGGCATCCTGACAAAACTAGGCCTCTGCTTACTGCTTCAGCAAGCACGTCATTAACAAGTGGACTGTTCCTGAATCTAGTGACCTATGAGTCAACACTCCCGCCAAAATTGAAAGACTATTTTGTGCACTACGTCCACCATTCAGGTAATCAAGGCTTTCTACACATATTACACAAATACTTGTCAATGAATCAATTAAATGTTCAATTAAATTAATTAAAAAAGGAAAATGAATCAATTAAATTAATTAAAACAAGAAAATTTTTTTGTTGACACTGATGTTTCTCTAGAAGACACAAAACCTGAGAACACTGCTGCAGTTCTGCACAGGTTGCAGCGAAATTCCAGTGATGGCATTTCATGAACCAGACTCAATCGCAGTGTCCAACACAAGATCCATGTTTTCCAATACAGCAACATTTGCTATGATTCTAGAGCTGCCAAGACAAGTTGCCAACCAAGAAGAGTTTACGGCAAATACGATTGCTGTTTTAGATATGTAGGCAACTGGCTTTGGAGTAGTCTATTAAATTTGCAATTTTTCTGTTGCTTTCTTTGAACTGTTGTTTCCATTGCACGCTATTCTAAGATATCTACACAATTAAGCTGTGTAGATCATGTAAACGTTTGTTAGCGTAAGATTCTGCAGTTAATTGTTCACATCGTGTTGTAAAAGTTGTAATAAAATGGTAAAATCCTGACATTGTTTCAAGGTCAATTGAATTACTGTACAGCTGTAGATTGTGACATACATGTATGGTACACCAGCTAAAATGGTGGCAAGCAGACAGATAATCTCCTTAGTAGAGTAGTAGCAAAAACGTTTCTGCTTTTACAAAAATTCCGTTCAATTGAGGTACTTCCCCATAGTCAATTAAATTAGTTTCTATATTACTATCTAATTTTGCCCGTCTATTCACAGCAGTTAACAATTGTTTACCACAGTTGCTACTACACCAAATTTAGTATTGCACACTGGACTGCAACGTTAATTGTAGAATGTAGGTTAGCCTCGAACTTCCAGACCAGAGAGCTCGCGAAGCGCGAGAACTCTAGTCTGGACAAAGTCGATACTAAAAGAATTTCGGGAATAGCCTTCTAAGCCAATCAGCTCCTTACAACCGGAATGTCAGTTGTAAATTCTGATTGGTTTAGCAGAAATTGGTTATGCTAAGTGCACTAGCACTGATTGCGCGTGTGTGAAATCCTCGTGGGCGGCTAAGTGCACGCCAGAGCCGTGATGAAGACTCTGGTGCACGCAAACATCTTAGTTTTAGTTTCAGCTTCAGTTCTTCAATATTTTCAAGCTTGCGGTGACAGGACATGCACAGCAGCGTCGCTAGACGATCACCTTTGACAACTGGTGGAGCGGTAGTCTCGCCAGTCGGGCGGTTAGACTAGCTAGCGGTCTGCCAAAGAATCAAATAGTCGTCGTTTCATGCTGTCTACCAAGATATCACCGCAAACAATGCAGACGTCTCTTCTTTGTTCATGAGATCTCATGGCATTTACAAATGATATGTTGATCTAGGTAAAACGATCGTACGCTGTTAGATTACCCTTTAGCATCGCTTTTGATAAATACTTCCGAAATCATTTTAGTATCGACTTGGTCCAGACTAGAGTTCGTGCGCTTCGCGTGCTCTCTGGCCTGAAAATTCGAGGCTAAGTGTAGGTTTGCATAAACTACAATTAACATTTAGCATATTGAAGTATAGAAACAAACATAGCATTTTGCTCCTGCGGTCTATAAGTGAGTGGAATCAAGAAGTATGCAAATTTGTTCAATGACCAAAGATATTTTTTACACAGTCTTCAAATTGTGTGTGTTGAATCAAATCAAGGCTGGGGATCCAATGAGCACTACAAGTTCACGGGTCTGGAAGGCCGAGCTATATCATAGAAGTAGCATCTGCCCCTTGCTCTGCAACGTTTTCTCTGCCCCTGTGCACTTACCACTGGTAAATAAAAGTTAATAAATTGCATACAATTTAGAGAAAATGGCATAAATTGAATAGTCAATTCCACACAATTTAAAATTTGTATGAAATACACTAAAATTAGATATTTGTAATGCACAGTTTGCATTTCAGACGCTAATAAAAATTAACAACACTAAAATGCAACAATGGTTGATTTCCTGTTATAATGAAATTGCAATATTTTACTGAATTGATGAAATAGGTTTATCCTAATCTGACGATTAATTAAAGCAATTTTGCCAGATTAAAGGAGAACTCCCACGATTTTCAAGTTGGGGTCAGATACAAGATTTTTATATGTTGACTGCACTCAAAAACTTTGAGTTCCCTCCATTGCTTCTGTAACGTAGGAAAAGCACCGCAAAAAGAGGGAGTGTTAGCGTAGGCGTGGTTGATGACGCAGTTGGTGCATGACCTCCACGTGTCGTGCACAAGCCGTGCTATCTACCTGGCTTATTCGACGTGAAATGGTCCACTGCATTGCTTTTGACTGTAGCCACAACAGCAGCGACATCGCCAGAGGTGTCAGCTTCTTCAGGCTTTCTCTCAAGAAGCCAGATTTGCTAGAATCATGGCTAGCAAAGTTACGTTTGGTGGATCCGCCTATCTCAAAAACAGCCGCGTTTGTTCGGATCACTTTGAGTCCTACAACGCATGCTGGAATGACACGTCTGATACCCTTGCCCAGCCTCTCGTGCACCCAGCAAGTAAATTACCTGTACACAGTTAGTCGCAGCAGCCTGCGTGAAAATTTTACATAGGCAAGCCAGTCCAAGTCCGTCTAGGCGCTACTCGCCTGGAAGTTAGCGGCTCTCTGATGGGATCCCGTCGCCAATCGGTCATTAAGACTACAGCTGTTCGAAGAACGTCTTCATTGAGACACACAGCAAGGAAGTTCTCATGCTGCGTAATAATTACAGATCAGATCCTGAAGCTTCCACCCTATACCCTAGTTCGTCCACTTCCTGGCAGTACAAGCACTCAGCTACGCTAGGCATTACAGAACACCTGTTGCAGCTGCACCAAGCAGTGTTCTCAACTCGATTTTCGTTCTCATCAGACAGATCTTCACCGGTGATCCGTCTGCCGTCATGGCCGTCAATGTATTCAACTGCGTTGATGTCACGCTGAGTAGGTCCTTACTCTTGCTCGAAACTGTAAGGTCGAACACCAGGCAGAAAAGAACAACGCGTATGCGTTCGAATCCGTCCGCAACTGCATCTAACCCGATGGCATGCGCGTGTGGCTCTGTACCAATGACGTCATGTACCTCGCTTACCCGACACGCCCCTTTCTTTCGACATTTCTCCTGCCGTGAAGATGTCGTGCACAAAACCTATGTCCCTTCGAATTGTCGGTTTATGGAAGGGACTTGTATCTGACCCCAACTTGAAAATCGTGGGAGTTCTCCCCTAATTAAACCAATTTTGCAACTGTTAAATAGAGAATAGTTGTGATATACAACAACAAAGATGTAGCAAGACTAAAGACATTAATTAAGTACCAAACAGATTAGCTCGAAAACTAGCAATCTAAAAGTATGACAATACAGTATTACGCTTGTAAAACAGAGTTCATTTACACATACTATTTCATCTTTTACATACTGTAGCAAGCTCATAACCATCATTATTAAATTAATATTCTCTTCTTGGACATCAGGAAAAGGATACTGCCATACAGCATAACATAATGTGTAGTACGTGTAAACAAAACATCATGCTTGCCATTGCCATGCTCAAAAGCCAACTAGGTTGGTGTACTGCATTGTATACATGTCAATACATCTATTAAAATTTATATTAGAATATAACGATAAAGCCTGGTTCACAATATGACGCCGACGCTCAGTTAAGCGTCAAACTTCAAAGAAACCGCTTTGACGTCGGCGGCATCCTTTGATGTTGACGCCGACGTCGACGCTGGAATAGGATTCATTAATCTTTATTGACGACGTCGACGCCGACGCCGGCGTCAATATTGTGAACCAGGCTTAACACTATACTGCTGAGTAACATTGTGTTACATCAATACGTGCTTCTAGCACCATACTCTCAGATAAAATAAGATCAATAAAATTGGAAATGGCAAAGAATTTCTACATCTGGTATTTGAGTTCCAAAGTACACAATCTCTAGTGTTGAAGTGCAGTCACAAGCTGAATGCCTCTGCGTTAGAGCAACCTTCAGCAATATAATGTTTATCAACTGTAGCTATAGCAAACAATGAAACCAGCATTGATATAATAAATTAATTGAGTGTATAGTTTGATGCCAATTAAGTTTCCCATTAAGTAGTGTTTCTTCATTATTCTATACTGGGTATATTGTTTTAGTGTCCCAATAACAAGTCCGCAATTCGTCATTAGAAAACTTAGAATATGACCCGCAATACATTACTTAATTAATATGGGAATTAGCATGTAACTCAATATATCATGAAAGCAACACATGTGCACATAGATTTACCCATCCATCCCACAATATAATAGAATAACTAACACTAGCACATGCCATTACCACCTACAGGTACAGAAAATTGCATTATAGCGTTCCAAAAATTCTATGCACACTGTGATTTCTCAACACAGATCGCAGCATCTGTAATCAAGGCCTCCCGCAGTACCACCTACACGTATAGCCACTTAGCAGAAGTTGAGGATCACGCTAGACCAGCCAGCTAGAAGCTTTATCAAGCAACTCCATAATTTGAGTGACGAGCACTTGCACTTGCAATCGATCTAGCCACGAGTAGCAGTCGTGAGTCCATATACAACTTGGATCCTCCTGATATATCGTGCGCATGCGTCTTCGGAACCCGTTCCCTGCAGTTCCTATATTGTCACCGGCAACCTTACTTCCGACGGCATATTTGACACAGTTGACGTGCTTCTTGTCGGCTGGGCTGAGATATCAAATGACAAGTGGAACATGCTATGCTAGCCCAGCCGAAGAGTGTAACAATATAGGCTAGCGCAGCCGAGGAGAATTTTTTGCGATAATTAGTTCTAATCAGCTTTGTGCCACCTCTTTAGTCACAGTCTGCATCCGCCACTAATATGTATTCTACAGTTGTAACGTAAGGTATAAGATGAAACATTGGCGGGAATTTATTTGGCGGTTTTCTAAGGAATTGATGGACAAAAGCATATTGGCGGATTTTATTTTGGTATTTGGACATCGTTGTTTAATCACAATGTCCAATACATGTCTTACCATAAGTGGTCATGGAGAAGTTTGTGATGGACAGATGTGTTCGTGGCTCACATTTCCCTAACTTACTGGTCTCCAACTACAGCATAGTGATGAAGAACTGCTGTGTCAGTGCAAAGAACGGGATCTGCATGAACGTGATAGTTCAGCTTCATCCATAGCCTCATATAGCTCATTCATAGGCTCATTCATCTTTTGGCCTCATCCGTGTAAAGTACCACCACATCGCCATATGATGTCTGATCCACATGGGTGATGCCATCAACATACCACGGTGGCCAAATTAATGGTGGCTTTTATATTGACGGTCGTTGAAAAATCTGCCAATTCACCAAAATAAATTCCTGCCAATATTTTGTCTTATACGGTAAAATAAAATGACAGATAGTGTAAGAGTGTAATAGCTAAGCCCCTGAGTGACATAATTAGTCACTCTAAGCTAGGCTTAGAGTAAGTTCTAATAGACATTTTGTATACAGTTATCTACAATATATATATATATATATATATATATATATATATATATATATATATATATATATATATATATATATATATATATATATATATCTACAAACTAAACATACAGCATACCTCGTATCACACTAGTGTCAAAGGAGGGGTTCAAACTGCTGACATTTTCTTGTTTGTCAACACTTTATTCTTATCAGCCGAAAAGCTAAAATTAATACGACTCATATGTGAAAACGAGTAGTGCAGAAAAACAAGGGCATTTCAATACCTTTGTCTGAAGTTCCATCCGGTAAATTCTACGTCTTCCTCCACTAAACTCTTGAATACTCGATGGACAGCTCTCTAACAGATAGAGTTAATTAATTAGAAACAAATTCCATAGGTGTACAAATAACAATCATCATAAATCGTTGTCATAAGCCGATAATTATTAACATTATGTAGCATTAGATTGTAAGTACACCTGCATTTGACCAGGTAGCTCTAGACAGTAGTCGATTCCAGTAGATATCACCCAAATCTATATATAGCTCTATCCAAGTCTAGAAATCTGTTAAATCTATTGATTTCGTTGATAACTCAATTAGAGCAATTAAATTAACTTACTGAAACCTTCAGTGTAATGTGCCTACTTCGCTTTGCTTCACTTCGGTTGACACTGCTTTGGTTAGTAGGCTGATCTTCTAAAAAGCTTGCATATAGGGATCTACTGTCACAAGTATGATACCAATCAGCATGCACGTGCGCACACGCCAGTCCGCGGAGGTTTCCCTGTGGCATACAACGCTTTTGGCGTACTTACTTGAAATATTTCTATCAGCTGTTTCTGCTGCTCCAAAGACTGCTGAAGAAGCTCGGCTAGCTCTTCTCTTTGCGTCTATTTGAGTGGCACCGACGGCGCGAAAGTCAATCTGCTCTCAGCTGACGATCTACAGTGGGCACTAGGGACTGATAAAGACGCGTTCCCCGACAGCGCAGCAGCGCTTGCTTCTCCTCTATAAAATCTTGCACGACTGGTGAACGATTCTGCAAAACGACACTGAAAATGTAAAATATATTTTACGACCATCGCTCACGACAACTGGCACAATCAGTAGAAACACTCTAGCTGCAAGATGATGTACGAATTTCTAGCTGCATGACCAACCATCTCTTGTCGAAATTTAGAATTCCTGAGCTAAGCTACAGACGTTGACAGCGTGACACAAAACAATCCAAAATAGACTATGAGAAAAATTGCTTTGCTACATTTGATGAATTTCGCGCCCTAATTGAGTTCAACGACATTCTACCTAAAAGTTGCGGAAGATGAATGCAGACACCTTCTGTCCACACTGCAATGAATCTGTTGCTTATCGTACTTTCACAAAGCACAAGGAAAATATTACAACAAATCAACGAAACGCTGGACGCTAGCTAAGAATGATTCTTCAAGTCAATCTGATTCTGAGCAATCAGCCCATAGATCTGACAACGAGATAACAGGTCCGTAATTATTTCTAGCTTCCTGTGCAAGTATGCAAACCTAATAATCACTTTTACCTAGATCTTGAAGAGAATAACAGACCCAGTGATTGTAAGTGTTATACAAAAGCTGATGAGACCGTTACCTACACAGCTGATGAGACGGTTACCTGCCCAGCTGATGAGACCGTTACCTACACAGCTGATGAGACCGTTACCTACACAGCTGATGAGATAGTTGACACTAATGAGCAACTTACAACTGACAATCCAGACGCTTTTTCTGACAACCGTGAAGTAAATTTCTAAAACATTTGATAAATTTGACTGTAATATGGAGTTATTATATGTACAGGAAAATGACGTTGATATTGAGTTATTACGAAGTGATAAAGATGATGGTTCAGGAGTTGAACAGATGGATGAAGTAGAAGAAGAAATAACAAGTTGTCCGTTCAAAACAATGGTGGAATGGTTAGTTTGGTACTTACTGTTATGGCAACATCGATTTGGAGTGTCCAATTCTGCTATAAACAAGCTTCTTAGATTCATTGTTGTGTTCTTTGGCATGTTGAGAATAGTTTTGTCACAAGCAAATTTGATATCACACTTACTTCCTACCTCTGTTCAACTAACAAGGCAGAAGTTTCATAGTGACAAGTTTACTAAATACGCTGTGTGTCCACGTTGTCATTCGTTATATTACTTGGAAGAGTGCTTTATCACTATTGGTAACAGTAGAGTTCCTCGGCAATGCACTTTTGTGGCATATCCCAATCATCCACAGCAATATCATAGACGGCCATGTTCTGCTGAATTGCTTTATACCATCATTCTGAAAGACGGTACAAAGCGCTTTGTTCCAAAGAAAATCTATGCATATAACAGCATCTCTAATACTCTGAAGAAATATCTCTTGAGGCCTCAGTTTGAAGAACTCTGTGAAAGCTGGAGTCATCGAAATGTTCCACAAGGGTACTATGCAGATTTGTACGATGGGAGAGTTTGGTCACAGTTTCAGGTAGTCGATGGACGTCCTTTTCTTGTCACACCTGAAAATTATGCTTTTATGATGAATGTAGACTGGTTTCGACCATACAAGCACACTCCATCAACTATTGGTGTAATCTACTTGTCTCTCATGAATCTTCCAAGACAATTACGCTACAAGAAAGACAAAGATTTTCTTGTAGGACTCATTCCTGGTCGCAGTGAGCCTTCTCTCACAATTAACACCTACTTGAAGCCATTGGTTGATGAACTGAAACAATTGAGGGAACTGGTATTTGCTGCAGATCAAACTCATCTCCATGGTTCTCCAATAGATACTATTGTGGTTTACTTTGTGTGGCATGTGATATCCCTGCTTCCCGGAAAGTAGGGGGTTTCTAAGTCATTCAGTTAGATTGGGATGCAACAAGTGCTTGCAAAATTTTTCTACCTTGGGATCATCTACTCCAGATACATTTTCTCATCGCACCTGTCCACTTCGAACTGATGATGAACATCGACAATTAGTTGAAGAAATTGTGAATGCAAAAACTAGACAAGAACAAGAAGCACTAGAAAGTCAATCAGGAGTACGGTACACTGAGATACTTCGTCTACCTTACTATAAACCCATTGAATTTCTGGTAGACCCGATGTATAACTTGTTTTTGGGAACTGCCAAGACAATGCTAAAGGATATTTGGCTGCGTGACGAAAAAGCATTAATTTCAAGACAAGACTTTGAAAAATACAACATCGTGTTGATGCAGTTAAACTTCCTTCAACAATTGGTCGAATTCCCTTAAAAATGGCTTCGAGTTTTTCTGGATTCACAGCTGACCAGTAGAAAACTTGGACCACAATTCATTCCTTGTATGCGTTGAGAGATATCCTTCCAGCAGAACACAATCACTGTTGGCTAAAGTTTGTCAATGCCTGTCGCTTGCTATTCTCTACAGTAATAACAGTCGACGATATCCAACAAATTCAACGTTTTCTTGAAGAGTTTTGCCAAGACATTGTCAGACTGTACAAAAGGTCTTTAACACCAAACATGCATTTGCACAACCACCTTTGCAATTCCATCATAAGCTATGGTCCGACATATTCTTTTTGGTTATTCAGCTTTGAGAGACTCAATGGCATCCTTGGAGCATGCAAAACAAACAAAAAATCAGCAGAAATACAAATAATGAGCAAGTTTCTCTACTCAACTGCAGTATGTGACTCTGACTTTCCACTGGATTTTCGTGCAGAAATGTTGCCATTGTTGCGAGAGCTTTTAGACCAAAACTGTGCTGATGGTGGATTCAATGCCATTACACAAATAGAGTCATCTTCACTTATCAGTCTATTAGATCTAAAACTTCCTATGTGCAGAATCCACAAACAGACATATCAATTTGGTCAAAAACAAGCAAAAACTACCTACGAAGGTCAACATAACTTCTGCATTCTCACCCTCAGAACTGCCGTTTATAAAACATATGTACACTAAACTGCTAGGTCCAATGTCACCAACTGTGTCATCCCCGAGGTGTACATGTTGAAATAGCAGGAGTAAAGATTTAATCAGCAATTTCCCCACTTGACCGTTCGAGTTATATCACTGCCAAATGGACTGGGCCAACAGGTAAAGTACAAATGGAAATACAATGGCCAGGCAGAATTGATCATTTTCTAGAACATAGCATTATCGAAATGGACAATGGGAAGAGCATTTAATAGCCAACATTTCATGGTTTCAGCCTCATCCCAATAAAAATAAGTTTGTTGGTGTTGAAATTTGGTGCGCTCCCAGTCATGTTATTCCTGGTCCTTCTACGTTCATGCCCGTTCAACGCATAATACATCTCTATTTACACCTGCCAAAGAAACCTTCAATGGGGATACTGTATTTTTGTTCTACCACATAGTCGTAGATCTACCACATCTCGTCCCATCATAAAACCTCACTCTGATCCAGTATCAATACTTTGAATGTCTACAGACAGCAATTGCAAAGTTAGCACAACTTCTGTGTATGACATGATCTACTATGTACAGCGAGTAACCGTGATCGTGTACTTCTAATACCGTTCTTTCAAGTCATACTCATCGCAATCTACTTGATTAGAGCTGTTGACGTCATTTCATTCTTACTTCCTGAGACATTGTCATAACCTACTACAGAGTCTACATAGAGATAACTCTATATCTATAGCTCCGATCAACCAGATCGTGATCATGAGTAGTCTAGCTGGAACAATAACAAACCATTATATTGTAGAGTGACGAAAAGCAAGTAGAAATAAGCAATTCTCACCAGTTGAAACCGTTTGCCAATTTGCTATCTAGTTGATCACCCTAGCAGACCTTCACTCCTAGCAGACTTCCACATCGGGATGTCTGGTGGTAGCGGCAGCCAAAATTTCAAAACGCCGGTAAGAGTAGTCCAGAGCCGTGTATGGCTCTGGAGTAGTTCATAAAACAATTTGAAAATGGCAAAACGGATGAGAATTGGGATTGAAGTTGAGGATATTATTGCTCGAGCTCTACGTACGATAATCTTTAAAATAAAAGTAAGAAAAAACTTGGCAATTTTATTTTCGTAATTCCCTTTATACAGTTGTTTCTTAAAGCAGTTGCAGGGAAATGTAAAATAATTCAGATGATTTAGGTCAGTTTTCATGTAACTCTAGATTATGATACCAAACAAATCAGTAATAAATATATAATATGGTAATTGCAATTGGTCATACTTTGTTTACGAGAAAGAGATAATTTTGGCTTTTTGTATGCAAACACTAACAGTGTTGAATGGTATATGCCAAAGAATTTGATTGAGAAGCTATAGACAAGCATACATGTAAATTGATAAGATGATCTATTATCCGCTATTTCATTTTGTTGCCCTAGGCCAGATAATCTATTTTTATATATGAAAAAATTAAGGAACAAATCTCATTTTGTTAATCAGGAGTATTGTCTTTCAACCAAATGGAATTATACTGTGAATGGCATTGCAGCAATGCTGTTGAGAGGTGGGACTGCATGGCCACCATATTACTTTTGTAATAACTTCTTGGATCTGAGTGATGAAGAAGATGGAATGTGTGAGAATCCTGGTAGACATACTTTGCATACTGATAGATACTGAATCTAATCCACAGTTGTTTTCTTGCAATTGGTTTGAATGTCAGTGCATGTAGTCCTAATCATTCCTACTTTGACACAATTTGTGCAATAGATAAATATCTCATCGAACTACTTTTGAAAATAACTCATTTTCCACAACGACACCATTAGGTACGTCTACCACACTCTACATAAAAACTAAGAAAATTACAGTGGCAAAAATTCTGATCATATTTGAATATATGCATTCACTACATTACTCATTCTACTGCAATAACTTGTAACAATTACAGCAAGCTTATGTATTGACATATTAAACCCCGTACTGACCTTGACTTCTGGAGCATTACCCCGTATATACGTATACTCCGAATTCGCACAGTGAAAAAATTGTAAAACGTATTGTAATACATTCACTAACACATATAGCACTAGTATAAACAATCGGCATCTATCTTCTATGCCGGATTTGAAACACAAACGATTTGAGCAGAATAACCGCACATTGACCAACAAGTACATAGGTTTCGAAACATCAAAAGCGTTATACTGTACCTGAACTACACTTTCGCTGAATTTCGCGCTGATTCGACGATGTTCAAACGAGTTCTCGATCTTCTCGTGTGAAAGACACCGCCCAAAAAGTCATGTCTTGCTTTGGGCCAAAATCACCACCATAACTAAGAAGAAACTGGGCTATTACACGTACAACACAATTCGACATGTGCAAATACTTTGTCTTCCGACTTTGTATTGGCTCTGCGAAACAATAGCGTGACTGCGTGCAAAACAGTAACCGAGGGCGTGACCTACATACGAGTTGCAATGTGGCCGAATACGTTGACGTCAACAGTTAGTTCGATAAATAAGTGACGTCAGAAATGATTTATTTTTACTAGCCTCGAAGTTTCAAACCGTCTGTCAAAAAATTTAGTTTTAGTAATACTTAATATACTTGACGTAAATCACGTGACAGTAAGGTCCACATGAAGTTTACTCCTAGTAAATATGTTCTAAATATTTATTACATTTATGAGTGGTTGAATATGGTGTAAATTTGTGAAGTAAATATATAATACATTAATCGTAGTGTAAATACTTGACAAATGTGTAGTAAATGCGTAACACGTTTGACCTATATTTTTTCAGGTTAAATATTACGTAAATATAGAGCAATATATTTACCATAAATTTAAACAGGTAAATATGACGCAAATATAAAATCTGTCCATTGAAATCTATTTAATACCACGACAGATCAAGTAGTCTTTCGTTTCGCTCGTCTTCCGGTTCTTCAGGCGACGGAGTTTCACTTGCGATTGGCTCAAACATGTAGTGCTCTACCGTTTCATTTTCTTCATTTTCTGAGCCATCAGAATCTTCTCCAGACGATACCGAATGTTCTACGCACACAGAGCGTTTCTTACAGTCATGCAACAACACGATTCCCTGGCTGAATTACCGGAAACAATGGCGTTTTGCTAGCTACCGATCTTACCTGTTGAAGCGTACGATCGCTTAAAGCTTTCTTGAGAATGCCTGCTGTCTTCGTCGCTAGAACTGCTTGCTCGGTCGCGTTCGCTCGCTGAGCTAGCCATCAATACGTTTTGCGTTAACACGACATCCGTTCTCGCCTTGACGTCATATGTACAAGCCCCGAATCTACTGCTCGAAACCGGATGCACCAAACCGGAAGCACATTGCAGCGCAATTTTCTCGTATAAAACTTAACTTTAAATTTTTAAATTATTTTTCCAGGTATGGACGCCTTTGGAAATATCGTATACAATTTTAAAATAATTTTCGATTTTCGTAAGTCTGTCATATTCTTTGATATCGCATTTTGATTTTTTGACATTGCATTGTAAAATAATTTTAGTTGCATTGACCTTATCAATATATTGCCAGTCAATTTTGTTTGCACTTTAATGTAACGTAAGTGACACGTGTTAGTAGTCAAATAATTACAGCATTTTGAAAACAGCTATTTTATCCAACAATTTTCTGTAAGGGAGTGTTAAAGGGGAAGCCCAACAAAAATGAACTTAACTTGTATGAGTAGATCTTACAAAGACAAATCGATCGGTATAAGTTACTCCGCTATCTTCGCTTTTGTATACGAGAACGAGCGATGTTTCTGTGAGGTGCAACTCCCACGCGCCTGCTCTGCGCTGCCTGGTCGATTAAGCTCCGCCCACTGCAAACGAATAAATGCGTTTACGGATGCCTTGTACGGATATATCAAGAATGACGAATTTGAATGCGAATATATTATAAAGATCTGCCTTCTTGCCGTCAGTGGTTCCTCTCTAAAGTAAAATGGTGTCGGTAGAGCTGTTTCCCCCCCCAGACTTTCAAGCAGAATTCCTCGATACCACAGGTTACCTAGACAATGCGCTTATGCTTGAGTATTTTTTTATCCTTGTTCTTTTAATATCCGAAATGAAACGTTCAGCGCACCGTCTGGCGTGTGCTACAGAGGATGCTCCTATTTTCACATCCGGGATTGTAATCTTCTACCAATCAGCGGCAAAAGGTGAGCTGACCGGATGTGAAAATAGGAACGCCCTCTTTACCACACGCCAGACGGCGCGCTGAACGTTTCTCTTCGGATATTAAAAGAACAAGGATAAACAAATATTCTAGCACAAGCGCGTTCTCCAGGTAAGCCGTGGTATTGAGGAATTCTGCTTCAAAGTCTGGCGGGAAAACAGCTCTACCGACACCATTTTACTTTAGAGAGGAACCGCTGACGGCAAGAAGGCAGATCTTTATAATATCTTCGCATTCACATTCGTCATTCTCGATATATACGTAGCAGTCATCCGTAAACGACTTTATTCGTTTGCAGTGGGCGGAGCTTAATCGACCAGGAAGCGCTGAGCAGGCGCGTGGGCGTTGCACATCACAGAAACATCGCTCGTTCTCGTATACAAAGGCGAAGGTAACGGAGTAACTTATACCGATCGATTTGTCTTTGTAAGATCTACTCATACAAGTTAAGTTCATTTTTGTTGGATTTCCCCTTTAAACTGTGAATCACTTTGCAACACCATGAAAATAGGATTTCAATTTTCAACATTCGTTTTCATACATTTGTCACATATTGATATCAATGCTTACCCCATAGACATTGCTATATAAACAGAGATTGAACAAAATTTTATTACCTTCCTCTTTTCCTAACTGTCGAAATCTCAACACATCAATTTGAGACTGATCCAGTGGAAGCACAGTATACATATCCGGATATAAACTCAAAGCAAAAGCACTCAACCTCTAGTGAAACATCTCTAGAATTGATACAAAGTTGTGTTTCCCAAATGTCGAGAAATTGTCGTGCGAAGCAAGTATCTATAAGATCGACCATGGTGTCAGCTCTTATCTTCATGTTGTGTATAACGGATGGGCAAGTCCAAAGCTTCAAGAAACGAAATATACGATACGACGATAACGGTTTCACAACGATGGCATCTGATGAAAATGAGATCATTAACAATACGAGTTCTTTTCAATTTGGTGTTCAATTTGGTGTTAACACAAGAGGATGGCAAATTTTCGACAGTTGGAAAATCAACGAACCTCATGCAAGCAGTTATGGAAAGATTACTTACAAGGTCAACATTGGAAACCGTAAACGACAACATTTATTAGTTTCGGGAGCAACCCCACTTATTTTACACTTTATAAACAAGCCAGGCCGTTTTTCAAACTGGTTGTACACCGTAGACGCCAACTCGTGGCAGACCGTGGATAATGGCGATTTCCCTCCACTAGGCTCATCTCCGGTCATGATTCAACTTTGCTCAAAGATTATTGCTTTTGAAACCGATTTGATATTTGGAAACTCTAACTCAAGAAAGGCGTGGACATTTGACACAATCTTGCTCCACTGGGAAAACGTACAAGTACACGGTCTACCTTCTATCTGGTTCCATTTTCGAGGCATCATCAAATGGCGTGAGGATGTCGCTGCGGTTGCCGTTTTTCAGTCAGCAACTAATTGCCAATGCCATCAGTCTGCTATCGTTATGTTGCGTCTCTCAGACTTTAGAAAAGCAATGTATGAAGTGCGATGTGTTAGTCGAGAAGGGACTGAAAGATACAAGTGGATTTACATCAATTTCAGCCCTGGAGAAATGCCCCGTTTTCCGGACATGCTTGTAGCTTCTTCCTATTTGAGTACCATTGTTCTCTATGTTCCAGCTGAAAAAACGCTGTGGAAGTTTGAAAACAGAAAATGGACACATGAAATGACACTTCCATATCGTTTTCAGTCATTTCATAACACCTCACAATCAAAATCGTTTGGCTGTGCTCTTGCAACGAACAACAGTCGTTTTATCGTTTTCAGCATTCTTGATAAGAAAGTATTAAATTTCGACTTAAAACGCAAAGCAATAATTATGGAAGACGTTGCAGGCGACATTCCAGATAAACGATATAAGGTAATGTCTAACACTGTCGAAGATCAGAATACAGTCATCGTCTTTACAGTCGATTTGCGTTCTGAAAGAACAAGAGTATGGAAATTCATCTACGAAAAAAAAGTTTGGACATGGAAAAGATTGCCAAGTCCTGACCTTATGCCTGCTTTTGGTGAAGTATCAACTTATGCTCTCAAGGAAAACGATTTTACATTTGCGCCAGTATTCATGAAAGGAATTGACCAAGGTTTATGGAGTGCAGTTGTATGGAACTTAGACTTAACAAGCATGCAGTGGTGGAAAAGACAAGTTTCCAATTCTATTCCTGATCACTATGATAACTTATATAAAGCCAGCTGTTTGATCGGCAAATGCTGCTTTGTTGCACTTTCTTCCCATATAAACGAAAGAACAATGAAAGCGTGGATCTATAATTCTACTGAAAACAAAGTGAGATTACTGATATCAACTTCTTCAATAAAAGCTACCTCCTCAATGTCATTCGTTTCAGTCAATAGCACTACTGCTATACTATTTGCCGGAAGAAAAGTTAATAACGACACGGCGGCTGTTTTCAACGAAACATGGATAATTCAACTTCAACCAATGTTTCAGTTGAGACAAGTTATCGGAGAAACGCTTTATTCTGTTCGACCTAGCGCACGTTTTGATCATGCAGCGGTGATAATGCAGTCCAAAATGTATGTATTTGGTGGGATAGATGCTTCCGATGATTGTCTAAATGATCTGTGGATGTTTGATGTCAACACACAAATATGGTCAGAACAGAAAGCTGACAATAGAGGACCAAATGTCACAAACGCTTGGACATGTGAATATTCTGCAGCTGCAACACCAGGTCAACTACTAATAACTGTAAAGTACAATTACCGATATGAAAGTACTGGTTACGAACGTTACGGACTAGAAACTTGGATATATATTGTGCACGTCAAAAGGTGGCATCTCATTGCACCATTTGAATTAAATGAATATTCAGTTAAGCTGATGGCCGGAATATTATCAAAAACGATCTATTGGAGAGGATTTCTCGTCATGTTTGACATATTCCAAAGAGATATCAATTATTTGGCAGTCAGATGTCCAGCAGGATTTACCTCAGCTGACATATCAAAGCAACCCTGTCATTTCTGTAGAAAAGGATATTACAGAGAAACGACATTTTCTGATCAAGACTGCGTTCCGTGTCCCAGCGGTCTAACAACGATTAGCTTGGGAGCTCGCAGCATCGAACAATGTAACTTGTGTAATGTAGATAGCTGCAAATACGGCAAGTGTGTACCCGATTTCAGCGAAAAAAATCTGAGACCAGCCTGTCAATGTTACGTTGGTTTTACTGGTTCTACATGCCAATATCCTACCTACTTGCTAATTGGAGCAGGAATTATTCTTTTCGTAGCAGTGGCTTCTGCTGGTGTAACGGCTTATCTCCTAGTGCTAAACAGAAGAAAAGAGAGCGAGCGTGCTTTGCGAAATGAAGTACAATTGTTGACAAACGTATGGCAAATAGATGAAGACGAAGTAATGTCAGAAGAACTGCTTGGATCCGGAGCATCTGGAAGCGTTTACAAAGCCTTCTACAGGAATATCACTGTTGCTGTAAAGAAGATGGTGGCTGTCGGTTTTCCCAAGTCTATAGAAGACTTTGAAATGGAGATAATGTTTATGAGAACTGTAAGACACAAGAACATCGTTCTCTTTATTGGTGCAGGAAAGTCACAACCAGGAGACATTCCTTTTCTTGTCATGGAATATATGCAGCGAGGATCTCTAAGAAATGTACTATACGATTTATCGATTGATATCGACTATGATCGTAAGCTATCATTTGCCATGGATTCAGCAAGGGGTATGCATTTTCTTCACACTTTGGAACCGCATCGAATACATCGAGATTTGAAGAGCGATAATCTGCTTGTAAGCAAAGGCTGGATTGTTAAAGTGGCTGATTTTGGTTTAGGTAGGGCGGTTACGGGTGACGTCAAAGAAAACTATAAACAACAGATTAGACGCAACAATAGTTTAGGTCCCCAACATATTTCTCTACTTCCAAAACGAGAAGGTTTATCTTTTGCAGGTGTTGGAACGGCGAGATGGAGAGCTCCAGAATTGAATCTTCGAGAGCCCTACGATATTGCAGTAGACGTTTACAGGTATTACAGCTTAATTAATTAAACGCATTTATTAAAGAAGATAACTATTTAATATCAACATTATCTATCTGCAGTTTTGGAATTGTATTGTGGGAAATCTGGACAAGACAGCTTCCATTCCATCAATACAGATTTGATTATGAAGTGTGTGATGCAGTGGTTACAAACGAAAGACCTGTAATTCCTCGAGATTGTCCACAACAGTTAACGATGATTATTAAAAATTGCTGGTCACCCAATCCATCAGCTAGACTTACGTTTGGACAAGTTGTTTCGCAACTCGAATCTCTTGAGACCATGTAGATGACTACCTTGGAGCTCAAAAGCAGCATCAATTGCTTGCTAGAACACAACTTTATGCAAGTATAGCAGAGCTTAATGCTGTCATTATATAACTGCAAAAATTTATTGGTTAGATTTGTTTAGCAGCATAGAACTCCTGCAATTAGCCACTTGCATCATTTGAATTAGCTGTTTATAATATATACTGCAGCACGGCAATACTGCAAGCGGAAAACTTGTTAAACAGTGCTTTACAGCGTTTACATGTCGTCAAGAAAACGGAACCTATTGTTAACCAAGCATAAGCTTCTTTATCAGAAGTTACGTTAGCCAGCCAACCTTTTTAAAAACCGCTTTCTGAAACAAGTCTTGATGTTTACTTTCTTGTAGAATGCTCTTTCGCCTGGCTTTAGGGAATATGTATAATACGTTCCAGTATTGACATTCAAAGCACGACAAAACACAAGAATTGAGCGTAACAACAACTAGAAATACAAAGCGACGTCCGTTCTCCGGGAACCGGTATTCTCGCACACACAGATATATCAGTCAAAGCCATTTTCCTATGCAGTTCCGTATATTACTGATGCCTTCGCGTGGTTGAATTGCTAACAGAGTAACTCAGAACTGTCGCATCTAACCGAAAGGTCAGGCGCGAACATATGGGAGTCTGGCTTGCGAACAAACCGACCGATTTCATTCGGAGGTGTGCTCGTATGCGAACGATCCATCTGCAATATTTGTACAAATTTAGAAGCTGTAACTGTAACCGAGATCATCAGACAGACTTTTTTTCGTTCAATATGTTTTCCAACCAAAATTTCTGGAGATTATGCTTGTAGATTACAATATTGTAGTTACAAGCAGAATACGATTATTGCTATCGTAGATTACTTTATGCATGTGATGTAGCATAGTATATAATAGATAGAGATGGATATACTTAATGGTGATATTTAGTTATCTTTCCCTTCTTTTTCTTGTCTATATTTTAGTGAATATATGACAGTGGTGTGTACGTAGTTTGTCCGTATGTAGTTTACGTTTGCCCATGCATAATTAGGACTGTACGTTATTTGAGTGCGAGAAAAAATATATTACTATTATAGTGCATCGTTAAAAACTGAAATAATTCTTCTTCTCTATTTGAATTTAGGTAAACCAACACAGTAACGTTTTCCTTTGGCAATGGTATCAACTCATATCATTTTGATTAATATAAATGTAATGTAAACTTGAAAAACCTTTCTACAAACCGTTTATTTAAAACGTATAAACCATAAATTCAAAAAATAAAAATATAAGAAACTAAAAAAGAGTTATCAATTTTATCATTCATGCTTTACTATAAATGATATATTTGTGTATCACTGAAGCTAAAACGTCTCAAACATTTTGTTATTATATAGAGATATGTGACAGCAAATTTTCAGTTAAAGAAACACTTTTGTGATTGACGCACGCGCAGTAGATGTTAGTGGACGTCAAGGACTTAGGCAGTGGACTGAACGCTTACTGTATTGTTTTGATCTTGCCTTCTGAGGTCAAAAATTTAAACGTTTATTACAGTTCATAGATAAGCGACTCAGTTGTTCGTACGTTTTAGACTCCACATGATCGTCTTGAGCGACTTGCAATCGCTCGGTCTTTTGCACTTTTCTCCGTATTTCTTTCTACGAATGGAGGCTATGCTACAGTACTGGCGTGATGCAAAAAACAGGCTTGCATGATGAGAAAAACACACGGAAACGTGCGTCACCGCACATTATCACGTGACACAAAGTGCAATTTTTTTCATTCTCCTGCGAACCATTGCCGTATGTGCATTTTTCGGCGTCGAATAAGGTGAGTTAGTAACGCGAAAAAACATGTTACTTTTGCCTAAGCAAATATCGAAGTCTTCACATGAAATCGAAACCCACACTTAGTGGACGTTAGTTGAAGAAAACGTCTCGTACGATTTTGTTTTTTGCGTTTTTTCACAATGCTCTGCTATCAAGTTGGCTCTGACATAGCTTAAGCATTCTCAAATTGAGAAAACTTAGAAACGATTGGCGAGCAAGGGCAGAGTCTAGAGTTAATGCGCATGCGTCAAGAAGTGAAGTGCTCCTTTAAGTCTTAGATGTTTACAATGGTATAAAAAACACAAACGACGTACGCTCCTAAGAGTGTGAGATGCTTACAATTTTTCAATGGCCACATAAAACTAGTAAATGCTCGATGAGCATTGTGTTTGGCGAGCGATGGTGTTCTGTCTTTACCTATTTGCATAACAATGGTAGCGTTACGTAGCAATAGTATCTGTCAACCAAACTCGGGAACTTAAGAAACCGACTTTCAGTTGCTCTTCCTTAGTATTTTGCGTTTAATTATCCGAATCCGGTGTTCAATTATCTGAATTATCCGATTCAGAAGTTCAATTATCCGTTGCTTACGGCAGTTGTGCAATATCATGGAAAACTGAATAACTTAAATAGTCTGCGGTTGGGCAGCTGCTTAAATATCATCATTCATCAGCTGCCTAGTCTAGTTGTCTTCAATTCTTCGTTCACGCTTCAATCGTCTCACTCGTTTATTAGCTAAGATAGTCGCCTAACAATGGTCGCGTAGTCACGTGATAATGGTTGCGTAGCAATAATTTCTGTCAAAGTAACGCGCGAAAACTCAAAAAAAAGACTCTTCTTCTACTTTTTCCTTTCCATTCCGTTTGTCACGCATCAGTCTCCTTTGTTCTTTAGTCGCGTAAGGGAGCAAAATCGAGAGTCGTTTCACTCTTCTCGCCAAGAAATTACAATTGAGTTGACCCCTCGAAAAGGGTCCCTTGCTTCAATTTTTGGGAATATGTTACAAAGTCAAAATTGCATTCATCTGGCATCGTCGTTTTGTTGATATGGCTTTTCGTTTTACCGTAAATCCTTATGACAAGTGATGACGTACGCATACAAATATATATATATATATATATATATATATATATATATATATATATATATATATATATACTAGATACATGACCCGTCCTTCGTATGGGCAGAGTACTGTAGCGTTATGATGGAAGACTCAGTTTGAGCGCATGTAGACACGTCATGTGCAATTTTTTTAGTAGAAATCGACACGCTCCACTGTGTAGATTCAGTTCAAATGACTGGTGTGGGCGTCTGTTCGATTAAACTGGAATGTGCTAATTAGTTAAAATCCCGTTGAAGACAAATGAAAACTTAACCGAGTGTCCAATTCAGAGAAATTTGCAGTGACTTTTCCCGTTTAAAGATACATATATATCTGGGCAACAGAAACTTAAAAGTCACATGCAGTTTCTTACTCACCCATAGGATACATGCAGTAGCTTGACATGCAGTATGCATGATTTAGTGCATTGTTTGTTCTCCATTTTCGATGTTTCACAATCCCAATGTAGCGCTCGGTGCAGGAAACGTGTAGGTTGGATTCAGTGCTAATGCAGTCACACGTCTCTTCAGTGAATCTTCTCGAAGCCATTTCAACAGTCGTATTGGATTTTATCACTTCGAAGACGTTGCTGCCGTTGCAGGAAACAGGCGTATCAAATGTGGCAGGTATTCGGTAAGAGTACTCAGAAAAACCGAAGGTAGGCGTATTTCTACATACCCAGATATCCTAAACAAAACTATCTTGTCGTTTTTGACGTCGCCGGTAATAAACGACACGCTCCTTGCATACCGTCCAAGGTCAGCTGAATTTTGGTGGAGGTCCGATGAGCCGTTGTAGAGTAATTCGCTTGCGAGTGGATGCGAGTCCTCCTGCATGGGCTACTTTAAAATATACTCAGCACGTTTCCAATCTATACTCACTGACCATTGGACCTCTACGTCTTTGCTCTGAACGTAGTTTGATGTTATCCAATGCGCGCGAGTAGAGGCGAGGCCTCCCTTGATAATATATAATATACTCATCACGTTTCCAACCTACCTACGCTCTATCAATATTTTATTCGTAACTCTTATCTTTTTGCTCTGGATGTAGTTCTACGGCTTGCTCAGATAACGCAGTGTGGTGGGACTGCTGGATAGCTATAGCATTGTGACGTAACAATGGTATGTGAACAAATAATGGATGTTGAAAGTGAGCATTGCACTCTTAGGTATGAGAAAACAAAAGTACCCAATGAGACTGAGTTCAAGTAACGAAACTTCCTTTAAATTGAGTCTATCAGGGGCATTCAGTTTCCTTCTTGAACGATGAACAGCATTATGTCGTTGTACGTTGCACCTCCAAAAGGGGACCCGACTGAAAAAGCTGGAAGACGACGCCACCCTGACCATGTTCTTACCCATGTTGAGTTACGTCTGTACCCCAAATTTTAGCCTTGTGGGTGATCTGGTCTAGCCGGCTATCAAACTTATACATACATACATACATACATATATATATATATATATATATATATATATATATATATATATATATATACAAACACCGTCAATTTATAGTAGTATAGATATAAATATGTAAATATATAAATATATTAATATGTAAATATATAAATATATTAATATATAAATATATAAATATAATATATCTCGAGCTCAATTGACATGACAAGAAAGAGGCTCGTTTCGATGGCCAATAACTAATATACATGTGCTACTGGATAATATTTGTCTAAACTATAGAAAGTTTAATTATTGAATATAGTCATTCAAAGACTACTAGTAAATGCTCGGTTAGCATTGTGTTTGGCGAGCGATGGTGTTCTGTCTTTACCAAATCGCGTAACAATGGTTGCGCTACGTAGCAGTAGTTTCTGTCAAACAAACGCGGGAACTCAGAAAACAGACTTTCAGTTCCTCTTCTAAAGTATCTTTCGTTCAATTATCCGATTCAGGCGTTCAATTATCTGTTGCCTACGGCTGTTGTGCAAATAAATAACTCACATAGTCTGCGGTTGGGCAGCGGCTCAAATATCATCATTTATCAGCTGTATAGACTCAATAATTAGTAATTAATCTTGACTTTAGCGTGAATTTTGAGCGAGTGTTGTAGGATAATTTTCTTTGCACTAATCTTGGTGTCCCACGTTTTCACGAAGGTCTAACTAAGCTAGCTGTTTTGAGCAAACTAAATCTACATATCTATGAAGCCTACAACAACGCCTTGCTCCGTCAATCGTGATGTAATACGCATACTTTGTAAATCGCGCGTCCTGCTTGATACCATGCAACAGTCTATCATGCGTCGTAGCGAGTTTTTAGCTAATCAAGAGCTCGAATTTCACTACTTCGCCTTCCCACCTTTCTTGAATCAATCATTTATTGTTCAGCTGAAACGTGAGTGAGCATATAGAAAGATGTCATGAAAGAAATGTGCGACTAAAATAATTATTTCTATATTTGGTACTTCTAATTAGGACAGAACATCGGATAATTGAATGCCCGAATCGGGTAACTGAACGCCCAATTCGGATAATTGCTTGCCTGAATCGGGTAACTGAACGCCGAGTTCGGATAATTGAACGCAAAATACTATAGTTGTCTTTAATTCTTCGTTCATGCTCCAATCGTCTCACTCGTTTACTGAGATAGTCGCGCAGCAATGATCGCATAGTCACGTGACAATGGTTGCGTAGCAGTAATTTCTATCGAAGTAACGCGCGGAAACTCAAAAAACAGTCTTTTCTCTTCTTTCAGCTTTTTCTTTTCATTTCGTTTGTCACGAATCAGTCTTCTTTGCTCTTTAGTCGCGTAGGGGAGCAAAATCGAGAGTCGTTTGACTCTTCTCTCAAACAAATTACAATTGAGTCGATCCCTCGAAAGGGGTCCCTTGTTTGAATTTTAGCTCATATGTTACGAAGTCAACTTGCATTCATCTGGCATCGTGTTTTGTCGATTTGTCTTTCTGTTTTACCGTAAATCCATATGACAAGTGCTGACGCACGTATATATATAAACAAGCTGCAATGCCTGGCTTCGCCAGGGGGACAACACATGCCAGGTGCTTCTCCTTTCCACTTCATAGCGCCGCAGTTGACACACACGTTTGTCATAGAGCCAATACAACACGGAAGTGGAGGAGAGACAGGTCGCCTTTATTTATAGGTAGAGATTATAGCATTAATGACAGACAGACAGACAGACAGACAGACAGACAGACTGACTGACCGGTCGCCTTTATAGGTAGAGATTATAGCAGAAAGTATCTAAAACTGCGTTTGATGGTTGGAGAGGCAGAGGGGTGAAGCCAGGTCACGTACAGTTTGTATAGAAAACCGCACTAATTAGCCGTGGTGTAAGTGCTTTTCCCGTCATTAGCAGCCAAACAGAATTCTCATTCATAGTTATATCCCGTTCAATTGCCGTTTCTAAAATCTCGTTGATTGGATTAGCAATTGGTTGAAACCGTTTCGACTTGGACGTTGCTGCCGTTGCGAGGAACAGGTGTATCGAACTTGGTATCTATAATTTCGACGTGAATCCCGTAACGTGCAAGTCACGTGCAATACTTACCCGGATAACACGTTCCCCGTATATAACGCATACCGACTCTCGCCATTTCGACAGTCCCGCTGAACGTCGTCTCTTCGAAGACGCTGCTGGCGTTTCGGGTAACAGGTGCATCAAACACGGCAGCTCTTCGACGGTCGTAGACTGGCAAACGACTGTGGGCGTATTTTTTCAATACCCGGATATCAGCAAAAATATCTTCCGTTTGCCAGCGTCGCCCGCAATAAACGACACGCTCAGCGCGTACCGTCTGACGTCGGGAACGGGCAGTCTAAATTCGGTGGAGATACGATGCGCCGTACCGGAAATATTCGCGCGTGAGCGGAAGCGTGCGCGATCGGCGGGAAATGGCGTCGTCGTGGGAGAAGTCAGGAAGACGATCACGGTCTCACTTTCGAGATTAATGAATTCGACGTGCGCGAGCCAAATTCGGCCGAGATCGGACTCGCCGTCTTTGAGAAACGCTCGTACGGACGGACACACAGACAGACAGACAGACAGACAGACAGACAGACAGACATTCAGAACATCATTCATTAAAATTTAGTAGTAGCGCTTGAACGGCATCGGCTCAAAGCCAAAGTTAGCGAAAGCATTGCTCAGGTTAGTGTAGACACGTTAGCAGTTTCGAAAACCTTGTAGATCTCGGCGAGCATGCCGATACGCTGCGCACGTCTCTAGTTAGATTAGCGTCGATATCGGCATGGAAAATTGTCACCGACTGCTTAGCGAACTTGTCTACTAGTGCTAAGTTACTACCTAAAGCTATTACAATCGATTTTGTGATTTGTATTGGGTTGGAAGATTTTGGGAGGCGCAGGTTTTTGACATGTATGCAGATTAGAAAGTAGCCCGGATGAAAAGCGGGATTAATGATAGCTTGCTTGTGTTGTACTATGTAGCCTCGTACCAGACCCTCTCGCGCCGTCGTGCCCGGTTCCCGTATAACACGACAACGTCTGAGAGAGTCTGGGATCATACCGCCTACCGTTTATGCTATTAAATGATCAAACTAGCTCGTATGTCACCAAGCCTCAGGCTACTAATACGATTAGTCTAATAGTTATTCTCATGTGTCACACGGAATGTGTTGCAACAGACTTGACCTTCCATTCGTACTCTACTTTTTTCCTTTCAGTGTTGGTATCCTGTCTCTACGCAAGCTCTACGTATTTGCCAACTTGTCTGGGAAAGAGGACTTCCTTTCCAAGAGACTCTAGAGCGGAAGTCAACACCGTGTCTGACAGCACGCTCTGCCAGGCTCCAAATGTTCGTGAATCGTACTCGAGCTTCCCGATTTGTATTGTTCTCGTAGCCTAGCACAGTAATAGAGCGGCGCCTAGTGCATCCCTAGTCCAAGCTACCTAGACTGCTGATCGAATCACATTGGACCTCACAGCTTCAGATAACGTAAATCGAACTCAGGAGCGAGCTCCCTCTGTGAATGAATCTCTTTCCATGCGGCAAGGTGGGTTTCTTCTGATGCAGCTGTACAGGAACAAAATGTAAACAGTGAATGTATGCAATCGGATATCACAGCTAGCATAACTTTGATGGAAGGATAGCTTCATAATTAACTAAGAGCACGAGAGTGTTGACATTGGTGACGTGGGGTGACACTTAGATGACGTGGGGTGACACTAGGTGAAGAAAGTAGGCGGTATGATCCCGGACCCTCTCAGCCGTTGTCGTGTTATACGGGAACCGGGCACGACGGCGCGAGAGGGTCTGGTACGAGGTTAGTACTATGTCCACGCATAGAAATGCTGTACAGCTAACATTTGGACCAAACACGAGCACCCTATGTTGCTGTAGCACTGCACAGCAAAGCCAACTCAGATGACCACGCCCACAAGTGCGTTTCATTTACCTACGCCTATACTGCCACGCCTTTGAGATATTCTGGGGAGAACATGACGCTTTAAACGAGTTGATATTAACACCTACTGAAATCTTCATCACACATGCGATTGGCGACTCATGAATGCTAAGCTCGGCCTATAGCAAAGGAACCTACGTAGGTCAGTGATATCTTCAAAGTAAACTACACCCAAACTAAACAGATGTGATAGCTGAAGAGGGATCCTTTATTTTACGCCTTAATTGAGTTCTCTAAATATAACGAAAGTATCTATAGGATGCTAGAATCTGTTTACTTTTAGCACACTTGATCTTTTCTTATCTCACAGAAAGTGTGGCTACACCGCAACAAAATTGAACGAAAAGTAGTGTCAGCCTTCATTCTTTTGACCTATACGAAGAGAAACAGGAAAAGAATTTAGTATGAAGAATTTTAGATAGTTTGATCTCTTCCACTTCCAGAAAGATGGCAAATACGTCTCTTGCGATTTCTTGCCGTCAGTTGGTGGCCAGACTCGACAAGGCTGTGACGTTCAAACTGCGGCTAGGTTGAGTGTTACAGGTGCAGAATTTGTTTTAGTGAACCCATAGGCAATCATGCAGACCGTGTATCCAAAACATAATCCCCGACTAAGACCTAAACGACGCCTACTTAGCTAGATTGAATTTGATCCTTGGTAACTCAGAAGTGGCTAAGGCTTTAGCTAGCAGGGCCGTAGGATTCACTCCTGCCGCATGGCCGGACCGGGCGAATTTTTTTGGACGAAGTTACGACTTAGTCGCTGAATCACCAGACAAATTAACGCTCATCAACTGTCTACAAGAATGTAAGTAATTGGACTAATTGTCTAGCGCGCGCACGTACACTACAGTCGCTTACTTATTATTCGCGACTGTAGCCACATTGTAGAAGCAGAAATTGCAATACATACACATTTGAAAAGCATGTTAATTGCGCTTTTGAATGATACATTTATTGTGGCTATTGTTAATGCAGGTTAGGCCGGACAGCTTTAAATTCTGCTCTTACTGACTTGAGCTGCAAGTGGTCGCACAAGCTAAAGGTTGTCTGTAGTCACGCCTTCCTACAGTCTTTTTATCCGAAACTCTATACGAAGGCGTAACATATCATTACTAGTAAATGAGGCTGTGTTTACACCGTCGCTTCAGAGCTACGAGCGTGTGTGTGTGTGTGTGTGTATTATTGCAAATATCAATGTAAAATTTATTAAATTTTGTTTATTTATTGTCATTATCATTATTTAATCATTAACTTAATTGTTGCTAGAATGTAAACGGCAATTTTTTGAAAACACATGGTTTTACCAATGTGATTAAAGATAATTCACTAAATACCATCAATGTCCCACACTACTACGAATTCACACAGCTACGCAACTCTGGCACGGAGCGGGCTTGTTATCCACGTTGCGTCTCAATTCTGCATGTATAGCGCTCTTGCATTACTGGAAGTTAATAAATTAATTAACTATTGAGATCGACATCATTAACATACTTTTATTGAATCTTCGCCATCTTTCGTTCCGCTATTTCGTTGTAGCTGGAGATCGAAGTACGTTTCCTAGCTGCATAGAAAATACTGTGAAGCGACATCATGTACAGCTAGCGACGCATCCAGAAGAAAGAAGCGTCAACGTTTCCTGCGAATCTTTCTTGCAAGACGACGTCGATCGTTCATCATCAGTCCTACATAAAACAGATTGCTCTCTTGAAGATCGCGAATGACATGCTGGTGGTGCGCATGCAACGATGCATAGCTAGATGCATGGTCCCATGGGACCTTATCTTGGCTTCTTGAAGAACGATGAACTCGTTTGTTTTGCGATTCTTTTGTAATAGGTAACAAACGCGTACAACTATTACCTAAACTTTACTCTGCGCTTCTCGGTTTGACGACAGTTTGACCGTAAAATGGAGGTTTAAGACATATCGGCTTTTCTGTCATAATGCACGGGGTTGTTACGTCACCCATTGTAGGTCTCCCAAAGGACTACTGATTGGTTCAACAAATTGCCGAGAGTGATTCACGTTGACAAGCTAGTATTACGTCAACTACGTTTGTCGAGCCAATCAGCAATCTTTTTGGGTTCCAAGCGTGACACACGCTTACAAACATACAAACATAGGTAGCGACATACCGATAGACAGACCGGAAGTCAATTCAGCCCGTTTAGAGTGAGCTTCTCGCGAAGCAGTCCACCACTTATTGTGGTGTCCTTCTTTTACGTTCGTTGTCCACAGCCGTTAACCATGATAAACAAAAATTGCTGGTCACCCAGGCCATCAGACAGACTTTCGTTCGGTCCAGTTATTTCGCAACTTAAATCTGTAGACAACAAGTAGATTACAATGTTGCAGATAGGAGGTGAATGTGTTTTGTTGCTGGTAAACAACTTCTTGCAACTTGTCTACCTTAGTGAATCATTACATCTTCCACAATTTCATTTTATTGCAATTTAAATTTTGTCACGCAAACATAGTAACGTATTTCTTTCGGATATGTTATCAAATAGTATACAACTTATAAAGATAAATATTTCAAATTGTTGATCCAGAAAACAATTCGTTTGCATGTGATCCAACGCAGTTTTGCTTCAACATTGTGCCAATTAGGGCTCGTATGTACAACCTGTAAACAGGTATAGTGTGGCAAACGTTTTCCAAATTGTGGATAGAAAAATTTGCCATTTATATAAGCACCGTTTATATCTCATCACTTTTATTTTACTCTAAATGTTATATCTGTACATCACTAAGGCTAGAGTGTCGGTCAAAGTTTTTTGCTATCATACCCAGATCTTGACTGGAAAGATCCATTGATTAATCAAATGTTTAACATCCTTGTATAATTTATATAGGTCGCCATCTTGCTAAATTTATAGTAAGTAATTTACAGCAATCTTATAGATAATAAATATATTAATCAAATTCCGTTATGTTTCGAATTGCTTAATCGCTGATCTGGCATTACGGATTGTTTAATGTGTGTGTGTGTGTGTGTGTGTGTGTGTGTGTGTGTGTGTGTGTGTGTGTGTGTGTGTGTGTGTGTGTGTGTGTGTGTGTGTGTGTGTGTGTGTGTACTACATGCATAAACAAACCGTTATAAAATATATTTTATAAGCAATTGATTTAAAAACTCTCTTAATAATTGTTACAATAGGAAACTAGAGTTCAATGGCGTGTGCCTTTATAATTTACTAGGATCCATGGCCCGTCCTTCGTACGGGCAAGATACTGTAGTGTAAGGTAGGTCTGTGGACACGTCACGTGCATCTTTGTTGCGAGGTCCCGGATATTCTGAATGAATTCGAATCTTGTTCTTCGCGCTTGTTTCGATAGAAATCGACACACTCCCCGTGTAGCGCTTGCTGCAGAAAACGTGTAGGTTGGATTCGGTGCAAATGCAATCAGAATTTAGAGAGAAACGCAAGCGATAGAAGAGTAGGTTTCGTCGGCAAGAGATATTCGATCACTCGAAGCTTTGCGAAGGACGGCGATGCATAGGATCTACACGGGACCGGTGCGGGCGTGTGTTCGAATGAACCGGAATGTGTAGCGTGTGCGTCGTCGAGAAATTTTACGCGAGGGTCGACCCCTCGAGAGGGGACCCGGTGCGTAATTTTTTTTATTTTTTTACACAAACCATCGCCTGTGCGTACCGAGTGTGCGTGCCTATTTCGGTTTTGAACGGACAAAAGACGTGGCCCCCAAACGCGAACATGCACACACACACACACACACACACACACACACACACACACACACACACACACACACACACACACACACACAGACAATTTGAGCTTTATATATTAGATAAATAGACAGTCAGGAGGGAAGTAATCTAGCTGGTTTCAATAAAAAGCGTTAATAAAAATTTAACTTCTTTTCCGGGAACACATGCATGTGCAAAATGTCCCACGGTTCTCATCCATGTAGGGCGTCAAAGAAGGATATTTGACAGAGAAACCGCCCAGTAGTTTGGCGTTTACTAAATTAATTAATGAAACTGCGAAGTGTTTGTTTCTATTGTGACATAATGTCACATTCGGCTGTGCTTTTCCGGCTTCTCAATAAGTCTACTTCAATGATTCAAGATGTTCAGGTCATTAACCGCATGTACATATGCAAGTAGTAAGTTACTTAAATTGGGGGGGGAACCCAAAAACTACGTTAGATAAAAAAATTGCCGATTGCTTCGAAGACTTGCCTGCATGCCAATTCAACACATGTAAGCAAATTGATCATCAGAGGATCTAGAATTTTTCTTGACGACAAAAAACTTGAATCCTAAGACTCATGGCTTCCTGAGAAAGCACAAAATGCCTAAAATCTTTTTATTGGTACATAAATAACGGTCAATAAAGTTAATTATATTATTTTTAAAAGTTATTTATATCAATGAATGGAATTTCCAGAATCATTGATATAGAACACAATTTTAGCCATACATAACTACACCCTCAACAATCTAATTTATAAATGCACTAAAATTGATATTTAGAAGCAGTTAACTGCACTGTTGACAATAAATACAATAAAGGCGTATTACCAAAATGATGGTCAAATTTCATTGAATTAGCGAAATCTCGTAAAGCTGTCTTTGTCTTTGATGTCGCAGTCTGATTTCTTTGACTTTCCATTATAACAATTCTTTCAATTACATTGATTTTATCAATTTATCAATAATTTGTTGTATCTGGAGACCGTTAACAACTTACATACCACATGTAAGTAATTATAGTAATTTGGAAACAGCAATTTGTGTGTGTGTGTGTGTGTGTGTGTGTGTGTGTGTGTGTGTGTGTGTGTGTGTGTGTGTGTGTGTGTGTGTGTGTGTGTGTGTACACTATGCGACATCATGTAAATCAAGACTCAACAACAATGTGATTGTACAAAAGTCGTTGCCAAAAGTTATTATAATTGGCTCGTGAAGGCTTTTTTGGGAGTCGTAGTAATAAATTAAAGATGAAAGGTGACACATTCCGCGGATAGTAGATCTATATGTCAGAAGCTTCGGATAGACATCTTTGAAGAAATTCAAGTGGTTCCGTCTCATCAGCGATAAGTTAATGCGCATGGTTTACGAGCTGGCGTCAAAGTGATTTAGACTGACATTGTACAAGGATGTCAGTACACAAGATTTGTTCGATCATTTGCAAAGTCTATTTATACCATGAGGATTTCCAAAGTAGATAACAACTGACAACGGGCCACAGTTTCGGTCATTCGAGTTTGTGGAATTTTCTTGCAGCTTAATTCCTCAAGATTGTCAGACAGATTTTCGTTTGGCCAAGTTATTTCCTAAATCTATTCTCTAGAAACAATCTAGATAACAATTTTGTAGTTAGAAAGCAGTACGTACATATTAATTGCTAGAAATTACGTTTACTAACCTGGTATATTCAATCAGTAGATTTTGCTGTGTTGTTAAGACCTAATACGATTTCATTCGCTTCTTTCGCCGCCCCACTAATTTAAAATAAAGGCTATTTGCATCCAGATACTACTTTTCCTGTCAATAAATCATCTCTCCAGCCATATAACTTCAAAGTCCCAATCTGTCAGGCAAATGTCTAATTTCCGTTGTCAAAGTTACTATATTTTTCACTATCCCGGACTAAGTGCTTTTTCGGGGGTGACGTGAACACTTGATTTCACTTTAACGAAAGCTTTGAAGTCAGAATACAGCAGAAAGACTTCCATTGGTTGGAGAATCATTACGATAAATAGATTAGAATAATTACAGCAAGGCGAGGCAGGTATAAAAAGTCGTAGGGGGAGTAGCTATGTTTGAGGATGTGAGTGTCACTTGAGGTCTAGCATTCCAAAACCCTATGATGAATCTACAAAAGGCATGCATGTAGATTAATTACCCCAGACTTTGCGCAATGCATGTACAATTGTATTGAATATAGTCACGTTCCGTGCAGCAACTGTCAACGAGTATTATTGTCTTCTTTGTCAAATATTATCTTACTACAATAGAATAAAGAGGCAGTCAGTATTATTTATTAACATTTTACAAAAATCGAAAACCTTTCGTTCTTAGCCAGACCCCATACTCTTGCCCCAAACGAAACAGTCGATAACTGAACTTTATATTCTGTTTGTTTTCACCAATATAAAATCTTACAGACGATATGTACGTACCGTTAGCTTTTACTATGACAAGTATGCGTTCGTCGTCTGGAGGTCTGTCGTGCGCCACAATGCTTTCATCACCAGTCATTCGTATATATGGCAGGCCAAAATACAGTGCCTTCTCTGTTAGGAAGAGAAAGTTGTTCTTGACCGACATCTTGTAAATAATACCCATATACAAGTCAAAGTCGCGTCTGTGTTCCATTATTGAGCGTTTCACTTTTTCCAACTGGTGATTGTACAATGCAATCTATTGTTCCTTCATGAGTACTGTACTTGCAAAGCAATTGGCTTTGTACAGGCTGTTTGCGTTGGGGTCATGCTTGGACACCCGTGTAACTGAAATACATTAACCGACTCTACTGTCGGATGGGAGCGCCCTTGATCCAACGCTCACCACCGTGTCCGCATTTGGCGTAGCGGATGTGAACGCCACGCTGATGACATTCGTATCCCAGCCAGCGGGTGACAACGTTGCTTGCGTTTCAGCTTTGGTGGAATGCCTTCTCGTAAGCCGACTGTGGTGTTTCTAATGTGTCACCCGGACACTTGACCTAGGTGACACTTTAGTGCACCTATCGGCATGTTGTTATAGGTGACATTCTTGAGTGAAGGATTGGGAACAATGACCGCACAGGTAGAAGTTGGAGACCTTCTTGATATGTTTGATCTAGAAGGCATGCTTCTCAAACGTACCAATGGTCGGATTGTCGAATCAAACTCTAGATAGGTCTATTTCTGGCATCGACTTCCTTGACATATTGGACGGGCTCGTATACACGGATACCCAGTTTGAATCGTTCTCGATTTCCGCGATCCTTTCCAGGTAGGTCTTAGGAATGTCCTTAACGTGGATATCGTAGAACGCCGTGGCTAACTTTCTATAGCTTTGGTGGTGCTACGATCTGCTCGTGTGCCTTAGTGTATGGGAAGACAACGAAATAGACATACGTTGTCATTGAATGTGTCCAGAACAATAAGTCCCCTGTTACGGTGTAACCAGTCGGGTAGGGGTCCGGTGCCTACCAGAGCATCTTTGCCCAGGATGGCAGGCAGCTGGAATTCGATAAGCCGCACGAGAGCCCATTTGGTGCTGGGGCGGTCTAGGTTGTCCCAGGAGAAGCGGATTTTTTTGTTTGGTTATCCAGGTGCGGGCTTTTGTCATCCCAACCATTCTTGGGCTATCTGGTAAATATTTGCGAAATTCCTCATTTTTCCGATTTCTATATTCCTAATCTTGTAAGTGTAGACATACCTAACCAAGTCAAACCACACTCCTTACAAAATACCACGCTCCTTTTAGAAAACCCTGCCCTACTGCAACGCTTTGCTGAAAACTTGGTTAGAAACATGAAGTGATATCTGTTACAAACTCCAGGGGCGTAGCGTGACCTATAGAAAGGGGGAGCCAAACTATAGGATGATACGCGACACGCTCCTTTATATACACGCCTACTTTTATTGACACACACACACACACACACACACACACACACACACACACACACACACACACACACACACACACACACAGTCACTAGCGTCTATTTAAATCCCTAGAAAATAAAATAAAATTAGAAGTGTTACCAATATACACGCTATTATACAAATAAAGAGAATATGCGGCTCCTGAAACCATTCCTAAAGAAGCCAACACTCTCCCAATTTAACTATACTCAAAATGCTGCTAAAAGCGACAAAAACTCCCCCACAAAATTACAGCTTAAAGGGGAAGTCCAACAAAAATGAACTTAACTTGTATGAGTAGATCTTACAAAGACAAATCGATCGGTATAAGTTACTTCGTTATCTTCGCTTTTGTATATGAGAACGAGCGATGTTTCTGTGATGTGCAACGCCCACGCGCCTGCTCAGCGCTTCCTTGTCGATTAAGCTCCGCCCACTGGGAACGAATCAATGCGTTTACAGATGACTGCTACGGATATATCGAGAATGACGAATGTGAATGCGAAGATATTATTAAGATCTGCCTTCTTGCCGTCAGTGGTTCCTCTCTAAAGTAAAATGGTGTCGGTAGAGCTGTTTCCCCGCGAGACTTTGAAGCAGAATTCCTCAATACCACGGCTTACCTAAAGAATGCGCTTGTGCTTGAATATTTGTTTATCCTTGCTCTTTTAATATCCGAAGAGAAACGTTCAGCGCGCCCTCTGGCGTGTGCTACAGAGGACGTTCCTATTTTCACATCCGGTCTGCTCACTTTCTTTTGCTGCTGATTGGTAGAAGGTTACAATTCCGGATGTAAAGATAGGCTTATCCTCTGTAGCTCACGCCAAACGGCGCGTTGTACGTTTCTCTTCGGATATGAAAAGGACAAGGATAAACAAATACTCAAGCACAAGCGCGTTCTCTAGGTAAGCCGTGGTATTGAGGAATTCTGCTTCAAAGTCTCGCGGGGAAACAGCTCTACCGACACCATTTTACTTTAGAGAGGAACCACTGACGGCAAGAAGGCAGATCTTCATAATATCTTCGCATTCACATTCGTCATTCTCGATATATCCGTAGCAGTCATCTGTAAACGCATTGATTCGTTCCCAGTGGGCGGAGCTTAATCGACCAGGAAGAGCTGAGTAGGCGCGTGGGCATTGCGCATCACAGAAACATCGCTCGTTCTCGTATACAAAAGCGAAGGTAACGGAGTAACTTATACCGATCGATTTGTCTTTGTAAGATCTACTCATACAATTTAAGTTCATTCTTGTTGGACTTCCCCTTTAAAGGAAACGTTATATTGGCCAAAGTCATTAATAAAATTATAATATATAATTATAATAACTGTCTGGTGCAGACCTGAATCAAAGGGATTGCAGAGGCGTAGCTTGGCATGGGTCATAGCCCCATTATTTACAGGCGTGGCCATAAAAATTGTAAACTGTAAATACGTGTGAGGGCCACAGCTGCTATACATATACGCATTTACAGTCCACCATTTGTATGGCCACGCCTAGAAATGATGGGCTATAGACTGGTCTAGCTCATGCCACACTACGCACCTGTGAAACCCTTTGATTCAAGCATGATACAACTAGTGACTAAAATGGAAGTCTTTGAGCATCTCCTGTAAAATTCTGGATCCGTACCTGAATCAAACCCGTGTGAAAGCCAATGAAGCCTAGAAGCAATTTAAACAATGGTTGTTTTAAGTTGCATGAACTTTGCAGAAAGTAACTCTCGTCAGTTTGTACTTCGGTTAGACCAGTTGAACTCAGCTTTGGCGTTTCTACAGCACTCTCCCTCCCCACCCCCAACACACACACACACACACACACACACACACACACACACACACACACACACACACACACACACACACACACACAAACACAGACAGACACACGCACAGACACAGACACAGGCACAGACACACACACACACACACACACACACACACACACACACACACACACACACACACACACACACACACACACACACAAACACACACACACACACACACACACACACACACACACACACACACACACACACACACACACACACACACACACACACACACACACACACGAACACGCACACATATGCACCGGACTGTCGCAACACACGCACGCAAGACACCCTGGAGATCGAGTTTACAAGTAGGTTGTGTGTAAGCGGGTGGACACTAGCTACTATAGTAGTAAAGGTTACGTGTACTATGGTAGTAAGTATACGTAGTGTACCTGAAGTTGAATAAAGATAGTATTCGAGTGGTTGCTGCAATTGCACTGTCTGTTAGTCTGTGGTATTTTTGGTATGTGAAGTGCAGCAGCGTGTCGGTTATTATTACATTTACATGTAATACTATACACTCTAAATTAATTATTACTAAGTAGTAGACAATCTATTGACGTTACTCATCACCATTTAGACGTGACCGCCTGAGAACACCCACAGCTCTGATAATCGCTGCTGTGGTGATAGAGGAACTACGACACAGTGATGTAGAGTACGTAGACATCTAGTGCTCACGAAACGGAAAGCGTGGGAATGTTACTACAGTACATCTGGTGGTTTGCTTTCTGTGGGTTGAGCAAGAAACCTTCTTCGTGATCATGACACCTTTACACTTGTTAGGAAACGTCTAGTTTGCTGGATTCTCGGTTGTAAGGTTTGATGCTAATATCCGCGGGGTTACAAAGTCGTATAATTGTGTAATAGTGTCAAAGGTCGTGGTTACTAGTCGGACATTTGCATATCCGGAGAGCACCCCAGCTGGTCAGAGAATGCAACGCGAGCCTCTTGAGCGGAAGCAGGTACATGACGTTGACCGGCTAACTCCGGTTTTCTCACTTTGTAAACAGCAAGTTTGCACAAGATCATTGTGAACGTGTTACCTATCTACTCGACCGTCTGGTGTTACAGACACTCAGGGTTGCCAACCGTCTGATACGGAGACGTACTGTAGCGTCGAAGATCGAGGTCTTGTTATGACGCACTCGCACTCTTGGTCAGGTTGCGTCTTCAATCAACAAGTCAAAAGGAAACGTTTGGCAGATGTAGGTTGTAGGCTACGTATTCTACACCGCCATTACGTCATGTGGGGTTTCCCAGTAATTATATTAGTGCCCATATCCGCGGCTTGCTTGATCTCCGCGTGGAAACGTTGAGTCTGGTGGGACATGCCAAGTCATTAGCAGGCCTGAAAGTTTAGCGATTGGCATAATTAATACATCCTGCCATGATTGTATTTATACTGGAGATTTTGTGTCAGACAGTTCACTGGTAAAGAAGCTCCACTGACAATAGGAGATGAACGGGATTGGATTGAAGATACTGCTCAGTTGCCTTATAATCACTACATCTTGGATTAGTGCTGCTCCCGTTATGAAACAAAGTAAGATCTGTTTGACCACTCAGAGGCATTATGAAATATACTTAATATTAATTACTTTTTCTACAGGTGCCTACAGATACAAGTACTCACAACTGTTGCTTGTAGAGAAAGAATCAGGCAGTCCACTGAGGACAGAAGATTTACAGACAGCAATAGCTAATGATAACTTTCATTCTCAACTAGAGACAGTTCTTGATGATTTCAAGTCACAATTACAAGTCATGGTTTCTAGTAACAAGCAATCGGTTCAAGCAAAGGAGAATGTAGAAGACAATGATACTCGTTTACCAGCTGGAACGTCTACATTTGTACCTCAAATTCAACGAGCAATATTTGGAGGCAGAGACACAAACTCTCCAATTCAGGATACTGAAGGCAAATCAGTCTGTCAAGATGAATGGACTGCGCCCTGGCAGGTCGGACTGATGCTTTTAACTCCAGACAACCGCACAAAACGTTGTGGTGGTGTGCTGGTTCACAAACGGTGGGTCTTAACAGCAGCACACTGTCTTACCAACATGACTATGGTTCTAGCAATGGTTGGATCCAAGAACTACTTTAGTGGATTTCTTGAGGGCGAAGGCCAAGTGTTTCGTGTGACAAACTCCTTTGTTCATGATGAATACACAGCAAGCAGCGATTTTCAACCACCACAACATGACATTGCTCTTCTGGAACTAGAAGCTGACGTTGTACTTGGACCTGACACTAATACTGCAGTTATCCCCAAGCGCAACACTCCTCTTGTGAACTCTAAGACAGAAATGGTTATTACAGGATGGGGTATTACTGAAAAAAGCTCATTGCAGCCAGATGAGTTGTATTGTGCTAAAGTCCCTATTGTTGCAAGAGAAGACTGTGAAGAGGCTTACAAGAAGCAAGGAATCAACATTCGCAACAGTCACCTATGTACTGGTTATGAATCTGGTGGTGTAGGTGCCTGTAATGGCGACAGTGGAGGAGGGTTGATGCATGTCGACTCTAACGGAAAAAGCACCGTGATCGGACTCATCAGCTGGTCGAAGGGATGTGGTGAACATTATAGTGTCTACACTGACATTCAGAAACACAGACCTTGGATATTGCGTCAAGTTCCAGAATTAGGCAAGAAGTAAATCAGTTCACCACGAACGTCTCTTATCTGTTACTTTGAATACAGACACTGGTATATAACATCATTTTTTGACTTTGTGGTCACATGCGATTGGTATTTCTATTTTTACTATTGAATACTGTACAGATTTGATTACTTAAACATTTATAGTATTTGTTTATAGCTATAACATGATCTACTTTGATAGAACATCGCTAGTCTTATATCTGAAGTTGTATGTGCAGCTTAATTTATTAATTACTACCCACTTTCACACCCACAGATATTTCTCTAATGCTTTTAGAAACCTGATCAATAGTAATGATTTCTGTCTCTATCGATACGCCTAATGCCACAAGACTGAACTGAACAAGCGCACACTTCTAAAGGTAATCCTACGCGTGCGCATCTTTCATCACACGCACCTTCTAACAATTAGCATTCTGTAGTACTCTAAAACCATTGACTACCCAAACAACTTATCATCATCCATCGTCTCCACATCCCCTTTGAGGCTCTCACCTCCCTATATCCACCGGATCACTTGATTCCTCCCCAGGATCATCTGTAACAATTTGTTGCTCTTTCATTTGAATCTTAATCTTTTATACTTGCACTTGCCATAACGTCATGCTGTCATGAATGCTGCTCCCACGACAGGGGTGCCTCTGGCGCTGTTTCCAATTGATCATAATGTCGTGATAGATCTTAGCTATATCTAGCTGGGTGTACTAGGAGCTAGTTTTCTGCAATTGTTGACACGAATAGCTAAGGTAGAATGACGTCTGCAGGCGGTTTGCAAACTTTTTATTATCCTGTCGGTGAAGGCACCTCATACCTCAGGACGGAATCTGAATGTCAGAATCCTACGTCTTTTGTTCGTCCTTTCCTGTTCGCTGTCTTGCTTCTCAAGTATGGCGGCTCCTTTCTTCACGATGCGTGTCGTCAGAGGTTTACGAAACATCTTGCTTCGAAACCTATGAAAACTGGTTAAAAGATATTGAATATTTTGGAGCTCTTTCACCATCTTCTTGGCGTGCAGGAAAACGTCTGATATTCGCGATTTTTTGTAGATCGGCATGATATTGCTCTGGGTTGTATACTACACCACGCAAAGCTGGGTAGCGCCCAGTTTGAGTGGCACGTTGTATTCGTTGAGACATCTCTAAGTCTCAGGATTTAGAGATAAACTCTACAAGTTCTCCTTTTTGCGAGTGAGAATATCCCTTGAGTCCGATGTTCTTGTCCTGTTGTAGCGGAGCTTTGATCGTTGTTAAAACAACGGGTTTGGGAGTTACACCTCCATTCTCTGGGCCTCGAATTTCAGAGATAAGCGCTACAAGATCCTGTTTTCGTAGGCGAGAGTATCCCTTGAGTCCGATATTCATTGCCTGCTGTCGCAGGGCTTTGATCGTTGTTAAAGCAACGGTTTTTGCGGTTATACCTCCGTTTGCAGTGAATCGGTGATTTATGGCAGAGACAATTCTGCTGTTATATACTCTAGATTACATTTCCGTATCTGGCGCCTAGGGAGGTGTGCCCCTTCGACGGGGGAAGATACTAGACCCTACAAAATATTTCATTATCATTGCTTGCATGCAATCCCAAGCGAGAAAGAGGAGCATTTATATAGATCTCGGCAATACAAAACGATATTTTTAAAAACCATATTTGAGAACTCCCGTACCCACTTCTTGCCATACTCCTAAAGAGGGTATGGCGTACTGTCTAGCGTCGGTGACAATCAGAATAGATCTTCACCTTTACATACAATTCGCGGTCTGAGAGAACAAGAGCATAAAAGTCTGGACATGAAAAAATTTGCAAATTCCTGACCTTGCGCTTTCTCATGGAGACGTATCAATCTATCATATCAACAGCAACTCAATTTTATTTGCGCCATTATCAATACTTGTAATTGCTCAACATTTAAACAGTGCATTTATAATAACAATTTCTATTAACACATTTTAGATCTTTAATTTAAATTAATACTTTAATTTTAATACCGTAAATAAAAAAATAAAGAAAGAAAGAAATAAGTACATAATTTTAAGGTACTACTCTCGATGTTGTCAAAAAAATTAGTTTCAATTGTATCAGTTACTTTCTAAAATCAAATATAGGATTTCTGTATACGAAATTGATGCCAGATTAGTGATTAATCAATTCTAAACAATTCAGATTTTTGATAATTAATTTCTTATTTAAAACAATACTATATACATACACTGCACATTAAAAATGTTATCTACATCCATCATTCGCATGACGGTAAATATTACAAACACATGCACAACATCAGCAGAGTGCTGACAGGATGCTAAATATCTAATTGATTCAAAACTTAATACTTGTACGTAACTTTAAAGTAAAGTAATGTTAAATTTAGAATTGGCGCCTCGCTCGCACGATTGTTAAGCCTCTGACCTCATGCATATGATCGTAATATCTCTTTATCAGTTTCTGAAAATTTTGCACACAGTCACTGAAATATGTTGGATAAAGGAAATCGAGCTGCAAAGTCAATTAATAAGTAATTGATGTTGATTTGTATAAACATAACATAAATCATTTAGTAATTGTGTTTGATAATTATCTACATATTCTGCAAGGCGACAGCTGCACTACACTTTGATATGTACACGTATTCACTGTGAATTTCCAATTTGATCAAATGAGATAAAGGTTGTTAAAAGTGGACACGCCCACTTGCCCGTGACTATCCTTTTTCGTGAACTGGCTTTGCTTTTGAGCTCGTACGGCAGACATTTACGTGAAAGGACGACGACCCCAACCTTTGCACGCAGTCGAGAAGTTGCGCGACGTTCTTGAAACGTATTCGCCACAACTCAACAAGCCACGCCCAAAACGTAAAGACAGTACGTTTACAAACGACGGCTCCAACATTGCCTACGCTCCTTGTCTACTACAGCACTGCAGAAATAACCGATACTGCAAGGCCAACAAGTCAAATCGATCGAAAACGATCACTTCATCACCCACAAGTGTCAGTTCATCACACTTCAATATGATGAGCGCACCTCCCATGGTTGATTATCGCTTCTCGGCCTTTTGGCTAAGATCAAGTGTAGTATCTGTTCTTCTCAGTTTAATCTCTGAGACGTCGGGCATAGCTCGACTCCAAGATTAACTCAATCTTTGGAGCTTGGGACACGGATGGCAGCTTGCTGCGCCCTTCCCGCGCATTGTCCCAGTTTTGCACTACTTCTGGGTTCAGTGCATCCCGGGGAATACTAAAACCAATGAAAGAAGAAGTGTAGATCACCCAGAGGTCGTCTGGGTGATCGTTATAAGAGCTCGAGCCGAACAGAGGCGGTGCATATATACTGTAGTAGGTAGGATATTGTAAAGTGCTTAAACAATTAATAATAAGAGCGGCTGCTGGTAACCCTAAAAGCAGTATAATCGACGTAGGCTGTTACACCATGTTCGTGATGCACTCCTCACAGTTCAAGGTTGGCAGTGCAGCGTAACAGCAATGGCACTGAGAGTATCTTGACGCAAACTGCGACTTTTAGCGTTGCCGTACCGTTGATGGAATCCGAGCCGCACTGGGAACAGACTAGGCGATGTTTTTTGTCAAGCATCCATTGCACAATTATTGATGCAGTTTCCTTAATCGTCGACAGCAAAGTTCCCTCCACCAATTAAAGTAGCAGTATACTAGTAGTAGCTATATATAACCTTTGCTATCAATAACTGGAATAATAGGTTACAACTGACTCTTGTCATATGCAATATTATAAAAATTTTACTCTTATCAATCATAATCCTAAACGGCTATTTCTTAAGCCTAACGTCTTATTGATTTGAGGAAAATATTAAATGCGGACAACCACTTTCAAATTTGATTGTTAAATATAGAAATGAAAAAATAGATAGATACGTCCGGAGTATCTATCAGAAAAGAAGATTGGTTTGTTTTAGAAATTCCTTTTAACACCTTTTGAAAACACTATATTTAACGCTTCAAAACGAGTTGATCTTAAAACCTACTGAAATCTTCATTACACATGCGCTTGGCGACTCATGAATGCTAATCTCGGCCTATAGCAAAGAAACATACGTAGGTTAGGATATCTTCAAAGTAAACTACACCCAAACTAAACAGCTGTAATAGCTGACGAGGGATTCTTTATTTTACGCCTTAAAATGAGTTCGCTAAATATAACGAAAGTATCTATAGGATGCTAGAATCTGTTTTCTTTCAGCAAACTTGATCTTTTCTTATCTCACAGAAAGTGAGGCTACACCGCAATAAAATTGAACGGAAAGTAGTGTCAGCCTTCATTCTTTTGATCTATAAGAAGAGAAACAGGAAAAGTATTTAGCATAAAGAATGTTAGATAGTTCGATCTCTTCCACTTCCAGAAACATGGCCAACACGTCTCTTGCGGTTCCTTGTCGTCAGTTGGTAGCCAGACCCGACAAGGCTGTGACGTTCAAACTGTGGGTAGGTTGAGTGTTACAGGTGCAGAATTAGTTTTAGTGAACCCATAGGCAATCATGCAGACGGTGTATCCAAAACATAATCCCCTACTGAGACCTAAACGATGCCTACTTAGGTAGATTGAATTTGATCCTTGGTAACTCAGGGGTGGGTAAAGCTTTAGCCAGCAAGGTCGTAGCATCCAGTCCTGCCGCATGGCCGGACAGGTTTCCAGAAACATGACATTTGCCAGAGGCACAATGCAATCAGCATCCGGTCTGATGCATAGATGATTAAAAAGGTATTGACTAAAGCAATATATATTATTGGTTAGTAGTAACTATACTGTAAGTGCATACAAATATATTTTGATGATCCCATCAAATATTGTGTTCTATCAAATAACTAAATGTTTACATAATGCGCTCTAGCATTGGATTTTGATACACATTCGGGAATTTGATCATATAATGAACGTGTTTGGTCACATGTTAACGCATGCTAGGCCACACCCATTCAACCCTTTCGCGACTTCTTAATATTATTAACACGATCACCTGACAAATTAACGCTGATCACATTTTATACAAGAATGTAAGAAATTAGACTAATTGTCTAGCGCGCGCACGTACACTACAGTCGCTTACTCATTATTCGCAGCTGTAGCCACAGTGTAGAAGCAGAAATTGCAATCCATAGACATTTGAAAATCATGTTAATTGCGCTTTCGAATGATACATTTATTGTGGCTATTGTTAATACAAGTTAGGCAGAACAGCTTTGAATTGGCCTCACAAGCTTTAAGTTGTCTGTAGTCAAGCCTCCCTATTGCCATTTTCTCCGAAGCTGTATACAGGGATGTAAAATATCAATTACTAAAGATTAACCTGTTGATTCATAAAATGGAGAAATTGAAAAGACTATTACCTAACTCCAAGCTCACCACAATATCAGCTAGAAATTTAATAAAATTTAGTTAATCGACATTTAGTCAATTCACAGACAATCTTCATAATGTGAATCAACTACTCATTCACACGGCAGCTGACGAATACTCAGCATGCGTTGACCTTGGAGTCTCCAACTGTGTAGACATATGAACAGTATAAAACATATTTTATTGACATTGGTGCAAAACGACTGGTCGCTGTTTATTTGCGTGTACACTTTGAAAAAGACACGACCACACAAAGTTTGGGTAATCTGCGGTATACGCATATAGTTACGCTACCTTTTCGGTATCATTTTAAGATGGCATCTTACGCACTATAATAATATACTTTTTGTGTCTGTGCAACAGTTTTGGTGGTGAAAAGCCTTCAAAAATGATCAACATAATGCATACGTTACTAACAATAATATTGCATTTTTATGTGAATTCGTGAATGTATTTAATAGAAAAATTACATTTGTTTCAATGAAAGGTAACAGCAAACTACGCAACTCTACATTTCAAATGAGCGCAGTGGAGCGAATAATAATTGTATTTCTCAACATTATATCAAGATTTTAGATACCACAAGTATAAATTGTCCTTTAGCAACTAATATCCATAATACTGCTTCTGAACTGCCAAAATTGGTATCTATAGACGCTTGCTAAAGAGATTTAAGTTGGGAAATAACTTGGTCAAAGGAGAGTCTGTTTGCTGGTCGTGTTGTCCAGCAGTTCTTCATGATCGAGGCTAGCGGCTGAGGACAATCTTGAGGAACTGACGGTCTTTCAATATCAACAACAGCATCGGTGACTTCATAGTCGAATCTGTATTGATTGAAGGGAAGCTGTCTTGTGCAGATTTCCCACAAAACAATTCCATAACTGCAAATACAAATTTACTGATAATATCTTCTGTCTACTTTTTAATAGGTCAATTAGTTGGTGTCATAATACCTGTAAACGTCTACTGCGGTATCGTATGGCCCTCGGAGAGTCAATTCTGGAGCTCGCCATCTCGCTGTTCCAACACCTGCATAAGATAAACCCTCTCTTTTGGAAAGGAGAGAAATATTTTGTAGATCCAAACGGTTTTTACGTCTAATCTGTTGTCTGTCGTGCTTTCTGAATTTACCGTTAACGGTCCTCCCTAAACCGAAATCAGCCACTTTAACAGTCCAGTCTCTGCTTATTAGTAGATTATCGCTTTTCAGATCTCGATGTATTCGAGGCGGTTCGAATAAATAGTGACAATGCATACCTGTGGCTGAATCCATGGCAAATAATAGCTTTCACTCATAGTCGATATCAATCGATAAATCGTATAGTACATTTCTTACAGATCCTCGCTCCATATATTCCATGACAAGGAAAGGAACGTCTCCAGGTTGTGACTTTCCTGCACTAATGAAGAGAACGATATTCTTGTGTCTTACAGTTCTCATAAACATTATCTCCGTTTCGAAGTCTTCTATAGACTTGGGAAGACCGACGCCAAGCATTCTTTTTACGGCTACAGCGATATTTCTGTAGAAAGCTTTGTATACGGATCCGGATGCACCATATCCAAGTAATTCTCCTGACGTCACTTCAGCTTCATCTATTTGCCATACATCTGTTAACACGTCTACCGTTTTTCGTAAAGTGCGTTCGCTTAGTCTTTTCCTGTGTAACACTAACAAATAAGCTGTTACGCCAGCGGAAGCAAATGCAACGAATAAAGTGATTTCTGCTGCTATGAGAAAGTAAGTAGGATATTGGCATGTAGAACCGGTGAAACCAACGTGACATTTCCAGGCCGGACGCAAACTTCCCTCGGTGAAGTCCAGAACACATTTGCCGTATTTACAACGATCGACATCGCACAATGTGCACTCTGAGACTTTCAGAGCTCCGGTATTAACTGTTGTTAAGCCATCTGGACACGGAACACAGTTTGGATCAGAAAATATCGTCTCTCTGTAATATCCTTTCTTACAAAAATTGCATGGTTTTTCTGATATATTGACTGAAGTAAAACCTGCTGGACATCTTACTGCTAAGTATTTGATATTTACTCCGGTTGAGTCAAACATGACAAGAAACCCTTTCCAGTAAACACTTTTTGATAGAATGCCGCCAAGCGAGCTGGCTGAGTTTTCGTTTTGTTGATATGTTGTTATTGGATACCACGTTCTAAGATTTATAATAAACATACACGTCTGCACTACTCCGTCTTTACAAAGACTCATTCCGAAGAGGTCGCCGGTGTCGCAAGCTACGCTCAAAAGTAGTTGACCCGGTGTTGAGGCAGCAGAATAAGCACAAGGCCACACGCCTGAGAGATCAGGTCCTTCGTTGACAGCTCTCACTTCTGACCATTGTTCTGTTTCGACGTCAAATACCCACAAATCATTCAAACAATTCATAGAAGCATTCATGTCACCAAATACAAACATTTTTGACTGCATTATGACCGCTGCGTATCTATAGCGCGCGCTAGGTGAAACAAAGTAATTGGTGTTTCTTTCGACTTTTCTCCACTGCAGTTTAGGTTGAAGTGTTAATATCCAAGTTTCATTAAGGGCGGTTTTGCTTACCATAGCAGAAATTCTTCCGCCAAATAGAACTGCATTAGTTGAATTGACCGCTACAAGAGACATATGCTGACGAAATGTAACCAAAGACGTTGCTATCAGTAACTTCCACGTGTTGTCAGAAGTATTATAGATCCATGTTTCTAAAGTTTTTGGTCGACAAAATAGCAAAGCGCAACTAAACAGCAGCTTTTCATAAACGTGGTAGCTTTGTAAATTTTAAAATCTGAGACGTCTTTTTCTACTTTTAGCAACCACTGCATGTTTTCTAGATCTAAGTTTCATATCAGTCCATTCGAAAATGGTTCAGAGCGTATATCCATAGAAAAGGTTTTATCGCTGAATCCTCCTACTACAGTTAAATAGCTATCCTTCACATCGTAACTTGAGTGTAGTCTAGATGACAGTGCAATGAAAGGATCTGGCCATTTTTTCCAAAGCCAAACTCCATTTCTATAAATGAATTTCCAAACGCTTGTTCTATCAACATAAATGTCAGTTATGAAAACAATAATTTTATTCGAATCTTCAACAACTGTAGCCACTACTTCTTCGTACCAACGATCAGGAATGTTGTTTGTACCACTTACAATAACAAATGTATTGCGTGTCAAGTCACACACGAGTACGTTTGAGTCTCGGATGTTGAAAACGAGGTAGGTACTGGTCTCTTTAATTATTGCACAACCAAATGGTTTTGAATTGCTCACATCTTGAAATAGTTGTATGTATTTGGGAATTTGTAATACCTTTGTCCGTGTTTCCTCTTCGTACTTCCACAAAATGTTCTCATTGAGAAAATATAGAAACATGCTACCTGAATATGTAGTTGCCAGCTTGAAGTGATCGTCTGAGTCATTTGAAATGGTGAATTTGATGTTAATCCATTTTTAGCTCTGTGTTGCGATGATTTATACATCGAACTTCGTGCGATGTTAATTTTCTATGTGGCAATAATTCAGAAACGACTATCAAAGATTTATCGCATTTGCATTTAGACTTCGGCTGTTGAGGTGAAACTGCAACGACATTTACATAATCGCCTTTACTCGCGATCGATAACCAGTTAGGAATGTCACCAGTTACATCTGTTTGCTGCCAATTAAGCGAGACGGTATGAAATAGCCACGCTTTGCTAGAGTTGAGTTTACCGTTTGTACCAAGTGCTCCAAAAACAAGAACCTTGGAGCAAATTTGAACCATTAATGGATTTCCAGATAATGGCGGAAACTTGTCACTATCTACTTTTTGCCAAGAGTTAGTTTGAAAAGTATACAACCAACTTCCAAACACATCGGGCTTGTTATAAAAGAATGGGGAGGATTCACAACCTCTTGAGATCAGTAAATGATGCTGCTCCCGATTTCTAATCTTGACGCTGTAAGCGACCTTTCCATATTGCTTCACTCGGGGTTCATCGATTTCCCAACTACTGAAAGATTGCCATCCTCTTACGTTAACTTGAAAGTAAGCAAAATCCGTTTCATTTTGTTTGCGTACTTCTTTAGCAAATCGTGCCTGTTTCGAACCATTTTTGTGCGATTCTTAATTTTTTCTTTTAAAGATTTGAACCTGTTCAACTGATAAAGATAGATAGAGTACAAAAATTGAAACAAGTTTACATTCGAAGATATTTTCATTGCTCTACTAGTTATCAGCATTGCAACCGAACTTGTAGTAGATTCCTGTAATCGACTAATCCTTTAGCAGAAAGGTCTCTTTGGTTGTGCTTCTATTTACAGTCTTTTAAGAATTCTTTAGCACGTCAGGCGTAGTAGCTGTTGTCTCGAGCTTTTGGACAAATATAGATATGAAACAATGAACCTCTTGGGAAGAATTTTGACTATATGTAGGGAGGTAAATTACATAATGCCACGGCCAAGCACAATTTTTATCTACCTGTTACGTCATCTTTAAATTTAGATTATTTCAGTGTAGTAGCGATTTTGTATATTACTAGTGGTAAGCTTTAAATGGATAACTTTTTAAATTAATACCTGTTGAAAAGATGCAATTGACTGGTCAATTAATAAAATAGTATATTTATTTATCACGGCTTTATTGTCTTATTAGAACGTCTAATGTAACTTCTAAA
>CAXXBX010000013.1:0-9783 GCA_964274945.1 Dehalococcoidia bacterium | reverse complement strand
GCTTGTTTGTTTGCATGTTTGTTTGCTTTTTTTGTTTGTTTGCATGTTTGTTTGCTTTTTTGTTTGTTGCTTGTTTGTTTGCTTTTTTGTTTGTTTGTTTGCTTGTTTGTTTCCTTTTTTGTTTGTTTGCTTGTTTATTTGTTTGTTTATTTGTTTTTGTTTGTTTGTTTACGTGATTGTCTGTTTGTGTGTTTGTTTGTTTACTTGTTTGTTTACTTGTTTGTTTGTTTTGTTTTTGTTTGCTTGTTTGTTTTTATTGTGTGACTGTGATTTATTGAATTTATATATGTCAGGCTCGTCAAGCTGCTCCTTGTGTCTTGTTCTTTGACGAGCTTGATTCTATTGCCAAGTCACGTGGTGGAAATGTTGGAGATGGAGGTCAGTATCTGTTGTCCCTATTGTATCGATCTACCTACTAGTTTGTCTGTCTATTTGTCTGTCTGTCTATTAGTCTGTTTGTCTATTTGTGTGTATGTTTGTCTGTCTATTTGTCTGTCTGTTTGTCTGTCTGATTGTCTGTTTGTCTGACTATTTGTCTGTCTGTCTATTTGTCTGGCTGTCTATTTGTCTGTTTGTCTGTGTGTATGTAGTAAAAATTTCTGTCTAGGTGGAGCTGCAGATCGTGTTATCAACCAGGTGCTGACTGAAATGGATGGAATGTCATCTAAAAAGAACGTCTTCATTATTGGAGCAACCAATAGGCCCGACATTGTCGACCCAGCCATTCTACGTCCAGGTCGTCTAGATCAGCTTATCTACATTCCTCTTCCAGATGAACCAGTAAGCTAAGCATTGATATCAATTTACACTATAAATACGATACTTTTGCTGTTGGGCTGTTTTTCCTTCTTCAGTTATTTGCTTTTTAGTTTTGATTGTTGGCGTGTGTTTAGTCACGAGTTTCCATCTTGAAAGCAAATCTGAGAAAGTCTCCGATATCAAAGGTTTTTGTGGTACGATTGTGAGGCTTGCCGTTTGACTGATTGTTACTGATTGTAGGACATTGATCTCACTTATATGGCGAGAGTGACTCATGGCTTTAGTGGTGCTGATCTGACGGAAATATGTCAGAGAGTAAGATCATAAACTGTAAGATGGTTGAGATGCTTGAGACAATAAGATACGACAAGATTAAGGGCATGACGGGCTTGGGGCAAGACGACATCTCAGGCAACATTCTAGTCACATACAGTAGCTTGCAATTGTGATGTTAGTGTGTGTAATACGCCTGTGTTGTCTGTGCTGGATAGTGTTGCTCTGTGAGTGAGTAGCATGCAGATGTATAGTTGTGTAGATCTATCAGTGTGTGGACTTCGTTCTGGATCTGATATTTAGCACAATTAAACGACCTTTATCTGGAGCATATTCAACTCATGACTATTTCGTATGCTACTAGGCGTGCAAACTTGCTATTCGTGAATCGATCGAGAAGGAGATCAGCAGGGAACGTGAACGCAAACTGAATCCTGATATCGACATGGATGTGGAAGACGAAGAAGATCCCGTTCCCGAGATCAGACGCGATCACTTTGAAGACGCCATGCGCTTCGCACGTCGCTCAGTCTCCGACAACGACATCCGAAAGTACGAGATGTTTGCCCAGACACTGCAGCAGAGCAGATCATTTGGAACGAACTTCAGGTTTGTGTTCATATTTGGTTACACCCACTGAGCCTGTGTGCAACTGTGTCACGCCAAATTGTGTGTGTCATTTGTTTCTAGGTTTCCATCATCTCAGGGTGGATCATCCGGTGGTGGTCAACCGGTTGGTGGAGGTGGTAGTGGAGGTGGATTGTATGAAGAAGATCCTGATGATGATCTCTATAGCTAGAGAATATACATGGTACAATAGATAGATGTGCAAGTTTTGTCCGTATTTCCAGGCAATTGTTTGTCTTGGTCAGTGATAAATGAGCTTGACTGTGGTTTCAACCATGTGGGGGATGTGCGTGGGTGTATGTACGTGTGTGTATGGTATTACAGACTGTTATGGTTAATGGTGGCTGAACTATGAAATAGTTTCACTTTAACATGTGAGGCTGTGAAACAATAAAAATACCCAAGAGGCTGAGGCCGAGGCAGCACCGAGAATTTGTTGTACTGTGTAGTGTGTTGCATTTCATTTGAAGAAAAAATGTGATTGAACCGATTGTTTTCTATGCAGACTTTGTTTAATTTTTTAACAACACAAGCCAGGTCTATAGGCAGACTCAGGTTGCATGCTAATTAAATTGTAAAATGTTTGTTGCATTGAAGGTCTTGTTGGCTGCATACGTTATCTGTTGTCAACTTGTGTAATTGTCTAGTTTTTAACTTTGTTTTTTGTCAATCTTTTTTTGCTTTGTATTAACCCTCCTTTAATTGATTGATATTGATGTGTTTCGAACATTAAATTGAAATCAATGAATTTATGCTGGGCGTTTCACTTTGAGTTTATCCGCCCACTTCACGTGTAATACAAATTCGCTCTGGTTCGTCTACCTGTTCATTTGAATCACTAGACGATGGCACACATCAGACCTCCTAATTCGCAGTGAGTGCATGCATGAGGCATTTCGCCCCACTTGCTCAGTATGTTGGTACTTCCTAGACATGGCCTTGCGACTGCTACTCTTCGCAAAAAGGACAAACCGAACCGTTTGATAGTCGAAGATGCGGTGAATGATGACAACTCTGTGGTAGTCCTTACACAAGTGAGTGCTAACCTACCTCGAGGCCAGGGGTGAGAGCGCTTTTTCACAGACAGGGTTTTAACAGATGTATCAAAGTAGATAATTAGTAATTATTTACAGCTACAATAGTATATAAGTGCACAAGTGTTATTTGAAATAGTGCACTGTTAACTCCGGTAGAGTTATGGACCCTACTCCACCCAACTTGCGTTCACACGTAGAACATGGGTAATTAGATACAGAAGATCTAGAGTAGAGCTAATATATCGATTGCTTGAAGTAACGTCGATAGCGGACGAGAAGGAGAAGCCATTTGTACGTTGGCGTGACTCTAGGGCGTGTTTTTGCATATATTAGGGCGTGTCTTAACTTTACTCTAATTACGCCTACTCGGTCCGTCAGCCAACGTCCCGTAGGACCTCGCTTTTATTTTCTAGCGCGCCGGTCCGCACCCCCGCATATAGCTCCACGTGCTCCGCCACGACGAAATACTCATTTTATTGCAATACATAAGATTATGACTCATCGGCGGTCCCCGGAGACATGTGTTACATAGTGTGACATACAGGCTCTTTGTTTAACACCCGCGAAGTCAACAGCAGGATTTGAGACCTTGTTTGGAGAGAGGAAGTTGCATGGTGAACGCCATGCTAAGCCGGAAGTGGCAACTCAACCACACACTGCAACACCGTCGAGTCGACACACCACTAGACGCCTTTTTCACTAGAAGCTTGTCTACCGTGCTATCATCGTACGGTGTTATCAGAAAACTAGATTCTTTGAGACGGCCGTGTGCTCATGTCTAGGAATGCCACCTATTGTAATCACCTTGCATTACCGCTGATGCTAATGCCAGAATCGGCAGTGACTGTAAACGTAAGGCTACTGTACACTGTACAACTTGTCAAAATACTTGCTAGTGTATTCTACTGTTTAGCTTCTGGCTACTTAGATGTTGATATGTCTTGAAAAGAATTGTCTGATGTAATACACAACGCATGTCTGTATCACAGCAACAAATTAGACTACTGAACGTGTCTAGTACAGTATATATTGACTGTGCAACAATTAGTCAACTAATCAATTAATTTAATAACTACACTGTATCTATTAATACTAAACTGCAGTTACATGCCTTTATTTAATATTATTGGAAAATTGATCTCATTTGCATATACTTGTAGTACACTTACTCACTATTCCTCTAGTAAGAGTCTCTGATAAATTTATGGTCGTGTGATAGTGATATTTTGATAATAATTAATACTATGAGTGATTATTGTTCATATTTGTGGCACAAGCAAGAGTTTGGGTTGATTTGATTTCAAGAGCAGCCACTACTCACTGTTTCAACTCTTCTTTCAATTTTTATGGATCACTGCAGTGGTGCCACATCTAGCACAAGACTGGCAAGCTCTTCCAGGATGAACAGTTTCTCCACTTTTTCTCTTCCCCATATCAGATGCATATGCAGAGTAGGTATTATAATGCATGAACAAACAGTTCAGCCTCTACATCTCTTCAACATCAATCCCCTTGGCTAGTTATGACTCCTTATATTATCAAAACACTTACAACTATCAACAAACTTGAAAATCAATTTGATACAGTTACAGAAGAACAGAACAAGAGAACACAAGAACTCATATTACAAAGAAGTAAAGAAATATCGTAACTCATTGAAAACAGCACGCAGCGCAAAGAAATCTCAACAGAGTAGCGATATCCCACCTTATAAGACTGCTGAGGCGCAGAACCATGGTTTCTACTTGACGATTTCTTACTCCCATTACTGCACAGTGCGTCAAGTTTGGGGTCAGAAACCTCCCGTGTTTGTAGATACACACCAGATTTTAGAATGCAGTAAAATGCGATCACATGTCCTCTTTACAATTTACTAAGTAGTTGGTGAGAAACGCCAAGAGACGGCAGTGTGCTTAAAAATTAGCGAGATGCTGCCACGTGATTAGTCGCAAATACGCCAGTCTATCAGCAGTTTTATTGGATAAGACTTAGTCAATATGTTGTTCTTTACGTGCACATCTACAGAGAGTGATCTTCGTCCCTAGTGTCCTTCTTTCCAGCAGATTTCCAAATGCAGCCACACCTAAAAAGGCGGAAAGCTCCCGGATATAAAAAATAAATAAATTCTAGCCTCGCCCCCGCAAAACCAAGCCTTGGCTGACGGACTGTACTCGGAGCCAGGGTTATAGCCTAGCCCTCTCTTAGCCCCACTATTAACCCGGGTTAACTTGGGTTTACTAAACTCTCGGTCACGACTGGAGTAATTGGAGTCTAACCCAAAGTTAACCCTGTGTACATGTGTGAAAGCGCTCCACTATGTAGTAGATAGTAGGTCATCAGCGCGTTTTCCGATGGTTAGCCAGACAAGAGCGTCAGCAACAAATTAACTAGAGAATAAATTAGTTGCATCAAATTGTCACACACGCGCACGCGCGCGCGCGCACACACACACACACACACACACACACACACACACACACACACACACACACACACACACACACACACACACACACACACACACACACACTTTTTATAATTACTATAATATTCATAAGCTACATCAAACAAGTCTCGTGCCTATATCAGAATCAGTATCAACAACAAAGGCAATCCTACAGTTTATTAATTAATTGTTTATCATAATGAGCTTGCTTACTTATTAAGAAATTTTTATTAACATTTGGCAGAACAATTTTTTCAAGAATTGCTTGCAGATGTATACAGACATGCAATCTTGGTGTAGTCTTCTAGCCGGACTCTCTTGAGTTGCATTATCTAACAGCAGGGTGATAAAGGGTCTGATGAAGTTCCTTTGAAGTTGCAGTGTTGCTCCTTCATCAATAATAGGAACTTCATCAGACCCTTTCTTGCTGGAAGTACACGACGGGAGAGGGTCTGGCTAACCGAGACTTTATACTGCCGATGGAGCAACAAGTTTGAATCTTGCTCACCGTTGGTTAATAATTTGCCTTTGTTCTCGAGTTTGGTGAATTACCTCTTTGCTGCTAACATTTCTGGTCATGGCCTCTTCCTCCACACTCGTTTCAATCGACGTTTATGAAGACGACGAAGATGACGATGACGATAATGGTGACTCTTGTGTTTCTGCTGGCTTCTTGTGTTCAGTTTGCTCCGAGTCTTGTTCGTCTGACAATGCTAGATAGCAACGCTTGAACTTGGAGCACATCTCTAGACACGTTTTCCTATCAGCACAGTTTTTACAAGCACATGACCGATATCTATGTTCAAAATGTGGTTTCGCTTACTCAAGTCACTGGAAATGTTGTCGTCGATCTCAGGGCTCTGAAAACTGTCGTTTTGGTGGCACTATGGTGGATCCAAACAATTCTTTTTGGTTGTCTACAACACAGGCTTCTGTTATATGGGATAGGCTACTGCAGATAGTGAACAAATTGCTGAACAGTCTGAAACCCGAGGTTGTCGTAGTGGATGTTCAACCACAAATAAACGTTCTGTTGCTATTGACCGTAGCTTTAATTCATCTAGTGACATTGTCTTGAATGGTCTTTCATTGGCTGCTCGTCTAGATTATGCTAATTCAATCGACATACCGACTTTTGATGCTGTGATGAATGAGGTGATGACTCTCCCAGTCTTCACTGTTGTTCACATTCCCAAATCGACTCGTTTTTTGGTAGCTGACGTACTTTCCGGGGAATTTTGTTTGTGTGTCAATCATAGTATGCTGGGCATGGGGCATGAGACTGTTTGCTTTTGCAAAATCTGTTCTTGGTGTGCCTCATCGGGGTGGAAAGACGAGACGTCATGTTATCAAAAATCTATTTCTGTCACGTATTAAGCAATGGCAAAATGGAGATACGGTCTCATTATGGTTAGAAGTCCCTATTGATGCTTCTCGCCTTGACAACAAGAGTTTCACCTCTGTTGATGTTGGAAAAAGCAACGCACGTGGAGCCATCAGACTGGCTCGTGAAGGTCGTTACAGTGACGCTGTTCGCTCTCTTTTCTCAGAGGGTTGTGCAGATCATAACAACTCTGCTGCATATGAAGAACTTTTATCTCGTCATCCAGACTGTCAACTTCCTGACTGTTCTTATGACACATCACCTTCGTTAGTGGTAGAGAATGAAGATGTTTTATCAAGTCTTCATGCATTTCCAAAAGGGTCAAGTCCTGGTGGTTCACAGTTGAGGGCGCAACATCTGTTGGATGCAATTTGTGGTACCATAGCCCCAGCAGCTCAATCCTGCCTTGACAGTGTCACCGTTTTCATGAACAATCTGCTTGCCGGGAAATTACCTACATGTATTGCTCCTTGGCTAGTAGGTGCCCCTCTTACAGCTCTGAAAAAGAAGAATGGTGGGTACAGACCCATTGCAGTTGGTGAAACAATTCGTTGTCTTGCAAGTCGTTTGTGTTGTGCTGCCACTAAACCTCGTCTTGAAGAATTATTACTACCATATGGTCAAATAGGAGTAGCAGTAAAAGGCGGTTTGGAAGCTGCTGTCCATATGGTAAGATCGTTCATTAGTTGCCATATTCTTCAGAGGAAGATCTCTGCTGTTGAAAAGCGGACATGAAGAACGCGTTCAATGAATGCAACAGACTATCTTTTCTTCATCGTCTACATAAAGAATTGCCTGATAGATATCCTTGGGTTTCTTGGTCTTATCATTGCGCTGGAGAATTGCGCTTTGGTACCCACGGTATTCTTTCCAAATCTGGTGTTCAACAAGGTGATCCATTGGGTCTACTGTTATTCAGCCTAGTGGTTTTAGAACTCCTAGATGAGATTGGCAACCAAATTTCTGATCTGCGCTTACAAATTTGGTATTTGGACGATGGAACATTTATTGGCACAACATCATCGATTGCTTCACTGCTTGATTTGTTACAATCAACAGGCCCAAATATGGCTTATACTTGAACCTAAACAAGTGTGAATTTTTTTGGGCCAGCGGTGACCAAAATTTTCCAGAGATTCCTTCACAAGTCCAACGTGTTATGCAAGTAGAAGGTGGTGCAGATTTATTGGGCTCACCTATCTATGGATCTGAACAGTATTATGACGCAGTTTTCCAAAAACACATTAGCACGGTAACGAAAGCTCAAAACCATCTCATAGATATTGATAATCCTCAGATTGAATTTCATCTTCTGCGCAGTTGTTTATCTCTTCCTAAGATCAACCATCTTCTTTGCATTGTTTCCCCAGAAAAAGCAACACAGAAACGCTATCTTTTCAATCAATGCTTGCGACATTTACTAGAAATTTTGTCTCACTCGTCGCTTTTGGATGAAGCGTGGTGTCAAGCATCCCTGCCAATCACTCTTGGAAGTCTAGGATCACGTGAAGCACAAAGTGTCTCTCCTCTTGCATTTATTGGCAGTTATAATTCTAGTCGAGGTCTAGTCAAACGCCTCCTTTCTACTTCTGCTACTAAAGAATCTTCGGTACTTCTTTTGGATTGCGAGGCAAGTTCCAAAGCAGCCTTTCTTCAGGAATTTGGGCGTCTTACATCAGACACTAATATCGACTCGGTATCTCAACGTTCATTGCAAAAGCAAGTGGATACACGGAAGTTCGATTCATTGAAACAGTCTTCAACTATTCGTGACCAAGCTAGACTAAACGCAATATCTGAACCACATGCAGGGGCATGGCTCACAGCCATTTCCAGCCCAAATCTCGGGCTTGCTATGTCCAGGCATGAGTTCACTGTTGCTCTACGACTTCGGCTGGGTGTTCCTCTTTTTCCGTCTCATTCAAACGCTGTACGCTGCCCATGTGGTCAATTGATTGACAAATTTGGTGATCATCGTCTCCTCTGTCGTAAGAACTCGTTGAGATCAAAACGTCACGATGCTTTGAGGAACGCCATCTATAATGCGCTGTTGATAGATGACAAAGGGACTTTACTAGAACAGAGATTTTCGTCACAGAATAACAATCGCCCTGGTGATGTTTACCATTCCAACTTTCTGTTTGGACGTCCTGCATGCCTATTTTGACCTTACCATCCGTAACACAGTCCAATTGAAATTTGTTGCCAGCAGTGCAAATTCTGCCGGTTCAGCTGCAGCAGCAGGTGAACTTGAAAAAGATCTCAAGTACGAAGAAGCAGTAGCTGACAGTGGTGCCTTGTTCTTCCCACTAGCAGTGGAAACGTATGGTTGTTGGACTTCTGCTAGTCTGGATACTATTAAAACTATTGCGTCTAAAGTAGTGACTACCGACTAGTATTCTTTTTACACAAGCGTATTCTAATTTAATGCAACGATTGTCTGTTAATTTGTGGAAATTTAATGCTCGTATGATACAAAGTAGATTAATGTTCAATGCTGATGTAATTGCTTGGGATTTGCCGGTTTTGTCTGTTAGTAGTTTGTTATAAAATATAATTATATATATAAATATATATTTACATATAAATATATATATATATATATATATATATATATATATATATATATATAGCCTTGGTCTATTGCAGACTAGACTCGACCCAGTCTCTCTCCACCATCGTCATTCCTCAATTGCAGACTGTTGCATACTTTTGAGTCTCTGTAGAGCACTGACTAAGTGCTTATACTTGAACAAGGAACCTAATCTAAAAACAATTGTAGCAAACATGTCATGAAAGTGTATGCTACACACTCATGTAGCAGATATACAGTCAAGAAGAGGGGTCTCTGCCCATTTTGGAAACCCTGAGAGATGCCTCTGATTTAGTTCAGAAAACATTAATAACGTTGACATATTGGCTTGCAGCAAAAGATGGACGAATTGCAGTTGTTTCAAGGCGACACGGTTATGTTGACGGGAAAGATACGGCTAAAAACGGTGAAAAGTACATGTCATTTATCTAGGGTTGATCTTTCTTTCATGTTTTTATCTTCTGTTTTCAGGTTTGTATTGTACTGCCAGATGACAGTGCCAGTGACAACTACGTCAGAATGAATCGCGTTGTGCGTCAAAACTTGCGAGTTCGTCTCGGAGATGTCGTCAGGTTTGTTGCTTGTTTTTGCTGTGGTTGTTGCTCTTTGGATTGCAATTTGTGTTGCTGTTTTGGTCGTTGACATCACTGCTCATTCTGTTTGT
>CAXXBX010000012.1:0-5191 GCA_964274945.1 Dehalococcoidia bacterium | reverse complement strand
GCAAGCAAACACAACTTATTATTGGGCAAAGAATTTACAACATGGTTTTATGTTTTAGTCACTACAGTACGGTCATGCTTTCTCTTGAATGTGAATTTGGTTATACGAAATTAGACGCTGCTTAACTAAAGACACAATTAAAGAGTGAAAACTGCGGATGTGATCGATGGTCATTCGCTGTTTCTATACAAGCTGTCATCCATTTATATTACAAGAAAACAAGCACCGCAGTATATAGGGAACAGTCAGCATAAGTGCACTAAGTTTACTGCCTACTACGCATGCCTCGTAGACAGCAATCTAAAGATCACTCATTTCGACACACACCAATTCTCTAGCTAAATGTCGTTGCTTCAATTGGTTTCTTCATTTATACTTTGCCAGAGCAATTGGGGGACGCTTCTAAAAGGAGGGCACGTGCTGATTATCTGAATCCGTCGCAGCATTCAACACAACGTGCCACACATTCAAGTTTGATCAACACACTAGTATAATGCAGGGTAGACCAAACACCTACCGTATTACCTCGCCTAGAACGGCATGCCGTTATGGAATGAATTTTACCAGGGTTCCGTTATACCTCGAGGTACAACCGCATGCCGTTGTAAATAAGCGAATTTTACCAGTGCCTCAAGTTGCACATCCAACAAAATCTAATATCTTTTTAAAGCGGTACTACTAACTACTACTAAGTCTTCAAGAACATGCCATGCATAGAGATTACCAGTAAGCACTAATCAGTTCTACTTCTTTGTGTCCCTCATCATCATCACTGTCTTGATCTGTCAAACCTGATGGTTTGTCATCTACTAATGGTTCTTCGCAAGCAAAAAACCAACGGCAACATCATCAACATGGTCATTAGCATCATCCTCCACATTGACGTGTCTCCTCCATTACCGCAATATTAATATAAAAAATAGGCCTTGTATTACTGTGACTACCGTACCTCGCTCTATAACGGCACCTCACCCTATAACGGCATGCCGTTATAGGTACCAGCTGGAGTTGTAGCGGATTCTGGTAAAATTCGCTTATAACGGCATGCTGTTCTAGGCGAGGTAATACGGTAAGTGTCACGTTATTGTGCAAATCAGATAGAAAATCATGCTACCTAATCCTTTACTACAAAAGTTAACGTATGTTTACACCACCAGACACAGCACATGAATGCTTAACAGCTCCACTTAATGTACCTATCCACTGTTATGACAACAACATTAAACAAACTACCGTGGCCACAACTTTAGTAAGACCAATACAAATATGACACAGGTACATACATGTACATGCATCTTCTCTATCTACTTGTAAGATAAACATGTCTTTTCAATGATAAAATTGATCAATAGTTTCCATGCAGCTGTTAGTGTAATACGATTACCTTGAAAAAACATTCTTCTGCTTTCTCAAAGTTTGCATAATCCCTGTATGCCTAAAACATACAAAAAACAGTTAAAATTCACATCTCAATCTAATGCAGTGTTGCAACGCACAATTCCCATATCTACATAGGAGTCTGCAAACTGTGAATCAAGATCAATCGCGGATGCATGCGCTCCTATAGCCTTCAATACAAGAAAAGATGAAAAAACTAGTGACCACATAGTATGAAATATGACTCACAGCTATTGGATTTCCAAGAGCTGTGTGACACCTTCCTATGCTATTGTAAAGGTTTCTTCGAAACTGTAAAGAAACGTTACCCTGCTCCTGTAGCAGCTGTTCTGCATTCCTCAAGTGTGTCAATGACGTTTTGTAATCCATCTAAATACAGTATCAACACTATTTTTATGTGTATACCAACACAAAACCTCAAAATATTACCATTCTGTTATACACTAGAGCTAAATCAATTTCGGCATCACAGTCACGATTCTATAAAATGTTTGTTTGATAAGCCTGTGGCCCACATGTATGCCACAGACATGATTAGTACTTTGCTTCGCTTCACTGATTCCTTCAGGTCTTCTATTGCAGCATTGTGATCTCCCAATGCGCCTCGCACTTGTCCTCTCTTTCTCCATGCTTCTGAATTGGTTGAGTCTTTCCTGATTGCCGTCGTGAAATCATGTTGTGCCTAGAGATAAGAAACCAGCCAGTCCATCATACATCTTACTTTACAAAAAACGTATAACAGTAAACTACAGTCTCAAATTATATTAGACCTTTACAGGTCCTGCTTAACTTAATTCATAATCTTGAGTATCATTCACAGTTTATGTGAAGGGTAGTAAATCTAGAAGTGGGCAAGAGGTACACCAACGCCTTTGTAATGATTCCTGTTTTAAACAACTAAGAACGTTGACGTTAGAAGCACTGTGCTCATACAATTAAGTTTTCAATGCCACCATACACTACAGAAGAGCAATGTTGAGTTGACTAAACTCTCTTACAATATTATTGGTTCTCGGCAACTGGCATTAATACTGTAGCAATGTCCTCATTTGTAATCACTCTTCAACAACAATAAATTTTGTTCCTAAAACAGCCTACGTTTGGTCAAATGACCTGAAATCCGTTTCACGTGTGTGTGTGTGTGTGCACATGCGTGCACACGTGTGTGTGTGCATGTGTGTGTGCATGCGTATGTGCATGTGCATGTGCATGTGCACGTGTGTGTGTGTGTGTGTGTGTGTGTGTGTGTGTGTGTGTGTGTGTGTGTGTGTGTGTGTGTGTGTGTGTGTGTGTGTGTGTGTGTGTGTGTGTGTGTGTGTGAATGCATGTACATATAGGTACTGCAAACGTTATGAAATACAAAAATGTAACTAAATTAACATTACAATAAAGTAGTCACCTCTAGAAATAGTTGCTGCTTGGCATATGCTGATCCCCTTCCCACATATGCCTCCGCCATGTGAGGCTTGTCAGCAATAATATGACTGTGACAACAGCATGACTTTCATCATTTGTCAAGCTCTAAAATATGGACACCTAGCTCCATGTGTCAGCTTGTACATACCTAAACTTCTCCACAGCTCTTTCAAATTGCCCTTGATTCAGAAGTAGACGGCCATGTGCTGTACAGAAAAATACAAACACAAAAATCATTACAACCTACTCATTAGTAAGTTTCTATCATATACAGGAAAATATTGACTGTGCCTACTAAAACACGACTAAACACAAAAACTGGTCTGCATTAGTCACAACCTACTGCATTCTTGAAACAACTCAAGCTGGGTACATACATGTCTGCTGTCAATGAGCTTTAGGTGTCACAGTTATGTGTACTAGTACAGCAACAGAAAACCATGTCTTAATAGTTTAATGTGTATTTGTAAGCACAAGATCTCTATACAATACTCCAAGCGTTACTTTCGATTTAATAGCCATAAGTTATGCCATAATCCACACTAAATGTCAACTCACATTGTAGTACCTAAGCTGCATCACAATCGTAGATCAAATAAGCGAGCCCAGCTAAGTTTTAGAGGCAGACTGCAAAAAACCACTACATGGTATTATCGCAATCCATGTGAAAGTTCAAGAAAATTCTATGTTCATCAGATGCTTGCATCTACCTGTTTTCTAGAAATGTGTACATACAGTATAGTAATACACATGTTGAAAGGCAAGCAACTATAGCCTTGAGTTGGCTTTACAATCTAATGTCATCATGTCTACGTGACAATAATTAGTTGTATGGGGTAAAGGTCCAATTATCGAGGTGATAACGTGCCAGTAGACTGAGATATTAATAAATGCCATATTGACCAGCCAACCATGCTATAACAATTTTCGTATATTATAGCATACAACTATTTTTCGTGCTATTTATAATATTACAAATATTATAATATTATTTATTGATTGATAACATTTTATGCTGGCGCATGCTACCAAAATTGGCAAAATTAAGATTCCTTCAGTTTGCTCACCTAAGTCAGCATTAACTTTCTTTAGAGTCGGTTGATCTACGCCTGCCTCGATTACAACCTGAAAGAGTACAGTCTCTCCACAACTTTGATATCAGCTACAAAATGTGACACGCACTAATTTAGTTTCTCGAAGTGTTTCCTTCTGTTTTGATTCATCTTTGTTTGCCTTCTGTTTAACTGAATGTTTGACTGCATCAACAACTGTCTTGCTATTAGAGTTGGTCGTGCCATCACATTCTGATGCTAGTCGCCTCATTTCATCTAACAGCTGCAGCAGACTTTGATAACTCAGACAAAACAATAGCATAATAATAACCCCATACCTCGATATCTCCCAGTTTGGTCTTGCACTTCTCTAAGCCTGACATCAACACAGCATGTGCATGTTTCATCTTTCCTTGTTTTCTAAGTGCATTTCCTACAGGCATAAAGACTATTTGAAGAGTGAGTTTACCAAGTCCAAGTGCAGTTAAGACCAATTATTAATTAATTTGCAACTAACGCCAATTTAGTTTTGACATTGAAATTCTTGTGTGTACGTCTACTTAGTTCACGGTCATGTCTACAAAATCGTACTGCCAAGAAAATACAAAGGCAAGGTAACTGCTCTGTCATTATCAATTAACACGTGATCTAAAAGCATGAAAACATAAAAAATAATGAAAAAGGCAAGTAAGTACAAGCAGTCAACACCACACAGTTTGAAGTCCAGCGATACACACAGATAATCAGCTGTAGTCAAATGTGGTCTAAGATATCAAATAAAACTGAAAAAGAAATGTGAAAAACGTTGAAACACATGCATCTAATGATACAAGTCTGTCAAGAAACCTGTTCAACAAGTGTCGATCAGCACTCTAATAGTGTGAAAATTTAATAACAGGGTCAAAGTCGAGGATAGAAATTTATGCAATTTTGCGGACTTCCTTAGGCAAGTGCAACAATGTAGAAAAGATAATCTCACTGCATCAGCTGGATGCCTGTCAGCCATTACTGTTACAAACAAATTCTGACAAATTTAATAACACAAAGTACTGTCAGACCTCATTATTCTGACACCTGATACCTCACTTTCTGACAAGGTACACACATTCATGGTCACTGTGTATTTGTTACCAATAATCCGACAATCGTGTTTGTCAGAAAAATGTGGTTGAAATAACTCGAATAGATATTATATAGAATATATATTATATGGCAGTATCCGTTGGTTTAAAAAAAGCTGATTTAATTAAGACACAGGCGAGGTAAAGTAAAACTGCTTATACACCTGTTGACTATAAGTTGACAAGTATAACTATACCTGCAAG
>CAXXBX010000011.1:0-32937 GCA_964274945.1 Dehalococcoidia bacterium | reverse complement strand
ACATATGGTGTAACAACGTATCACCTAGCAATCTATTGCAAGTCATTGCTATTCTCTGGTACACCATCATTTTTACGGACTCTAGTGCCTGTACCGATCTGATTGGTCTGTGCCATCAGCTCCAGACATATCCAACTAAAGACCCGCAGGTGCATATAATTTTTCAAACAATTGTGGTCACTCCTATCCTTCATAGGCTACACCAACAAATCCAAGTCAACAGCTCTATCATCGACGAGACGCCGTTGCGCAGCAGCTTATCCCGAATGAAACATGAAATTCGCAGCCAATTGTAGTTGAAGGTGACAGCAACTGCCTATTTAGATCCTTTTCTATGCTGTTCAAAGAATCTGACCATCTTGAATTGAGACAAATAAACACTATTATGCAGATGTTTGCAAACGGTGGGCGTAAGAAGTGGCAAAACAAACAGCTTTTCCCCAGCAAGCTGCCCGACTGTCTTTCTATCAAAAGAACTAGACCAAGGTGTACGTCCAGAATCTCATACGTCTCCTAGTGCTACTAAGAAAGGGTGTTCAGACAAAAGTTTCTGCATGTGAAATCTAGGTGTTGAATGAAGCCACGGCATTTCAGAGATTAACACAGCTAGCCATAGGAAACCACGTGGGGTGTGGGGTTTTTCCTGGAGAGTTACCGGATGTCCTGTTCTCAGCAAATCAGTAGTGGCACTGAGTCATATAGAGAATTTAATTAAAAAACGCTCAAAGAATGCTCATGTCTTATTGATGGATAGCCAGGATGTGGATGTGATGACAAACCACATAATCACGTTATTAACATTGCAAAACCAGACAACCACATTTTGTTTGGTTGTAGCTATACGATTAGTGGAAAGTTTATATAAAATATGAATACTCATACTATTACATAAAAAGAACCCCAAGTACCACACTGTAGATTGAGGTGTTTACTAGCCAATGTTCATCCAACATTACTGCAAATTCCTAGTTAGGTCTTAATTTAATGTCAAACATGATAATCTGGGAAAGGGTCTCAACAGTGATATTAATGTCTTGTTGACTTATGGAATCTCTGACTTAGAAACTAGTGAAAGTTTGGCGACCAACCGTTCCTCTAGGTGGCCAAACTGGCGACCAGATTCAAACACATTTTTTGAACCCTGTATATGCACGCACATATGTTCTCAACTGCTAAAAAGGTAGTAAATTTTAATTATTTATATTTAGCTAGTAGTAATTTGTTTTTGTTTGCAATCTAAATTTGATTGCTAGTTTATTTGATGACTGGTAGGACTTGCGGTCATGCAGTTTCTAGTGTTACTGTAGTCATTTTATGGTTTTTTATTAATAGTATGTGCTCGGTTATGTGCAGAGTTTCTTAGTGTTAGGTACACATGCAAATTACATTTCTTTTATAAGCTGCACTCACACCATGTCACATGACGTACTTGGCATATTTAAACGTGTTGTGCCATTTCTTTGTATGTTGACTAGATTGGTCACTCCAAATCCAGGAGTGCGCTAGCACTCCCTAAGTAGGGATGGCACCGGTAGTTAATATTAATCCAAATTTTTACTTTGGGATAGCATAGCTCTGAATTCTTCCATAAAATGCCACAATTTTTATATCATCTTGCATGGCTACGCAGGGGCCCATGGTCTTTGGCTATCCCTTTGGCGCTATCACTTTCGGACGACGTTGGGACGAGGTTTTTACTGTGAAATCTGACACGCCATTTGCCACGCCTTTCTCTGCGTGTGACATATAGAGTCGCTCGCATGCACGTGCCGACTTTCCAGTTTTGTGAGATCTTTGCTGTCTTGAAGCCACTCACAGGATCTGAGCTTCTTCATTCATTCTGTATGACTTGAAACACTCGACAAATCTAGCATATTCACGAAACTTGAGTGCCGATCGGCTTGCAATTACCAGTTTTGGTCTTTGTTTCTCTCATGGGATTCATGTCGTTCACAGGATCTTCGCCTTGCAGTTGTTTGCCTGTTCCTTGAAATGCCCATCGAATTACTCGCAAGATCTGAGTGCTGATCAACTTGTCCACAGTTTCGTTTGATTTTCCTTGTTCTCTGCGTTGGCCCGCAAACAGAATCTCCGCGACCCTCACAAGATCTTGCAGAAAACGTGCACGTGCATGTGATAGAGACCGTTCTTTCTAACTGGTAGAAGAGAAAGTATGAGTCCTGCTTGTGTGGGACTGGAAAGCACACACCGATTACCATATCATAATCAAATTAGCTTGTGATATGAAGTTGGAAAGAGGGAGGGGCTGGCTGAGCAAGACTATCACATTGCCTGGTACTAATAAAACTTTAATTCTGTATAGATCTAGAGTAGAAGTATTAACGTAGCAGTCGAAACAACTCTCAAATATACTGAGTTGTAACAATGTTTCTTTGTAGTAAATTAGCTTGTGTAGTATTAACTAATTAATGTTCTAGCATTGCTTGGTACTAATGAAACTTTGCTTCTGTATATAGTATTAGAGTAGTTAACTAAGCAGTCTCAGAAAGTAATTCTCAAAAATACTATGAGTTGTAACGATGCATGTGTTTCTATAAAAGGGAGAGGAACAAGAATACAAAATATTATGTGATAAATAAAAAAGCAGGGATGGCTACGTACTTTAAAGGAGCATTCCGGAGATATGCGCTAGCTGCTGGCTCCGCCTTCGCTCACTAATGGGAAATCTATTCTGACCAAGTTGGGTATCTGAGCTCTATCTCAGAGCAAACCCGACAGATGTACATTAAGAACGTTTAAAAACTTAAAAACTGACAGGCCATTTCAAGAATTTCATCGATCAAGTGAAGCGTTTTTTGTGTGCCCTCAGATTACGTGAGCCTTACTGACAAAATGACATTCCCGGAAATGGTCTCTCTGTTGTTTCCGTTGCTCCAAGCACGGTGGAAACCATTGTGCTACTTTCAGACTGTCTACAGACTGGCTTTCATTTCGTGCAATTTTTTCCGTTCAGCAACTTTCAAGAGAATTGGCATTTTGTGAGATTCTTTTGGCATTAAAGGCAGTGGATGATGTTGTCAATCGTGTTCTAACAGTTTACGAAGCACTCATTTGTAATAGTCTACGTTGAACGTGTCCTCTTTATATTATACAGATTTGCTGTTTGAATTTGACAAAGGGGCCCAAATTGTGGCCCCAAGGACATTTTTGGGTTGTAACTGTTGATATTAATACTTGATATTTAACACAGTAAACTTTTACAATGCTTACATTTATACTAGAAAGAACTGCTGTAGAATGCAGAATAGCCAAAATGCATGCATCTATACTATGATCTTAGTCATAGAGTCAAAGGTAGTTTGATTTGTTATAAGAACGTGCAAAGACCATGTTCTAATTACAAAACAGAGCTGACTAGAAAAATTTTTGTATAACTGAAGCTGATGTTTATATTCTATAGTAATTGAGTGAGTGTATTTTATGCTACAATTAAACATAGAATTGTTGATAATCTGATAGAACATTTAACATGTTTAGGATGTTGTAGAAATATGATAGCATGTCAACAGAACTTTCAGTTGAATGTTAAGCTTGATGGTGATTTTAGAATGATTATTTGTTCTGTAGAGCAACATTGGATATAAATTTTCAGCATGCATCTGTTGAGTTTAAACTTCAACTTGAAACTCATAGTCGATGCTGCAGAGAAAAAGAAAGGGAGCTGAAGTAAGTGACACTGCCTAGTCACTTGTGGTGCACTTGCATTTAGTACTGTTGCAAAAAAGGCATGTCAAAAGAGCAGAATTACAATTGAAGAATGCAAGGGAGACATTGGAACAGACAAGGGCTGCATATGTTCGACTGAAGACAGAGGTTAGTGTAATTAATTAACATGTATACTAAAGGCAGTAACAAGAGTTTACTAGTGCAATATCTTGCTGTTGATTTAAATAAATTGGAAAGTTATCCTGATTGAATACACTGATTGGCTTTGGTTGTTTTAACAACAACTATTAGACTTTGAGGTGTGTGGCTTGTTTAGGTAGAGGAATTTACAAAGAATGCAGAGATTCGGTCTCAGAAACAACGTGAAGTTAAGGATGAAGTAAGCATGTTGAGGAGACAAGCTGCATTACTGGTGAGTTGACAGTCGGTTTGTCAGTTGATAACAGGATGTATTCACCCAAATTGTGAGGAATATGTTACTTTCAATACATATTGCTATCATTGTTTGGTATTGCTTTCTTGCATACTGACGCATTTTGTTAAATTAGAGGTTTTGACGTACTAATAAACTTAGACGCATGCTCAACGTGCAGTGTGTTTATTCAACAATGCTAATTCTTTTATTTGATTACTTTGTACTTAAACTGTGGTACTTATATTTAATTGATTTAACAATTATCAATAACTCTGTTGTGAATTGATTTGCTGAAGCAGGCTCATCAACATTACTTGTAGTTGATGTCATTGCTAAAAATCACATGATTGTGGATTATCTATGCATATTGTTTTTGGATCTTTAACCTGCAAGGTTTTTACTTCTTTAATGTTTCCTGTAGATAATAACAAAGAGGAGAAATGTTTGCTAACCAATCTGAATGTTGTTTCTTTTAGTATTTCTTAATGGATTAATGGACTATTTATAGTTGTAAATATTATAAAGTGAACACAGAAATTTGCTGGTCTACTTATACCATTTTTGTACCTAAACTGAAATGTATACAGTTTTGGTGCTGCTAAAAGTTAGAATAGCAACATAATGCATGTATATTCAAAAGCATATGTAAGTTATTGTCTTTAGGTAGGTGTTATGGCATAACGTAATTATGCATATTTTGTCTGATTTATTTCTAGCATAGTCTTTCTTATTTATGCACTCTTTGAATTTGTCATGTATTTCTTGCATTGAAAGGTTTCTAGCCTAAGGTATCAGAATTGGTTTTTTATATCTACTAGGCTGTGAAAGGATTGCTATACTGGTGGACTATAAAACTATAGGAAGCCAGATCATTTTATTAAAGTGTTTGTATTTTCTTGGAATCGTTCTTCCCATTTCATGTTTACATTTGTTTTTAAGGTCTATTGATTTGTGCTGATGATGATAATGGTACACTGCATAGCCTTATCTTACATACTGGTTGGTAACAAATTACATTTATTATTGTACATTTCCATTGCACACAAGGATCTGGAGGACACTATCATGTGCCAAGAGTGATGATTGTCTTTCAACTCTATTTACTTACTCATGCAGTCTTTGCGACCAAAGTGCTTTGCACAGCATGTTGAATGTGTAAACATGGGCTTGAGGGCATAATAATACAGTTTCAAGAAAGTAGATTTCTCGTTTAGTTTTAAGTTTAAAAGAAGTGACGTTCTTTCTGTACCTCTTACATAAGTTTCTAATATTGTTAAAAGTTATGGACAGTTTCTCGTAAGTTGGTTTTAATACATTCTTTCCTTTTCTTTATTCAACAGAGCACTGTACATGCAGTTGCAATAAATTTGGAAAACTTTGCGGCCAGATTATTTATAATACGTCATAAACGTGGGTAATACATTATTAAATTAATGTCTAATGCATTATTTTGCTGCATCATGGTTTGTTTTCGCTTAATTTTATTATGTCTAGAGTTTTTTTGGAGAAACTGACTGGATTTTTCTTAACATGCTTTGCTTGAAATGTCATTGTGGCTTATTGTATAATGATGATGAGAAGTGTTTTATGTGAGATGGTAGCTGAGACAGAATAGACTTGGAGCTGTTTTTATAAATGTGCAACACAGTGTGACTAAGGTCAACATATTTCTTTTGCTGTTGATGGGTCAAGCACAACGTTTACAGGGGAGCTATGCTGCAACTGTTTATGTCTGCATACATGTAATTATTCAAGTGCTAGGCATGGCTTTCTTCTGGGTTGGTGGTCACTTAGCTAGGGTTACAGGGCCGTAGCCAGTGGTTTGGAAGTGGTCCGGTTGAAAATTAGCAGGCACACACAGACGCACATGCACAGACTGGCACAAAGATAATTTTTTCTTTGTGTTACATACTGTAGTGACAGAATGCAACGTCTTGAGCGTCCCCGACGTTGTAGTGAAGAGGCGGCCGGGCATAAAACCATGCATTGCATCTGTGCAGAGTATGATGCAGCACAGAGTTAATTCCTAGACTCCCAGAAGGGTCTCATATGAAGCAAAAGTTCATAGGGTGATGAGGCATTAGAGGGAGGTGACAGAAGCAACACCAGCTGGTTCCACTTACTATCTGCTATTCTAAAACCAGAATGAGCAGGTCTGCGAGGTGTATGCGTTCTGATCTGTGGGGCTATTCACAGGAATGGTCTGTTGGTGAAAGTACAAATATTGAAAAATGATCCAGTTTCAACCGGACCGGCGGCTACGTCCCTGGGTTAAATTCTGAACGATGTCAGTGAAGATTTCTCCAGATTGTTCATCTTATTCAACACCACAACTTAAATGTGATGAGTATTACTACATTATTTTATTTTAGGAGAACTTGTCATCAACTGAAAAGGCTGCATTAGATGATGCTTTGCATCATGAACATATTCTTTCTGAATTCTTGAAAGATGTGAAAGAGGTTACACGAAACAACAACCGTGTAATCACATTGAAGGTATTGATTTAAACTAATCTCAACCTTCTGAAAGTCAGTTCTGACTTCTATTTAATAGACAATTGAAAGAGATCAGAAAGCTAGAGAAACTCACAGGGCAAATGTAAGCCATTTCTGTTACAATGTACAGTATATACATATATATATATATATATATATATATATATATATATATATATATATATATATATATATATATATATATATATATATATATATATATATATATATATATATATATATATATACGTGGACAATTGTTCAATATTATAACACCGAAACAAAACACAATGTTGTGTGTATAGGTTATCGTATGAGTAGCATGCTATATGGCTTTTACCAGCATGAGGGGCGTGGTTATTGCCTCGGCTCTAATCTTGCTCTGAGTACTGGTAAAAGCCATATAGCACACTAATTATACAATAAGTTATTTATGTTGTGGTCACGTGACGTGTATGATTATAAGTGAGAGTGTGGTATTAACCAGAAGTAACTTACTGCACACTTGCCTTGCAATACATCATATACACCATCTTAATATGCGCTTGTGACTGGTCGCATGCTACATGACCATGGTATAAGGTATTACTGTATAACCAGTTATTTCTGCGATCATGATATTTTTGCGTAGAATTCACGGAGGGCACAAATAATATTAATATTTGCAGATATTTAGACCTATCATCAGAGTCTCAGGCAGTTACTGTTCAGACACATGTACATGTGTACCAGTCACTGTTGCTTTGGCTTGAATGCAGAAATTTGATTTGCAGTAATTAAAACTTTGTCTAAATTCTCAAGTCACATTTTAAGACCACAAAAATAACCAGTTATACAGTATCTGGTGTGAGTCAATTTTTAGTTGTTTTGTTTTGTACATGCTACTTATTTAGATAAACGGAATAGTATGAAAATGAACACACACGCGTGCGCACACACACACACACACACACACACACACACACACACACACACACACACACACACACACACTTGCGTGCATACATGCTACAGTTTGCATATGTACTTCTAAAGGAGGACTGCACGTCAATCAACAGCTTTTTCATAAATGCTGTGTTAGTACTGATTGGAAGTTTAGATGGTGGTAATTAAGCAGGTTAATTAATGATTCTGCACACCCATTTAGTAAAGAGCATGAATAAATACTAATAGAGCTACTTTCTTTAAAATCTTACAAGAAGTTTGGTACAGCAACAGCACTAAGAGTACAACTGCACTATATACAGCCTCCAGATGAGCATCTTTCAGTTTCCACTACCAGTTCAACATGGACATGCTAGTGTCACTGCCCGGTCTAACCAAGAAAAGTGATTGTGTTATAATCCATCACCAAATTTGGAGATAAGGAGGGGCTTGGCAGAGACAGTGGACTGGAGTCAAATGATTGAACGCTCGTTTCCCCTCATGTATATAGCCTAGCATATATACTAATTAACTTTAGTTGTAGTACAGTAGTCACAGTTGTGTTGAGTTGGTACAACAAACTCTTTGGTCTATTGCATTGCTTTTGCTGGGTGTGTCACTGAATAAACAAGCCATGACAGTCACAATCAGTATATAGGTACTACTGCATGTGTTGGTACTCCCTGTCTTTCATATGTTGAGCATTGAGCAAAACCTGTTATTGATCTTTGACATATTAATATGAATAGCAGAGCACTCTAATTTGTGACTACAGTCGAACCTCGCTAATCCGAAACTTGCTAATTCGAATTACCTCTGATGCCCTGCTTTGCGCCCAGATCCTACTAGGCAGCCTGATCCGGGTTGCGGTTATGTTTTCAGAAATTGTGTGTATCTGACTATTTTAATTCTTGACTGCCACATTATTTAGAAGTACATGTAGTTATTGCAGTGATGTCTTTTACCAAACATGACATGTGAAGAGACGTACTTAAATGCGCTAGTGGTCTGGGTTTCCGAGGCAAGGTCTGGATCTCCAAGGCTACACATTTTGGCCTTTTTGGTAATCGGAACAACATCACTAATCTGAACAGGGCTTGGCATGGGCTGTTCAGATTAGCGAGGTTCTGCCGTATGACTTTAATTGTAAAATGTGATCATTTACTGGTTTAATTAAAGGTTATGCCTAAACATGGCTCTGTTTCTATTTCTTAGCACACCATCTTATTGTTAACCTTTGTTTAGTCTCGATTAAGAGTTATCTATGATGATGTGAAGACAAAGGAGAATGTGATAGAAGAAAGCAGAAAAAGAAATAGAGAGATAGAAGGAAGACTTAAACAATATGCAGAAATGTATGATGTCTTGAAAGCAGAGAGAAACAAGTGTGTCACTCACATACAGACAACTACTCAGGTGAGGCCAGAATTTCTGAAGCTCTACAGTTAGCTAGTGCATGGTGAAGACTATGCAACTGTAGTCTTAACTAATTAATTCTGGCAAGTTAGGTGACCTTATCTAGTTTGCTGACCATCTCACACCCTAAAGGGAATTGCCATTAGACATGATGTAAGGCAATAGCTAATAACCTGTTTACTTAATTATTTCAGTTGAAAGGTTTTGTGGCAAATAAGCACTGCAGTGGAAACGTGACTACACTAATGAATACAATGACTGTGGAACTGATCATACCAAACATTGGTGTGTTGCAGTAGAACAAGTTCAGAGTTATGACCTACACACACACACATACACACTCTAGTGCCTGCTGTCATTTGAAATGGAATCATTGCTGTTTGATTAAATTTGTATTTTTTGTCTATGCATACATGAGTAATGAGTAAATACAGTAGCTTTTTCCAATGACCACAGTATAAGTAGGAGACAGTAATATCTTGCAAGAATGGACACTAATATTGGTTTAGATGAGATGGTGTTAATTATAGTGGTTGTGATAATAACCAGTAGTTCGATTTGTATGCACTAAAATCCAACTTATCAACAACCCATCAGTTGAATATTAATATTCCATCTGGCTTTATAACTTTGTGGGTCAAGGTTGGTGCCAAGAGATTCTTGAGTTTAATTTCCGGTTTCTGTGGTAGCACTTTGGGGACTACATGTTATTTTGAAGGCATATGGTCGTAGGTAGAATATTGTCATTTGCTCACATCACTTAATTGTACTTGTAGCGTATTAGCTGAGCAGCCTATTCCTTGAAGGAAAGATTGTTTAATCAATTCTCTGTTGGTCAGTATTTACAAAAAGGAAAATACCCAGAGATATAGCAAATTCTCCAGATATACACAACAATCCACACAATGTTTGTATTGAAATGACAGGAAATGTTTTGTCAAAAATCTCCCACAACAAGAATGATATCATTCGGTACTTATTTCATGGATTTGCACGTACACAAAGTCCATCCTTTTTTATATGAAAAGACAAACAGTAAGCAGTTTTGTGAAGCTTTGCATTGATGCTTTAATTAATGTTCTGACATGAACTTTTGTTTAATTGAAATAAAATGTAATGACCATGTGGCATTTTGAGTATGTGCAGTTTTCATGCATTGGGCTGCTTACAAATATGACATGGCTAAACAGGCACACTACTCACAACGTTATCACATGACCACATATAATCAGTGCATGATACAAATCAAAGTCACATAATCAAAGTCATTGTGCAAACAATAATCACTGAATTCTAGCATGTAATTAGGGTGGGTAACTGGGATGTTTAATGTGTTTGTTTGTTTGTTTTGTTCTTATTTGTTGCCCCAGTGGGTACCATGTCATGTACATGATGTGAAAGAAAATTTAATAAATAAATAAATAAATAAATAAGGGTACATTTGATTTGTCCATTCCAACCATTCTGGAATACTAGGAATATGGGAATAATCATTCGATTTGCATTCTGAAATGATCAGTTTACTATTCTGAGTAAACCACTTCATCAACTGGTTACTCGGTTTATAGGTTTATTAGAGATGTGAGAATGAAATTGAATTATTGTTATTCCTAACAAACTTCTTACCTAGACCTTCTCTCTTGTTTGCCTTCCATTCTGTAACGGCCGCCTGCCTAAGAAAGCATGGCCATGTAGAGTGGGTACGGCGCAGATTCCCAAGCTGCACAGGAGGTTGGTGCTCGGCCATGGTCCGGGTCACCGAGATCGGACCCTCGACCCTCATGGTTCTTACCTACATTATAGTTGACCCATATAACACAACACAGAGAGGTGACCATGTAAGGTGATTACCACTTCTCCCAAGCTGACACCTATCTCCATACGTGAGCTTCTTGCATAAGCCCGTGTGGACACCGGAGGCCGGCCTAACACACGACGCTGGCGTGAATGACATGTTACTCTAGAGTCACGCAAACCACTTTTGTTGCGTAGGTGCTACGACACTTCGAAAAGCTACCCAAAGTCTTTTTATCCAACTTTACATATCGTTTGTACACATTGCTACGCCATCTTCCCAGCGTCTGGATGGTTGAGTCCTCTAACCCCCGGCTTGCTGTTGCCATCGCTGTCCCTATTTTGAAGCTGTGCCCTGAGTAGCGTGCGGGGTCATGACCGCTGTCAGCCAACGCACCTCTTACCTCACTTATCAAGCGGCATCTGGACAGTGTCGCGCTGTTGCGAAACAGAACTAATGGTCCCGGTGCTGATCCTCTTTTTGCCAAATATGCCAACACGGCGGTGACGGGGCAGAGGTCTGAGTCAGTTTTGCCAAAATGGATGTTGACGCTCCATCAAAATGGATTCGTCTTTGATTGCTTCAGCCAAAGACGTATGATCAATGGAGCAGCACGTGAGTCTATCGCGACATCCTCGACAGACAGGTGAACCGAGGGATCATAAGCCGCTCAAGACGGTACTGTGAATTCGCCAGCCCAAACAAATGAACACAAAGAACCCCAGACAGCAAGCACCCCATAGCATCGCCACATCAAAATCTGAAGCCCTTGGAGACCAGTGGTGACGTAAGATTCTGAGCACCTCGGTGTAACGGGCAAGCGTCCAGGACGAACTGCCGCCTCCTGTAGCCTCTTGATTCCCCATAGCACGATCTCCAATTGCAGGAGGGGGTAGAGAACGGGTTACTATAGCCATGGAAAATCTTAAGTGCCGTACTGCCAACAGGTAATACTTGATAGAGGCATGAGAGAGTTGAGCATTGTCTAAGGATGCAACGAACAAGCACAGGATCTGTTCCGACGTTGGCAAAGGCAACACATGAGTGCTGACACAGAACCTCCAATACCGTGCATAACCAGAACGATACAAACAGCTTGTCGACATAGCTATACTTGCTCCAAGCAAGCTTATAACTGACTGTTCCAATTGTTCAATGTCTAGTCCACCTCCAGATCGCACACCAGGTTGATGATGGTTGATGAGATGGGAGGGGAAATCTGACACAGAAGCTGCTAACTCGTGCGTAACTGGGGTTAGCTATATGCCTGCGCGTCGACACTTGGTGCCAATCGTGTAAGCCTTCTTGCACGTGCTGAGGCCACACCGAATAAGTGAATTCAACTACATTTAATCGTTCTGTAAACTCCATGGAATACCTGTTTGTTTTGACCAAACTGCAAACCATACATGCTCGTCCGCCATGTCGAGACGACAGATGAACAGAAACAATTGCGCATATGTCACATGCTTCAACATCACGCCCTAGATTCCGGAATGCAGTTTGAGTTGGACAAGTGTTTGATTTGGAATGACTATTCTCTTCATTCCGAAATGGTTGGAATGGGCAAATCGGATGCACCCTGCATGGGGCTGATAATGGCAGCAGCTTTCCCAGTCTTGCTATGATAATTATGAGTATCTGTATGCTACATATGATAGCCACCAGTGGTGATTACACATCATACTGATTATCTGAACATAAATCTCTTTGTCGCGCACAATGTTAGAAAGGCAAGACTACCATTTAATGATACGAGACTTGGTTCAAGCAGACGAAGCGGTATGCCAGAGTTGTTGTCTTTGAAGTAGTCATTTATTGACTCAACCAATGCAACTCTCTAGCTAGATAACTGATTCACCCCCAACATCTCTCTAGACACAGTACACTTCTACGAAAAAACTGCAAATGACTTTTGCTAGCAATTGCAATCTTTATATACCTTTCCTCAAGGCTTGGTCACCACCCTTCAGGTTTAATCACATGCCTTTCATCATGTGTCCTTGATCACGTGTCCATCATCCCCTGTCAATAAGTTAATCATCACCCTTGTCTGCTTCTCTGTCATTGCTTGTGACACCTTTATTTGAACATCTTCTGGTCCTAACCCATTCAGATAATTGGCACTCTACTGTACTTTGTTTTTATGCTATTTTGTTTTAGCTGAGTACTGAGATGATCACCAAGGTTTACTAACCTGTATGTCTTGTTACTGGACCACCCATTTGTGGAAAATTACTGCAGTTGTTGGCATATGTATTTTATGGTTGTATTTAAATTATGAACAGAGGGTGTCCATGCTACCACATTTGGCAACAAAGACAATTAAGCATCTGGGAATGAATGACCAAAAAAATTAATTAGCAACAGAGTTATTGGTGATCTTCATTCAAACTAGAATTCCTAAAGACACACTGTATATACAGTACATTCTTTGGTAATGTGAGTATCTTTACTCTTATCTATATGTACTGCTGTAATTAGGTTTGACTTGTTATACTAGTTCTACGTATGTTGTTTTGTTCCTCTTTCTTTCTGGGAAGTGGCTCAAACATCTACTTTGGTATTAACTCTGTTACGAATATTCAGTCATCATTTGGCAACAAAAAGTTTACAGTTGGACTCCCCTGATAAAGAGTGAGTTAGCTGTCAAACCAGACTTGTGTAAGCTTTCTTTGCCCAGTTTTGTTTATATAGCTGATTGCAGCAGAGCTGCATAATTAACACAAGTTCATGCATGGTCATTAGTCTTAATTTGTTTTGTAAATATGTTGACATATATTATACAGTATAACAAGAATAAATTGAAGGTATTAATGTGTTGTTTAGAAAGCAGGAGAAATGCACGAGAAGATTAAGATATTACAAAATGAAATTGAGATTCTCCAAGCAAGTATTGCTTCTAAGGAACGGCTGACTGCTAAGTCTCACTTAAAAGTCACTCAAAGTGTTATGTTGAGAGACAGCATTAAGAATGAGCTGTGCAAACAGCAGAGAGTCCTAGAGGAATATCATTCAAGAACAAAGAGACAAGTTAAGAATATAGAAAATCTAAATAGAATAATCAATGCAGCTGAGGAGCAGATGGTCCAGGTAGGTTAACTACAGCTTTGTTGAGTTATTTGTATATTACTGATCATGTTAAATAATTGTAATTCTACAGCTGAGGAAGCGGTATGAGCAGTCTGTGCAAGAAAGAAATGACAGGTTTGTTTGGAAATATTCAATAACTAATCATTACTATGACGAAACTATGCTAATATTTGCTAGCTATACATGCATTAAATGGAAAAGTACTATAAGTTTTTGACTCGTGAGTATTTTTATTCAATCTTAGTGATGATTTAATAGAAATAACAGTAGAGAAAATGAAATGAATCCTTACAGAAGAATATGCTCTGTTGGCCAAATTATGTTATGTAACACAGTGTTATGTATGGTGTAAGGGTATTGCCATTGGAAAGAGGATTACAAAGACTGTCTATTTGCTCATTCAAATATTAGATTTCTGTGTTGCGAATGTGGGCCGAGCACAATTGATTGTCTTTTTGAATGACTTCTTTACCTTTAGCTCTTTCTTAGATGCATGGCATTGCAAATGCCGGGTGGCAGCATAATCTAGAATCTGTTTATTAATCGCTGCATACTACTTTGTTTGGCAAAAGGATAACTTGTGAGTATCATTTAAAACTTTTAAATTTGGATGGGGAAGTGCTTGAAGATATAAATTCTGAAGCCCTGAAGTTGTTCTTGTTGGTGTGTAATGTCAATGATAGTACTATTAGATGTACTGTTAATTGCTATCCATGATTCTATATTTACTGTAGCTCAATTTGTTGAGTAAGGTATTACTATTACTATGGTTGTACAGGATGTGACAGTTAGACAAGTGACAATGGAAGGGAGCTTTTTATCCACTTCTCTTGTCTTGTTATCTGTGTTAACTGGAACTTCTAATCTACTAGTACATCAGTTTAAAGTGCAATGTTTTAATGAAGTATGTCAAGGCAGTGTACTCTTGCTTGTTTTATTCATCATGTACATCAGTGAGTGATTTACTTGTTTGGTTTTTCTTGGTCTGGGCTGGCTTATGTGCGAGTGGCAAATTTTTGGGTATGGTGCTTATAAAAATGATATCTATCCACTGGCTGCAAGTAGGTGCATCTCTGTATTCCATTCTTGGGACGTACTGTCAAGGTGTATGTGGCAACTTTGAGAAATTGTGCATAAGGTATTACCTATGCTGAAGTATGGATGCAAAAAATTCATAATTTGAGTTGCAAAGTTATCAAATGACAACTGTATCAAACCTGAAGGAGAGGATATCATAGGAGAGGACTTGGGTTCTTGAACAGGGCTAGCCTAGTGAACGCCTCAGGAAATCTGTTAGGGAAGCGTTGGACTTACTGCATGTCCAGCAGCTTTCTTGTGATGAGCAAATCGTTCTTCTAATGATTTTGCAAACTTTTATTGTAGAGACATGGAAATCTGTGGCAGTTAGTGGATAACAAAACAAGAAAGAGAATAATGACATTGTTGTATATGGATCTTGAAACCTGGCTAGAATACTATTTTACTACACTTGTTTTGTGAGTTAAGGTTTGATGACTTCAGCCATTTTTCATGCACAGGCTTCTTGCTTAAGGACTGCACACAAAGAGAACTGCTCCACATGCGAAAATGTTTTGCATCCGTCTGAGGAGCTTGCTTGAAGACAGTACCACACATGATGGTTCCACTTCCGTGCAGCTTTTGTCACTTGTTGTCCCTTGCCAGAGTCACCTGCAACTGTGCAGTAAACTGACGAGCAATGCGTTGGATCAAATGAGAGGACCTTCTAGAATCACACTCCTGTGTACCATGGGCATGAAGGAATGCGAACTGTCACGAAGGTAACAGTCCATTCCCATAATACAAGACTGATATGGTGACTTGATCTGTTGTACCCCTCAAACACCCTCAGTGCACATAGCATACTGTCGGTCAACATCTACCACAGGATGGTGGTCACTGTGCATACATAGAAGTTTTCTGGTTTGACAATCAATCTGCTGTAGGTTCTTGGTTTCCAATGAAGGACACCAAAACCATAAGTGAGATCGGCAGCGCAAACCCACTGATGGCCAGAATCTTGTTCTGACCATACAACTCTGTCCGGAGAACCATCTTTACTCTACAAAATTACATTACTCATGACAAATGTCTCTCGCATAGACTGATAATGCTCTGCTGGATACCGTTACTCTCTTCCACACCCAAACACTCGTCGACTTAACTTGGTTTTGTTACTGTTGGTGATGTCCATTTTCCCTACTGTTGTCCCAGACCTTGCCACTGACAAAGTGTACAATAGCACACTTGTTGTTGCACACTTGTCCAGACCAAACTTCATCTGGATGTCATTATTATTGTGTGTGTTGTGCTGAACCAGATCTGTCTGAGTCTGGTTCGTAATGTCTCTTGTAAGTACCGAAAGTAAATCATGCCTCAGAGGTGCTGAGACCATCATTGCTGTCTAGGCAGAAGACATGACTTTATGCAACATCCAACTGGATCCAAGAAGCACTGTCTTTGTAGGTTGTGATGACCTGGAATGATGTCCAGCCACCGTGCACTAACTGCGTACTCTGTGCCTAACTGGAACAACTAGTGTCCGACACTGCCACACGCGGCTTACCTTCACCCGCAAGTTGCTGTACTTTGCCAACTTCTCGGCTTATTTCTTGGTGAGGTTGCTATCACAGGACAACTGATATCAGTAAGAAGACAAGTGTTTGTCTTCTTATTTCTGAAACAGATGTTTGGACAATTGGCACCGATCTCCTTAGCAGTAAGGATGCCTGTATCCTACATCATAGTGATGTTGTCAGTCTCCACAAGCCTATCAGGATGATGTCGGTACCATCTGCTTTCCACTGGAACTCCAATACTGACAGCAAATGTCATAGTGGATGATGGAGGACACCTGATTGTGTCGATCAGTGTAGTCTATCTTTGCCAAGGCACTACAGCCTGCCACAATGTGGTCAACTGTCTCCAGGTCTGCACTGCACAAGTGGCAAGTGGGACTGACATAACGATGCGGAATGTTGCTCTCATAATAGCGAGTTTGTACAGCTTGCTCTTGAGCAGAAACAACCAGTCCCTCAGTTACAGCAGGAAGATTCGATGACTTCAGCCATCTGTATGTCTCTTTCATGTCCACAGGTGGTTTCTATATACTGGCCATGCATAGGCTTTCTGCCCAAGACGGTACATGAACAGAATTGCTGCACATGTGGTAATGTTTCACATCCGTCTGAGGCACTTGCTCGAAGACATCATTGCATGTGATGATCCCACTTCTATGCAGGCTCTGCAACTTGTTGTCTCTAGCCAGATTCCTCTGCAACTGTGCAGCAAAGCGACAGGCCATGTGGACCTCCTAGCATCACACTCCTGTACCATTTGCATAAAGGGATCAGAACTGTCAGGCAGGTAACAGTCTACCCCCCATGATACAAGCCTAATACATTGACATGATCTGTTGTAACCCTTAACTATTTTGTTTGAGACAAAGTTCTGTTGCGTGGATATGTTGACTTGTGTTGTGCTTGTCATAGTCCATTTCTTCTTTGATAGATGCCCTGCTGATTTGCAAATATGTGATTGGATCTAGTAAGCGGTGGATCCCTCTAAAAGGAAACAGAGCGATTGCTAAATACAGCCAAAGGGTGCTTGAATAGCGTCAGACCAGCACAAAAGTTAGCAAAAGTATAGGTACATTGTTTCTGGTCATGTGATCTTGACGTTTAATCACGCGCATTAGTCCACCATGTAAGGTGAAGATGGCCTACTGTCGAGGCTAAATAGTGCAGCAGCTGCATGTTCCATAACCTAAAATTTAGTAGCAGAGGGTTTAGCACTTTAGTGCTGCTTCATTATTAAGTATTATTGTGTGTGTGTGTGTGTGTGTGTGTGTGTGTGTGTGTGTGTGTGTGTGTGTGTGTGTGTGTGTGTGTGTGTGTGTGTGTGTGTGTGTGTCGTTATGCCCCTCCATAATGGGCAAGTGGGGTTTTACCCCATCTGGGTGCCCACCAACCTGGCAGGTGAGCCCAGCAGGGTACATGTTTCTGTGTAGTCCACACGGCGGTCAATGACTAGCCAATTCGATTATTACTATTGTTGTTGTAGTATTGACAATAAACGTGTGTTTGAATAGATTTGCAATACGTGTGCAATGAAACACGAAGCACTCAAACTAGAGTGTTTGTGCTAGCAGCATCTGATATATATGCAGTGAGAATAACTAGTCTTAGAGAGAAAATTATGTTAACAAAGGAAGTTACTAAGGAGTCAGTTGTTGTTGTAATTGTTGTTGTTATAATTAACATGCAATGTATTTCCTTTGCAATTGTCTAGTTCCGTATTTTTAGGGGTGTCCAGTTGATTGAACGAAATGAGGAAGTTTGCATTTTCTATGAGAAGTTGAACCTTCAAGGTAATAATTAGTAAATATCCAACAGATGTTATTGGGACACCTTTGTGCTGTCTCTTCAGACACAATGATGCGCAGTGGAGATATTGAGATGCAAGGAAAGAGCGAAGAAATTAGGTTTATGACTATGGAAGTGAGTATAAAGCTAACACAAGTAGCATGAACATTTATCCAAGCACGACTACTAGTTCGTTACTGACAACCACACCATGCAATAGTGAATGTGAACTATTTAAGACAGTCTAAAGGCACTGGGTTGGAAGAAACTTCATGAATAAATACTACTAATGTACTACACTTTATGTTGCTGTGTATCGGTTGCTGGTATCTGTCCTGTAACATAGATATCTGATCTAAAGCGAGAAATTGATGTCTTGCGTTCTGCTGTCCCTAACAAACGAGGCACAGAGGATGGGCTTACAACTGTTCAGATCCAATTGGAACAATGTAAGGAAAGAATGGAAGAGCTGGAGGCACAGCTTCAATCTCCTTCAGCTCAGAACACTCGCCTCTTGGAGGGAGTCGATATGTCACTTGAAGATGCTGAAAGAAAGATTGAGGAGGTGCTGAATGAAATTCTGTCTTGTTTTAAGTTACATTCTAACTGTATGTATACTTCTTTGCATTTCTATTATTGGAAATTCCGAATGGTCTGTTTTCATTGTTGTATTCTGTTATTGATCTGTTATAACATGGTATCATGAAATGTAAAAAGTTTGTTTTACAGCTTGAAGTTCGGTTGGCTGACAAAGAGGAGTTGCTGTTAGAAAAAGAGCTTGTCCTAGAAGAGGTTTCCCGACTTTGTGAGAGGGCAAGGAAAAAGGCAGAGAGTGGTAAACAAGACACTCTTACCTTAGCAAAGAAAGTGAATGATTTCCAGTCTCGAATCAAGCTGACTACAAGGAAAATGATGGCTATAGTGTCAGAGCTATCAATGAATCAAGCCAATGTGCTTAAACTCGAGCAGTCTGCAAAAGAAAAGGAAGCCAATCTGGAGATATGTAAATTAAGAATGGAGTGTGGGGAGTGCCCCAGTGACGAGGTAGAAAGGGAATGGAAGAAACAGGAATCAACAATGCAGACAAAGGAGACAGACAAGAAACAGCAAAGGGAAGCTGGCGAGGATGCACAACAGTATGAATTAGCGAGTGGGGTATTCACCACAGCTGAGCCAAGACCGAATGCCTACATTCCTGAAGGAGATGGAGAATTACCACTACCCAAACCATACGGCGCACATGCACCATTCAAACCATCAGAACCCGGATCATCAATGAGACACATTAAGAAGCCAGTACAGAAACCAATAGAACTATAAATAAGTATAACTCATTATTTCAACACTATAGTACAGTACAAGATATTCAACTATAGTCACTATCTACTGCGCATCTTGTGTAGGTCGTCTCATGTAGAAAAGGTACCAGCCTCTCTTGTATCCAATAGCATGACCTCGGTTTGGCCAAAAATAAACTAGCTACTGTAGGCTGCATATGCAACTATAAGATAGCACACACTTTGGTGTGAACAGACGTTTGTCTATTTCTTGTATTTCTTTCAACAGTTACATTGCAGCTCTTCTTGGTCCTCACTGCTACTTCATCATTTGCAATTACAGTTGGGATTGTATGAGATTGAGCAACTGAACTTTTCCTATGCAACTGATGCAAAATAATACGGTATGTTCCTGTGACACTACTTCGGGAATTTGCCATAGATCCTTCTAAGTGTTCATCTGTTATACCATAATCATCCAATAGAGCTTGTGCTTCCACAGAGTTGTCATCAGTAACTCCATCGTGAGGGTGAAGAGCATACGGGGGAAGAGCAGCCGGAAAGTGTTCCCCAGCAAGCCAACTGTTTTGCATTATCTGATCTGTCGTTGCTCGTGTCTTTGAATTACACTGCAGAAGTGATGTAATAAGAGACTGACATTCAGTCGAAAGGAAGTCAGGCATCCTATACATTCCTGACAAAATACACTTTTTCATTTTTCCTACAGTGTCAGCATAAAACGGCATATTGCCTGTCACTATAAAATAGAGGATTACTCCACTTGCCCAAATATCAACAGGAAATCCAACATAGCTTTCATCTTGGAACAGTTCTGGGGCTGCATAGGGAGGAGACCCACAGTAGGTGTTAAGCAGATCTTGACAATTTGCTGTTGTACTGAATCCAAAGTCACAAACTTTCACCACACCATCAGATGAGAACATAATATTGTCAGCTTTCATGTCTCTGTGAACAATTTCCTTTTCATGCTAAACAAAACACAAACAACAATATTCAGAGAGGGCTGAAGCTAATTGCAAACAATTGCACCAAAGTCTTGCAGCCAAGTATTATTCTAATGACCACTAAATGACACAACTAAGCATGGAACATGAACTTCTATGGGAACACAAATCGTGAAGCATCACAGCAATATCCTGAATGTAAAGCCATTACTACTCATGGGAAAAAATTTACTGCATAAGGTTAATTATAAAGTTCTCATACCTTGATGTCTAGTTCTTGGTGTGGCGGGCAGTAAATGTAAATTTATTATGTATTTTCTCTCTGCTGTATCGAGTGAGCAGAGATTGCAGATGCACTCATCAGACACTGCAGCAAAGTTATCTAGCTGTCTGGAGGCATATCAACTGTACAATGAGGCTCAGCAAAACCCTAACCGTAACCCTAACACACCCAAACCATTTCTTCAGAATTTGACGATCCAAAGATATTTGCGCGATGACAAACGCCATCTATGCTACATTGCTGCTACAATTCCATACCTTCTGTCTGGAAAGAGACCAAACCAAGTAATAAATTGTGTTGATGCGGGCCCTAAAAGTCAGTGCCCATGAGGATAAGAATTTAATAATTTAAGTTCATATGGCCTAAATATAGATATGTTACATATTTAATCAGCTGTAGTATCAGTAAGAATTCTGGAACAGAAGCCATTGGCAAAACTTAAATTTTCTAAATGGTCAATCATACATGGCTAGTCCAGCTAACCTGATTATAACAAACAAAAGGTATAGTACACATGCACGCACACATACGCACACATACGTGCACACACGCACACATACGCACACATACGTGCACACACGCACACATGCATGGACACAACAGACACAGACACAGACACACACACACACACACACACACACACACACACACACACACACACACACACACACACACATGAGTGGGCACATACGCATGCACACGCGTGTGCACACACATACACACACATGCACACACACACACACACACACACACACACACACACACACACACATGCACAAGCGTGCATGCACGCACGCACACACACCCACCCACCCACCCACCCACACACACACACACACACACACACACACACACACACACACACACACACACACACACACACACACACTGCTACTCACAAATCTGCAACCCCTATTTTTGCTGACCTTCAGATTCAGCATCATGTAAGCAACCTTGATCAGTAAGAACAAGAATAGTGTAGTTTACACAAATTTAAGCCTATTCGTAAGTTTCCTTCACCACTAAACCAATAGTAAGTTTAATATCCTTGTGAGGCTGCAAATTTAAAGGCAAGTGTTTTAGCAACAGAAATCACCATTCTTAGAGCACCACAAGGCCATCATATCGAAGTGAAATCGTCTCTTTAACACAAGCACTGTTCAAACCGAGTCAAGCCAGTCTCATTTCACACAGTGTTTTCAAAAAGTGAGCCAGCCCAGTTAATGACTGCGTTTCCTGGTATTCATGCTAACTACTTGATAAGGTCTACAGTAGAAACACTCATGGTAACTTCTTTAGTATAATTGTAGATTGGCAACAAGTCATCCGCATTCTCTTCTTGCTAGAGTCACAAAATCAAATGCACAAATACACATGCTGACAAATAGAACTGAGTATAAAGATGACTTTACAGGCACACTTCTTGTACTACACTTGTATGTTTGTTGCGCATTTTCTATATGGACCTGTGTGCTGTCTCTGTCCTACAAACTGATGTGATGCAAGTTCATGTGGCCTTTAGCACAACTTGGCCTGTGTCCACATGACAATGTAAAACCAAGCTGAGCCAAGCCAGTCCATGCTGGCTCGGCAAGATTCATAGAGCTAATCAAGCACAGCTTAGCACAACTTGGCACAGCTCGACCTGCATCCACGTAGCGAAAATAAACCATGCCAACTTAGGCCAGCAGAAGCTGGCCTGTTACAAGTACTCCTGTACATTCATGTGCCCAAAAAGAAACAGTGTACTCCTGTACGTCCATGTGCCCAAAAAGAAACAGTTTGCTCATAGTAGAATGCTGTGATGGTAAAGGTAAAAGGCAAAAATTTTCATTTTAACTACCCCCTCAAAAGCCATCATTTTACTTCATGTTACTTTGTTTTACTTTATGTGGTAGCTACTTGACCAATGAAGAAGCACTAAAGTGCTAAACCTTGCTCATTAGTTCTACACCAGTTATATATAGATTGTAATTGTTTTTTCACTAACTGTTTGCTGTAACTAAAGAACTACACAAAGTAGACAATACCGCCCACATCCATCTATCAACCTGTGCACATTTGCTGGTGGTCGAGCTCATGCACGCTTCAGTGTTAAATATTATTAACACCAGCAATAGCAATGAGCACATGCACAATTGCAGAACATTGGTTGTAAATTGGTTGTTGGGTTGTTGGTCTACAGCAGTGAGTGCCTCGGGTTAACAACCATCAAAACACTTTTATTGAAACATTAGACACTTTTGCATTCTGACACATAAAAATAAGTGCTAGTGTGATGATGACAAACTTTACAATAAGGACATTTAACGAAAAGAATAGCTTAAACAAAGATGTGTTGTTTAAAAATTGATATGAAAATGTCTTCAACAAATTTTACAGAGAATCTTTCTTGCATTGATTGCAAGTAGAATTTCCAAATATATTTGCATGGGCTAGATGGCCTTATCAATCTGCAAGAGATCTGAGGTTTGGCCAACACCACATTTCTACTCTTTCCCTTGTTGTTCTCAAGGTTCTAGATGACATCGGAAACATCAGTGGCATTCAATTGTCTATCTGGTATCTTGATGACGGCACATTCATTGGTAAGAGACTCTGTTTCCAATTTTCTGAATCTTATGATCTCCAAGAGTCCAGCCTTGGTCTTCAACTGAACCTAGAGAAATGTGAAATCTCTTGGCTCTCTGGAGACCAGTTGTTTCATGACTTTCTCGCTAAGATAATTAGAAGTGGGTCTTCTTGTAATGGAGGAATAGAGCTCTCGGGCATACCATTACTTGGCTCTGACCAATACTTTGTGAAATATTTTAGCAAGAGAGTGGACAAAGTTCTGAAGGCACAGGAATTGCTTTTAGATCTTAACAATCCACAAGTGGAAATTCAGTTATTAAGAAGTTGCCAGAGTATTTGCAAACTCAACCATCTTATTCAAAGAGTTCCCAGTCACATGGTCAGTGACCAACTTTCTCGTTTTGACCTAGGGATGCAAAGATCTTATGCTATATAACATGTTCTTCCATCTCAATTTGGCATGGATGCAAGCTTTGCAATACGTTTAGGAGGTCTTGGCCTGTGTTCTGCTCTATCTTCGTCTGCTGCTGCTTTTTGTTGGTAGCTGTTAGGCTATTCATCCAAACCCTTGTCATCAGAATTAGATGATGCTTCTTTGATTTCTACATTGGATATGGTTGAAATTCAGGAGAAGTTGTGATGAAAGATCGCCTTTGTCAGCAGCCATCGACTGTCCTTCCAGTCACTTTTCCCGATCTTTCTGTTGCTTCACAAAAATCAGTACAGTCACACCTTAACGGCATTCAACTGGAGGCTTTGAAACAAGGGTGTAGCATCAGAGACAAAGCAAGGATCAATACTATAGCTTCTCCTTATGCCAGAGCCTACAGAAATCTCAGCCTGGCTATGGAGCATGAATTTATAGTTGCCATCAGGTTATGGTTGGACATTCTATATTTCCTGCAGCAAATCCCAACAACGCTTTAAGATGTGTGTGTGGTCAAGTCATTGACCGCTTTGGTGATCATCTGTTAGGTTGCAGCTATGACAGTACCTTATTGAAACGTCATAATGCTTTATGTTACTGTGGCATGCACTACTTTTTTTCTGACAACAAATCTTGTAGAAGAGAACAGAACTGTTCTGCAATATCCCAATCTCTCTGCTATTACGGACCAGAAAGCTCCTCTCTATCCACCATCCTTCTGCAGACGTTGACCGACTGTACGCTCCTTGCAGTGATGGGGATAGGCAGGGGCATTGCGTGGGTGCAAAAAGTGGTGGGGTTGACTCGCTGCTGAGACTTCAGCTCCGGTCTTTGATATTGAAAAAGGAAAACGCCCCCCAAAAATGGTGGGCTTCAGCCCCCTCTAGCCCCTATTACACGATGCCCCTGGGGTAGGGTGTTACAACAGATTGAGTGGTCATATCAATCTTGTATTGTGAGGCTGAACTGTTACCTTGCTGACAGTTCTGATCCTTTCATACAGATGATACGGAAGTGCGACTCCAGAAAATCTTCACACTCGATCAAGCGCATGGCTTGTTCCTTTACTGCACAGCTGCGGAGGAGTCTTGCTTCAGACGACAAGTCGCAGAGCTTACACAGGAATGCATCCATCTCGGTTGAAGATGGCTTCGAGCAAGCGCCTGAAACAAATACAAGACATTACCGTACGTGTTGCAGTTCTCTTTGTGTGCGGTCCTGGAGCGGGAAGCCTATGCACAGGCAGTATCGTCGTCTCACTGAGCAACCGCCTGTGGACATGAAAGAGACCTACGGATGGCTAAAGGCAGCAAATCTTCCTGCTGCAACTGAGGGACTGGTTGTTGATGGTCAAGACCAAGCTCTTTGAACTCGGTACTATGAGCGCAAGATTCTACATTGTGATGTCAGTCCTACTTGCCGCATGTGCAGTGTAGGCCTGGAAACAGTCGACCACATTGTGGCAGGCTGTAGTGCTTTGGCACTGATGGACTACACTGATTGACACAATCAGGAGCCTCCATCATTCACTGGAATGTTTGTCGCCATCTTGGGGTTCCAGTGGAGAGCAGATGGTACCGGCATCACCCTGATAGGCTTGCGGAGACGGATGACATTACTATGATGTGGGATACTACCATCTCCACTGCCAGGAAGATCAAAGCTAATCGTCCAGACACCTGTCTAAGAAATAAGAAGACAAACACTTGTCTTCTGATTGATATCAGCTGTCCTGCTGATGGCAACATTGGCAAGAAACATGCTGTGAAGTTGGCGAAGTACAGCAACTTGCGAGTGGAGATAAGCCGCATGTGGCATTGTCGAACACTGGTGGTTCCGGTGGTCTTGAGAGCTTTGGGCACAGTGCACGCAGGTATTGCACAGTGGCTGGATATTATTCCAGGTCATCCCAACCTGCAGCACTTACAGAAAACAGTGCTTCTGGGATCTACTCGGATCTTTTGTAAAGTCATGTGTTCTTTCTAGACAGCCGTGATGGTTTAAGTACTTCTGAAGCAGGGTTTGCTTCCGGTACTTGTAATAGACTTTACAAACCAGACTGATCTGGTTAAGCACGACATAAATTATGAAACTTGTCTGTCTTTCTTTCTCATGTTTCTCTAGCTTTATCCATGAGACTATGACTTGTTTCAGTCTTTGGGGAGTTCCTGTGGTCTGGCAAACGGTCCGTTGACGATCATGTTCAGTGCTTTCCTGGTGGTCATTGATATCCACTAAGCATGCTGTATCGAGTTCATGGTCACCGTAATGCCTGCAATCTATACCGAATTGGCTAGTCATTGATCGTCGTGTGGACTACACAAAAACATGTACCCTGCTGGGCTCACCTGCCGGGTTGGTGGGCGCCCAGATGGGGGTAAAGACCTCACTTGCCCATTATGGAGGGGTATAACGACACACAACAGAGTCACCCCCGTGGCTTAGTGGTTAGCGATAATGGCTACCACTCCGTGGTTTGGGGGTTCAAACCCCAGTGACAACAGTAAATTATGAAACTTGTCTGTCTTTCTTTCTCATGTTTCTCCAGCTTTGTCCATGAGCCGATGACTCGTTTCAGTTGTTGGGGAGTTTCTGTGATTTGAAAAACGGTCCGTTGATGAAGACGTTCAGTGCTTTCCTGGTGGTCATTGATATCCACCAGGCATGCTCTCCCAATGTTCACGGTCACCGTAATGCCATTGATCGCCATGTGGACTACACAGAAACATGTACCCTGCTGGGCTCACCTGCTGGGTTGGTGGGGTCAAGACCTCACTTGCCTATCATGGAGAGGCATAGCGACACATACATTTCATCGTACTACAGCTTGCGAAGTCTATAGTACTGTATTTTAAGCTTCAATCAGGTAGAGTTCATCTATCCATAGTTTCCTGTTCCACAGAAAATATATGCCATCTTGTCATCATATTAGAATTCTAGCTTTTCTTCTCAGCATAACAGTCCTCTTTAGCCACCTGAATCCATGACAACTCAAACATCTGAAATCTTGACTAGCCATTAATCAAAGTACAAGACTTTGATCTTTGCAATTCAAAACTGTCTTTCTGTATCTTAGTATTTTCTGTGTATCCATTCTTGCTTGCTGCCTGTACAGTGTCAAACACATGGGACTGTTGTTTCTCTTTGTGTGATGTAACCACAGCAACATGCCTAAACACTACAAATGAAGTAGATGGCTGCTTTCCAAAACAATAGTAACTTTTATATATACTCCGTAGTTATTATGTTACAATAGTCTGCATTTAGTAAGACTCTTAGTCTCAATTTCCCCGTTGTAATTTAAGACCTTCCTCATCATGCACTGCCCATAGTTACGTACACGTGCACGCGTAGTTCGTGCACTGAACAATGTACAGCAGTTGTCAAAACAAAATACTCAATTGTTCACCTACCATGTGATGGAGTGCTGCTACAATTTGAGCAAAGATGGGTTTGGAATCTTCTTCTCGCAACCTGCCCTCTTTCGACACCCTAGCAAGTAATTCTCCGCCTGTTGCGCATTCCATAACGATGTGCAGCTTGGTGATCGTCTCAACCACCTCGTAGAGGCGAATAATATTAGGATGGTGCAGTCTTTCCATACAGCTGATTTCCCGAGATAAAAGTCGTTGTGTTTGCGAGTCCATTTTCGTCTTATCCAAAATCTTTATTGCTACTCTCTCTACAAAGCAACATAGGAAATGCACACTATACAGCTACGGTCGACCTTATCAGATCGGTCAATCACTCTGCAAACCAAAACAACAACGTCAAATGACAAACCCACCCTTCGTCAAGGCGTGAATTCCCATCTTCACTTGAGAGAAGTTTCCTACACCTAGCTCTCCTCGAACGCGATAGAGCCCAACACGTTTGCCGAGAGTCACTTCCTTGATTGTCTTCTGGTCGATCTCTAATTCACGCGTCAATTTCTCGTACGCACTCAGTTTACTCGTGCGCACTCCGGTTTCGCTCTCTGTTTGTTTCCCGTTAGAAGCCATAAGATAGCTTACACGCGAATAGGACTAGGGAAAGCAAACTCAAATCATTGCTTTTCATTAGACTGTCGCCAATCCGGGACATTTAAACACTATATTTCAGTCAAAATATTGCAGCATAAAATGTTCTTATTGCTCAACCCCGCAGCAAACGAAACAATTTGTTCTAAAATAAAATTTAAAACAGTGAATTAACTAAAACGGTCCTAGTCTATAATTGCAAAAGAATTAAGATAGTCACTTGCGTACATCCATTTTGAATGACAAGTGCGCTACAGAACGCGGTCGGCGGTAGTCTTGATATGATCGTGTAAACACTCGTTCGACACGTGGTTGTGAGTAAGGTGTCTGAGTTAATTAATTACTAGCTAGGAAGGAAAACATAGTAAAAGATGCAGGTTACGGTAACACAATGCCAACTCTGCGCTTTGAGTGTCTAGAAGACAATGCCTGACAAGCGTAATAGTAGGTAGGCGGACCTACGACTACAAGAACTAGCCAAAGTCGGCTGTCGGACACCCTACTTGCACCCATATTAGTAACGGTAACCGGCAGCTTAATTAATAACCTATAAAAGCAGGACCGGATCTAGAGAGGGGGTTCAGGGGGCTGAACCCCGCTTTCCAATAGAGGTGGTTCAATAATTTTATATAATTTCATTAGAAAAGAGAAAATTAGTAATGCTATAAATAACTGCTAACGGTGAACCCCCTCTTTAAAAAATTCCTGGATCCGGCCCTGAAAAGCGTATACTATTAGAACAAGAGGACCTAGAGCATACATGATCGTGGTCTTGACCTCTACTAGACTACTCAGATAGTTGGCATGAAAGGAAGACTACGTCCTATGTCCAGTAAGTGGATATTTAGTTTCCTAGCACTGCATGAATACAATAGTATATCTTGTTTATTATCTACTATGTGCGACGCAGATACTATAAATATATTTATTTAGCTATAGTAATTTGATCGCACTACAGTACAACCTAGATTTTTTAGTACGTACACTACTCGGTTCCGTAAAAGCTAGAAACCACATGGCTATACACAAAGAAACTACGCAAACACAGAAGAAAACTACAGACTTAGATATCTAAAACACGATTACATCAAATAACCCGAGGTGCGCATGCGCGAGGGTTACAGTTAAATTATACTGTGTGCTAGGTATTGTAAATAGATTATTATACAAGACGGTTGATACGCCGAGTCTGAGTCGGTCGAATGACTGGGAGTTTCCAGTGCTAGACGTTGCTTTCTTTTTTTTTGGGAAATACAGCCCGGTTGAGCGATGCACTAGCTAGCAAGTCAAAAGACACCCGTGGGGATTAGGGAACCAGGCGATTCCGCCGATCACTAGAGTCGCCTCGTGTTTGTCACTCTGAGCAGGTTTCCTGTTCCTCCCTATATGTGTTGCATGCTAATTCTAATAAATCTACAGTAGGTATAGTTAGCGTATGCATTCTAGGCAGAGCCGTACGCGGCTCTGATTCTAGGCTAGACCTTGACCCGACCCCAGCCGAGGCGCAAGGTGTACATGCTACGTTAGTCAATACCGTTGTTCTATGTAAATAATATTACAGGCTAGCTGCAGGACTAGTCTACTCAACTGACTAGACTAGGGATATATTTATTAGCCATTTTTGTTGTTTTGTCATAGTATCTAGAAAAAGGTACGGAGAGTTTGATCAACATCAGAAAATTCAAATACAACACAGTGATGGTGCGACATCGTGGGGAGAGGAATCCAATGGCTGCGAAAAACTCGAAATCAGGTTGGCGATGCGGTGGGCATAATGCCATTGACTGATGCCAAATCGCAGTGCGTATTCTAAAACGGTGGCGGATGACGTGAAAAATCTGTTGAGGGGAGCTCTAGCTAGAGTGGTTCTGTGTTGCCATAGTTCAACAAGAACTATCCAGAGGAGTACAGCCAAAGCGGTGCTCGACGTGAACGCGAGAAAAGGATTGCTAGCAAGCTAGGATACGTTTGTGAGATTCTTTGGTGTGAGAGAAGCAAATAATGGTCGCATGCACTAGGCACTAACGTCAGTGTGGGTGACATGGATTGTAAACATGTTCCAGACTTTCCACTGGGGCGCTACAGATAGAACACATTGTATCGATTCCAGCGATGAAGCTGACATTTCGTCGATAAAATGCGGTGAATGATCTTGAAAGCGAGGTTGCGGTCTTTGTTAGGTTTGTATGACGTTTGTTTATTAATTGTCAATAGATAATTGACATGGTTTCAGAAGTTCCGAAAGAAGGTAAATAGAAAATTTCAAGTCTGTACTGTTGATAGTTGACACGTAAATGTATATAAAGACAACGAGTTACACATGTAATTTTCTCTCTAAGCTTCTAAAAGGACTGAACACCGGTATCACTAATGTCCCGTATATAAACAATACCGTATCAACATCTTCATTCTTTTTTTCAAATGACGAGATAATACAAATGTGTATTGACTAGTTAGTGATGTTTACAAGTTCAATTTCTCTGGCCGTCGGACGACTCTCCTTGAACTTGTCACATACTTGGCCGTGTTCACACTGCTATAGTTAGAGCGTAGTTATAAGTTAATTAAGCAACTATATAGTTAGTTTGGTGACTACAATATAGTTACCTAGAGGCTGTTGTTCACACTAGCGTGACGATTATTACCCGAGGCCCGGTTTTTCGGGCTAAGGGTACAGTCTAGTCGTCTGGCCGACGACGTACTGTACGAACGACCGTATGACCCCGTCTAGAGTAAACTATTGGTCGGTATGACACTGCTTCTCGTCTATTGGTCGGAATAGCTTCATTCGCATCTGCGCTAATCGACGATGTCACTAGTTATAAGACTCGACCTCTTTGTTTGGTAACGAGAATTCGGCCATCGGGCGTCCATCCTGTACATGGTGTTTAGTCCTTTACTTTACATAAGCGTTTAGCACATAGAAACAACGACTAGTCTACATTTGCACGTGCATGTTTTGCCACCAACAACCAGGCGTCTAGAGACCGAAGGTTCAGGTGCCACGCGGTACGTGTAGCTCTACCTGACTTGTAACATTTTTGCTTGTTCCACAGTGTTTCTGCATAGTGTTTCTGCAGTCTGACAGCTTGAATTTTCGGTGTGCGTGGCTGAGCGGCCGCGGTGTTGTTGCAAAAATCACTAGACATCTAGATCTAGAGGGTCGTCTTCAACAAAAATTTGATGCTCCAACGGGAATTTGTAAAGGAGAACGTGCATTGTCCATGACAGCGCGTCTGTTTGTCGGAAGAAGCGAGTGACCTGTAAGTACGCAAGTCTGGAGACGCTTTGCACCTTTGTCTAGCTAGACGAATGCATTGGAAACCCTAGCTGAGACGAGTGGGTTGGGCTAAACCCTCGTATGCAAACATTGTCACGTGACAAGATATGTGATTACAAACACCAGCTGAGAGTTTAGCACTGTAGTGTGCTTCTGTAGTAATTCATTACTAGGTATCCGGAAGTGGAATGCGCACAAACGAAAGTTCGTTACGTGCATTAGTATGTCTGATAAAAAGGCCTCATTTCAACAGCAGACTTACGGGAGTTACGACTAGACATTAGCTAGTAGTTTCGCGTACCCAGCTACGCGAGACTAATCATCTATGCCTACTACGCATGCGTAACTACTGTAACTACGCTCTGGTAGCCAAGGTCGCAACCTGTTTGGAGTTCGATAACTACGCTACGCTTAGCGGCTCTAACTACGCTTTAAGTAGGCGATAACCACGGCTAGTGTTCACACTGTACTCTAGATAGTTACTTGTGAACACGGCCATAGTGTTGTACAGTACTGCACAGGGTTTGAGAATTCATCAAGGTGGCAATTGAATATTTTGTGAGTCAGAGAAGGACGATGATTTGTCTACTTTATCAGATAGTAATACTATGGATACGTAGTGACTTTCTTGTGAGTCAACGAACGACTGTGATTCACCTTCAGTGGAGGATACAGGATTTTGAAAAGAGGTTTTCCTATATTTAAAAAAGTAGGCGTGTCACAAATGTTAAACAGATTTAAGTATTTTAAAATTCTATACAGTATCTACGTATACATTATAATGCTTTATTACTAATAAAATTGAAAAAACTACAGCATTATTTGAACTGAAACATCATATATATTCCAAACTTTAAAATTACAACAATGATGCCAATATTATAATATCATAGTTATTCAGAAAGTATAAATAGAAGCTTTATCCGTCTAGGATGTAGTTGGTAAAATGTTTGTACTAGCTCATTTGGCTTTGCTGGACTCTGTTGGAGTTCCTCACACCTGTCACGATTAATCTTCATAAGAGAGAGACCACTAAGCCGATCAGATAGATCGATGGCACGTTTTAATAAGTTTCAGTTGACTGAAACTTCTCTCATTTTCACATGACGCTAGAGGAATTGTCAATGCTATCCGTAAAAGAATATTTAAATTCGGAAAAGACGTCGCGTCACAAGCTTCCAAAGTACCTACAAGGTCCTTGGGCAAATTCGTAGGCTGTCGCTTCCATTTTCGCACAAAAGTACTGTACATGTACTCGTTTGGGAAAAGTGCAGGATGAGGTAAATCAAACTGTAGAAGTTAACGGCCTTCAAAAAGATCTTCTGGAATTTTGACTTCATCATCTATACTTTGGCATTGATTTGGCAACAGATGTTGGAGTCCAATACCGTGTAACGGGCTATCTAAGAACCTTTCTTTCAATAGAGACAATGCGTGGGATATAAATTCATGTCATGATAGAAAGTAATCCGGTAGTACTCTTCAGGACCAGTCATTTCAACGTTGCTGCTATACACTTGTCGTGGATTGGCTCTTGGCTTTGACAATTCAAAGTTCTGTCCATATAGAGGTGTTTTCCAATTCGGTGGTCTCTTCAAAAAAATTATACTCTTGATCTGAATAATATCCCGTAAAGCTCTTATATCGGCTATAACATCACAAACTAGAGTGCATGAATACGCACAGGAAACACTTGAAGCCCGCATTTGTAGTCTTGCGCTCAAGCCTCGAAGCGCAGAAAAAAATTCAAGCAAAATTTGAAGCACAGTAAGAAAGAAGAGTGCTGCAGTTGGTAGAAAAACCCGCTTGCTTTTGTAAACGTTTCTCCGTCCCACTTCCAATTGCCACTTTATAGCTTGAAGGCATGCGTGAACGGCAGCAAGCAGTTAAAAAAATACAGCA
>CAXXBX010000010.1:0-16273 GCA_964274945.1 Dehalococcoidia bacterium | reverse complement strand
AGACAGTTCTGAAGTATTTAATTATGTTACAGTGTACTAGTGCATCGGTTATTATTTTCATTTTCTTTATTTAGATCTGCATTTCTTCAAGGGAGTTGTTTCCTAGGCAATACTGCGGAACGCTAAAGAAAGTTGATTTTTGCGGAAATCTGGCAGCAAAATTGCCAACACTGAAACGGGATCCTAAACTGATGGTAAAGGTAACGGCCTCAGATAAAAGTGTAACCCTCAAAGCAATCATCGACCGAGGACCCCAGGTAAGAGTCGACATTTACATATTTGACTATGCTTTGGACGCGAGCCTGAGATTCTATTTAGAGTGAAAAACAACTATTCAAATAGGTATATTGTAAACAGAGTTTGGGTGGAAAATTGAATTGGCCATTCTGCCCATAGGAAGAGCTATAAGCCAGACCTTGAAGAAGTTGTAGACAGAAATTAAGCGTTGCTGCAAAGGAATTAACAAGTAGAAAAGACAAACGGTTAAATAAAACAGACATACTAAAAAATGAAATTCTTTAGAGTAAGTACAGTGTGCGCTCTTCAAATCTTTGACTCTCATTACACCTCTTCACGTATATCATTTGAAGTATGCGGTTTATCCGAGTAATAGGTTTACACCTTGTTTAAATCATGGTGTGCTTTGCAAATGTCGTTCGTGTTCTCACAGAACGCTTAGTTCTAATCACGTAACTAAATTGTTGCAGATTTCGGAAGACAGGATTTCACAGCAGAGCGACTGGTCGATACCAAGCAGCGGACGAGGCTCAATGACAGCAAGTCAAGTAAATTTAATGAATTTTTGTTTGAATTGTTTTAGAAGTATTGTCTTGTTACATGCAGGGATTTTCTGACAGTGATACCGCATCTCTATCCCAGACATCAAGTAAATCGAGTCTGCAATCGTTTCAAGCTCAAGGCTTGCTAAGTACGGCATATATATGCATTGTGTGTCCGTGCGTGTGTGCGTGTGTGTGTGTGTGTGTGTGTGTGTGTGTGTGTGTGTGTGTGTGTGTGTGCTAGGACAAATAGTCATGATCAAATTTCTTGGTAAATTGTACAGGTGCACGTGAGAGCAACGTGGCTATGATAGCTATACGGAGCGGCGGACGGAGCGCAACATCGTCAAGTCAAGTAAGCCTAGTGCATTGAAGACCAAACTCTTTCCAGTGAGTCGTTTTCAAATGTGTCACAGACATCTGCTGACGGCGGTTACAGTCATGGGAGGACTGCATCTCTGCCTGACCTATCAAGAAGAGAACAGCTTGAATCTCAAGCAATTGCTTTTTTAGGTAGATTCAGCATGCGTACCATGCACTTATGCATGAACTTCAGAGAGCACTGTAGGTATACCATCCCGTCACGCCTCTATAACGACTCGTGCGCTCAATGCGAGCAGCACACGCAGGGCCTTCTGTTTAGCCGACGCGCGCTACCATTGCTTAGTAATCATATGTCTTTTTTCTACAGTACGTATACCGTACATCCAACTTGGCATGGTTTAGTCTTGCTCTATATTTGTATAATATGTAGACAACAGCTTACGTGACTGCTGAGATAGGTAATTACTATTCTGTAGGCAGAGAGTCAAGCTAATTTGTTTTATTTAGCTTTTGTCTATCTGTGTATGCCTTATGTGAATTGCATTCAGTTGTACTATAGTTTGTTTTTCAGTCTAGTGAATAATGGCTTATGACAGTGGTTTGTTGTGTTTCCAGGACAGAATGAAGAAATGAACGAGTTCAACAGCAGTCAACTGTTCATAGAGTTGTCCAAAAATTTGGGTCATGAGTGGAAGTTATTTGCACGATCTTTGGGTTTGACAACAGCTGCTATTGAAAACATCGAGGCAGACAATCCAAGTCAAAGGGAACGAAGTTACCAGGTTTCTATCCAGTGGACAAGGCGAGGAACGGCTAGTAGGACAGCATTGTATAATGCAATCATGGCTGTTGATCCTAGTGGAGCACTCATGGAACGGTTGATTGCTGGTCAGTAGTCTACTAAGGTTGTACGTTGAATAGACTTAGATGCCTTTTTGAAATCATATGTTTGTGTTGTTTGAATCAGTTAGACTGCAGTTGCTAGCAATGTGTTCTATTTCTGGTGAATTGGGATGATGAGATTTTATTGGATGTTATTTGTGCATGGATATTCTAGGGCTTACCATTGCAGGCTGTGTAGATAGGACAATTTATTGTTTTCATTGTTTTTGTCCAGTGTGCGTAGTTTGTATACACTTTATTGGTTTTCAGTACAATACTTTGATAACAATGTAGATTGCAGTGACTTGCATATAGTACAGGAAGTTTAGTATAGAATAACTGGTGATAGATGGGTGTTTCTCATGATACCATGCAGTCTTTCAAATGTAAATGTTCTATGGTTACTATCTATGTACTGATTGTGTGTACATAGTAGCCTCGGTTCCAGACGCTTTCCCGTACGTACTACTGCACGTACTACTGCACGTGGCAGGTTTATGGGGTCAAGAGTACTTTTGACCCCATATACCTGTCACGTGCAGTAGTACGTACGGGAAAGTGTCTGGATCCGAGGCTAGTGTACATAGTCAATTGACGTGAGCTTTCATTACCATGAAATGTATACAGTACTCACTTGATTATTACCCTAGGGCTCAAGTAAGCCCCCAGCCCCAAATTTAGTCAATGATCTAAGATTTTCACACTTCTTTATTTTATTTAGTGTGAATTTGCGCTTTTCCATAGTGACTGTTTGTTATAGATTAGCTCTTGTAGAAATTCTGATACCCTTCAACTTGCACATGCCTGTTGACCACATGTTGAAGGTTTTGATGACCGTATAGAGATTAGGTTTTCATATTTTAGGTAGTGGCGGTGGTTTGAATCTCTACTAAAAGCAACGTGCTGTTTTAAGTTAATTAATCAATCACTTCTGCCAATTAACAACTTTAGGTATCAATTTTTGAATACTTGATTTTTGACTCTGGCCAACCGTGGGGAGTGGGTAATAATGTGCTTGTATCGTGCGTATGGTACCAACTGCAACTTAAACCCCCCCCTCTCTCTCTCTCTCTCTCTCTCTCTCACACACACACACACACACACACACACACACACACACACACACACACACACACACAGCAGAACGTATGTGGATTGTTAGCTTTGACAACAGAACGTGATGGTACTAACATTAATTATTAACACAGAGTGGAATATCATAGCTATGTGTATGCACTTTCACTTCTATGAAACGCATCTACTATGCAGGCTGACGACTATAGCATGAGTCATGCTAAAACGTGATTAGGACGTGATCAGACGAATCGGCATCTATTTAATGTAGAAGGAAGAATCCCCATTCATTGTCTTACTAGAGCACGTGCCTATCAATAATCTTGTTGTTCACAATATCTGTTGTTCTTCATTCGAGTTGAAGCATGACATGCTTGGTTTTTCTCACCTTGGCTGTCATTTCCACAGTGCAGGCAAGACCACTCGCATGTATTACAATGTCTGAGCTGTCTCTAGCCTTCAATAATTTGCATGTGTGATCATCTTGTAATTCACTTTCATTAGAGGATGTGTTAGTAAAGAAATGCGCTGTTAGCAGTAGAATTAGTTATGTTTTAAAGAAGTGATCTGAATGACAAGATACTTTCAACTGACATCTCGTGTCTAGACTAGGTATTAGGGTCTATCGATGACAGATCATGTCTAGTTGGGTGAATTGTTGCATTATGACTAGTTGAGTTGTTGTTGTTGTTGTTGTTGTTGTTGTTGTTGTTGTTGTGTGTTTTGAAATCCTGCTCTTTATGTGATATTACACACATTGGGCCAGGCAAACTTGATTCACAGTTTATTGTCCAGCCTTTTACGAGGACATGCGGGTGGATGGTCATTATTCATTATTCGTTATTCGTATATAAACACATTACCATTGACTGGCACTAGAGCTGTGAATGGTTTGCTATCAAGTTTGACACGTATTAGTATTGATAAAATCCGTTTGTTGTACATTCAAAACTCCCTAATCCGGACCTCCAAGATCCTGAGCACTTTTTCCAGCACATATCATCCCGTGAGACTTGGAGGGTAAGCACTTTGGCAAGAAATTTCCTGTATAAAATTCTCAAGCCCATCTTGACTATTACGTGCCAGTGCGTAGGAGAACACGTATGTAACTGTAGTACAAAGTACACAAGCACATTACAGTGTTGTACAAGTGTGTACTGTACTTGCATACTGTATGTATGCAGACGTGGTATGACGTTTCCATTAAAGTGGTCTGGGATTCCAAGGATATAACGCGCGTTAGGTACATGTATCTCTATCTTTCGGACATTTCTATAATCTAGACAGCAGCTGGTCCATACTGTCCGGATTAGGGAGGTTTGAGTGTATTTTTAATTTTTTTAACAGACGCTTGTTGACTCTAACAAAAATAAGCACAATTATGACGATGAGGATAATTGCCGAGCGTAGCAAGGCTTCTAATCCGGGTCGCACAACAGAAATGAGCGTGGTCCTATATGGCTCTCCATCGAGCTTTTGGTGTGTGTGTGTGTGTGTGTGTGTGTGTGTGTGTGTGTGTGTGTGTGTGTGTGTGTGTGTGTGTGTGTGTGTGTGTGTGTGTGTGTGTGTGTGTGTACACTCAAATCTCAAATTTCTCCTTCCCATGACCACGTTTCATGATAGGACCTATTAGCTTGTTGCTAGCTAGAATGCATAATTCTTTGAAAACACAGGGATTTGTCAATGTGATTAAAGATAATACCTTAAAAATTGTTTCCGTGTCCGACCACAGATGAGTCTAAGAACGATTGGTGCAAGTGACCAAACGGAGAAAAGAAAATGCTTCATGAAGTTCCGTCGCCCCATCCTTTTGTATTGTAGCTAGGGACTGTGCGTACTTGACAACCAAGAAACACCTTCAGGAGTTGAATGCCACCTAAAGTCAACTATTCACACGTCCCATACAGTATGATCAATCCTTTACTACACTGTGCTGCATCTAACACTGTTGATAGTCAATGTTTGCTGATATCAATTTCTATGTCAGTAAATACCATAGCACTGTCGTTACAACGAAACTGAGTGCATATCTAGACTGTACATTTCAATTGTCTTGATCACGATTGCAAAACGACGACTACCTAGACCAGGCCTGTAGACGTAATGTAAACTACTAGGAAGTTTGCATGTTTACTTCCATGACAGCTAGGGTTTCGTCAAATACGTATTGTATAGCTAGGACTCGACGTTTCAGTAGACGGTCTGAAAACTCAGTTGGACGTGTTACTCACGAATGCGAGGAGCCTACGGATACCGTACAACTAGTATATTTTAGAGCTCTTGGGCAGCATCGGTTCAGTTGAGCTCCTACAGTGAATGCAGATAGGTCCATCTGATCTATACAGACAGTGTAATAATGAATAATGAAACTTATTATTTTGTTTTCCCAGAATATGATGTGGGCGGTGACGATAAACTGTGAGTTTGCCTGGCCTTGTATTTATTATTTGATAATTAGTGAATGTATGCACTCAATAGCAGCAAACGAAGCACAGTGAGATTTGGTTGATATTTACCTGAAGCATTTCTTATCTAGAAAGACAAACTGTAATTGTTATCTTTTGTATCGTTTAACGGTTTTGGGCTTGTATGTTACCTGTCTTTAGATTTCTGATTTTGGGCTGGCCAAAATGCGTGGCATTTCATCTCAGACTACCAGAAGATCTCACCGAGGTTGTCAAATTTCATCAGGAACGTTGTCATTTATTGCTCCGGAACAATTCTCAGGTGAAACAGATCCTACCAAAGGACAGAAAATTGATGTTTATGGGTAAGACTCTCATGTTCAATGTGTATTACTGATTTCATGTTTCTTTGTTTGTGTGTAGATTTGCGATTGTGTCGTGGCAGCTGAAAGAAATGGCAAGGCCATATGCATGTTAGTAATTTTCTAATGTAGCACATTGTCTCTCATTTTTTAGTATCTATTTCTTTGCTAGCTGAGAATTCTGCTTTTGTTATTCGTGAGAACGTAATCTCTGGTGAACGGCCAAAGATAAGTGAAGATCGTAACTGTCCATCGGGGTTAGTAGAGCTCATCAGAGTTTGCTGGAATATAGATCCTGATGCCAGGCCAGACGTCATGGGTACGTTTACTCACATTTATTGTGATGACTACGTAAACAAAACTAGTAATGAGTTTGATTATGAAGATGGGATCAGTGTTTAAGGTGCATGTAGGTAAATTGTATCTACTTTGTTACTGTAGGTTTGGGGTAGGTAACATTGTGTGTGTGTGTGTGTGTGTGTGTGTGTGTGTGTTTGTGTGTGTGTGTGTGTGTGTGTGTGTGTGTGTGTGTGTGTGTGTGTGTGCGTGCGTGTGTGTGTGTGTGTGCATGTGCATGCATGTGTTTGTGCTTGTGTGTGTGTGTGTGTGTGTGTGTGTGTGTGTGTGTGTGTGTGTGTGTGTGTGTGTGTGTGTGTTTGTGTGTGTGTGTGTGTGTGTGTGTGTGTGCATGTGCATGCATGTGTTTGTGCTTGTGTGTGTGTGTGTGTGTGTGTGTGTGTGTGTGTGTGTGTGTGTGTGTGTGTGTTTGTGTGTGTATTGCATGTATTAGTTTTTCACGAGTGCTTAGCATTCAGTTGTGTTTTCATTTAGACATTAAGAACCAACTTGTTGAAGTCGTACGTTCTTTTGAGTCTGACACTACCACCAGTTCAGTGCCCATGAATGCAAATAACGCATTTCATGCATACTCATCTAGAGGCGGTCCAGTTGCTACTCCTGTTGACACCATCAATGCAGAATCATTACAAGGCTTTGGATCTGGAATCGGTTTTGCACTCCAGCAGGACCCTCGACTGCCACAGCCTCCAACTTTTTCATTGTTGGGAGTTGTTGGCTCGATGCAGTATCAACATCAATCCATTGAGACTGGTATGCCTCCCACGATGTCTCACATCACTCAACCGATACCAAATTCGAGTGGATCAATTATGCCATCGACGATCGGATCTGCAGTATCCAGCAATCGACCGGATGGATCACAGTATTTAACTACCGATTCGACACACGGTTTACAGCAAACACACTCGACATCGGGATCATTTGATCATCAATCACGTATTCTGTCAGCTGGACAGTTGGTGTCTGTGCCAGATCAGACTTCAGCCCTTTCCAGTGCTTTCTTGTTGCCTCACAGTCAAGTGATGAGAGACGCAGTTGCAGAAGAAGTATCAGTACCTGGTGTAGCACCTTCAGTTGTCCCAGGTGTCTCAGGTAGTTGCTGTTTGTATAGCAGGATCAGCATACTATGCATGTTACACTAACGTTGGTTTATATCTTAGATCACTTTTGGTCATTGAAATATAACTGGCAGCTACTACTTGATAACTTGGTCGTAGATTATGTCATCGATCAGATGTTCAGTCAAATCAGCATGTTTTCAATGGATGACATGGAGAAAATAACGTCTCCTCACACTCGATTAGAGAAAGCGAAACAGCTTCTGTACTGGCTTATGAGTTATAGTGCAAACGAGTACCATGTTTTTCTGGATACACTCAAGGAGTCACAACGTCATCTCTACGCTAGATTGATTCACCCCATTCCAGATAGGTACAAAATGAGTCAGCCTGTTGGATCGGACAGTCGCGTTGTCTACCAACCTCCTCATGCATTGCAGTTGCCTCACCAGGAAGCAGGAGTACCTGGATACAGACAGTCTGTACGACCACCAACTACGTCTGAAGCACAACTTGTACGGCCACCACCTGTGATGCCCACAGGACAGCGACAAATGCAGCAGCCAGTTGGTCCCGTCAATGCACAGCAAATGTCACCTACAAGACAGCCACAAATGCAGCTGCCGGTTGGTCTTCCTAATGCACAACAAATGCCACCTACAGGACAGCCACAAAGGCAGCAGCCTGTTGGTCTCGCCAATGCACAACAAATGTCACCGTCACATCACAGTGGGCAGCAGCCAGCAGTTTTTACGGCCAGGATGGGAAATGAAGGAGGCAGTCAAGTGGTTCAAGGAGCTTCTGGTTTTAGAGGTTCGGCTCGACAGGCTGTTCCTGTGATGCGACGTCATTCAATAGAGGAATGTATTCAGGCACTTGGTATGCTCAATCTAGCATTTTGTAAAACGCTATCGCTATGTAAGATAAGAGATGAGCGAAATGTGTTTTTATTTATTTTTGTGTTTTCATTTATTTTGTATGTTTATTTATTTATGTGTTTTAGTTATGTTTAATGTGTCGTTTTTGTTTTATGTACGACACACACTTTATGTGAGTTATGCCATGTTGTACTAAGCATAATTGAGTTGATAATGTTTTATTTTGTTGTCAGGCAATAATGAAGAACTAAACGAGTACAACAGTCGTCAACTTTTCATGACGTTGTCAGAAAATTTGGGTCATGATTGGAAGTCGTTTGCACGATATTTGAGTTTGACAACAGCTGCTATTGAAAACATCGAGGCAGACAACCCAATTCAAAGGGAACGAAGTTATCAGGTTCTTATCCAGTGGACAAGGCGAGGAACCGCTAGTGGGACAGCATTGTATAATGCAATCATGGCTGTTGATCCTAGTGGGGCACTCATGGAACAGTTGCTGGTTACTAGGTTGCACGTTGAGTAGACTTTATATGCCTTTTTTAAATCGTTTGTTTGTGCTTTTGTTTGTATCAGTTAGACTGCATTTGCTAGCAATGTGTCGTATTTCTTATGAATTGGGATGATTGAGATGTTAGTGGATGTTGAAACGTTGTTTGTCTTTCTGGAACGTTTGCATGGATAGTCTAGGGCTTACCATTGAAGGTTGTGTAGATTAACTGTTTCATTGTTTGTCATTATATTGGTTTGGTTGTAGAGTCAGCTTTGGTGGACGTTGATATATGTCTGCTGAGTGTGGGTAACAATGTGGTTTGCAAGGATATTTGAGATTGCCAGTGAAAGGCCTAGCTAGATGCACACAGTAGAACTAACGCAAGTAGATTGTTTGCTCGACAACATAACGTAGCTGACGGTCCCAACATCTAAATAATTAACTAACACTAAACAGCAGAGTGGGTATGACGGATATTCTGCTTTCACTTCTTCTGTGAAACTCACTCGCCAACGACCATGCATCAGCAACGTGATCCACCGGCGAGTAGGGTCTGGGACTGGGGAGGCTAAAGCCTCCGCAAATCTTTGTAGGTGTGTCAAGCAGAAACGCTGTTTTTCCCTTTAGAAGTTCCCAAACAGTCGGCTTAATCCTAAGTGTGTGCATGTACACGTTTTACAGACAGGACGCTTGTGTGAAAACAATGCGTATGACGTAACTGTTATCATAATGGAGGGAAAATCCCCATACGTAAGCGCTCGTGCCTATTGTTCTTTGTTCGCGTTCAAGATGACATGGTTGCTACTTTTTCTCGCTTTGGCTACCATTTCTATACAGTATATTATACAGTATATTATACAGTATATTATACAGTATATATACAGTATATTATACAGTATATTATACTGCATATTATACAGTATATGTACAGTATATTATACAGTATATATATATATATATATATATATATATATATATATATATATATATATATATATATATACAGTATATTATACAGTATATTATACAATACATTATACAGTATATTATACTGTATAATATACAGTATATTATACAGTACATTATACAGTATATTATACAGTATATTATACAGTATATTATACAGTATATTTATATAGCATATATGCAGTATATTATACAGTATATTATACAGTATATATACAGTATATTATACAGTATATTTATATAGCATATATGCAGTATATTATACAGTATATTATACAGTATATATACAGTATATTATACAGTATATTTATATAGCATATATGCAGTATATTATACAGTATATTATACAATATATTATACAGTATATTATACAGTATATATATATATATATATATATATATATATATATATATATATATATATATATATATATATATATATATATATATATATATAGTATATTATACAGTATATTATACAGCATATTATACAGTATACATACAGTATATTATGCAGTATATTATACATTATATTATAGAGTATATTATACAGTATATTATACAGTATATACACAGTATATTATACAGTATATTATACAGTATATATACAGTATATTATACAGTATATTATACAGTATATTATACAGTATATATACAGTATATTATACAGTATATTTATATAGCATATATGCAGTATATTATACAGTATATTATACAGTATATATACAGTATATTATACAGTATGTTATGCAGTATATTATGCAGCATATTATACAACATACATACTATTAAAATATATATACAAATATATAGATACATATGTATGCATGCATGTATGTATGTACATGTATGTATATATGTATGTATGTGTAATTCCACACAAAATTAGATTTGCCACTTAGAGTAAACAATTTGATGCATGCATGTACACATTACATGTCAATGTACAGTTGAATTTAGCTAAGTAATACTAAAACTGACCGAAAATAATTTAAGAAATAGAAAGATTACATTTATTATGGATCGCATTACCTGCGGTCCAATTCGATCTGTAGAGAAATTTAAGCAGCTGTAGTTAGACGACGTTGAAAACGGAGCCCTTTTGAAAACTTTCAATTCGCTACACCGTAGTCTTGATAATGTCTGTGGTCGTCACTAATCTTGGTCGAGGCTCATTTTACAGCGATCACCGTCGTGTGGTCCCGATATGGGGTCCCGTCTCAATGTACCCATCAATCGGTGCCGAATTGTGTGTGTATCTGTAAGAAACTGTTGTCACTGTAAGCGATGCGTTCTAGACGTCGCCTTGGTGGGTTTAGTTGTTGCGCGGAACGCCTACCTGCCCACACCCACGCTCACCCTAACTCAGCCCCCTCGAAAATTGCACGGACGGCCTCCCACTGATTCACTTTCGGGTCGTTGGTATCTTCACGATAATGAGATCGTAGATTGCGTCGCGCGGGCACAGACCCTTCACGTCTCCTGTGTAGTATGGAGTATCAATCTTTAGTTTCGCCAATGGGACTTTCCTGACCGTGCAGTCTGCTAACTTGATTGAAGGTGGGAGAGCAGCCAGAAGACTCGTTATCGAGAGGGGCGGCAAAAGATCACAAAGCTGAGCTCGAGTCGGAGAACAGAATCTCAACCGGTCGATTACCGAATGACGCCGGCACTAAAACGAGCGGATGTTTATTGGGGACGCGAGCGGGCGCCAAACACGGGTTTCTAGTCCTCGCTGACGGCACCGAGGTACCGTACATATCGTATATGGAGAATGTCTGCAGCAACCAAGTATTTCCGATATATACGGAGAGATGCCAGTACGAGAGGGGAAAGTGGATGACAGGGTTGTACAAACCTTGAGAGACACGTGATGCAGTGGCATACTGGTGAAAGAAGAGCTGGTCAAACCAGATCAGTACACAGAAAAGTTTGGATTGGAGTACCAACGAGGCTCCAACAATCCTTGGCTTCGTGTCCAAGTTTCTGCCATTTGAAGCACCGTCTCTTTCTCCGAAGTCTGCAGTCTACTGCCCTGTGACTGGACTTGTTACAAATATAACAACGGGATGAAGGTTTTCCTTGTTGTAACGCTTTCTCTTCTATTGAAATCGCACCGGTACCACCACTAGTCGTATTCGGAGCATTTTACACCGTGCAAAATTTCCGTTGGTGCGCTGACAGTTATGCCATGTGGCACTATTTAGTCTTCTATGCATGGTACTGAGTTGATAATGTTGTATTATGTAAACGAGTTCAACATTATGTAAACGAGTTCAACAGTGGAGAACTTTTCCTGATGTTGTCTGCAAATTTGGGTCATGAGTGGAAGTCGTTTGCACGATATTTGGGTTTGAGATCAGCTGCTATTGAAAACATTGAGGCAGACAATCTAAGTCAAAATGGAACAAAGTTCCATGTTTTTATCCAGTAGACAAGGCAAAGAACGGCTAGTAGGACAGCATTGTATAATGCAATTCTAGTGGGACACTCATGGAACGGTTGATTGCTGGCTAGTTGTAAGGTTGTACACTTTATATGCCTTTTTTAAATCGTTTGTTTGTGCTTTTTGTTTGTATCAGTTAGACTGCGTTTGCTAGCAATGTGTCGTATTTCTTATTAATTGGGATCATTAAGATTTTAGTGAATGTTGAAACCTTATTTGTCTCTTTTGGAATTTTCGCATGGATAGTCTAGGGCTTACCATTGAAGGTTGTGTAGAGATGAAGCGATTTATTGTTTTTATTGTTTTTGTCCAGTGTGTGTAGTTTGTAGATTTTATTGGTTTGGCTGTAGAGTCAGCTTTGCAGTAGTACCTTGATATAGCACTGCTGAGTGTGGGTAACAATGTGTTTTTGTAATGATTCTTGAGATTGCCAGTGACTTACCTATACATGTACTAGGAAGATAATTTTTATTCTAACTGGTGATACAGTAGATAGGTGTTTCTCATGATACCATGCAGTTTTTCATATGTAAATACTCTATGGTTTAATATTAGTTATGGAAGTTATTGATAATTCTCGTATTGATTGCATGTACGTAGTCAACGTGATTCGTCGCCAGGAAATATACCCTAGATATGCACGTAATCGTGGGTATGACACTCACTGCGACTTAAAAGCCCTAGTTACACACAGTAGACGCAAGTGGATTGTTTGGTCTGACAACAGAACGTACTAACAGTCCCAACATTAACATAATTAATTAGCACTAACATGTCAGCAGAGTGGGTATGACGGTTACTACGTGCATGCACTTTCACATAATTCTTCCATGAAACGCATGCACTCACCGTGCAGCTCGACGATCAGCATGAGTCGTTTCCTAGAAGAGTGGAAGTGCAATTTACAACAAATGATCATGGATTCCTCCGTGATTGCGCAACACGTAATCAGCATACTGTTGTCATAATAGATGGTAGTCCCCATGCGTAGGCGCTCGTCTATTGTTGTCTGTTCTCCTTCAAGATGGCGTCGTTGCTACTTTTTCTCACCTTGGCTGCCATTTCCACAGTGCCAGCAAGACCACCCGCAGGTATTACAATGTCTGAGCTGTCTATAGAGCCTCAATAATTTGCATCCGTGATCATCTTGCCCGTTTGTGTTCCGATCATGGAAATCTATACCATCTAGCTGAGCTATAGGCTTCTTCAGTGGCGTCTCTACGGTGTGACCTCTTACCTAGCGAGTTGCGGCGGCGTTTCTATCTAAAGACATAGTGCATGTGTTTCGAGACAATAGCAAATCGGCACGTATACAGTATTACTGTATGTAGTGTCTCGTACTAGAGAAGTAGGAGAAGGCAATTGCAAGGACTCGCTGAACCTCCAAGTTTGAGAAGGCCATGCAGCTGCTAGGGTGTGCCGTTTTTGTCTAGAGCATCTAACGAGCGCAGAAAGAGATCCTTCGCGTATGACGTACGGGTGATGTGTTCACGGTTCTCCCACTCTAGTAATAATACAGTACAGTACTCGTTCATTTACCCCTGAATAAATGCGATTGTTATTCTAATCTGCCAAGCAAAGAACGTGCTACCTAGCTAGTAGTTTAGTTAGATCTAATATATGGGGACTCTAGTAGGACGACCGATCGAGTTTCTACAAAGTTGTTTTATTGGACTCGCTCTCCTAAGTTAGGGTCTGGCTCTCTAGTCGCATACGAGAGCGAAATCGGGAGTCATCTCACTCTTTTTGCCAAATCCTATAGACTTGAGTCGACCTCCTGAGAGAGGACTCTTATAATTGAATTTGTAGCGCACGTGTTTCTAAGTCAAAATTGCATTCATCTGCATGGCATCGTCGTTAGGTCGATCCGTTTCCCCGTTCGGCCGTAAATCCGTATGACAATTGTTGATGTATAATTTCTGGTCGGGCCGTTACGTACGCGTATACTGTACGCTAGATAAAACACAAATCTCAACACAGTACACAAAGGAGGGGTCGCTCCACATAGTATCTGCAGACATGCGTCACGAATTGCCAGCGAAGCGCACACGTCTTTTCTAGTCTGGGGAACATGTGAGGTAAACATTATTCTGAGGGGGAGGAGGATTACTGTGTCCAAGCTGCGGTTTCTGAGGGGGAAAAGGCTAAGAGTGATGTCATCATACCCCCGCAGTGTAACTGAAATAGCCCATTTACGAGATATCTAAAACATTGTCATTAATTAATTAATTATATTAATTAAAAATACTGTGTAACTGCTGCAACTGTTGATGTTTGGAAATTGTTGTTACAGAGCACAATCTATTGGTAAATATGACTGTCTTTTCTAACGGTAAGATTGTGAACAATGGAGTGGTGATAGAAGGCTCTAGCGTGACCATCAGCTGCTCGGCGGCATACTCTAACAAAGAAGCATCATATCTGTTCAACATTTTGCACTACAACAAGGGTTACAACAAAGAAGAAGGACTCTCTTGTGTCATTACCAATTCTTCACACGTCTCATACACTATATCCAGTATTACAATGGATCATTTTGGCACATACGTGTGCCATGTATTTGCACTAGACAATCAGCAACATCAGGTCTATCAGGTTCGGATGTCTGTTAATTAACTAAACTGGTTGCACGGAGTACGCTGACGCTAACCAATTCTAATTATTGTCAGGAGGTTTTCAAAGGTCAGTACGTCATGGTTTCAGTTGCTCCAACACTTATTCCACACCATGAAACAGCAGTTGAAGGACGTCGTGCTGTTCTTCATTGCTCTGGCAGAAAGTTTGACTCTATTGAATGGAAATCTAACAAACGTGATGTATACAACGATTCACTAATACGCTTTCATGGGGACAAAAACAAAAAGATGATCATTGAACGGATTTCTCGTGATTACGCTGGAATTTACGAGTGCAGAGCGGTTACTAAAGGAATAGTGACGGGCGTTGTCGCTTATCTAGAACTGGTTGTCTTTTGTAAGTGAATGATTTTTGGATCTAGAGACAAAGTCTAGTAGGACAGCTGATAAGTAATCCCGTAAACGAACGAACAAATTAGTTTGTTAATTGCCGAACGAATTACTAAATCGTTTCTATTAATTAATTAATTATAATAGACGAAATGACGAGTTCCTAGAGACAAATTGATACGTAAAATTAATTGACTGCCTGATTGCATGATGAAGATGACAGACTGAATAAAACACAAGAAAAACATTTGAAGACACGGTATAGGAGTGTACATCTTCTACCTCGCATCAATTGGTTAATGGCTGGATTAAACATGACGAATTATAGACCAACCTCTAGCCCTAGGAGTAAAGCTAACCGACAAACAAACAAATCTTTATATACGTCTTAGAGACTTGCATTAATTACGCAAGCAATGAAATCGTATCTGTACTGTCTAGATCCACCAAGTATCTTGCAGCATCTTGCTAGCAAGACCGTTGTTGCTGCTGGTGAATCGGTGGAGTTTCGATGTGCTGGGATCGGTCATCCTACTCCTTATTTTATATGGAAACAAAACGGAACTCCATTAGATCTCATAATAGAACAGTTACTGCGTCAGAATGAGCTTGACAAGTACTACCATTCAAAAGTGGGGTCAACCTTCGTGCTGGAAGTAAAAAGGGTAACACTTGAGGAGGAAAATGACTACTATACCTGCAAAGGGGAAAATGATTATGAAAGTGTGGAATCAAAGAAAGCGTATTTGTCAATTGCAAGTGAGTGTACGTCTGTGTGCATGGTAATACTGTAGTGTCGTGTCACGGTGGATGGTGGTGGCGGCGTCCGCGTGCGGGAGTGCGTGTGTATGTGCATGAAATTGATGAAATGACGAGTTTCCAGACAAATACATGGATATACGTTCATTGCATAATCTGCATGATCAGATGCCAGATTGAATGAAAACACAAGAAATTCGAAGACACAACAAGAGTGTGATTTTTTTTAAATCGCATCAATTTTCGATCAAACTTGAAAAATAGACCAACAAACAGTCAAACTTTTAGACATCGGAATAAATTAACTGACAAATAAATATATATGTATATACTTATGCACATAATATATATTATTTCTAAAGATCCACCAAGTATCTTGGAGCATCCTTCTAACCAGACCGTTGCTGTTGGTGAATCGGTCCAGTTTCGATGTTCTGTGAACGGCCGTCCTACTCCTTTGATTACATGGAAACGAAATGGAATTCCAGTAGATGTCATAATAGAACAGTTACTGCGTCAGAG
>CAXXBX010000009.1:0-24331 GCA_964274945.1 Dehalococcoidia bacterium | reverse complement strand
AGACTTTAATTTCAACCAGGCAATGTTTTCGACTCACTGTCGCCTAGATAACTATCGTTCGCTCGAGCTACCCCTGCATCAATCAGCAGCTTGGCAATGCCGACATCTTCATCGTCAGCACCAGTGTTGTACAGACTAATGAACAACCTGCCTGGATACCTACAGAGTAGATGGTTATCAGACTGCTCGATCGAAATTCTGCGAAATAACTGACCGAAAATGAACTTGAGCACAAAGAAGCTTTCCAACAGTACATTGATGAAATAACTCTCTGTCAATGACACACAATGGCTGTTTACATTACACTAACTTTCAGCACAAGTCACTTACTAAATTTAGGCACAAATGAATATAAAAATATAAGGGGCCGTCCGTAATTGTCAACAGATTTTACAAAACGAAAAACTTTTGTTCTTTTCGTACCCCACCCACCCACCCACCCCTCAAAACGAAAGTTACATTAATGTTGATATGATGATATATGACCCAGGCATATATATCTAGACAAAAATGTCTACATATAACAAAGAACACTACACACTTTCAAGAAGGCTAAGCTCGAGATTTACTAAAACAGAATGACAGATCGCTGAGCAACCCATACAACAATCGCTGAGCGTTGTCAATCCCAAGTTGCCACTCTTGCACACGAGTGACGGTAGTGTGACTATAGTATTTTGCGTTCAATTATATCCGAATCCAGCATTCAATTATCCAATTGAGGCATTCAATTATCTGATTTGCGCATTCAATTATCCAATGTTCTGTCATAGAAGTACCAAATTATAGAAATAATTATTTCAGTCTGACACGTAAAGTCAAAGCCGTGCACATTTCTTTCATGACGTCTTTCTATGATGCTCACTCACGTTTCAGCTGAACAATAAATGATTGATTCAACCAAGGTGGGAAAACGTCGTGAAATTCGAACTCTTGATTATAGCTATAAACTCCCGCAACGACGCATGATGGACTGTTGCATGGTATCACGCAGGACGCGCGGTTTACAAAGTATGCGGATTACACCATGATTGACGGAGCAAGGCGTTGTAGGCTTCCTAGATATGTAGATTTAGTTCGCTCCCAACAGCTTACTTAGACCTCCACAGAAACATGGAACATCAAGATTAGTGAAAAGAAAATTATCGTACAACAAACGCTAAAAATTCACGCTAAAGTCAAGATTAATTACAAATTATTGCGTCTAGACAGCTGATGAATGATGATATTTGAGCAGCTGCCCAACCACAGACTATGTAAGTTATTTAGTTCTTCATGTTATTGCACAGCCATACGCAACGGATAATAGAACGCCTGAATCGGATAATTGAACGCCGGATTCAGATAATTGAATGAGAAATACTATAGTTGCATCACTGTCTGTCAAAGGGTGTTTCTAATTCTCAGCAATTAAAAACTATGATAACAATGCTCTTAACTGTCATTTCCTAGAGAACAGTCACTCCTGCAAAGTTTCATTGGTCAAGTTATTTCGTATTATTAAACCCACATAAATGGTCTTCATGTTCTCGAAGAATGCCTTCCTGTCGTCCAAAGGAGATAACTTCCACAGTGCCTCAATGACAGAGTAGTAGAGACTACTACTAATGTTCTCAAATTTTGAGAAGAACGGATTCTTACTGCGCCGTCGACCAAAAAGGGTTTTCTGTATGGTAGGCCGCCATGTCTGGTTTCTACCTGGGATGCCAGAGCAGTTTGCATGTATACATGTACTACGCTGTACACCGTTATCAACATTTTTTACCAAAACAAAAATGGCTTTCAACCCACCCACCCACATGCAAAAGTTTTTCGTTTCGTAAAACTGTCGACAATTACAGACGGTCCCCTAAGGCCACGTAAAATTAATTACTTATTGATTGTCAGAATTTCTAAAAAATGGGACAAACGGTTGACTTCTATTGTTACGTTTCTATTTGTTAATTGATATGTGTATGTCTGCCATGGTTGATTTACGTTATGAAAACCTAATACGGGCATCCATCATAAAACTGCAACAGCAAAGAGCCATGATCTCAATGGAAGACAAGATGCGTGAACAACAAACGAGTAATGTTCTGCACTCTTATCCACACTCATGGAATTTGTTGACATCACAATGCCACTGATGCGAGTAAAATCTCAGCTAACAAAAAGGCACTAGAAAATGTCTCAGCTCTACCTGGTATCCTGAGTACGTGGAAAGCTATAGGCTAGCAGCTCAATGGTATACACATGTCCAATATGTCAAACGTAACAGTAGGCACGTGGACCTGCCACATATGTTCGTGCAGTAAACAGTACACATACAGTACATACCATAAAATTTCAAAACCCAGAATTAAAATAAAAAATTCGTGGAGCAGGCTCAAAATTGGGATGGACAATGATGATCAATAAGTAATAAATTTGCATGATCTAATTTCTATACATTACGAGTAAGATACAAAGACTTCCAAACATGGCAATCCAATATGTTACGAGACATTGACAATAATAATCAGAAAAAGCATTTTCAGTGTAACTTGTGATGTGGACAAGACATCAAGAATGAAAATATCGAGATAAAATGTTATTCTGGTGTAATCGTGTTACCTGGCATCTTGTGACCATTCAGTTCCATATGGCTCGACTCCTACGAGATGACATTCCACAGACTGGAAAGGAAGATGTTGAAACCTCTGATCCATTGGTAGCAAGCTATCCTCAGAAACGTACTCGCAATCTCCATAGTCAACCCAGAATACCTACAACATGACCACATGTCCAATTTGTGTGTGTGTGTGTGTGTGTGTGTGTGTGTGTGTGTGTGTGTGTGTGTGTGTGTGTGTGTGTGTGTGTTGAGCGAAGGAAACGACCGGACTATTCTGGAAGTCCATTTCCCCAGTGGGCAATTACTGTAACTTCCAGAATGGAGTATACCTAATTAAATATATTACCATGTGACGAGCTACCAAGTGTGTTCACAAAAATCATGTGATCTTAAATTGCTACAGTATTCTCTTAACTTGATATTTTCTACATGCAGCCACCACTGCGTTTTGATAAGGGATGTACATTGCATGTACACTTGCTTACTTGTGCTGCTATACCACCAAATGTAACCCCCATGGCAATGTGTGGTTACCTTGTCACCATACGCAATGCATGCACATTGCTGTTTACAAGCATACGATGCCGAATTCACGCTCTGTCTCCATGCGCTTACATTTGTTTCCACAAGACATTCATGCTCTGTCACTGTGCTTACATACGGTACTAAGGTCAGACCTAATGTAAGTTCGTTTAAATAGCTTACACAACGTTTTCATTCACAAATCACGTGTAAGCTAGTGTGTACACGGTAGATGTGACTTCGTTACGCAGTGCACATCCGAGACGCACACCATGATGGCTGCCAAAACGCCTAAAATAGTAAATCTTAGAAAGCAAGACATTTCTAGCCAGTCTCATCAAACTTTGCACTCGAGATAACCAAAATGGTCTTTGGATTACGAACATTTCCAAAGCTTCTGACCATCATGGCTTCAACAATGGCTATTCCTCCATTACGATAAGACTGAAGACGAATACGAATTACTGTAAGACTTCGACAAGAATCGACTATTTAGAGATTCAAACAAGACATTCATGAATAAATGTCACAAAATAAGTCGCTGCCCATTTGTCAAATTCTTAGAGGTCATAGCAACCATTGCTGTCCTTCTGCATGGTTGTGTATCCCTATCCACTGACACTAATTTGGAGTATTCAGCCAATCAAACCTCAATCGAATGAGAATAAGTGGAAGTCATCCATCACAAGACAAAGCATGTATACACACATACATACAGTACATACAAATATACCATATTACCCCGCCTAGAAGGGCAGGAGCTCTTATTAGAACACTTGGCACTATGTGCTTTCGTCCAGTGTGGTTAGGGAATAAGGTAGAAGCCATGGAATTCCTTGGAGATCACAGACAAAGGAAAACATCAATGGTAGCTACAGTTTCTGATGAAATTTTGCAGGATTTCTAACTGATGCACAGAGCAGTTGTCACTGAAAATATATTTGTGAAGGAAGCAACCAAATAAGAATCAGAAATATAACTATCAGTGATGTCTTCTTTGTCTGCAATCCTTCAAATTCCATGGCTTCTACCCTATTCCCTAACTACACTCACTGTACAAAAGCACATAGTACCAAATGTTCTAATCAGAGCCCCTGCCCTTCTAGGCGGGGGTAATACGGTATGTAACATTGAGAGTGCTTGTTGATTTGCATATACACATGAATGGAATGTATATATGCATATCCATGGGCATATCCACATACCCTACTGGACAAAATATTGGTGAGAAATATTCATTGGTGGTTTCAGTCACCACCAATAGATAGCATTTGCTAATGCTTTGCCTCAAAATGCTTCCATGGCAACCCATGTGGTCATGTGGGCATAATGAATAGAAATAGTAAATATAAATAATCCAAGACATGAAATTACAAAATAAAATCCACGACTAGACATTTTCAAGAGAAGTGCAAACATAAATTCACACCAATATCTCATAAAAACAATGTCCATCATTCTGTGCGTGATAAATTCTATTTAAAATGGGTGACTGTCTACATCTCATCTAAACAGAAAGCACTGCTGCAACTAAAATCGGTTGGCAAACTGTATATGTATGTATGTACGTATGTATGTATGTATGTATGTACATACGTATGTGTGCACAACACATGCAATAAGGAACACAACCTTTACAACTCCGTCTGCTTTACTGCCATCAATAACAACAGCTCTGTACCATTGTTTATCTCGCTGAGAAAGTGCACACACCCACTCGCCAACTGACACGTCAATAACGTCGTGACTGAACCGACTCTTGCTGTTACCAAACTTCCTATCCATCATAGACGTCACGATACCACTACAAGCAAACACCAAATGTATTTCATAGTCACTCACTGCAACACGTCCGTCAACTCCGCCAATTTCTGCCCATTTGTCTCATCCGACTCTCCATCTGACAACAACTCATTAAGATTACCACTCAGCATAAGTATAACAAATCGCTGTGCAATTACCGGAATCATAATCATCCATCATGTTTCGTGATCCCTGTGGAAGTTGCACCCAAAATAGATGTGGATGAGTCACAGCAGTCACAACGACCGATATCCAATTTCCAATCGCTGGCAAAGAAATGAGGTTTTTGCTCACGTATACAGCCCCAGCATCGTCTGTCCATTTCAAGAAAAAAATAATTTCAACAGACAAATACATATAGCAAACAAGCATAAAGCTAACCAGGTGCTACATGCTTGTATCGACAAGTATCTCCTCTTCGACACCAACCTAGACTATAAAAGCGACAAATGCTCTTCTCGTCGCGTCTGCCTTCTGAATTTGCTGAGCAAAATGCAGGTATATTAAAACAATGACCGCGACATTATGAACTTGTTTACCGTAGCCAAACAAAGCCACATCTGCATCATCCGGATTGAGACGATACGTGTTTCTAATAGACTCGTGTTCTGCTCTCATTGGATCCCAATCACCAAATACATCGTCTACACTAGGTGAAGCAGCAGCCACCAAGTTGTGCCCCTGATTCACTGAATGCTCATCGGATTGCTCATCTGTTGACAGTCATCATACCCAAAATGTAAATTCAATTATTACTGCTAAATTACCGTCTTGGTCTGTAGTCACATTCTTTGGCTTCAATGTCCACGAGTCAGCAAGTCTGGCATCGACCAATGACTGGTTGATATAAACTTCAGGCACAGATGTCGTGTCATACAAGTGCAACCGAAGAACTGGATCCAGCTCTTCACATGTACTTGACAAACGACGTTGAATAGAACTGCTGCTGCGGCGATTCAAATCTATAAGAACACACGTCATTGTAATGAACGGAAATAACATTCAGTCTGCGTGCAGTGAGAAAGGAAGTGTCGTCACTGCAAAACCAGAGCTACGAATGACAGTTAGGTTACTAACATTGCAAACCTAGGAATCTCAAAAGGTAGTTGTAAAGTATACGTTGCAACTTTGCAGAGTTGGTGCAATTGTGATATGACGAGAAAATGTCCTTGTAAGTTGCAAAATGAATGTGGATATGCATAAAACCTGATGAGACTGACTGCACTTCACTGTGCGCTTGCAGTCCCATATGCCACTAGAAAAGACTGCCTGTAGACATAAAAGTCCTACTAAAAACATAAAGCCTTGCATTATCCGTGCAAATGCACTGACTTGTGATAACTAGAATGTAGCACAAGAGTATACTAACCGTCTCGGCTAACAATAAATCTTGAAGTCATGCACTTCAATAACCTGCCCAAGTTTACCTTATACTACTCGGTGCCTCTCTACATTTAATGCTTGTATGGCTAAACACAGCCCTAAAGCCATGTTACACAATGATGTCCAGCCAAAAAAAATCATCATGATGTGACCGCCAAATTTTACATCTCGTCTTCCTTTCTGTAGATCAAATTGCACGTTCAAATTCTGTTTTCTGTAAAATATGATGCACTTGGTGCCAAAGAAACGACAATTTGGTACCCAAGTTACACCAAACTTCACTTTTTTATATTAAAATTACAAATGATCTTCTGTGAGGTTTCCTCATTTGTAGTGGTAACTATGATCTTACATCAAGCAGTGCACCATCTCCAGCTCAACCAACGGTATTGAATATGTAAGTATAATTTCAAGTTTGCAGAAGTGCAATCCAGCCAAATGCATGCAAAACATTGCCACTTTAATTACACACATTAATAGTCTGTTTACACAACCACTTGTAAACGAGTCAGCCCATACTGACTCAGTTCGTAAGGTATGTGTAAACGTGGGCTGAGCCACGCTGAGCTGTACTGGCTTGGTTTTGGCATTTCTAGCTTGGCTAGCCCACACTAATTTGGGTCAAGTATGCCATGTAAACACTACCGTTGCTGGATGAGAGCTGGGCATGCTCAGTTTGTCAACTGGCGGTGGACCTATTCCTCGTATAAATAGGAAATTGTCTCGTAAACGTTCTGCACATTTCTTGAATAACGTATACAGCTTGGATTTTGCCCATTGCAAGCGTGAGCTACTGCAAGCTATGTCAATCTCAAGTCCCGTATTCCCACACCTATTGCTGCATGCCAGTATGAAGATGAAGAATTCAAAGAAATGGAATGAACCAACATCCTACAGTAGCATGTATAGTTGCTAGCTGTTGAAGATTAGGTAGTTTGTTCTGTTGTGTTGCACGTCATCATGGCTAGAAACCGTAATTGTAGGTCTCTCTTCAGGTACTGTACTCATTTCAAACCAGCACAGCAAATATTCCCAGCATGTGGTTTTTACCCCGTTATTTGCGGCATGCTGGTAATCCTCGGGGTATACCGGCACTCTACTATTTTGCAGCTTATACCAACGATGAATACGGTAGGTAACTCATGCTAGCGATGTGTCCATCAGAAGCTGCCTTGCTTCTGAAGAGTATGTCGTGTAAACATGGGCTATAGTGTGCTATGCTCACACAGACTTGGTGTGACTTAGCTAGCTATGTGTGATCATGTAAACACGATATAAAACGTTGATTACCAGGAGAAGATGCTGCCGAACTTGTTCTCGATCTTGGCGATCTTGCTTTACATTTTGCTCTCTTTGAAGGAACAACTTTTGCAAAAAGAACTCGAAAATCTCCAGTGAGCTTCTCAAACAACTCAGATGCGGCTTTTTGCCATGTTGCACTGAGATTTGGCGTGTCGCGTCGACACGCCTGTTTGCCCTCCGGACCAGCCACGGTGTAAGCCAGCCATTCGTCATCCTGCTCTGATTCATTTTGAGACGTGCTGCTTGGTGGAGGAGTCAATTCATGAGGACATAACTCTGCCAGAGTGCACTCAACTGCTTGCTTTGGCAGGTCCAGAAACCGGTCGGGCAACGAATAGACATCACTAGGGCACACCCACTCTCTATTGCCATAGTCAACATAGTTAACACATACTTCACCAGACTGAATGCCTACAGTCACTGAGCGACACCAGCGACAATCATCTCGAAACATGACAGCACAAGGTTGATCAAGTTTTGGATACACCAATGGTGACATCACTTCGTGATTGCAGTATTCGTTCAGTTGATGCATAAGCGTGTCAAATTTCTTTAACTCCTTGCCAATAACGTGAACGTAGAACCTACCAGGATTTTGCACATGAGAAACCATCACTTGGAGGTCTGCAGCTTCTTCACACGAGACAGATGAAGCAGGAAACGATCGATAAGTAAGACCGTGTAATGGCAATACCGGTGACTCTGTGTGTGTTGTATCACGTGCTTGTTCTCTTTTGTCAGACACGGGAGATGTATTTCTATTACTCTGGTCTTTCTTGCCTTCGCCACTTGAACTGCTGTTGCAGCGTCGTCTGGCAAGGGCTATTTTCCTCGAGCCCTTTGATCCACCAGAATTAGATCCTTGAAGTGAGCCTGTATCCGTCGGAGATTTCAACTGTGATTCTTCTGTCGTACTCATGGTCGGCGACAAGCTTGATCCACGATGCTCACCATCATTACTTCCATAAAAATACACAGCTGCAGTAGCTTCACTAGCTTGCTGTTGTGGAAAACTAATTGGTGCTTGATTCTGTGGTTGGTTGAATGTCGGCACAACAGCAAGACCAGCATTAAGCATCATATTGCCAATGTTCAGCTTCTGTGATCCCCACACTGCATACAATTCAACCAAAGTATGTTCTTGCATGCTTGGTAGCTTGACAATCGACACTAGCAGAGTCTGTCTTGCTATTGCCTGCACAAACCAACTGCGAGCAGTATCAGACCACAATTTCGGATCAGGTCCTAATGCTTGAACTCCATTCAACGAACAAATCACTGCTTGTGCTGGCAGATCAAAAAACTGCTCATCAAGAGGTCGAATATCAAGAACCGATACCTCCTCCTTGTTACCGTAGTCAACATAAAGAACACAAACTCGAAGCAGTGAAACATTACTGGCTGCAACCAGAAGTGACTTGTTAGAAACAAGAAAAGCAAACAAGGGTCACGTACCTGGTGGAGTAATACTGACAACACAAGCACGATACCATTGTCGGTCTGTGCTGTAGCAAGCAGCACATACACTCCCTACAGCAGGACACCACACAGGCTGACCAAGAACACGTGGAGACTGCATTGAAAAGTGCACACTAAACACAAAAACACATCACTGTTTCTGATTACAATTTCCGAATGGAATCAGTGTATTTCACCGTAGCCTTGCCATTAGCTGATCAAGCTGCTGGCCTCCTATTTGTATCCAAAAGCAAGACGGACTGACAGCTTCAGTCACCACAACTTGCATGGACAAGCCTTGTCTTAGTGGAAACGGTCGAAGGCCTACCACAACTGGACTCCGAGGCATTGATAGCACCGGGGTACAAACAGGAGTAACAACCGGGGTGACAACTGGGGTAACAACAGGGCTATACAGAGGAACAACAGCAGGTGTTGCTCTGTTTTGATATATAAATGTAGGATTGGTGGTTGGCCAGGTCAGTCTAAGAGCTGATCTCTGCACCCGATCCTGATCGTTGCTCGTTGCTGGATACGTCTTCTCAGCTGATTGGGAAGCTGTTCTGTCATTTAGTGAGTTACTCGTTGCATTAGATTTCAAAAATGTGAAGGGCGATGCCTGCAGTTTAGATGTTGAAAATGTAAAATGGGACGACTGCTGCTTGGATTCCGTGTGCTTAGATGTTGAAATTGCGAATTGCAATGACTGCTGCTTGGAATCCATGTTACCTCCACATTTACTTTTGCTATCGTCGTGACTGCTTTGACTTTTCTCTGTTACAACTGAAGTGATATCAGACTTGAGACTACTTGCCTTCTCACCTTCTGACATCAACAGGTCCATAACTCTTTGACATAGTTGAGCAGCTTCCTTTTCGACGACTGCCAATTTTGGTAGTGTTCCAGTTTCTTGTTCGTCTTTTGATGTGGGGATATCCAATCCAAACAGAAGAAGGTTGTCCAGGCAAGACTGTAGTTTCTGACTAGTCGCTGAAAACTGAGCACAGAATGCCTGTTTATCTGTAACTTCAAGTAATAAAGAAGCAGACGTCGATGCCTATGACAAAAGTAAAGTGTTAATTCAACCAGTCACATTACTTAGTACTACAAAATACAAATCAGCTTTTGATATCCAATAACTACTCTAATTTTGTAACTGTTCGGCATACATTTAATTTCGGCAATTTCGGCAAAGGGTCTGCCATGCCCAAATTAAATGTCCACACAAATTTAATGCCCATTCAAATGTTGGATCAGTTTCTTCTGAAACATTCAAAACAGACATTAGTAGTACTATTAGTATATGTACTGTAAGCACATTCATATCTTTGCCAAAAATCTGGACAACTGTCAGCACTTTCACCAAACAAATAAAATTGTGAAATTACTATTACATTACAACCTCTTGCACTTTCTCTAGAAAGCAAACATCAGCTCCTCACTACTATCTATGCCTCCTTAAAGACGATTGCACAGAAAGTGAATTACAGATGCAATCCCAGTAAAAACTGCAATGAGAGCACCTTCCTGGCCGTGCGAGTGACTGTCAAAGATCACAACTGCCGCATTCTCGGTGACAACAACTGCCACTGATCTCCGTTTTGCAATGAAAACAGCAGCAGTAGTATTCGAGTACATCTGTCACATACTTGTCAAGAATTGATAAGCTCTCCAGAGCACAACATAAGTATCACGGGACTTTGACACCTAATACCAAGAATTCAAACTTCAACAGCGCATGTCGTGCTAATCAAAAATGGGGAGGGGTTGGCTACGCGAGACTACTTACCTAGTAGTAGTTTAGAACGCGCCGAATGATATGATATGCGTCTACTACTCTATTTAGTATGTGAAGGTTCCTGCCAACCACCTTACGCCGAATAGCAACTTAATTTAGCCGAAAATTTAGATCGCTAAACATTTATGAAATTAGAGTACTTGTTACATTAAGGCAAATTATAAGAGCAACAATGACTGCCTAAGAGACACTACTGTCTGTTCCCCATACGTGTGAACTTTGAAAATCATCTATATCTCCGCTGTTTTTGGACTTTCGGGATGATCTCGGTATCGTTAGAAACCGTTAGGTCTGGCATTTTTGTTTATCAAATTATCTAAGCCTTTCCTACAAACGAAATGGAAGGATAATACTCCTGCATATCAAAGAGAAATGGTTGGAGCAATGGTTATTATCCAATGATGTTGTAAGACCAACGGATCAGCAACTGGAACCATTTAAGATAACTGGTGTAACATGGTCCAACTGGAGCAGCTCCTAGTGTTCTAGTAAGCACACCTGGTGTGACCTCTACTTCATTACTCACTTCCGAATTCGCACTTACGGGAACGAACAGTACATAATCTTCACAACAATTGGGTCTACACATAGATCTAGAAGATGATGTTATGCAATTGAAAGAAAGAGTATTGTTGACCTTCGAGAACCAAACGCACTGTGCATGGCGTATGTCCTTTATGAGCTTCCAATAAGAATGATAATTACAAACAGTAATTAGAGTGCTCTAACGAAAACTGTCTCATGAACATTGGCAGTTTGTGAGTGGCTCATTCTCTGTGGTTGACATATGACAAAATGTAATACTGCTCTGATTGAATCACTTTGACTGCAAATTCCTGAGCGTCTCACTCTGGCTATGCAAGACTAATATACATTTAGCACCTACTGTATTGTTAAGTCACATGACTTCTATAAAAGTCCCATTTCTTATGGCTCAAAACAGCACAGCATACTAATCTTTTTACAGCAACTGAGTATCTGGGTTCTTTCCATGACACATTAGTTCCAGCTTCCTATACTATAATACACCAACTCATGCTTCCGTCTGTCTGGATGTCTGTAACGCGCTGATCGACACGACGCCGGTCTCGGATCGCCGCAAAACGCGGCGGAAGAGTCAAGATCGGCCGTCGGAGACGAACTGTCGAGTTGGATTTCGCCCGGACTGCCTTCAATGGCCAGAAACAAGACTTTGGTGGCCTGAAATGAGATGCACCGGAGTTTGTTCAATTACCAGAGTATGCGAATGTGACGTATGCTTGCCAACCACTGTATGCCATCCTCTGGTCTAGAGTAGAGTACAAGATGCGCCCGCCGCAGACAGAGGTTTAAGACGGCTCACAGGGCCGAGTGTTCGTGCGTGCGTGTGTCCGTACCTATAGATGTTATCATTTACGTCATGAAAGGAGCGTCTTCATTGCGGAAGTGGCGTCATTCTCCACGAATAGATCATGACGTTTTATGTGGGAAGAGTCTGAGATGGGAAATCCAAACTGTGCTGTCTGGAGTGTGTGTTGTGTGTGATGTATAGAGTAATAGGATGCGTGTATTGTAAACGCGCGAAGATAAATTGCTACCGCCTATAGGACGGGGCGATATGACGTGAGCTCGCCAGCCACGCCATCCTCTAATGTTATAGTAGAGTGCAAGATGCGCCCGTTGCAGTCAGAGTTTAACTAAAGCAATAGGACGCGTGTATTGTACGTTCTAACGTGCACTGTAGCTGAGTAGATTAAAAACTTGCCAAATAAGTGTGTGTGTGTGTGTGTGTGTGTGTGTGTGTGTGTGTGTGTGTGTGTGTGTGTGTGTGTGTGTGTGTGTGTGTGTGTGTGTGTGTGTGTGTAGATTGTCTCTAGAGTAACACGTGGACCCACCCTACAGTGAGATTGTGAGATGAGGGCTACTCAACGTGCCAAATAATTGACGACTGGCGAAAGTTAATTTTTATGTATTCTTCGCTTCGACATAGCTACTATCTAGGTGTTAGCGCAATTCCTACTGCTCAAACACAACAGTTCATGTAAAGTCCATATTTCACAGCACAATCACACATTTCAGAAACACAATATCAGCAACATGCAACTGTGCTGTGAAGCTTACATAGTACCTAGACTCATTGATTGACAGTGTCACTCAACCAACTGTCAGGCAAAAATGCCATTAATTAACGAATGTAAAACAAGAAATTCTCCGTGGCGTAAAAATTTTGGTGCCTTCTGAAATTTTGTTTCGATAGCAATATTTTTCGGTGAGACTTCACATTTGCGCAGTGTGCACTGCGTGGTGGGTACTACTGGTACATCTCTGATCTTCTAGAAAGACTACTTGACATTCCTATAAAGGACTATCATCTTTGTTTCTTGGACATTGTCAAGTAGTATCTCAATCATCTATTACTGTAGTATTAGTTTCAGTTGCAGGAACTGGCCTACAACTCACTAGTTGACAGCAATTATCTTTGATAATAAGTGCAATAATTTACTATGTTCACAGACATTGCTGCTGGCTCCTAGAGGTTTGACAACTTACACAAAATTTAGGTAGACATTTACTTAGGTATTGTAAATCCACAAATTTTCGTACGCAACAGTTTCGTACATTTGATGAGAAGAACTTTCATACATATCTTATTTCTGTACTTGTACGGGGTTTAATGAAGAATTTTAGCACACGCTAGTATAGGAAGTGCTTCATTCTACATAATCAGCGGACGTCATTCGCGAGTTCTAAGCTAAAGTAAAAAAGTCAAAAAGATAAAAAAGAATTACTACCACTACCAAAGAGAGCTGCAGCATCTGGAATCTAACAAGAGGACATCACAGTTGCGAATAATGGTGTAGATGAATCTCTCGATATCGAGATCACTTGGCAGCTATTTGCAGAAAGAGAGAACAATATCACATCTATGACTTCAAGAATACGCTGACCATTACTGAGTCACTGAAGAAAGTGGACTTATGAGGGTACACGTTCGTTTGCAAAATTGATAAATCACAGAATCACAAACTTGACCATTCAATCAATCCTCAATGCGTATCGAAGAGAGTTGCTAGTATTGAACTGACGGTCTGAGAAAATGGTACAACTAGCAGGAAAAGGTCGCACCAGACGCCTTCTTCTTGGACAATAGGCCGAAAAAGTGATGACTTACATTGCTTGCATGCCTTGCAAGACAGTAGCTGCATCATCACCGAAGGGTACTGTTGGGGTGCGCATTAGGACTAATTTGAAAGAACAAACCGTCACTACGCATGCCGCGAGAACATCAACTGTCTGGTTCATCTTCTTTTATGATCTTGCTAAATGTCTGTCAGAGTAATTTCAGACACAGTTTGAGTTGAGTGACATCATAATGTTGCGAACTAGACATGTTGTAAGCAGAGAGTTTCAATGTAGTTGTGTTGTGGTACATCAACATCACTAGTGATGATTGTAATAACAGTTTGTCATCCAAGAAAATTTTCGTATGCATTTTAATTTAGTATATTTAGGAGTTGTAAGAATATCAAAAAATTAACGAAAATTTGTGTATTTACACTACTTCATAGCTCATACCGAAATTACCAAAAATACTTCATCACCGAAAATTCCTTGGTTTACAGTAATCCGGGAAACGGATATCATGAAAATCTGACCAGACAACATCATGCACAAACTGATAAAAATCTAAAACTTCCACTCATACGCAAGTTTACATTCGTGATAACTAAACAAACAAAACAAGAGCTGTGCATGTAAACAGCTAACACACCTAGCCGCACAATCTACGGCACAGTACATAGCACTCACCTCCGCGGTCGCTTCCGATACCGACTCAGTCTCTCGCAGTTTGTCTCCCGCTGCGTTCTTCGCTTCTTCACACGCGTCGTCTAGGAGCTGCAGCATCTCTTGCTCTTTCGCTCCAATGAGCTTTGCAATACGAGAGAAAGAAGACGCAACTCTGTGTCTGCAAACATCTCTTTTCTTATCGAACTCCTCTATTTGCGAGCGTAAACAGTCGCGATAGACATCGAGGGGTTCCGTTAATTCAGACAGTTTTGTTATTCCTTCCTGAATTCGCTGTTTTCCGCTCTCTAGCGGATCTCTGCGCACCGCCATATGGGCGGTGTTGCAACTTCCGACGCTCGTACGTACAGGGAGACTGTATTGCGCATGACACGTGCAGCCTCGAATTGCATACCACTATTCGCGCCGGTAGCGAGCGAAGCGGGTTAGCCGAGGTTTGCATTTACCCATTTGTCCACGTGTGATTGGAAAATTTAGTAGCAACACCAGACTAGTATTAGGCTATTATGCACAACATGATATAAATGTGCAGTGTCATGTCACACTTCAATATGAACATTTAGCCTGTCATCGCAAATTCTGATTTCTTCATTGTGTGTGTGTAGACGTAGCTAGATAGTTATGCTACCGTACAACGTACTAAAGATTATGAGTACATGTATCCTATAGATTTGCTGCTTTATTAGTTGCAACTACCAATAAATGAAGAAGCAATAATTAGAGTGCTAAACCCTCGGCTGGTAAATTTCAGGTGTACAAAGATGCATCTGTAATACGTCTTAGATAAGATACAAGGTCACGTGCACGTCACACCACATGCCAAGACATGCATGCCGAGAATGGACAAGCAGTCTCTAGAAGTGCCAAATAGCTTCATTTGCATCACAAAACTATGACAAACACAGTAGAGTACGCGTATTGCTACGAAATATACCAAGCCAACGTTTTAGCAAAACTGGTTTTCTTCGTCTGACGCATTACGTAATTATTTTGGTTTAAACTCAACTCAGCTAGGACATTGGAATGCAATTACAAGCTTGATAAATTGGAGTATCCACTCTCGTGACAATTTAGCGCATATCCACACCTTACTACAGTACCATGGTACGCTGAGTAGCTTTCTAACCCTAGGTGTAGCGAGGGTTATAGTAGTCGGCTCACCTGAAGTAGCGACCGACTCGACGGAAACTACCATGTAAACAACTTTGGAATGTATAGTGTGTGTTCATTGGTACAGTACAGTGTAGCGCTCGTGCAATCTCGACATATAGTTGTTGGAGCTTGTCCGCCAGTCTAGGCAGTGTCACGCAGGACGTTCCAATTTTGATTACTGATCATAAATTTCGAGTGTACCTTCAAAGTCATAGCGAACACTGAAACAGAGGATCGAGTAGCCTGCGACAAAGCGCCCAAGTGATCTACGTTTTGATGCTAAGACTGCCCGTCCTTTCTCAGCCACCTGATAAACAAGTGTCTAGTGTGACTCAGCCATCTGTATAAACAAGTTTTGGCATGCTTGTGTCTAGTGACGTGACGAGGTGTTAACTCCAAATTACTAATCGCTGTAGTAGGAAGTGTTGTCTTACTTCAGATTGGTCATGCTGTGTCGGCCGTACAAGAAGCAGGTCCCGTGAAAGTCTAGATACCCATTAAAAGTTGTGCTGGTGACCCTTTGTGGCCTGCAACCGGTATGAAGCAGTAGCAGAGGCGCAGGAATGGCAGAGCCGGATCCAGAGGGGGGTTAAGGAGGTTGCAACCCCCTCTTTGCTAATAGGCGTGGTTTAATAATTTTATATAATTTTATTAGAAAAGAGAAAATTAGTAATGCTATAAATAACTGCTAACAGTGAACTCCCTCTTTCAAAAATTCCTGGATCCGGCCCTGAGTCGCATCCAGGTTGAAGCAACCTGGATACCATTATTGGAGCTCTTCGTTTTCTTTCACTTGTAGCTCGTTTTCACGATTACCTTTTTATATATAGTGACCAGGCTGCTGATTGGGAGAGCCGTGGCCCCGTGGTTTCTACGCTTGTGGGTAGTCCAGTAGCGCCGTGTCTCTAGCCACAGCTTTTTTCCACATCAATTTTAGCGTCTGAATTGCCCTTTCCGCTGCATCGTTGCTCTACTGATGGTGCGAAATGCATGTGTTATGATGTATTCCAAAATTTTTGCAAAGCTTCTTGAATTGTTCGGAACAGAGTTGTGGTCCATTGTCGTTCCGCAACGTTAATGTTTCCGGTATGCCGTAGCAACAGAACTGCGTCTTCAATGCTTGTACATGTACAACGGAGGTCGTCGATAATCCTTTCAGTTCGTCTACGAAGTAAACTTCTAGTAATAGTCCACCAGTAGTAGATATACTGATTTGACTTAAAGTTAAACTAAAATAAATCGATGCTCACTTCAACGAAAGGCATGCAAGTTGGGGACCGTCAGTAGTTGAAAAGGTTCTGCAGAGGGTCGGCTTTGCACTTGGCGCAGTGGCAGCATATAGTTTCGGACAATGTTTTCAATGCTTGCATTCATAGTTGGCCAGAAGAGAACCTTACGTGCTCTCTGCTTACACTTGACCATCCCTGTAAGAGGGATTCATGTATCAGTTCTGTAGCACGTGCGGCTGAATGCTGGGAGGTACCACGATCCTCGTTCCTTTAAAAATTATTCCGTCCGCGATATTGCAAACCTGGTCTCTGGAGTCTCAATACTGTGTAACTGCTGGGTGGGCATCCTTACGGTGTTCCGCGATCACCCTGTCAGTATGGTGTTGTAAAGCAAGCTCAATTCATCGGGTGTAGCCAGCTGGAACTCGGCGTGCTTTCCGCTCGTTATGATTATGTAGTCTATCAGGTGTTGACGTATACAGGTGCTCTGGCGATAAAGTTGTAGATTGCGTGTCCAGCAGTTAGGAATTCTCTTGATAATGTGTCGACCAGTTCCGTTTTTGTTCCCTTCTTGCAATAAACACTAAGGTCGTATACCACTGCAGCTTGAGTAACATTCTCTGTACGGTGTAGCCTCATTGGGACGCTCAGCAGAGACTGCTCTTCAGCGGCTTATGATCATTGCACACGGTTACTTGCTTGCCGAATACATACTGATAGAATTTCGAATTTGCATTCACTATAGTTATATAACATATCCTTTTCGATTTGTGCGTATCTTCTGTTATCAGTGTGCACTGCTGCGGATACGACGAGTGACGACTCCACGAGATTCACCCCGAATGGTGTATGATATACCGCAAGTGAAAACTCTCCTCCTAGTTAAGATTCCCCTTAGTATCCAAGTACAAATTGATCTAACACAACTATAGCTAGGTAGCAGAATTGACACCCCCGAAATACGACAGAATTCATATTACTATACACGTGTATACCTACGTGCATATCTTGAAATCAAAATATAGAACGCGAATAACAACTTCACTACTTCGAGTTTCTAAGACAAACAAAAGCCACTAGTAAGTGAGTATACCTTAGTAAATTGTACAAGAAACAAACAGCATCCACTGAGCCAGCCATTGACACCCTTGACTATAAGTGAGTGCTCTTTTTATCCCCCGAACCAAATGTCGTCATCGCCACGACGTCTGGAAAATTGTCGTCTTCTTTCTTCCTGTACATCGTGTCCGATTTCGGTTCCGCAAAATCGTCGATAATGTCGTTCACGTTCTTCACATTATAGTCAACTCCGTATCGGCTACCTGCGATCTCATACTTTGAACGACGTCGACACAAAACGCAGATGACAAGCACAAAAATGAGAATTAATATGCCGACGGCGACTGAACAAACTACCGCAATGATCAGTGTCGTATTGTCCGAGCTGTCAGGAAGCAAGTCTTTGGGTATGCCTGTTCGAATTGATGTTACTGAAACACTCGCCTAAGATATAAATATTTGATAATTAAGTAATTTGACTGAAACAATTTGATTAGAATAAAATTAGTTGTCTAGTAATAGCACTAATTTTTGGCTAGTAGACATGTTTTTAAAAATTAGATTTACAAATTATAAATTTTAAAAATTTATTCATCTGAACTTTTGTTGCAATGCTTGTTGTTGAACTCTTCCAATTACGTTTGTTTGCATACGACTATGAGGAATGTTAGTTTGCATTATTTAGAGGTGGAACTCAACACTATAATTTATTACTTTGTATTTTATATGAATTATATAAATTACAATAAAATAGATAAATTTAAATTCGGCTAAACCACAAGTCACTTTTAACAAAATATATAAATATATCACAATTAATTTTTACATAAAATATACATAAAATTGAAATTTGGCTTAAACACATTTTATTTAATAAAATACCTAAAAATATTTTTTATACATTATACAAATACGCAAAATTTATGTGCATTAAAAGTTGATATTAATGACGCACGCGCAGATTTTGCGCATACAGCTCCTGTCAAACAAGTAATTTTATTTCTGTGGCTTCACCCTTTTTTCTATTTGAATTTTCTGCTCGACCACTGCTTGCTGCAGAAGAACGACTTGTACCACTTTTGTCTTGGATCCGGGGTCGCGAACAAAGAAAACAACTCGGAGATAGTTGTCGACGATTTGCGGAGTCGGTGTAACGTAGATGACGTCGTTAGCCGTCACGTCGACGACCGCCCTTTTTCGTCTGTTAGAAGAGGACTCCCGCAACGCACCAGCAATCGCTTGCCTAAACGATTCCTCGTACAATCTGATCCATACGAGGAGCTATAAGAGCAAACGTGATATATATATATATATATATATATATATATATATATATATATTATATACACACTGATCTTTATTAACAAGAGAAATTTGAACTAACTTCGACTTTATCGAAGTCTATTGTGAGACTATTTGTTTTCTCATCCTCTGTCAGACTGTTGACATCTATTCGTTGATCCGGTGCGATAGTTGCCTAATGTAGAAATGCCAACTACTGCATGACATAGGGCATGAGCTCAGGATAGGATAAAAGATGTCTTACCTTAGCATCGACTTGTTCAGTACTTGTTTCAATACGAGCTGAAGTCGTCTCTTGACGTGGAGATACCGTGGAAGAAGAAGCTGACATAGCCGAAGGGCTTGCAGAAGTGACCGGACTAGCTGAAGATGCACTTGTTGTCGTCCCACTCGAAGGTGTAGAGGTAACGACACCAACTTGACGAGAAGACCGAGGTCTTTTAGTTGACGTAGCAGTCGAGATCGATGTTGAACTTGTAGTCGACGTAGAAACAGGATGACTTGATGAAGATGACGTCGATCCTTGAAGGGGAACGGATGCAGTTAGAAATGGAGATGATGACGGTTCTCTACCTTTACTCCCAGAAGACGCTGTTGATCCACGATTTTTTGGAGACATTGTAGCTCTTTTCCCAGAAGACGCTGTTGATACACGACTTGCTGTTGTTGGAGACATTGTAGTTGCTTGCTCAGTAGATACACGACTTGTTGAAGACAATGTACTTCCTTTCCCAGAAGACGCTGTTGCTACACGACTTGTTGGAGACAAGCTAGTTCCTTTTGCAGAAGATGCTGTTGATATACGTCCAGTTGTCGAGAAAGGTGTAACTTCTTTGCTGGTAGGCGCGGTCGATGACCGAATTGTTGGAGAAGTATTAGTTGCTTTTTCAGAAGACGATGTTGATGGAGTTGTAGTTGCTCCACCAGTCGACGACGACGAAGCAACAGAAGAAGGCACTAGTGATGAACTGCCTCGCGTTATCTTCTCCGCCGAAGTCGAAACTCGACTTGTTGTAGTTGCTCTTTCAGTCTCAACTGAAGAAGTACGAGCTTCCGTCGAAGGCATGGCGGTAATGACTACACCCGAAGATGAACTTGCAGAAGAAGCAAAGCCAGATGAAGACGAACGTGACGTGGTAGACTCTACTGTTCTACCAGATGGTGATGATACAGGAATCGAAGACATCGAGCTACCAGCCTGTGCTGGTGGGGGTCTAGTTGTTCCTATACCACCTAAAGTTGCAGTCGCAATGTTTTCAGTTCCGTTCGATGCTGTAGAAGCTTTCACGGTGATCGAAGATCTCGATGAAGTTGAAGAAGTAGTTGGTGGAGGAAAAGTGCCATTGTACTTACAAAAAACCACAAAATCACTACAACAGTCTTGGTACTTCACGCAGTTTGGTAAACATTGACAAGGAGCGTCCCGATCGTGCACGTCGCATCCTTCATTAGCACACAAAAGTGGAGGAGGCTTTGTAGGAGCCCGGGTCACTAACACCGTCGTTGCCCTCGCAGTTGTAGGAAGAGCTGGTGTAGTCGGGCCGGGTGTCGGAGCACATATTGAAACATCAAAGTCAGGGCAGCAGTCATTAGTAACGGAGCAACGGCGATCACACTGACACAGCTGTCCGGCTCGATAACCACAAGCTGATTTGTTGAGAATCTTGCTTAGAGCCACGCACGACGGCAGTCTAGGGGCAGTAGGAGGGGCCAAAGTGGCCGACGTAGGAGAAGAAGTGGTAGTGAGAGAACATACCTTTGTGTAGTCACCACAACACTTGTTCATAATGAGACAACCTGAAACGCAACTGCAACGCGCACCCGTGCTCCCGCATCCGATTTCCGCGCACGTAAACGGTCCCGTCGGTGCGGACGTCCCGTTCGTCATACGGTTCCCCGTAGTGTTTCCGGTGTCGTTCCCCGCACACAAATTGATCGCATCGTCGCAGCAGTCCGATCGAAGTAAACACTCGCTGTCGCACTGACACTCGTGCGCGTCGGACCGGTTATCGCATCCATAGAGATAACAACCGGGCATCGCCTCGACTGTCGGAGCAGATAGTGTCGCATTCGTTGGATGCTCGCCGGATCCGTCACCTGTCGGCGTCGCGCTGCTCGAAACCTTCGGCGCCGACGACGTCGACGATGCGGAAGACGGTCGTTGAGTCGTGGCGACTCCTTCAGTCGAGTCGGGTGATTGAACTTGAGTCGTGGCGACTACTGCAGTCGAGTCGGGCGATTGAACTTGAGTCGTGGCGACTACTGCAGTCGAGTCGGGTGATTGAACTTGAGTCGCTGTCACCGTCGAAAACAAATTTCTGGCCCTCGCGGTGGTAGCCGTTTGGACGTCCACGGGGATCGTCGTCGTTGTCGGAGGTGTGCGACAAGCAGTGGTATAATCATCGCAGCAGTCGCCACGGGTTGCGCATCCAGAATCACACTGACAAGGTAATGCCTGTATCACTACAGATCGACATCCTGTTGTTTCACATAGGAATTGAGATGTCTGATTTTGTTCTGGGATCGTTCCGTTGCCCGTGTAGTTAAAAGTGACGTTGGGAAAGCAGACTTCGTAAGTCATGCTGCAGCAATCTCCGCGTAGAATACATTTCTGTTCGCATTGACACAGTTGACCGACGATTTCGACGTCGGAGCAGTTGTAGTCACTACCACAAACGTATGACGGCCGAGTCTGTCGTGTTGGTTCAAACGAAGATGTTGAGGTCGCGGAAGACGACTTCTGTGCCGATGAAAAAGCGAAGAGAAGAAGTAGAAGCAACATTGTGTGAAACATGTGCATCTTGACGGATCCTAGACAAGTAACTGCTGTGCTAGCAGAACGGAGGGTGAGACCTACCGACAACGCCTCTCGATCAGCCCCACGTGAGCTACAGAACTGCGCCTACGCAGATGATCTCCCGGAGTCACACGGTGTACTGTCAGCAAGCACAGCTCCGACAGAATATATACTAGCAATTAAGCGACCACGTGTTAGCTAGTGGTTTTAGATATTTTGTTAGCTCTTAGCTGACACAATTGGTTACTATTAGTTGACCAACAATAGCTGCGTCCTTAGACTCACATGAGTCGGACACTGCCAAGCTCACGTGAGTCTGCACGTCAAATACCTATCACTTTGATTTGCACGTCTACCAATGAGTCAAGTGAAACTATCTGACAGATTCACATCAGGTACTGTTGCATGGATATCAACAAAGTAACTGTTTTCAATGTGTGTCATGTTATTACATTTTACTCATATTGTATAAACGTTTACTTGCTATCGTGTGCACGTTCATTAGGTCTGTAAAAATAGGCTATTATCAACTGTATAGCTATACATTAGATACTCTTCATGGCAACTAGTAACTTTGCTGATTAGAATGTCAATACTAATTAATTGCTATCGTCAATCACCATTCATGCTATCTAGTCATCATTATTGCAAACGGGTTTTGTTTTGTTCGTTCTCTAATCTCTAACAAATATGGTGATATACGTTAAGTTAACTATCACGTTTTTGATATCAACAAAATATTCAAATTTGTTATTGTAATTATGCGACTTTACATACGTTTATAGTTAATAAATTAACTAATTTCAATATTTAAACATTAATTGTACTAACAATTGTTATAAATAAATAATTAATTAAAAGTATTTCAACAATGCATTGAGGTAGGAATGTCACAATCTACTCTGCTAACTATTGTAATGCTTTTCCTACTGCATGCAAATCGACAACTCAGTCCATCATGTGCATGTGTAATTTTTCTTGATTATAATTCTTACTCTAAAATGTTGTTCCAGTCATTATCAGTCACGCGCTGCACGTGATCACAAGAAATAGGCTGGGCAAAACAATACATACACACAGGAGGATACATGATACATCTTGGAAGCAACGGACAAGCAACAAACCAAATCGTATTTCTAAAAGAAAGTATAAGCTACAGCACATGATTTGCAAAGCAAAATTCACTAAATTCTTTACATTAGAGCTGAAAGCACGAAGATTGTGCAGGACGACGATAGGAGCTTACGAAAGATATCACTTTGCTGCGCTTTAGACATGAGAGAATAAATTAACTTAAATCGTTGCGGATACAGTATACGCACCCACCCGCCCGCCCGCCCAGTTGCTTGGGGACGCGGTCAATGTGAAATGTAACTGGGAGCGTGTTAGCACTATTGGAACTGACGGAACTAGAATTCTGATGTTGATGTACCTCTGACTATCATTGCTGCAATTTAGCCTCTTCTCTCTAGAGGAGATACTCTGTTTCTAGTCGGCAATTGCCGCAAATCCCGTATGTGTGGTCTAATTGTCGCTAAGGTCTCTGCGGCTACACGGTTTATCTAGTGGATGAAGAGTCTTAGATTCCATGAGATTCACCCCGCATGGTATACATTACCGCAAGCGGAAACTCTCCTAGTATGACTCGCTTCTAGCACAACTCTAGTTAAGAAAATGCAAAATACGATTTAGAAATTATAGTTTAGAAATTATATTAGTAATAAAAATTATTATACACCTGTATACTGTTTACCTTGAATCAAAATGTGGAATGCGAATACAGGGGCGGATACAGGAACACCTTTACCGGGGGCACGCAGACCTTTATTTACCTGTCTCGGATAATTCCTCGCAGACCAGACCATAGGCGCGTTCCTCCGGTAGAGTCTAGAAGAGCTCCTCTTCCAACTTCTTCCAGCGCAGAGTTGGTAGAGGTCGGAAGAGGGGTGGGGCGTGTTCTTTCAACCAGCAGCAGAGTCGGTTTCTACTAGAGCCGCCGTACTGTAAAAGTGGGGATAGGGCGTTCATACGGAGCCTCTTCTGGAAGAGCCCAATCGAACGCCCCCATGTCATGCGGTGGCTGCACTTACCTGGGTAGGTCGTCAACTCTCCCTCACTAAGTCAGCTCCCCCGGTTTGTGTCTCACA
>CAXXBX010000008.1:0-22542 GCA_964274945.1 Dehalococcoidia bacterium | reverse complement strand
ACAGTAATAAACGGAATAACAAAACAGAGTGTGCTGCGGCGCAGCGTTAGTGGCAGAATTCCAGAAAACGTCATGGTACCTTATCACAAAGCAATTTTCTTTCTCGACCAACGGTACAGCTCTAGCTCAGCAGACATTAAAGTTTTTGTATCAAGATATCCTATTGGTAAGTCTTTGTTCAACTGCTACAACTATACATTTCATTATAAGCATATTCTATGTTTAGGTTCTCGTGGAGAAAATGTAAACAATTGTAACATAACTGGACTCGTTCGAACGTCGAGTGGAATACGACTGTTCGGAAGTGCTGGCGTCCGACGTATCATCAACTCTGTCATTACCGGCGTAACAGGAACGGCAATACAAATGAGTGGATCTGCCAATCAGGTAATGATTTCATCAACCAACATACGATGTCATACAAGCTCATGGCAAACTGGCATTCGAATCAATACTGATCAACACATGCTACAGATCGCTGATTTATATGTTACCAACTGTTACATAGGACTAGATACAAATCTATACGGCTATGCTACCGCTTCTGTCGCTAACAGCACTTTCACCCAGAACTCATACCGAGGAGCAAATGTCTACAGTCGTCATTATTACTACAGCTACTTGCCTCAGACTATACAACAGACTTCTCAGCTTCAAGTTTCTAATTGCACGTTTTCTGGAACTACAGACACTGCTCTTAATGTTGATATTTATGTCTCTGATTCCAACTCACACTCGGTTCACATCAATATCACAGACAATACGTTCCAACAAAATTTGCAAGCACTCTTGTTTACATGCAGATATCGTGACGGCTATGCCATCATCGCTAGAAACAACTTTATGAACAATAATGGAAAATGCTGCTCGGGAGTAATGGATATTAATGACAATTATTATTACAGCAGCTCAATACACGCGCCAGTTATAGTTGAAAACAACGTCTTCACGTACAACAGTGGAGAATATGTAGTGAGGTTGAATACAAGAGCATCATTCCACTCTTCTCATCAACATGTTGACAGTTTGTTAATATTCAGAGATAACGAACTGACAAATAACTCTCTGTCATCTCTCCCCACCAGATATGAAAAGTCTACTCCAAATGCAGTAATTGTCCTTACCGGTACAGGCTACATGAGCGTCTACAATAATATACTTGACAATCAAAATGCGAACACAGAGCTTGCGGTCCAAGTGGAAGGATACTCATCACTTGACACAATCAACGTCACACTCAACTGGTGGGGAACGACAAATGAAGAAGAAATTGTAGAAAAAATATTTGATTTTGATGATCGTAATCACTTGGCAGTCGCTCAATATTTTCCATTTCTTCTGTCTCCATCCATCTCTCATGTTGCATCAGCAAGTCATCCGAGATCGTATCCTCCATTTCTGAACAACAACAGAGAAGTTGGAGGCCAACTGGATACTGATTTTACGTTAACTGCTTTCGGTGGACCTTACTCTGTAACACGTGATGTGACTGTCCTAGCAAACGCAACACTGACTGTAGAAGCGGGTGCCGTGCTGACTATCTTGCCATATGTTGGAATATTGATAGAAGGAAGGATCTTGAGTAAAGGAACGCCTGACAATCCCGTTACATTTACTCACATAGTAAGTGATGCTAAAAACAAATCAAAGTCTGATACACAATTACTAGTCCGTTTCTCTGAACCTGTTAGCTACTCTTGGGGCGTATACGGAATTATTGAGCTGCAACTCAACAGATTGTGGTACCCACTTTGTTACAATTCACGATCGATTGACTATTGGTCATTAGACCGCTTTGCGTTATTGTCATGCCAACAACTTACTTATTGGAACAAACATGATAATTTTTACCACTGGTGGTGGCAGGCTGAGTGGTTTCCTGCCTTCGGAGATCCTATTGTTCGTGATTTCTGGTGTCCCGAAAACGCAACGTCGTTTAATAATTGCACGTTCAACACATCTAGCTACGCTCCTCATTCGAAATGTTTACAGGTTGTAGGAGTTGAATGTCACTGTTATCCCACTTCATGTTTTCAACAATCGTCTCACACCAATTGGGCAGGTATCCGCTTTGCACCAACCAGCACCGTCTCCAACTATCCTTTCAATCAGAAAACGCCACGGTCTGTTCTAAACTACACGGAAATTATAGGAGCAGGTAGAAGACATCAAACGACAGTACCTTCTGTCCAATCCATATTCCGTCCTCCACAAACCAATGGATTAACTATCAAAGACTCGGCATCGACGGCTATGGAAGTGTCGCACTTACACGAAGAAGCTGTTATCAGCGGGGTGACCATCGTAGGGGCGGTTGGAGATGGCTTGGTTATCCGTAGACCACGTGGTAGTAGTCTGATGGTAGAGTATGTCACAGTCAATGATGTAGCAGGTGCAGGAATACGCGTCTACGACTTTTGGTCTCTATTGTCTGCCAACGTGGACTATGAATCCATTTGCTCTGGACAAACTATTATATCTGTAGACCCAGAAGAAGGATCTTACGTTGGAATGTCTCAAGACGATCATTTACCAGGAATTACTTGCTCCGTTGTTATGCAAGGTCCACCTAACACTATACTCTCTGTTCGTCTTGTCAGTCTGAGACTTTACAGCGATGATAGACTTTACATACGAGATGGAGCTCAATCCGCTAGCTCTGTTCTTGTTTCATATTCTGGATACAGTACGAGTTCTAGTAACGCGCCAGTCTTGTCTTCCAGCAACAATATTTACATACAAGTGACAACAGGCCAGAAGACGGGCGCTCCTGGATTTGCTTTGTTTGTTGACGTCATTCCTACTACTGGACAACAACCTGTTGTTATCATCAAGTCAAGTTCTATTCATAATTCTCAGTATGGTGTGTACTTTCAGAATGCGTATGATGATGCTCGAATACAGAACGTCACAATCATGAACGTTCTCAATGACGGTGTGTATGTTTCCAGTCATGAAGGTGATGTGATGGTTGATAACTGTACTATAGCTCATACAAGAGGAAATGGAGTGGACTACAGGTATGGAGACGGACAACAAATTGTTACTAACAATCGAATTGTCAACGTTTCCACGGGAATATATCTGTACTACACCCCTAACAATTTCGGCTGTCACACGACGTTGTCTAAAAATTTTGTATCACAGGCCAGAAAAAATGCAGTTTTACATAGGACATACAGAAATAGAAGACGTCAGTGCAATATCGATATTTCAAACAATTTCTTTGAGTCTAATGAAGAAGGAGTTTATCTACAAAATGACTACAACTCTAACGCGCCACTGCAACTGGATTTCACCGTTTCCAATAATTTGTTCTCAAATAACAGCGGCACAGACTTATTCTTTTCAAGAAATGGAGATTGGAATGGAACATTCAATATTTACTCCAACACGTTTGAACAACATCGAGTTGGAAGTGGAGGATGTTTGACGTTGCAAGGTTATACGACTTCGTTGGTATCAACTAGCAATCTCTTCACACACAATAGAGGAACTTATGTTGTACGAATAGAACCACAAACCTTCACCCAATCTGACTTTGTATTTACCAACAACACAATGATCGATAACTACGTAACCGAAAGTGACACTTACCATCGAGATGGTCGCTCTGCCGTCGTGATTGTGTCCAATTCAGATCGTTTTCTAATCAAAAATAATCATTTTGATAATCCGGGATCTCTGTTTGAGTTAGGAGTCGAGATACCAGTTCAAAGCTCTCAAGAGCGACTCATCGATGTGACAAACAATTACTGGGGAACGACAGACGAGAACATCATTATTGACCGCATTCATGACTTTGGTTACTGTTCTCGCTTAGCTTCTGCACAATATTTTCCTTTTCTCACTTCTAAAAACGGTCCTACAGCTTCCCCTTCCGTTTCTGCAACACTGGTTATCACTCGTCCTAATAGCATCGTACGAGGGCGTGTGTCGAGCAACACAATATTAGCAGCTTCTGGTAGCCCGTACGTTGTTACTGGAGACATCACCGTCTTACCTGGCAATACACTAACCATAGAATCAGGAGTCGAACTGAAATTCACTCACAATACTGGAATTCTAGTGGAAGGACAGCTCATTGCTCATGGCAACGACAATTCTCCAATATTACTGAGAGATGATAGCTTTGCAATTGGTGACCTGCAGCTAGAAGAGGGCAGTCTAAGACTCGTTGACGGTTCATCTCAATGGAGAGGAAGAGTGGAAATATTTCACAATGGCAACTGGGGTCCAGTCTGCGCTGTGCATAATTACAGTGATTGGTGGCAATGGTGGGGAAACCATGATCATTATAACACTCGAGTGATATGCCGAGAATTAGGATACTCTAACGCTAATTGGCAATGGCAGTACGTTGATCCAACCCTGGAAACTTCGACTACCGCAGCGTGGCTAGAACATGTATTGTGTAGAGGAGACGAAGAGACTCTAAGGCAATGCATCAATTATGACTTAAAGAAAACTACCTGCCGCTACGGTCAATTAGTGGCGTCATGTTCCAGCCAAAACGTCGACGGTCATTATAAAACGCACAAATCCGTTTATCATTGGACTGGAGTTCGATTCTCTGCTGGAGCGTCCAGCAAATCTTCAATGAGAAATGTGATTATTAATAATGCAGGAATAGCAAATGCAGGTCATATAGCTGCCGTTCAAAATGTTGGAGCAAACGTTGAGTTATTCAACGTCGTCGTCAATAAGAGCGCGTGGACTGGAATAGAAGTTAGTCATTCCCCCTATATCAACATATCTCAACTGACGGTTGAAGAGAGCGATGGTAATGGAGTCGAACTGATCAATACGGCTGCTAGTTCTATTACACACTTGACAAGCAACAACAATGTTGGTCATGGTCTGGTGATAAGAGTCGATAGTGTTTTACAAAGGATGTGGGATATTCCTGTCTTACATAAACAAATAGTTGATATCTGTTCAGTGTCCAAACTCTCGGCTGCTTCCTCGTTTTTCCTCAGATTCATAGCCACACCTATTTCAAGAGGTTCCTCCATCCAATCTTGCTCTGCAACAATTGACGCCACTTCTCAACACGTTATCTCTGTTCACATCATGGCTATACGGTTTCAATACTGGGACTCATACGTTACCATCGACCAACAAAACGTTTTTCGGCAGAATCGATTAGATCCCAACTATCCTCTCCACTACACTTCACAATCTCAAACCATTACAGTTGACGTAAGAGCAGTATTTGCCGACGAAAGATATACGTTAGAAGACAACTACTTTCTTGCTTACATACAGCAGCATCCCACAGGTTAGTGACAAACCTCTCAATTAAGCTAAACAATTTCTAAACAACGCTCAAATAATTTACAACATAAATAAAAGTCAAATAATTAGCTTGGTACAAAATATATAATAATACAGTATCCGTCAACCAAAACATTACTTTTCCCGGCATGTGGCCAGTTGTGGCTATTCAAAATTTACATAACTATTGGTAACAGGCAGCTGTCCAACAGCTACTATGTTTACAATAAAGCTAACAGCGGCCACAACGTGTACCCTACGAAAGTACACAACACGTTGAATGTCTGGATTGCATGTTATAAAGAAAGATGTGTTACAAAATACAATTGCAACAGAGTAATGCAATAGACAAAAAGCTAAATATGTAAACAATATTTGAACTTTTACAGATGTAAATACTCAACAGATGAGCTCACATCACATTGCAAGTGCATTCCTGATGAATAACGGATTATCAGGCTTGGCACTCAATACCAGTAAGAGCAGCCACGAAAGATACGATTTCTCCCTCAGTGACTCTGTTGTGTCAAACAACACTGTCGGCGGGATTGACGTGGCGGCTACAAGCTCGGGGGACAATGGATACGGGTCGACAGTACATACTTTTGAATTGAGCAGAAATATTATTTCTCGTAACGGGCAGTTGGCTACGACGACGACACATCTAAGATCTAGCGGTGTGAACATGCAAGTAGACAAATCCAACCTTCTCATACAAAACAATGTCATTGAGAGTAATGCAGGCGGAGCTATTACCTTAAAGTTAGACAGAGAAAGTGAGAGCTCGTCTGTTGTTGTAAGCAACAATCAGATTGAGGCAAATGTGGGAGGTGCCGCCTTGTCGTTGTCTGCAGCTAGTGGCACGACGGGACCGCGAGCATCGATCACTGATAACGATATCAGTCATAATTCTGCTGGTATTTTGCACGACACATTATCTATCACTAACGTCGCTGCTAACGTGAATAGAAATACGTTTTACAACAACACAGCTCGTCACACCGTACGCTGGCAAACTGCATCACAACATTCTGTAAACAACCAGCACTGTTCACGTAACATCTTCTATTTCAATGTGGGGCAGAAACCAAACGAGAGGTGGACCATACTAGCAGACGGCGTTGCCGCTTCATATAGTAGAAATGTGTTCTTCAACCCTGCCAATACATATGAAATGGTAGCAGGACCGGATCAATACCAAGGAAATCATGAAGCCAGGAACAACTGGTGGGGAACAGCAAACTTGAACAAAGCAGAACTGAAAGTATTGGACAAACACGATGAATCTTCCAGAGCAAATATAGATATCACGCCCATTAACGACACCAACCCTTGGTCAGTTCGACCAGGTATATCTCTATCATCCTGCACTGGCTTAACTTACAAATAATAGTTTCAACTGTGTATTCTTTAGTTTGTTCTTTTGGTTGGAAAGAATTCAAACAAAACTGTTATCTCTACGTAAAAGGAGCAAGAAGTTGGTCTGCAGCAAGTGCTTATTGTCAGGTAAGTGACCATAAGTCTATCAATCAGAGCTATAATACAATACAAGCAGAAGTTAATCGTCAAACTACCTCAATGTTTATTGTTGTCCGCTTACAGAATCGAGGCGGACAACTAGCATCAGCACTAAAAACAACAACGTATGCTACCCTAATACCGTCATGGTCAACTGCAACAGAAGTCTGGTCTCATAACCAAGGGTCTGGCCAATGTGTCAGTCGAACAAATGGTGGAGTGGAAACCAAAAGTTGCAGTCTCCATTTACCGTTTTTGTGCATAATCATTCCTTCTGGTATAGCACTTGTAACTTGATAGTTCGTTGGTAGAAACTCAATAGTTAACTATATACGTGTTCTGCTTTGTGTAGGAGACTGTCCAAACAGTTGTAGTCAGCATGGTCGATGCAACAGCAATACTCGAACTTGTTTATGCAACAAAGGATGGGCAGGAAGCGATTGCTCCGATTTCGATTGCTCCCAAGTTAACGAATGCTCGGGATATGGTACGTGTGTTGGACCTAATCAGTGCCGTTGCAGAGTTGGATGGAAGGTCAGAGAACACTATGTCTTGTATTCACTACTCTAAGCCACACACTTCGCGTATTTGTGCTGTTACTTCCAACAGGGTCGCGCCTGCACCACCACATATTGTGGATTATATACAACATGTCACGCATGCAGCAGACAAGCAGGATGTGGATGGTGTGATGAAAAGCAGCAATGCCTACCGGGATTGGGAATTGGGCCCGACAAACACATCTGCTCGTCATGGTTCTACTACGCTTGTTATTCCCCACAGACAACTCATTCCTGCTCGCAGCGAATTAAGGTAAGAAATTGTGTAGTGATGAGCAACGGAAAATGTTTTTATAGTTAACTGCTATTGATGTGTCTACGTAGGAGATCGGATGTAATGATCCGTGTAATTGGAAAGTGGCAACAAGCAGCAATGAAACGTGTCAACATTGTCACGATATTGAAGCTTGTTACAACGGCAGGGTGAGACTACATGTGTAACTAAAACTTACGTAGTCATCAGTTTAAATTTGTTTGAGCAGGGATCTTGTCCGTCGTGGAACGAAGCTCAATGTCCATACGGTAGAGTGACTCCAGACTACGGACTGGACGTAAACGAGCCAAAAGTAGCAAGTCACTTGCCTCTTTCTCAACCGTCTGCTCCTCAGAAAAGCAAACGTCATAGCACTTTTGATCAAACTACACGACGTTCTTCTGTCGATCTCTTTAACGACGTCAAAGTGTTTGGTAGTGATCATGTTATATATCGTATGATGGGACACCTCAAGTCAGAAGAGTCACTCTTTATTACCAAACCATCTTTACCTCTCTTCAGTGGTCACATCATGGCTAGCAGTCAGAGTGGAGGAATTCTAGATAAAGTATCTTCTGTTGGCAGCATTGGATCGTACCAGTTGATCAAAAGCAGACCAGCCACACTAGAGAACGTTATCAAATACGCTGACTTTCGCGATAACGTCGAGCTGGAGTCTGTTATTCACAAGGCTGCTATAGAACACACTCCTGATTCTGACGCACTGCTACGGATCATGAACTCCAGCTTTCCGAATTTGCCTGGAGCGTCGAGAACGTTAGTTATACCGTCCAGTAAGCCAGTTTATAAGTGCGTCGGTGATTGGCTCAACGACACGTATGTGATTGCCATTTCCAAATCTTCAGAAATCCTTGTAAATGGAGAAGCTATTGTGAGCAATCAAAGTTTCGGTTTTATTGAAATAGTGCAATCGATCGAAGCGTCTGGAGGTCACACGTTCGTCCATACAATTCTGGCCGATTGTTCCTCTACCACAGCACCAGATTCAATCAAATCATTCATTAGAACAAAGAGTAGTCCATCTTCTAACTTGTTACCGTCTATAACAGGAGTAGGAGGAGATGGTCGACTGGGTCTACTTGTTTACGAGAATCAACTGCCCAGCAATCTCGACATAGCAGTCGGTGACGCAGTGGTAGGTCGGCCCAGCGGTTCCATCGCCGGTTACGTTAAAGACAAATACAACTCGTTCGATGACAAGATCACATACATTGAATTGGAACCGACCAGCGCTATCGGCAAACCTCTGTGTGGATCAACGAATTCTGATGGAATTGTAGACAGCAATGATGACGGTACGGAATTACGCGAAGATGTGACCATTGTCGTTACGACTGATATTGAAAATAATGCGCCAATAATACACGATAAAATCGAAAAAGGATCTCTCTCATTGTCTGCATGCGACCCTATCTCATCAAGCAACCTAGAGCCCACATTCAGTCTAGATCGTATTCTCAATCCTCAGGTAAAGAATTATATATATATATGTAATATATATGTAATATATATGTAATATATATATATATATATATATATATATATATATATATATATATATATGTATATATATATATACTGCATATCATACATATCATTCCAGATTTCAGTTGGCTTTGGAACTGCTTCGCTAACAACAGAAATCAAATTGTCATATGATCCCAATATTACCATGACGTTCCGAAGTAACCACACTTCACCATTTGTTACCAAGTTTGGATTTCAGTTTGACGGGAATGTTCACCTATTTACAAGAACCAAAGTAGCTCTTGACGTAAAAAGGTAAATGTTCTATTCAATCTTAGACAAAGCAATGTTGCATTGATTGTATCTAGAGACGGAAGTGTCAAAGGCCCGGCGGGAATCAAGGCCGCACCTGTTCCTAGACAACGCAAACCGTTCTGTATCTCTGTGGGACCTCTTTGCATCCCGGGAACACTCGGGTTTGAGGCATCACTGTCATATAGTCTCAACTATGATGCAAAGTCTTTAGACTATGCATCAGACATCAAAATAGCTCACGAGTACGTGACCAATGGAAGTCTTAAAGCGGGAATCTTGTGGCGCGATGACGTTGGCAGCGAGTTCGTTAGAGATGTAAGTTGCACCTATGGTTGGTAAGCGACTCGTCATCTCTAATTTTCTGTTAATTTTAAAACTGTAAGGCTAAAGTCAAATCTTATCAAGAAGTGCCTTTGAAAAAGTTCATATCAAAGAGTAAAATAAAAGGACGAAGCTCGTCACTCGAAACGAACGTTTCCCCAAACTTTCAAATCACGTGGCCATCTCCCTATCGACTACCTGAACATGTCAACACAAGAGTACCATCATTTATAGAGAACAGAGTGGGTGTGCACGTCACCAACACATTGTCTCCTTCTTCACTCACAATAAACATCCAAACGACTTTACATGGAAAATGGACGGCAAAAGAGTGTTCTTCGGGCTGCCCTCTTGATAAGGTGACACAAACAGATAATGCAATGTGATGTGATTAGTGACTAAATATTGTGATAACATTGCAGAAGTTAGAAATGGAATCACTGGCTGGTGTGAGCAACGTTGCTGGTTCTATAGAACTTTCTTTGCAAAACTTTAAGATGACAAAACAACTTCAACCATTGCAATCAAGTCATTTCATCGATGTAAAGTCAAGTGTGTGCATGAAACAGGAAACAGATTGTCCATGTGAATGTCCCGGCCGTGCAAACTGCGAAGAAAAGAATGGCATCAAACGTTGCCTTCAATGTCTGAATTCTTATTGTTCCTCCCCGTGTCCTCTGGGTACAGTCGAGCAATATAACTTGAAACAAAACAAAGTAGAATGCAAATGTCGCTGTGCTGACTTCAGTCTTAGAGACAACGGAAACAGTGGCGATTGCAAGGTATACTATCACCATCGTTGTCTCTTATTTATGCACACAAGGTCGATTGAGCATATTTTTCAGCAGTGTGGTTGTACATGTCGAGATGGAACTAAAAGCACCATTGGACCAGACGGTCAATGTGACTGTTCTTGCAAATGTAGAAATTGCCAGCACTCCACTCGCGGTCCAAGTGGTTGCATTTGTCTCAATGACAAGTAACAATTCTCAACACTTTCCATATTTGTGTTTAAATTGTTAATTATTGTCAAATTTTTCAAAACAATGTATTTTCTCACATTAATTTAGGTGTCCCTCATGCCTTGAGGGTATGGGAGCAGTGTGGCAAGACTGTGTGTGCAGCTGTCAGTCTAAACAAGATCGAGGAGGTCTACCTCCCGTTTGCGCTGAAGGATGGAGAGGTCCTTTCTGTGATGTTCCCGACTGCAGCCCTTGGCCATGTTAGCTTATTCTATCAAATGCAAGTCCTCAACTCATCATAATTATTGCTTCATTCTCATTTTAGACTGCTCTGACAATGGCAACTGTACAATACCACAAAGGGATCAAGCCGATCGACATCCATACTGTGTGTGTGAGCCTCAATGGATTGGCAGAGGATGTCAAATTGCAAGACCGAGAAGAATAGCAGGAGATCCACATTTGGAAACTCTTGATGGTCTGTATGAAGCAAACTTCCTTCCACTCTCTCGTTTGTAAAATGTCATATCTTAGGTTTCAGCTACGACTATTTTGATATCGGAGAGTTTTGGTATTGCAAAAGTCGTGACAATGACTTTGGAGTTGCAACACGATTTTTCAAGTATCAACGAGTGTCACTCATTGGAGCTGTAGCAATCAAGGTGGAAACTAATATTGTAACAATTACAACTCCACACAATCCTTCTCCAAATGATCTCCCTTTTGTGAGGTACGAAGCAGCCATCCATCTTACACAAGTTTCTAACACATAATATCTATCAATTTCTTTTCTATAGAATTAATGGTGTTGTCGTGGCTCCACTAAAAGAAGATAAGCGGAGTTTAACTAATGGCAGAGTGCATATGGAAGTCACTATTTATCATAATGATTCCTCATCAACAAATGAAGAAGACAGCGGCACCATTCGAGCTCTCGTTGCTTTCCAGTGGTATAATGATGTCTACTTGTCTGTTGAAGTTCGCTACAGTCCTGGCATGAAAAGACAATTCATCAATATTCTCTTCTCTCCAGTTGCCACATTCAAAGGCAAAACAGATGGTCTGTGTGGCTACATGGACGGAGATTTGAATAATGATCTGTTGGGATCAGATGGAATCACTTATTCACTACAGGATAACGTGACATTTGCAAAGACATGTAAGTTCACTTCTTTACAGACTGCACTCTATTTGCTGTGAAGTAATTCTGTTGCTCATTTGATGTTTAAAGGGAGAATCACGCAAACATTTAGTGGCTCTGGTTTGAATGGCACGTGGTCTTGGTCTCACTCCAATTTTCACAGAGACGATATGATGGATATCTCCTACACTGATCCTACATTTGTACCACTATACAGCATTGCAGACTTGCAACCATCTCTCAGACAAGTATGAGTGTTACACTGTAAAACTATTGGCAGTAGCTGTAAGCATATCAATTTGGCTATGACTATGCATTCAGCCATGAAAATTTGTGTCAGTGGCGTAGCCTGACATCTCTTTGAGGGAAATTCCAAATTCCCCCCCAAAGTTTTCTAGACTATTTTCCAAATCGTGCAGATCAAGAGAAGTAAACAAGAGTTGATTTGAGATTACATTTATTATAATTGTATGTCCTGTCATACTTAAGTATAACAAATATCACTAGCGCGTAGTAGCTAATTGTAAAGGCAGTACTATCTAATAAGGAGTTTTGATCAAAATTTTGATATGAACCCCGAAACCAGTCTTGCTCGCAACTGCTGGGATAACGCGCCACGCCACGCCAGTGTGTGTGTGTGTGTGTGTGTGTGTGTGTGTGTGTGTGTGTGTGTGCACGTGTGTGTGCGTGTTCGTTCCTGTGCAATTCAAAATAAAGATTTTTAAACCAGAATTTCACCGTGAATAGGTAATTCATATCCTAATTAATTAGCTGTAAATTTTAACTGTCTAAAACATTACCCAGCTACCATTGTCTATCTTGAAAAACCCTACACTTACATTCTAAAGAAAATAATACAACTGTAGATGATTCTACATCGACGAAGGTCCAGATCTACCTACAGAAACGAGTCAGACAAGTCTAGGTCTGATTTGCTAGGCAACAGACGTTATTTCCTACTTCGATAGGCAGCGTTTGCTTCCGTTTCAATGCCAATAAGTTGTCTACTGTGTACAATCGGGTACTGTGTACAGACCGAACACTCTAACCTGTATGTGGTAGATATAAACGAGAATTAGAAATCGAGAAAAAAGCGAACAACCGTTATAATATTTTTACGTTGTATAGCTACATCTTGATTGTTATCGAGCTAGAGCTTAGCGTTACAAGTATTACGTATATAATTACACTAATTGAATATTTCTGCCCAGATGGCCATATCAGTGTGCAGTCAACTGAATCTAACGGGAATAAAACTGAACGAGTGCATATTTGATGTAGCGGTCACTAACGACACATCCCTTGCCGAACAGGAAGCATTCAAGATTGGTAATATTTATCTGAAGGGTGTAACCGATCTAACTTTAGCAGAAATTTTCATCTTGTTTGTCAGGATGTCCAACTCAATGTTCTGGCAAAGGTCGTTGTGTTAACAACACTTGCGTGTGTGTTTCGGGATGGTTTGGAGACGAATGTAGTCGAGGTTATTGTTTCTGTGTTGTTGGTTTGTGTGCAGCCCATGACGCTACCTGTTACCTATCTATAGGTTCTTGTGCAAATTGCAGTGTGAATGGGGACTGTGTGTCTGGATTCTGTCGCTGTCATTTTGGATGGGATGGACCGTTCTGTGAAAGGCCTGGTCAGTACTCACTTTGTCGACTAGCCGATTATTCGAACTCAACAAATGTGTCCGTTTTGCAGCTGCTTGTTTTGGTGTATCAAACTGTACTAGTGCTTCTCATGGACTGTGCAAGTCGGACGATGTGTGTGAGTGTACACCAGGTTATATTGGTGAGGCGTGCAATGAGAGAGCGCGTTGTGATAACGTGAACCATTGTTCTAATCATGGCGTGTGTGTCGATCATGATAAGTGCGAGTGTGAGTTGGGATGGGCTGGTATTAACTGCACTCTCTACTCGTGCGAACTCAACGGATACTGCAGCGGTCAGTAGTTTCTTGGCGTCCTACCAACTTTTTCTCTATTGTTTGTTGATTTCATAGGCCACGGTCGATGCGTCGATTTTGATGTGTGTCGGTGTGATGTGGGATGGGCTGGTGGTAGCTGCACCACTCCTCTCTGTAACGGTGTAGACGAGTGTTCTGGTAACGGCGAATGCGTGTCACCTAACGTTTGTCAGTGCTACGATGGATATTCGGGTAGCAACTGTGCCGTTGCCGACGTTTGTCCTGAAGTGAACGATTGTTCTGGTAACGGAGTGTGCCTTTCCAAAACAAAGTGCAGATGTTACTCTGGCTATTCTGGTAAAAATTGCAGTCAAGCGCAGTGCAAGGGAAGGAACGATTGTTCCGGTCACGGCAAATGCGTTGAAGTGGATCTGTGTGAATGTGAGTTTGGATACACCGACTCGAACTGCAGTTCCTACTCGTGCGAGACACATAACTTCTGTTCAGGTCAGTCAATTGCTAGACGAATAATGCAAATGAGAGTAGTATTTCTATATATTATAATGTACTTTACATTCAGGTCATGGAACGTGTCTCTCGTTTGACCGATGTTTGTGCCAAATCCATTGGAACGGTGTAGCTTGTGACATTCCCGATTGCTCCAACGTGGACAATTGTACCGACGTTGCTCACGGTACCTGCATTGCTCCTACTACGTGCTTATGTGAGGCGCAGTATGATGGAGACAGTTGTAATGAAACAGCAGAAAGCAACGCCAACCCACCAGTATTTGCAACATCAAAAGTCAGTCTGATAGCTGCGTCCACCAGTCGCGTGGGATCGACAATTTTGAGTTTATTTGCTACCGATGGTGACCGCGGTAAAAACGGACACTTATCTTACTCTCTCACCAGCACTAACAACAACCATACATATTTTCGATTAAATGGTAGCTCGGCTGATATCATTCTATCAAAGTCTCTCGAGTATTTAACTGGATCTCTATTGACTTTCAATGTCATTGCTACTGATGGTGGCGTGCCGAGTCTAACAGGATCTGTAAACATTGAAGTATCCGTAGTGAAGCCCAATGAACATTGTCCCGTCTTTAAAAATCTTCTCAAAGTCGTTCATGTTCCGGAGAGTGCTGGGATCGGATATCTGATAGCTCACGTAACGGCAACCGACGACGACGGTGCCGATTCGGTCAATGGTGTCGTCAGCTATTCGTTGGAAACGACTAATGCAAACACCATCGCTACGCAAAACCAACTGTCGAGCGATGTGGGCGTGTTTTCAATAAATACGAACTCTGGAATGATAACATCCCGTCTTCCACTGTCCGACGATACGTATAGTGTGATCGCAGTGGCGTCAGACCAGGCCAGTCCACCTTGCAGCTCTACAGCTACTCTTCAAGTTAATGTACTCTCCTCTAATACTCCTCCTCTCTGTGAACCGTCTAACGTCGCCACATCTCTTCCCTACACTACAGCAGTCGGTTCGAATGTTTTGCGTTTGGATGCCGTAGACAACGATAACGGGACCGATGGAAATCTGACCTTCTCTTATTCTAACTTTCAATCACTTTTCTTGCACAATGTATCACCATTGGCACTGATGCAACGTAACAAGACAGCATACTTTCAGCTTTCCAATCCACTCCGCTCACTTGCCGACAGCAATTCCAAATCTTACGATCTCTCGTTTTTGGTAAGCGTGACAGACGCTGCTCGTCGTCCCAGATCGTGCAGTTTTGCAGTCACTGTTATCGTCACGCATCCATTTCAGTTTAGACACATTTCGCTATCGTCTAGCATCAACGAAAATACCGACATAGGAGTTCCATTGATATTAACTCCATCTCTGGAATTGATGACGAACTTGAGTGGAATTATATACAATCTGCACAATGCAGATCAGTTACCGTTTTCTATCGACCCAACTACAGGAACTGTGACCGTTTCTGGATCAATCGATTACGAAGCAATCTCTTATTACGATATCGCCATAGTGGCTGGCACCTCTGTTGACTCTCAAGCTTTTTCTGTTGCTCACGTCGACATCACAGTAATAGACGAAAATGACAATCCTCCTCGTTTTCCATTTTCACATTACAACGTCTACGTAAAAGAAGACGTGGCCAAAGGCGTAACACTTTTGTCTCTTTCAGCGATTGATGCAGATTCAATAGGAGGACCGGTCGTGTATTCACTGACTTCGCAGTCGCCATCTAAAGAAGATCAACATTTTGTGGTAACAATGACCGTCAATGGAATCACGATTGATGTAGCAGATGACGCCAATCTAGATTACAAAATTACAAACAGATACCAACTAGTAATCAAAACGTGGGACCGCGCGAATCCTCGCTTGTTCAGTGAAGCGTCTATCACAATTCACATAGAAGATGGAGATTTCCCAAGTCCGGCTTTCCAACGACGCTCATACGACGGTTGGGTACAAGAACACACAGCCGCCGGAAAGATTGTGTTGACTATACCAGCTCTAGTCAATGGCAAGATAGGCAATCGAGTCACCTATTCAATAACAAACCAGATGTCTGACGCATTGCCCATCTCCGCATTTGACATGTCTGCTAACGGCTCCATTGTCGTATCTAATTCGCCTCTTCTTGATTACGAGACTCTTCATCAGATCAGCTTCACACTTGTCGCTACGGTTACTAAACCTCGTCTACGCACAGCTCAAACGACCGTCATTGTGCAACTAAAAGATGTTAATGACAACCGACCCCAATTTGACAAAAATGAGTATGAAGGTGAGGTTGTTTTCGACGCTGCCATTGGGTTCACTCTAGCAGATGTGACTGCTCAAGATGCTGACTCGGGTAACTCTGTGTAGAATAAGTTTGACTTTGAGTTCTAAACATTTTTCGTTGTTTCTGGAGTATAGGCTTGAATGGCCATATTTCCTACGGTATCGAGTCTGGAAATGACGACGGAATGTTTTCCATCAACACGATGGGCAAAGTTCAGTTGGCCAGATCGCTGAACGAGGGCAGCCTTGACAGATACACGGTCACAGTTCTAGCTCGTGACCACGGACAGCCACCTCTATCGTCTACAGTCACCATCTACATTACCGTTCTCTGTTCGTCAATGGGAATATGCCCACAAATGCCACCAGTCGAGAGCAGTTCTACAGGTAGCTTTCAATTCCATTTTTTGTCTATATATCACAGGGTACGGTAGTATCTTGTATATCAAGGGGTACGGTATTACCCTGTATGTAGGGATTGACAAGGTTATGTGGGCGTGGTCATATTTTAGACCTCCAGAAATCACCTTAAAACCCGGCTAAATATCTTGAAACCGACAGATAGAAAAGCTTACAAGTTCAACTACGCTTGACTACTTCTGAATTGATCTCATCTTGTCTTCAGAACTAGAAAAACGCTCTTGAATTTTGGAGTTTTCGCTGGATTTTGTCTTCTTTCTTCTTCTTCTTTTTCTTTTTCGTCACGCATAACTCTTTGAGTACGGCATATCTAAAGCTAAAACTTTAAGAAACGACGTAGAATAAGCCGACCTGTATTCTTTTGATGATAGAAAAAAGAAACATCTAAGGAAAAAGATTTGTTGGAACCGATTTGAACCTGATACCCTACTTACGTTACACGTAATTGTTGTAAGCAATTGCTAGCAATAACCAGGCAGCCAATCACAAGCTCCTGCTACCCTGTAATGTACGTTGTCTAGTTAACTAGGTACGGACAAGGTGACAAGAGTTCTTGACACGTGCTGTGGTTGAAAACCCTAGTTAAAAGACTACAGCTCGGCGCTTTTGAATTTCACTAGCAAACGGAAGTGCGTATTACTCTAAACGTAGTGAAGTTGAACTTCATCGCAATCGCGGACGCGATATACCTCTTCTTGTCGTAATTGGAACACCAACGCCTTCAAGCAGAAGGCAAAAGCAAATTCGGCTCGCTTTCATCACGAAATGTCGACGTTGAATGTGACGTTTGTTACGGGTTTTAACTAAGTGCATGTGGCCTAGACGATGAAATTTTGCGCACAAAGTGAGTTGACTAGAGCTACTGTATTGTCGTGTATAAAGCCGACACCTCTAAGCCGCAAATCAAAGACCTCGTGCGTACAAGCCGGTCGCGTGTAGAAGTCACGTGCACGTGCGCAAATGTCGGCGTGTGCGTGTGGCGTTCAATGACACCGACACAATAATGACGAAGTAGCTGGCGCTCTTGAAACTAGCATTTCATGGATGTCATGTCGTACCCTAACGTGTTCAAATGGTACGGTACAAGTACAAGCTAGCCCAGTGCTCCGGCCTGTCAGACGTACTAAGCCTCTACACCCTTCCCCGCCGACACACACACACACACACACACACACACACACACACACACACACACACACACACACACACACACACACACTACATGCACATATGCTCGTAGCTCTCAAGTGAGTAGAACACAGCTTCATTTATTAGTGGTAAGTTATAATTGCAAACCTATACACAAACACTGCACAACTTATTTGCATATTTTGCAAGTACAGAACACTGTATACATAAGATCCACATGCTCGAGATGCGTGACTATACATGTATACCAAGTATGACCAAGAAAATGTGTATTTTTGTTACGTTATAGAATCTTTGTTTAATTAATGGAGTAGGTTGTGCACGTGCTTTCGCATTCCTAAAAACTTACCAAACTAGAATTTTAGAAACTTTTTCTCTGAAAAAATAAATATATGTAGGGATTTTATAAAAAGTAACAGAAACAAGTTTTAGATAATATGAACCAAAGCCAGACATCATTAGTGAATCCTTTCAACCACATTCCCTACATTTTACATTTAGTGGGTTGGAATGATTCACTAATGATGTCTGGCTTTGGTTCTCTGTTACTTTTTATACAATCCCTACATCTATTTCTTTCTTCAGAGAATTCCTACATTTATTTCTTTCTTCAGAGAAAAAGTTCTAAAAATTCTAGTATATGTTCAAGAATTGAAATGTGCACGTTTTACTTGTTGCTTTAGATGTCCCGGTTGGAGTGATCGCTGGAAGTGCAATCAGCTGTGTTGCCATCATGGTCTTTATCATTGTAACTGTACGCGTGCTGAAAAAGAAAACAAACAAAATAGGGAGCTGCGAGACAAACCTAACTGTAACAGCCTATAGCTAGTGGTTGCATATCGCTTAGTCTGTTGTTGCGTCGTCGCCATAATTTTGCTGCTGTTGTGCTGATTGCATGCAGGCACGCATTGCTAAAAAGCTGGTTTAGTAATAGAAGTGATTGTATAGATGTGCTGAAACGTGAACGTGTCCTTTGTTGTCACTAGCTAGAGTTACGACTGCATGGCTCTTTCTTACCACGACAAATTTGAAAATGTCTCGAAATTAATACGATGTTCTAATAATCACAACCTTACAAAGCAACGGTTACTCCTAAACGAGCACTCTGTGACTGTTTGTCACGAACGGAGCTCTAGCACCATATTGTTCAATGCTTTGGATGTACCCAGGTCCCTTCGTATCAAATCACAAGGTAACTAGATTTTTAGAAAATGTAACTTACATACGCATAATACCGTCCTATAAAATTTTAAAGTTCATTAATGTTGTTAATTAATTAATTAATAAAATGCATATCTTAAACTACAAGACCTAGAGCTAGCTTCAGGATGGAGAGAATGACAATTCTTACAGAATGAGATTTATCAGTGCCAGCTGTTATATCGGCTAGAATTCGTCTCACGTAGCCAGACCCTCTCGCGCGTACTAGTCTCGCCTACTCGAGTAGATATCCGAAATTCTATGGTCACGAGTCTAATTAGCTAAGCGAGCTCTTCTAGCTAAATTAGCTAAGCGAGCTCTTCTAGCTCTAAATAGCTAATACAAACTGACCGAATTCGAAATAAAATTTAGCAAAACTCGGTATCTTTTGGCTGCAACTGGTCATGCAGACGTTGCGGGTGCAAGACTACTGTATGTTTCAATTCGACGAATCCACCGACTCTGTCGTGAAGATACAATCAAGCGGGCCTCGTCCTCCTCCGAAGACGAGCACGGAATGGCTAGAGAAAAACAACTACACCAAATCATTAATGGCCGTCAAGAGTCGACGGAGAAGACCTTGGAAATGTTGGATGGGGTTACAACAGCAAAGAAGCAATAGCCGCAGATCTTATGAAACACTCACGTAATAGAACACCTTGACCACCAGCCGTTTGACACACAAACGGTTGAAAGGCTAACAATTTCACTTTGTAGCTCTGGACATCAAAATCCTAGAAGAAGTGGAAGCAACTGGAAGAAAGCTGGGAGTCCGTGCGAACTCATTCTTTGAAACCAAACAGATGGACACGGCTACAAGGACACCATCAATCATCGGACAGCCGTGCAAGAAGTAAACGAAGTAAGACTGAGCTTTGTTAGGTAAAAGAAGGATTAGTAAAGACTGTGATTCCAGACGCGGAACTTCCAAAGGCTTGAAACGGTTAGGCTAGGACGGTAAACGTGATCCTTCTCTGCGACCCCGTTCATCGGACCCCACCATCATTCACCGCACACGATCTCCCCCGTAAAAATGCAAAGGCAATTCTGCAACTTCGCCCCTGAGATAGGTTTATAGGTGACTAGCTAACACAACAACACTACCACTGTCTCCGTTTGCTACTCTCCAGGAGAGACGGCGCACGCTCATCGGGTCGAGGTAACGCCCCTTTCGTCGGACAGTCTTTTTGTCTTTGCAGCAGCAGTCTGCAGGTAATAATGTCACGAGGAAGAGTTGGAAGGAAATATCGTACGGCCCCCAATTCGTTTGACCTTTATTTGACTCAGCAACGGTTATTAGCGGAAACTGCTGAATGTTCTCTGCTGACAAGCTCACGCTGTTGGCATCTACTAGCCCTCCGGTGCTGTCTAGTCTTACCAGCGTAGGAATTTGAACTCCTGAGTGTCTTGCAGCACAACTGCACAGGCTTGATGCTCCAGATGTAGCAGACGATTCACGTCATCCATGTGCTAGCTTTGCGGTGAGTACATTCTCCCAGCTCGCACAGGAACAGCCCGTTCTTTCCTTTCAAGGCCTCTAAATTGTTACTTGGTTCTGAATAGGACGTTTGCAGGTGTTTCTATCTTAGTTTGATATCTACCATTGCCTGACCTTGCACCGTCACGAAGTGCAGCACGTCATCGTTGGTACAACCAGCTGTACCGAATGCAGGAACTTTGTTTATTATCAGAGCAGCTAGAACTTTCACCCCTGCTTCTCCTAGGTAAAGTTGAATTAGATAACGTCAAGTCCTTGTCAACGCGCGCTACGCAGCGATCAACTGTCTTTGCAAAGGGTAAAAGAGCGCTTTAATTAGCACTCCAATCCTGCCCTCTCATCGGTTTTAGTTGTCGTCTTCTTTGTTGAACGGTTAGTTCGTTCAAGCGACATCTTGTTTGCTAGGTGGCGGTTTCTTAGAGGTAGTGCGTGCGGGGGCGGGAGTAGGCGTTCCCTGTAGTACCCGTATTTGCCGCCATTTTAGGGGGCAAGCTTCCGTCCTCGGCAGGTGTCTCTCTTTGCGACGGCGGCTTGTACAACATTTCAAGGACGTTCGACTGAGTTAGACAGTACGGCGATAGTATACTAATTGCGAAGGATTTAAAGCAAATTTTGTCGGTGAATTCGTGAGTTTGACGTGATTTAGTAGTCTGGTTGTCGAGTGCGATAAAGCTAATTCTTTGAAAAGAGAGTATGGAATAGAAGTCTACAAGCCTCTCCGTCGAATCGCAGAAGCGATACGAGGAGAAAGTTGTAACTGCGGGCCTAGAAACAGATACAGCGGAGGCTCAACTGTGGACGGAGGAGCCAGAAGTCATTCCCGACGTGAATTGGAGTGACATGATGTTGTTTAGGATTGTATGCTGCTAGGTGTACTAGACCTTCTCTTGAGACGAACAAATCTCTCTCTACTGGAAGTGCTCGTAGCAACATAACCGTCGTCTGTTGCTCAGATGACGAGTTTCAGGTCCCTGACTGGTTAGTATAGCCGGTATAGAATTTAAACGTATGTTGCTGCCCTGACCTCTACGATTGTGGCAGCCGAAAATACAGCAACTCTAGCCATGCTAATACGCTTGCCTCCTTAGAAGATGGCGACTTCCGGGATATCACGTGATTGTGGCGTCAAACGCACTATCTCTTATAACGAGACTGAAGACTCAGTGTACTGTCACACCTGCTTGCTGGGAGACTGTACGCGTCGTCTTGTTCCTGCTGTTGCTGACGAGTCTTTTGTAAGCATTCTAGATAGACTGTGGTACTGTAAAATATGATGAAGAAACGTTCAAACGTGTCAAGCTGATTTTGAAGTTGCAGCTTGCGCGCGCTATTTCCGTCTAATAGCGCGCGTTAGGCCCGACTACTTCTAATTCTTCCTACGCCCCTGCTGTCGGTTCGTGTGTTTTGCGTTTGAATGCCGTAGACAACGATAACGGGACCGATGGTGAACTGACCTTCTCTTATTCTAACTTTCAATCACCATTCTTGCAGCATGTAGCACCACTGACGCTTTACTGCAATGCGTAACAGCATATTTGTTGCTTTCGAGTCCACTTTGGTCGCCCGTCAGCAGCAACCCTTATTGTTGGTAAGTAAAACAGACGCTGTTGGTCGTCCCAGATCGTGCAGTTTTGCCGTCACTGTTATCGTCACGCATCCATTCCGATCTAGACACACTAAGTGACTTCGCTGTCGTCTAGTATCTATGAAAATATCAACAAGGAATATTAACCCATCTCTAAAACGGACGAACT
>CAXXBX010000007.1:0-75787 GCA_964274945.1 Dehalococcoidia bacterium | reverse complement strand
TTTTAGTGCACTCCAGCATTCCATGCATGGTTGGAGTTCAAACGCTGTATTGCACAGATTCTAAAAATTCGCCGAATGCGAGGCATTAGCAGGGTATGCTTACAATCACGTGACCGGAATGTGTTACACAACCGGACTGCGTGGTGTCTGGAACAAAACTGAGCAAAGTAAACGCCCAATCTATTTGTATTATGTCTGTTTAATTAATTAAGACACTGTCTCTGTACCTTTATAATGACCAGTATACCTTAAACCTGTAATGTTTTGGATGCATTCTAATAAAATGTCGTGTGTTTCTATATTACGCGATAACATTGTCTACTTGTTATTGAAATAATGTTTTTACTGAATGTTATAAAATGAATGGTTGTATGCTAACTCAAAGACACTGCAACGTAAAGTTGACTAAACAGTAACAACAGTTAATTAGATGAATCGATGAAGAAGCACTGAAGTGCAAACTCTCCAGATCCGCTCTTACCTATACAGCTTGACTGCAATTATAGATTGTTAGACTCATGATTGGCAGCATCTGCTTTTGTGAAATTTGGTGTATCCTTTCCCAACGATAGTAATTTAACAATAAATAAATATATATGTATAAATAGTGCGCGTTATTGAACGGTGCCATTGATTATTCGCTTTTCATTACTGTTTACCAGGAGTTGCACACGTTTGGTAATGAACGGAAGAATTAACTAAAGAACGAATTAGGAACTAATTGGGTACCTAGTACTCATTTTTGAGGTATTTTATGGGAAATGGACAAGCAAAAAAAGTTTTTCCATTTTTTGTATCAGTCGTATAGTTTGGTGTTTTATGTAGGAGTACCTGGTTGAGATGCTTCGCAACAGGTTTAAAAGGTTTCTGAAATCTGTGAAGTCTACATCAAATGGTTTCCATGATGATCAACAACCACAAAAAAAGAAAATCATTAGCTTCTAAGTCCAAGGCCATACCCCACCAGGACAACAATTAACCAGGATCAGATGTTCATTCCTATAATCGACGTGTTCAGGTGCTTGAGGAGTTATACAAAAAGAACAATCTCTCCAAAGAATTTGTGGTACAACTGATGAACAACTTACAAGACTTTCCCTTTTCGGAGGAGTTCGGTAACAAGTGATCCTTATGCTGTGTTTGCAATCCTTGCATCCCAACCATTTTTGAGATGCGTTGATGAAGTTAGCTAGATTTGATAAGCTTTTCACCTTGTATGCTATTATGCTTCATGTATTTTATCTTCTTCCTTCAAATTGGTCGAATTTTGTTGAAGCTGATGTGAAGGAGACAATTGTCTGTTGATTGAAAGACTAGATATTCTGGAAAGATTATTAGTCTTGCAAAGCGAGAGCAGCATCGTCATGCCATAAAATGTTTGATAGACCTTTTCCTTTCTTAAAGACAATAAGATGGTGGCGGTAATTTCTGTGCTGTACTGGTTACAAGGGAATTCTGTAAAGTTATAGGTTTCTTTTGCTGTAGGTTTATCGTGTGAACGAGCTCTGTTGTTGCTGGTGTCTTTGAGTACAACGAAGAAGGCTAAGTTGTCAATGTACTTGATGTTGTATAAGTTAGTAACAATTAGAGTGATGTCATTACCCATTCGGTCTGGCTACCTTTCCGACAGAAGCATGTGCATTTAGTCAAGTACCGCACTAATTTTTTGCTTTACGTACAGTTCCTAGCTTAGCTGTAAAGCATAATTGGCTGTTCTAGAATTCAAGTGATGCTTTTCAAGAAGCTTCAAAGCAAAAGAACAACTGTCCAATGATTTTATCAACTGATGGTAGTCCAAGAGAATATTTTCTTGCCATTGAGAAGGCTATACTAGGAGTATTTAAGGCTGCAGCAGATTTCGCTTGGGCTCTACTGGCAACCTTTTACGTTATATATTGCCTTTCCTGACAATTTAAAGAAGTTTTGTTTGATCCTGGAAACCTGCCTGGCAAAGCTGTCTTTAGAGGAAACAACAGTTGCCACAAAGTGCCTCCTAAGCACCATTACCCACATGAAGTGCTAGTTTGGACAGATTATCAAGAACTATGTTGATATTAGTGTGATTGCTATTTCAGCGTGTATTGTGCGCTGTTCCAAATGTATGGTAATCGTGCAAGTGGTAACAATATACTGTAGTATGAGTTGAATCAATGTGAATGTCCCAGTTGATGAATATTTTAATGAACATCAGTAGTGCATTTTATTATATATCGTACCTGTGAAGACTTCTGTAAACAGGCTACCTAAGAGGCAGGTTTTGCACTATTGTAGAGTTCACAAATTGATAGGAGCTGATGAGCATCAAAGTAAGCTAATACTGCATGTTTGAGGCTGTTGATATAGTAATGTGAATTGTGTTTTAGGAAGGTTCTGCATGTAATTGAAGTTATTAATGGTAAGACTTCAATGTGTTCTTGTTTAGAGAACTCATATGGTCTGTTTTTAGAGACCAGTGAGAAATGCGGGCATCCATACTGCGTCAGCGCAGCATTGTAATGAGTAGCAAACATCAGTAGGTTTTTCAATATTTTGGCTTGCTTGGAATACAACTAACAATAACCTAGATAGGGACTACTAGTTGTTTTATGTCAGAAGATAATTCGCAAATGGCCAGTATTGATGCACCAACTGGTTAGAAATTTCAATTTTTGAATAAACACTTTTAGAGTAAAGCATTAGCAATTGTTGCAACAAGAAATGTTAATGTCCGTTTTGTGTTTCCTTCAAGGAGTAATCATGTCTGTGGCACTCGATCTCTGAACTGCTATACTGTACCGTGGTAAGAGTCTTGCATTCAGAGATTTGTGAATAAAACTGCTACTATTTCTCTGTTGCTATAGAGACCAGAGATGACATCATTTCTGCAGCTAATCTTTCATGCTGTCTGGACATCCATGTATGATGGAAGCAAACTCAGTAAGGGGCTAGTGCTTCTCATGTACTCAAGCCAACCAGCTTACATGATCTGTCATAGTGCATGCCAGTTCAGTACTCTTAAGGACATGGATACAGTTATGAAATTACTGCACAGAAAATACACTATTTTTGTTTGTTTTAGTGCTTGTGGTGCACAAGATGGCATACATTCAATAGCAGTATTGTAGACATTGGGGCATCTACATTGAATACATGCTAAAAGGTCTAGATGCGTGTGAGTGTATCAGCAAACTAGAAATGCCAAAGAGAAGTACTAAATATGGCCAAACTGTAGGAAGAGTGTCTTTTTGACGTCTCAAAGGATGTTCATGTAAGCACACTGCAACTCTTACGGATAACATTGCTCTGAAATTTGCATGAGATGTTGTAGTATAGCTGACAAGATAATGCAAAATGAGGTCCAATACTCAGGAATGTACATAACATGAAGACTTTGAAGTATGAAGAATCACTCTTCCTTATTATCTGAATTAGATCTACTGTTGCAGTGAAAATCCAAGCAGGAATACATTTAGAAAAAACTATTTCACAGACTATATAAATATAATCTTGCATGTAGGTATAGAGATGGGAAATCTCATTGCGTGTTTAGGTACTTGCACAGTAGAAAGGTTAGTTTTTATTGTTTTTACTGCATCTGTAGGTCAGGAGAAGCCTTGCAACGTGTTGATTGTCACATTGGAGCAGCTGTCTCTGAAAGATGTCGACTGGTTGTCGGAATGGTACAGCTAATATTCTACCATCATTAAGCTCAAGATTCCAAGTCACTGCTGTGGATTATTATATCAGACAAACGTATGGTCTAGATCGTGTAGTTACATGCCTATACCGGTTGGCAGACATGTGTTGTAGATAGTTTTTGACTTCTGTGATATTGGTATAGGATTATTTTGTAGTCGTATTTATTACTTCTGATAGTAATTTGAGGTAAATTATTTCACTGGGGCAATCCGTGTGCTGGGTTGGCGAGTAAGGAGAAGCAGCTATTAGAACCGTAACAATGCGCTACATCTATATATCTTTACTCCTATTCAAGTGTTCTTTGAGCACCGTCTCTGGTACATCGGCAACCCAGGTGGTTATGCAGTAGCACCTGAATAGGACTCCTGCCAGAGTACCATACAGGGTGTCCACAAAGCACAAATATCCAAGGTCCAAGTAACAGATGTAGTGCGATATACGTAAGCGTGACGGGTCTGGCTACGTGAGGCTATTCGCCGCCTCTGTATACGAGAAATATTAAAGGCGATATGATTAGTGGACTTCACGTGATCACTAGAGAGAGAAAGAGCAAAATTGTTGAATCACGTGATACTCGACTGACCTGCGCATTGGACAATTATTTATGAACACCTAAATATTTAATGTATTTTGCGTAAATCGATTGTTATAATTGTTCTGTGATTTAGATTGTTTATAGAAAATGATCACAAACAATTACGTGTATAGCGCATACATACAGGGTAAGTAACATAAATGTTTCAATAAAACATGCCAATAAAAAGGTACAATGTATTCACAATAGGACCAAAACAGAAATACTACCAAGTCATAAGTCACATCCGAGCTTTAAAAACTATTTCAACCATTCACAAAATTGCATGCATGATGCTTGCAACTTTTTTAGTTAAGCGAAACCACCAATTACTCCGATGATTCCAGCAAAGTACAAGATTGTGCCAACAACAAAGGCCGCAATGCTGAGAGCGCGAGAGGTTTGAGCTGCAGCGTCACCTCCATTAGCATCGCCTCGATCATAACGCTTATGTGCCTGTAATAAATATAAAATTATGCCTAGAACACGTCTTCAACGCTTAATAACAGTCACCTTAACTGAATAAATTATTCCCGCAATTCCAACAGGCCAAAAACAAAAAATGCAACTTAGCACCGACAATATGAAAGTCTTGTCGTCTGAAAGAGCACTCTCCTCAAAAGTCTGTGAAAAGTAGAGAAATATTAGATTACAGATTATATATATATATATATATATAACTAGCTGTTGTAATTGGTAACTTACAGTCACGTGACGTGGCTCACTAGTAATTGTACCGTCGGGGCCTCCAGTTACCAGCGGTCTACGAAGGTCCATTCTAGAATAACAAATTCATGCAGTAAACGTTAGCACATAGAAACAATTCAATCCTCGTGTACGCGTGGGCAGCAAGCAATTTCTGTCTCACACATGCTAGCATGGAGCTGTCGCCGCGAGGGAAGCAAGCAATTCCGTCTTACCATCGAGCTGTCAGCAAAACTCTCAGAATCCTCGCGGTTCGCTTTTAAAAGAAACAACTTTGTTCGAAACTGACATGTCTCAAGCGTGCATAATAACATAACTTTCTCTATGTAACTCCTACGTCTCCGTTTCTCTGTCTGTCTGCCTGTCTCTCTCTCTCTCTCTCTCTCTCTCTCTCTCTCTCTCTCTCTCTCTCTCTCTCTCTCTCACACACACACACACACACACACACACACACACACAGACTGCTTAATTAATGCATTGATTAATACATGTGATGTGTCGACTAATGGAGACCGACGTCTACTGTCCGCCGTTTTATTGCACAGTTACATGCCCTTCGCCTTAATTAATCAAATTGTAAGTATTTGGAAATTACCTTAGTTTTTCACGAGGTTTATGAGACGACACTGACTAAATAAGCACACGAGATCGCAAAACAAAGAGATAGTGCTGTCTAGTACTCACGTGATATTCGAATAGCCCACGTCTATAAATTGGTTTGAGTAAATTCCAATATACGATTTGTGGGCAAAAAGTGCATTAATTATTAAAATATTTACATTGTGCATGACAATTTAAAATAACAGTTTTTTTGCTGTTGCAATTAAAGTTTAAGAGCGTCGAGTCTGTCTAATTTTGTCTTCTCCATGACAAACAGAGGCATACACAATATATATATATATATATATATATATATATATATATATATATATATATATATATATATATATATATATATATACATTTATTGACATGCGCAGAGGGATTGCTGAAATTACGACCACTATAATTCTGGTTCACTGCAGTTCTAGGTCTAGGCGAATAGAATTATGGATTACTGGAATTCTGGACAACTGGAATTCTGAACTACTGAAGCACAAAAATATTCTGGACAATTTGTAGTATAGGTAATTGAAAGACTCCGGATCACGAACAAGAAGAAAGGGACTCAGATATTATATATATATATATATATATATATATATATATATATATATATATATATATATATATATATATCAAGTAGAAAATTGAACATAGGAACTGCCATTCTTCTTATAGTTCAAAACTCTATATTAGAAAAAAATCCTCAATGGGCAATGACTAAAGTTGGGAAACACGGCCTCTCCAAGACCTTAATCAGCGAGGACGTTGCAAACATGCGCGTTTAACAGCGCGAGCTTATCAAAATTATATCATATATTTTTGATTGCGGAGAAAATTACTACAGAAAGTGAAGGTTGCATGCGCACACTTTCAAGACACGTGACACCGATTTACTAATAGCAAACTGCAACAAGAAACATAACAACACAAACAACCAAAAGTAATACACTGAAATAGTAAAACCTAGATCCTATCCGTGTCTCAACGGTCCCAACCAGTCAGGAGATTTTGGGATGCTAGTAATTGTTATCTTCAGGGTTCTCGTTTTTAATATTATAGTAAAAAGTAATAGTCAAGACAATAATTGCTATAATATATATTACTATGCCCATCGCAATGCCCACAATGCTGAAAACCCGAGAGGTTCGAGCAGCCTCGTTACCACTGGCAATATCTCCTTGCTGAAACATTTTGCGCGCCTGTAATTGATGAAAACGTACTCAATTCACGTTCTAACATCAATTTATAAAAATTTATGCATATTACTTTATTCGAATGGATTATTGCCAAACATCCGAGCGGCCAAAAACAGCAGCAGCAAGTGAACCATGCCAGGCACTGGTAGCTCGAAAGAGAAGTGCTTTCGTCAGTCTGCAGACAGAATAGAAGTGATGGATACTAGACTATACTCAAACCTGTTAATTAATTAAAAATCAATACTTACAGTCACGTGACCGGACTCTGATGTGATTCTGCTGTAGGGGACTCCCACTGCCAGCGGTCTACCATCTGCCATTCTAAAACAATAAAACAATGCAGCATATATTGCGACAGCAAAGCTTCGGCTTGTATTCATGCGTAAACAGTAACAACGGGCATTGTAGTTAGTAATACAACAAGGAAATGACCTAAACTATTCGCTTTCTATCACGCAACGAGCTTGTGGAGAAACAAAAATTGTAGCCGAGATACGTCTAAGAGCATTACTTGCCTATTCGAGCGTACGTTATACGTAACTGAAACGCATTGAACTATAATGTTGGAATGACTACTGTGACCTAACATATCTACGTGTACGTATCTAGACCCGCGTGTGCTGTTAGTCTTTCGGCATCATCGTTTTCGCGCAATTCAAACAGTGGCAATTACCTGAGTTCCTTGAGATGCTAACTGGGACACCGCACTGAGTACACAAGATCACGAGAGAAATGAACAGTACTATCTCGTGTACATTTGATACTCGACTTGCCCACGCATTACTGTATAAATTATGCACATTAAAATAGTTAATAAATGTTTTGCTCATAGACATTGTATTATAAATATTCTAACAGGACTTTAGGGTGGGAAAAGGTCCTCGGAATTTGGGTAAACGGCTAGCTTATCTGTGAAGGTCCTCTTTTGATACCAAGTCTCTTGCTGCATCTTGGACTTCTTTACAAAGGAGACAAATTGCTGCTTTACTCATCGTCTATACTTGTAGCCTAGATAAAGCTATAAACTTTCTTGCACTATGTTTAGGTTTTTTTGCTTTATCAAAGGCGAGGCAATGATAGTTTAAATATTTGAAAACTACACCACGGGTTTGTGACGCCATTAGTCTATTTTAATGTATTACGTACCGCCCACTATTAAACTATACATCCTAGCATCGAGCTGTCGCCGCGAGGGCAGCAAGCAACTCCGTCTTAGCATCGAGCTGCTAGCAAGCTTCTAAGAATCCTCGCGGTTCGCTTTTAAAAGTAACAACTTTCTTCGAAACTGAGATGTCTCAAGCGTGCATAACATAACTTTCTCTCTGTAACTCCTACGTCTCTCTCTCTCTCTCTCTCTCTCTCTCTCTCTCTCTCTCTCTCTCTCTCTCTCTCTCTCTGTGTGTGTGTGTGTGTGTGTGTGTGTGTGTGTGTGTGTGTGTGTGTGTGTGTGTGTGTGTGTGTGTGTGTGTGTGTGTGTGTGTGTGTGTGATGAGACTCATTAATGCATTGATTAATACATGTGATGTGCAGATCGACTCATGGAGACCGACGTTTACTATCGGCAATTTATTGCACGTTTGCGCGCCTTTAGCCTTATTTAAGCAAAGTGTACGCATTTGGAAATTACCTTAGCTTTTCACGAGGCTTATGAGACGACACTGTATAAATAATCACACGAGATCGCAAAACAAAGAGATAGTGCAATCTCGTACTCATGTGATATTCGACTAGTGTACGATCTATGAGTTGGCTAGAGTAAATTTTAATAAACAATTTGTGTGCAAACGGTGCATTAATTAATTAATTATTACGTTGTGCATGATAATTTAAAATAAAAAATTTGTTGCTGTTGCAATCAAAGTTTTGGAGCATCGGGTCTGTTCAATTTCGTCTTCTCCAGGACTAACAGAGGCATACACCGCACTGAATTTTTGACGTATATGAACAATATATCCATTGCATAGGCATAGGAACCGGGGGGCCGAGGGGGCCATGGCCCTCCCAATATTTAGCCTCCAAAGCTGTATCAATGCGGTGATTAGACCCCCAATTTGGCGTTCCCCCCAATCTCACCAAACTTCCTACGCCTATGCATTGAATTGCCCAGAAGGATTACTGAAATTATGAACCACTACAATTTTTGTTCACTGCAATTCTAGGTCTACTGGAATTCTGGACCACTGTAATTCTGTAGTTCTGGGCAAATATACCACCAAAAATTCTAGACCATTTGTATTATAGGCAATTGGATGACTCCGTATCACAAACAAGAATAAAGGGAGACGAATATCATTAATAATATGGAGTAGAAAATTACACGCAACAACAGCCATTCTTCTTAATTAAAATTCAAGTCTCTATATTAGAAAAGAAATCCTCAATAGGAAATGAGAAGGCAAAACCTCAAAAATTGAGGAAGCCTGCAGATAAATATTTGTGATAACATGCAGTCACCTTGTTTGTAGTTTACTTACGAGATTGCAACTAGTAATTTTGGGAAACACGGCCTCTCCAAGACCTTAATCAGCGAGGAAGTTGCAAACACACGCGTTTAACAGCGCGAGCTTATAAAAATTTGATTCACATATTTTTGATTGCGTAGGAAATTACTATAGAAAGTGAAGGCTCCATGCGCACACTTTCAAGTCACGTGACACCGATTTACTAATAGCAAGCTGCAACAAGAAACATAACAACATAAACAACGAAAAGTATTGCACTAAAAATAGTAAAACATAGATTCTATCCGTTTCTCAACGGTCACAACCAGTCAGAAGGTTTTGTGATGCTAGTAATTGTTATCGTCATGGTTCTGGTTTTTAATTTTATAGTAAAAACTAATAGTCACGACGATAATCGCTGTAAGATAGATTGCTATACCAATAGCAATGCCCACAATGCAGAGAACCCGAGAAGTTCGAGCAGCCTTGTTACCCCTGGCAATATCTCCTCTTTGAAAACTCTCGCGCCTGTAATGGATAAAAACGTACTCAATTCGTGTTCTATAGTCAATTTATAAAATGTATGCATATTACAATATCCGAATAGGCTAGTGCAATACCTCCGAGCGGCCCACAACAGCAGAAGATAGTGAACCATGCAATGTACCGGTAGCTCTAAAGAGCAGTGTTTTCGTGAGTCTGTAGACAGAATAGAAGTGATGGATACTTGAATATACTCAAACCTGTTAATTAATTAAAAATCAATACTTACGGTCACGTGACCGGACTCTGATGTGACTCTGCTGTAGGGGACTCCCACTGCCAGCGGTCTACCATCTGCCATTCTAAAACAATGAAACAATGCATCGTATATTGCGACAGCCAAGCTTCGCTTTGTGTTCATGTGTAAACAGTAACAACGGCCATTATAGTTAGTAATACATCAAGAAAATGACCTAAACTATTCGCTTCCTATTACTCAACGAGCTTGCGGACAAACAAAAATTATAGCCGGGATGCGTCTAAGAGCATTACTTGCCTATTCCAGCGTATGTTATACGCAACTGAAACGCGTCGATCTATAATGTTGGAATGACTAATGTAACGTAATATATTTACGTGTACGTATCTAGACCCGCGTGTGCTGTTAGTTATTCGGCATCATCGTTTTCGCGCAATGCAAACTGTGGCAATTACCTGAGTTCCTTGAGATGCTAACTGGGACACCGCACAGAGTACACAAGATCACGAGAGAAATGAACAGTACTATCTCGTGTTCATGTGATACTCGACTAGCCCACGCATTGCTGTGTAAATTATGCACATTAAAATAATTAATAAATGTTTTGCTCATAGACATTGTATTATAAGTATTCTAACAGGACTGTAGGGTGAAGAAAGGTCGTCGGGGTTTGGGCAAACCGCCAACTAAGCTGTAAAGGTCATTTTTGGATCCCAGGTCTCTTGCTGTATCTTGGACTCCTCTACAGAGGAGACAAATTAACTGCTTTACTCATTGTCAATTCTTGTAGTCTAGCTAAAGCTATGAATTTTTTTCTTGCAGTAAGTTTATCTTGTTTTTGATTTATCAAAGGCGAAGCGCTGATAGGTTAAAAATTAGAAAATTACGCCACGGTTTTGTGACGTCATTAGTCTATTTTAATGTATTAAGTACCGCCCACTATTGAACTTAGGCTATATACGCATATTTATGGCAAATTCTAGTTTGAGTACAAAAATACGGCAAACAAGTATGCGGGTGGAATATTTACCCACCTGCCAAACGAATCCCCACAAGCTAGTCGAGTTTTACGTGATCATGTGATAGTAATCTTGCGGAGTTATTAATTAATTATATAGCAAAGAATTGAACTTTGGAAACAACTGTCGTCGTAACGTGAGTTGGTGAGTATCGACGTACTCAAACTCGTACTAGAGTACACTTTGGGTCTCCACTGCGTAATGTGGTCCATTTTCCAGGAATTTGCCATGTCTACATGGTGTTGTCTAATCACTTAATTGTTATTGCTAAACTTCTGAGAGGCAAAAATCAGCAGCAGAGAGTTAAAATCTCGACTGTCCTCCAGCACGTGCGCACGTGAGTAGGTTCACGCCTATTGCAACCGGTTTAAAGCAAAGTCACAGCACAGTCCTGTCACTTGACCGTAATTATCAGTCTTGGTATATATTATAATATTCTGTAATCCGCCACGTATGTTTTATCTACAGACTGACTAGTACACTGCGCTGTAATGTTAATATTGCAATTAACACTTCTGTGCTGTTGTGGATTGCGGCAGCCGTGCCAATCGTGTCAGAGACATTAGTTTCGTTTCTTTGCCAGTGATTGTGACGGTCAAAGGCAAGAAATTTCGAAAACTGAAGTAACGGCGAGGGACTTCGATAACTGCTATCAACAGTAAAGACCTGAAACAGATCAGTTTGAAGTACACAACCGTCTGTTCCGATCCCTTCGTAATTGTTAAATCTTCTGCAACGGAAGACCAAATGAATTCAGATTAGGTTCCTAGTAAAAAACTGCGATATTTGTCAAGGCATTCATTGACGACGTCGACAGAACGGTGCGAACGAGTACAGCAAAGTGATGCAAAGACACTGCAATTAGAATAAGACGACGATACCGTTCCTCCACTTGATTGCAGTGTACGTGCAAGCGAAATTACAGACGACATTGAAACTGATGATAATGTAGTGCTTGTGATCAATAGTACATGTACGCATGCAGAACTAGTAGAGAAGATGTTGGCAGGCTGAAGAAGCCGTTGCTCTGTTTTCAGCAGGAACTGGTAACAATATACGGCATTCCGATTTCAAAGCAGTTTCCTTCCAGAGAAAAAATTTTTTCCGGTGTGGATGTAGTCTAATTGTCGCTGCACAACACATTAACGTCCTCGGACAACTCCCTGAGGAAAATTTCGTAAAGGTCTTGACCATCAGCGTACTGCAATTTAGCATTGCAGCGACGTCTAATGTCGGAATCTAACAATCTGTCTCAATACGAAAAAACAGGCCTTTATCTTATCGAAATGTCTCGGTTGCCCTCTACGCGTGGGGTTGTCAGTTTTGCTCACGTGAGTGCAACCAGTCTATAGGGGAGTCCCATTGCTGGCGGTCGATCATCTCCCATTCCAAAGCAATGAAAATGAAGAAGCTGTAAAGAGCTAAAACCTCGGCTGCTAAGACATATTTTGGTATATCAAAACGAAACATCAACATATACATATATATATATATATATATATATATATATATATATATATACTTCACACACAAGAAACGACACGTACGACTTGACTGCCGGTTGTGCAGTGCACTGCTAATAAACATGAATAGCGTGCATGAGCGGCAGCAGATCCACAGTTTGGCCGGAGATAGGCACAAACGACTAAAATATGGCATGACATCATAAAATTTATGTGCGTAAGTATGTATGTAGATTATATATTCTAGCTCTTCGCTACATCTTTCTTGACGCAGAGATAAGCTTTGAATGATTAACGATATGTCTTCATTCATTTGAAAGATATGCATACCTTATCTATTACAAGTCAGTCATTTGCTACTTGTTTGAATGAAACGTTAGTAATCGGTCGAACCGCTGTCTGAATGTCTTCTTTAATGCAAACCACAACGTAGTAAGTAAAGTGCTATACATTTTGTAGAGTGCGTAACACCTACGTAGCTGCTGGTACACTCTGCTACAAACGGTAGAGGTGATTATGCTAGGATCATGTGACACACTGTTGTGCGTACAAAACAGCGGTAGCAATGAATTGCAACAGGGAATGTTGTAACACCGGTAGCAGTACACCTGCATACTACTACAACAACAAAAAATAGTAGAAGAAAAGTAATGTCCGGGCCTCAACAGTTAATTAAGTAATCGTACGACTCTGCTACAGTTTTTCCCTCGCAATTATCCTGTTGGGGTAACCAATTATCCGATTAGGGCCCTCAATTATCCGATTCAGTCAATCAATTATCCGCTTGGGGCAACCAATTATTCGACTCAGCCAAACAATTATTCGCTTGGCGCAACCAATTATCTGACTTCGTTCTGCCAACTGTATTTCGCGAATCAGACACTCACGTTGCGTCGCTTGTTGTTCAGTGCTTTGAGTTACAGGCAAAACACTCTCATACGCAGGCAGATTGTTAGCACCGTGGGAAACGCTATGTCACGATCGATCCGGCTGTATCCGCAACTGAACAGCTCAGCTCTGCCGCCCTTCCTGAAAGACCTTTTCGCAACAACCTCATTGACTTGAGAGGAGAAACCGCTGTACCACCGACAGTGACACTTGTCGCCTCGCGCGCTAATCCGGTTATGAAACATCGCGTGGCAAGCTGGAGAATACTCTGAGGTCTGTCGCATTAATAGAGATCTCCTAGCATTTATTACACGGTAATAAAGCCAAAACGTTACTATTCCTGAGGATACAAGCTCTACACATGTAAGCGCGAGCTGAAGACCACACACAAGCGACTCGTATTCATGCAACGCCTGGTGCTAGCTTAGACATTTTGATGTCTTATTTTTTGCTGTTAGGTGATGTATGGCGGCTGCTACCATGGACGTAAAATCTTGCGAGAGTACGTGTGACTGAATGTCTACCGCGTGCGGGCATTTGTAGAGACAGACATCTACCGTAGTATAATTATATTCTTCTGTTCTGCTCACCTAGCTCAATCTGTCAGTGACATCATGACTGTCACTGTGATTGTTCTACTGAAATACTGTTGACATAACATTTACTTTAGCGATTAACATTTTGTTTATGTTTCACTTGGTACCATTAGCTACTAGTTACAGATCCCTCACAAACAAGACACTACACAGACAAGAACATGTACATACATATAACAACAGACAACAGTAAATAGTATATAATATGGATGTTCTACATATCTTCTAATCTTGCTGCTTATGCAGCTTTGACAGTAAGCACATGATAGAAAGCGTTCAGAGTTGAAGCCCTTGTTTCTTCTTTGAGTGCGTCAGGACTCAAATGTAGTAGAAGTTGCCGTCTTGCTGTGACAAGATCGAGGCTGACCCTCCATTGCAACAACAGGACCGTGTTCGCTCAATCTTCTTTATATATGAGCCTTTAGACTCTGAAAGCAGTTCTCGATTGGATTGAGAGTGCATCTGTAAGGAGGAAGACTAACAAGTTTACAGTTCTGCACTAACTCTTGCTTCCACACTGCGATGGCATGGAGCATTGTCAAAGATGATGTACAGATTCCGGCCATGACCAGGTACCATTGGTTAACCAAAGTCACATTCAAAGAGTGATCTTACAAACTGGTCAAATTGAGTTTGTCTATCGCCACCTACAATTGTTGTACTATGTATGACTTCTAGACAAGGGCAAATGTAATACTGGGCGTTAGCTGATTTTCAGCTACTCTTTTGGCAGGAAGACCTCTCACAGACCTACCTCGTGTTCTAGCTGTGTACATGCCATATCCACATTCATCAACGTAGCAGAATCTGGCTCCTTGCTCTTGCTCCCTTTGCAACCATTCTGAGTGCTTCTTTCTTGCTTCTTTATTTTCTAGAGAAGTTCTCTCTGTGATCAGTTCCATCTTTTTAAGGTGAAGACCTGGCCTTTCCACTTCCTAGCGATGGTTGACTTTGATAGCTCTAGAGACTTCTGCTGTAATAGTAAGGTTTGCATTTCTGCTAGAGTCAGGTCTGAGCGATGAACTCAACAGAAATTCTACAGCTTCCTGCTTGAGTTTTGTGCCCCTCGGTTCTTCTCGTCGTTTGATCGTCTATTGGCGTTGGCTGCAAAATTCGATACGCGGTATCTTCTCTAACTCCATAGAGGACTTTCATTTTCGGTACGATAGTCCCCGCTGGTGCGCGTTTATAAGCAAAGATCTTAGTTCACTGCTGATGGATTTTCCTCCGCGTTTGATGGTAGCGGTATCAACGGGGATAACAGCAGTACTAAGCATTATAGGACGTAAGAAGCACTAATGCTATGCCTAGCAATGACTGAATTATTGATTCATTCGGTAATCCTTTAGGTACGAAAACGCGCTTCTCTAACTACACTGCTCCTAATTGAAATCACTAGTCGGACAATTGGTTGCCCTAAGGGAATAATTGCGCGGGAAATACTGTAGTTGTTGTACTGGGCATAAGAGGCAATAACAATCACGGCGATGGTCACTTCAATAATAATGATTAGGCTGATCGCAAAGCTCAAAGTGCTGGCGATTCGTGCGCGTCACGATCTTCAAAAACTACTCCGCGACCGAATCTGTCATGTGCCTATAATATATATATATATATATATATATATATATATATATATATATATATATATATATATATATCGTTTTGTAATTTGCATCAACAACTGTCTGTAAGCTATGGTTATACAATGCTAAGATGGTGTTATGTAGAATAGCTTTAGATGGGAGAGTTGATCCCAGATGGGATCTGTAAGAAGTATAAATACATACATGTCTAAAATAATTAATATATATATATATATATATATATATATAACATAGATACCGGAATATAAACAGTCGAATAGATATATACTCATTACCAAACCTAAAAATTATCGCCGCCATTCCAAAAAAGTCTGAACCACAGTTTGAAAGACAGGAGTGATTTTCCACATTAGAGACAAATGTGTTAAACAGCCGCACTTACGGTCACGTGATCAGGGCGCGTGATACATAGGTGTGGCGTGGGGCTTCCACACACAGCAGTTTGTTATGTTGCTTTTTAAAATATGACTACCTAATGGCTACGCATGTAATAGGCGTGCGTGTCGGACTTTTGACAGCGGAAAACCGTATGGCGCGGCGAGAGTATGTCGCCATCATGCGCCGTTTTGCGCTGTTTTCTGCGCATTTAAAGTAGAAGACTGCAGAAAATATCGACAGCATAGAGAAGGCAGCGTTAGAACCCGCGAATTTTTCCTTGCAGTGTACTAGGTGACTCTATGGGACCTAGTGCTGTGCAGCAGACGCATTCATCGTCGTCGGTACTTGCGACAGTATAGCGCAGTCGACGTTCGCATTACGAAAATTGTATGTAGCACGACATTAGCTAATGACTTGAGACATTTTCGACGCCACACGCGGTCGCAACAAGTGTAGAAAATCGCGAAAGGTTGATCTTGTGATTATAAGATGATACGCAACACTTGGGGTTCAGGTGCGTCGACAAATGGGGAATATTGAATACCGACATTTGTGCACACGATTTCGAAAAAATCTTTGAAATATTTCAAAGTAAATAATTCGATAATTAAGATTTATTTCCCGGACAATTTAGCAATGAATATGATTATGCAAGTCCGTCTAATTTTCCTTTCGCTTGCCAACCAATCCTGCGATACATACAAGCACTGAGTCCAACTCAACTGTCGAGCCCCTTTTCCCAACCTATTAAAAAAATTAATTGGCATAAATATGTGTAACGGTAAACCATAGTAAATTTTTTTATAAATATGTATTTTCTGTATTGAGTGTTGTTGTCAGTTTTTTCTAGGACCAAAAGCGACCACTCACCTGCTCTAATCATGAGTCACTATTAGTAAATGAGAAACTTCCAGAGATACAAGTTGATTTATAATTAGTTGAATTATACGTATGTATTGTGCAAACAGCTTTTCAATGTTTCTCTTCTGCCATAGTCTTAGAAATGGCGCACCGGTAAGAGTGGCGGTTTACCAATGCGCATGTGTCGTGTTAAATCCAGTCGTTGTTAAAAAATTATCCATGTTAATGAGCTATTTTATTTGACATGTGCCGTAAAAATTGTAATTTTTTGGTCAATATTGCTCAGAAATAAATGTATTTTATCTAGAAAATATTGTAATGTGCATTACACACGAGATCCCTAACAACAAAAACAATAATTCAGGTCAACACAGTAGACATGCACATGTACGTTTAATGTCTATTAACAACTAACAAATCAAGTTGGCAGCTAGTATTTTTAGTAAATATAAAATATTCTGCATAATTGTATTTTACGATAACATAATCCCTTTTTGATCTATAATATCAAATTTTTATTAAACGTTTAAAACTGGTTGCAATACTAAATCAGAGACACTGGAGCGCAAACCTGTCACTAACAGTCACTTTTTATATGAAACGATAGACAGAAAAAAAAGAGAAAGAATTTTTAGAGTATCAAGAAGCCATATTGAATTAATAAAAAATGCAGAGAAATTCATTACCATTCATAAGAAATGCAGTGTTTCTACTCTTGAATCAGTTTACTAAAAATACACAAAAATGTGCGCTCGTTACAAAAGATGTAGTAACAGCTGTATTCGAAAGTTATTGACTGTTTGTCTCTCGTGTTTAGTTGAATGATGCGTCCCATGTAATGAGTGTGCTAATCACGATAATTAATGTTGTACCAAAGGCATAGGCACGACCGTTACCGTTTACTCTGATACGAAAACCAGCTCTGCGGTAACTTAAGATTCCTCCGTGGTAATATTCCATTTGTACGTAAGCGTAGTAAATTCCATTGTTGGGAAAGTAATATCACCGTTGCTGTACTGCATGCCACCGCAAAGAAAAGGAGAACAGATGGAACCATTGCTCGCATACCATCGAGTTACAGTTCCTTCAAAACACAATCATTGCCAACAATTTCTATCATCAATTTTACAATTACATCAATGCACATCGGAGCTCTCAGAGTATGGACCGTCGTTGTTAGCGTGCAGCTGCGCAGCGGGTTTCTCGTTAAAAGCATTGAAACCAAGGTTAATGCAATACCAACACACTAAAATTGATATACTTTGAGGAACATGTTTGTTACCAGAATTTCTTGTTTTAAGTCCTCCAACTAAAAATTTTATAAATAAGAAAAATTGTTTCTTTCCATTCAGCTTGCTTACTTGTAACTGCAGAGAATTATTCAATTTATTCAGTTTTTCATCAACCTACAATTACAAATGTAGTAATTTGTAATGCATACTCAGTCACACAAACATTGCTTGTCCCAAACACATGCTCGTTTTACTTCTTGTCTAATCGTCTTGACTGGTTCAAAATATTTTTTCAAAGTTTCTGAATCAATCTGAAATCACACACTAAATTCGTGCACACAAAGCGTGTGTGTCAGTGTGTGAAATGTTTCCTACTGCTGGTCAAGGTACTCCTTGCCTTCCTTGCTCTCCTTTGTGTCCTGGTTCTCTTCTGATCCCTAGAGCATTGCAGACAAATAATTCAAGTATTCCGGTCTATAAAATGTGTATAGAGGCTTGCCTTTTCTCCTTTCAATCATGTCTTTTCTGTTTGCCCCCTGTGCCCAGGTGGTCTCTAAAATACGAATAAATAAGTCGAACCAACACATTGTTGTTTCCAACGGTGTTCCGTCAGCTCCAGCTACTCCTCGTGCACCCAAATTGCCTTTAATTTCCTATTATCATCAACTGTATATATCAGTAAAAATTTATGAAAGAAGGCATTTAGAAAAAACTGTTTCACAGACTATATAAATAATCTTACATGTAGGTATAGAGATGGGAAATCTCATTGCGTGTTTAGGTACTTGCACAGTAGAAAGGCTGGTCTTTATTGTTTTCACTGCATCTGTAGGTCAGGAGAAGCCTTGCAACGTGGCGATTGTCACCTTGGAGCTGCTGTGTCTGAAAGATGCCGACTGGTTGTTGTAATGGTACAGCTAATATTCTACCATCATCAAGCTCAAAATTCCAAGTCACTGCTGTGGAGTATTGACAAACGTATGGTCTAGATCGTGTAGTTACGTGCCTATACCAGTTGGCAGACATGGGTTGTAGATAGTTTTTGACCTCAGTCATATTAGTATGGGATTATTCTGTAGTCGTATTTACTACTTTTGATAGAAATTTGAGGTAAATTATTTCGCTGGTGCAAGACGTGTGCTAGGTTTGCGAGTCAGGAGAATCAGCTATTATAACCGTAATAAGACGCTACATTACTCCTATTTAATGTTTCTTTGAGCACAGTCTCTGGTACACCAGTAACCCTATGTGGTTATGCAGTAGCACCAGAATAAGACTGCTGCCAGAGTACCCTACAAGATGTCTACAAAGCACAATATCCAAAGTTCGAGTAGCAGACGTAATGTGATATATGTAGGCGGGAAGGGTCTGGCTACTTTAGACTATTCGCCGCTCCTGTACACGAGAAATATTAAAGGGCCACTAACAAGCACAAAATCAAAAATTATTTTAAAATTTTATGCGATAGTTCTCAAGGCGTACATACCTGAAAAATTAATTTTAGATTTTTAAAGTTAAGGTTTATACGAGAAAATTGTGCTGCAATGTGCTTCCTGTTTGGTGCATCCGGTTTCGAGCAGTAGATTTGGGCCGTGTACATAGATGTCAAGGCGAGAACCGATGTCGTGTTAGCGCAAAGTTTATTGCTAACGTACAAGACTCGAGCTTGCTCTAGGTCGAGCATGGTTAGACGATGTGTCGCAGCATTCTGTGATAAGACTGCTAAGGAAGGCGTAAGTCTTTTTCAATTTCCGAAAGACCCTGAAGGAAGACGAATATGGGCGGAGCAAGTGAGAAGAACGAGAGATCGCTGGGAAGGCCCGAGTGATTCTTCCGTCTTGTGCAATCGCCATTTTAAAGCAGACTGCTTCGAAGATCGACCAGGGCTGTACGAACAGTTTGATATAGGCTTACGCGCTCCAAAATTGAAGCAGAACGCTGTACCAACTTTATTCAAGAGGACTAGCGGCAGCGTGTGTAGCAACGACGGAGACAGTGCGCCGAGGGCTGAGCAGTTAGAACAGCCAAGAAGAAAGAGATTGGCATATGTAAAACGCGAAAGAGTAAGAGTAGGTCTTATTTGGACTTGTAAATCTAGTGATGAATTAATTAACAATTTCTAAGATGGCACAGAATCTTCTAACTGCAGACAGCCAGTTTGACAACATGGGAAATACCAGTAATCATACTATGGGCAGCAGTGACGACCACATGGACAGCAATGAAGAGGAAATTGATCAAGTACGCACATATCAGTTTTCAGTTTAATTGATAAAAGTTCAATGTTTATATATTTACTAAATCACAAGGAAAAATGTTCCATGAAAGGCGTGGCAATCCAAACTGAGAGAGTGGCAACAATAGACGTGAAAATACAGGTTCGACCTGCTACTAGAAGTAGAGGTATAGTGGTGATAACGTGAGTGATGTCATTATGTACCAATAGTAAAGTATTGCACAGGTGTACAAGCACTGAAACAGCCAATAATGCGAGAGGTCGGTGTCCAGTACTCTCTTATATCTGCAACACCATTGCACATTGCACTGCTACATGCTGCAACAGATATTTGTGATAATGTCAGTGACATTAAGGCAACAAAGGTATGTGAGACAGAAGTCATGAAAGTAGAAACAGAAATTGAGACTGAAACAGAAATTGACACTGAAACAGAAATTGAAACTGATTATGGAAGGTTTGCTATGTTACCTTTTGTTGAACTATTATTCTAGTAATGGTCATTACTGTTCTTATAGTCAGGAACATATCCATAAACATAATACGGATTTTGAAAGACAAGTGCATTTACCTCTTAATCTGCAGAAAAAGTATTTTCTGTTTGAAGACGCTCTACTCAGTTTGTTTAAGAAATGGGAAAACTGCAGCAGTACCACAACCAACATAACTAAAACAAACATAAGAACATTTCTTCATTGTAAAACAACAGTATAATAATAGTCGTACATTTTTAATAAAATTGACTCATGCCACTGGCATGTCTTTCTAGAGTAGACAACAGTAAGACTTCGTGTAAAAAATACGCAGAAAACATTTCCAGAAGTGGGAAAAGTTCAAGAACTTACAAAACCTTAAATCATAGTAGAGCACGTTGAGTCGGTGCCAGGCTTAGAGTGACGTCTAACAATTTGAGGGGATAGACTTCACGATGCTAGTTGACACATCCACTTGTCATTGGATATTATACAATCACACGAGAAGTTACATGCTAATTGTAGAAAAACATGCCAACAGTGCAGTCGTACTAAAAGTTCATTAGATTCAAATTCATATTACGTACACATGTGACTCACACGTGAGCCTTGGTATCTCGATACTTGATTAGAGCGCATTTACAAGCATTACCAATACGTACTTGAAGACTACAACACAATTTAAATAGCCCCGCCTTCAAATGACGGGGCTTTAGCCGTGTCTAGCCCATGCAATGATAGGCCCTTACGTTGACAAGTACTACTTACTGGACAATTCAAAAAAGAGGTGTGGTCTATACAAGAAGCTCAACGAAGCGATGCAAAGAGGCAGCAGTACTACTTCAATCATCTCAGGGATTCCACAACAAAGAATTGAAATGTCTGTATTACTATTGGGATGCGCTACTATCGGCATCAGTCGATGGCTAGAAGCGAAGGTATCGGTATCGCGACAACTTGATACCAGTAGAAAACTATCAATTAGTAAACCAACTAACAAAGATCGCATAAGCAAGGATACACTGTACATGTAGAATGCAATATATTAATTTATATTTCTTTATTTTTGTGTGAAGGGGCAATTTGTATAAACGGCAACACTCTTGTGACCGGTATGTTTTGATTTGTATAAGGTGTTCAGTATTGCTGTTGCATCGGTAGCTCGTGTACATAATGAGTATCGCTCAACTTAGCATTGTGTCCGACCGCTTTCCTGATGTTTGTAATCATACCAAGTAACTGTGACAATAATGGATCGCCTGGGATTGCCAATAAGACTGTGCATGTATGCATGCATAACAGACATCAGTGATACAGCCGAATCAAAGTTCTTTGTTGATACTCTTGTATATTTAAATTATACTCATTTTATTGACTATACGGTTACTCTTGGTGTCTTGACTAGCAATACATAATGCTATACCTTTTTGTTTCTAACGTAGAAAACTCCAGCCTCGTCCCCAGGCTCACGTGAACTTGGCAGTGTCCGGTCCCAGAAGTTAATTAAGCTAGCCATGTTATTGTTAAAGTAAAGTTATTTATCTTTTTGTCAACGTGAAGTCCATATCCCAAGTGATATTGGCGTCATTACAGAACATCACGAATTTGATAAGGATTACATTAATAACTTGCAAAATACGCAGCAAAATGATTGCTTCTACATGTATTGTGTATGTAATCAGAAAAATGCAACTACATTGAATATTTTTGCAAATATGAATTAGCACAAGATGCAATTCATTTATCGCAAATGAGACACGAACAGTTGATTTAGAACGCTAATGCATCAGCAATATAGCAACAACTACTGAGAGTTACTCTGTCACAGTTTGACGTCGCCAGCTCTTCATCAAGCATTTGCATCAAAGGCTGACTGAAAAAATTTTACTTCGTGCTCCATTCCTTTACGAAACACTTTAAGAGCTGTTCTGTACTCCAATCTTGAGAAAAGAGGAAGTTACCTTACACAACAACAACAACAACGACAACAACAACAATACCAACAATGTATGCAATTATTTAAAAACACAGATATTTAAAAACATTTAAACACTAACTTTGAAGCATGGTAGTTCACAAAGTTGTTCCAGTGCTCACTTGTACTGATATTTCCAGTTATCCAAAAAGCATAAAGATTGGGTTTAGTGGCAAAAGACTCTAGTGCCTTTGCAAGCCAAGCCCAAAGCCTATCACAAGGCAGCAAAGCAATGATCATGTAATACGGCGGCAACGATTTAAAAACGTCTTCTTTGAATTTCTGGTAATCTTTGGCGGCTTTATTGAGAACTACTGCAGAAGGCTCACTGATGTGCCAGTCCTTGAGCAACTGTTGTGCAAACGAGCCCCATGACTATTAGGAAATAAAAAATTCATTGTATAAGTCAAGAAAGCACACATTTTTCATAACCTAAATGTAGTGTAAGATCATGCACAGACAACTAAACATGTTACATTTAAAATCTAGGTAAATCAGTCGCCGATGCTACTAGAGAATTTCAAAATCAGATTTTATTACAATAATATAACTAAATGTGCAAACTCTGATTAACAGTTAATACCAAAAATTTGAATTCAACAATAACGATCAACAACCTTGGCTTCATGTTGTGCGAAATTAGCCAGATCACACAGACCCTTTTCCCCGGCAGCTTTCTTATTCAGTTTTGCAAACAGATCTGCCCCTGTTACAAAAAATATAACAATACTGATTATGTGACTTAGACGAAATAGAAACATCTTTGACCGTTATAGACATAGGCTGCATCTTGAACTGTGTATCCTCCATAAACTGTGGGATCGAGCGTGCCTGCCTTGATGCCTTGAATGAATTGTGTGTCGAGTGCTTCGTTGGCGAGATCCATACTTTCTGAAAAGAGCTTTTGTGCAAAGTTGTATTTGAATCGACCGTCGACTTGGTCTTCGGCTGCGAACTTCAGCAGTACAGGGTTGGTTGCAGACCTTCGTGGACTGAGAGCCGTTTTGATGGCCCTGTGCATTTTCGCAGTCATACTAATTCTTGATAGGTTCGGATTTCTAAGTTACCGAGAAAGACAAATAATTAAACTTGTATCATGTCACGTGTTTTTGACAAGCTTGATTGGTCGATACAGAGGGTACAATTCGTTTCTACTCTGGTATGCGCTGATACCCTATCGCTGTGAATGGAAACGCGTATATACCCTACCGTTGCTATGATCAACAGCACAACACAGCTGGTTTCAATAACATGCTGATGATTTGATATGCCTCTAATGACCTGTTAAATGCACTAAATACACCCCGTATAAATAGATACAGAACGAGTTGACAAACAAGTAAGAAGTAGGATTTACATACTCACAGCTCAAAAAGAACGGTCATTCAAACAATCAATGGCCATGCATGATACAAATCACTTATCCTTAAGCGAATTTTGGATATCATTGTTACTACGCTTGGGGGGTGAGTGACAGCTAATTCCGAGATAATTATCGAGGCGATAGGATAACTAGAACATAATTGTACTGTTAATTAATTAAAAAATTAATTCTAGTTCTATTCCTCTTTCATGCTAGGCTGATCACATCTTATTATTTTGAGCTAGTGTCAGCCAGAAGCCAGATGTGCATCAGAAACCTGTAGGTATACGCAATATTGACTTAATGCTGCTGAGGAGCTTCGCAAAGAGGTCCAGCTACGCGAGATTAGAAAAGCTAAAACATCAGTGGCATTTGATGCCCCCTGTAATGATCAATGTTCTCCTGTCCGACATTTTATCCTAGATGTGTACGAGTCAGCTTTTCCGTCCTACTGTACATGTCTGCTGCAAATGTCCAAGCATAAAACTCATAACACTGCTTGTCCGGTCTTTCGCTAGACTCGAGGCAATCTCTCCCCGCAAATCCGTTCTCCAGACTGTCACTCTGGAGCGGGACTGACAATCCGGAAATGACGGAGACTGGGAGAGACTGGCTTGAGTTTGAGACAATTATAGTAGTCTTCCGTTGGACACACCTATAGCAATTTATAGTACATATTTGCAGAGTCTAATATCCAAAAAGCAAAGCTCACCACCATCCTGACAAACGACCTCACATACGTCGTATACAAAAAGGATTTACTACAAACGGTTTGTTCTAGGCTTTTGCATATATATATATATATATATATATATATAGTGATACATCAACTAACGGACGCTCTCCAATATCGGACACTGGCGTATAGAAACCATACGAAGATTTCTTGTATCTAAGGTATGAATGTAGAAAGTAGTCACACGGTAACACGACGTGCTACATTCAGCTTGATCACTTAGGTAATTGCTGCTCACGGTGGCAAAATAAAACTTCCGCTGCTTTTCGCGTCTGTCGAACAGCCGCCGGTTTTTGCTTTCGACGGTACAGTTCACTGTCTGCACCTTCGAATAACAGGTGTATGTCTCTTCTACTGGCAGTGATAATACCAGATGTGCGGCTTTGCACGTTGCTCTTCAGAAAGCTGAGGAAGAGTAGCGGGCATGTTCTCTACTAGAGAACACCCGCGTTTGCTTGATGCGAGTACAAATAGGCAAGAACCGTGATAAATTGTGTTAATACTGACCGCAGACGTTTTTTAAATGCTCCGCAAGCACGAAGAGCCTTTGACTCGTCTCTGTATTGAAAGAATGAGCTAGATGGCCTTCCGCAAACAAATAAAATTAATAATCAAATGAATCTACAGGTGCTAACGTGAGAACGTCTAGAGCCCTCCCTCATCTAACATGTCCTGAACATTGCCATCGTTTGCGAACAAATGAATCTAGAGACGGCGGTAGTTGATGAGCTTGATCTGGGCAGTATAAGGCCTTGCTTAGCCGAACCCTACCGCCGCGTCATGCACACCTAGAACTCTTCTTCAGCTTCCTGAAGAGCAACGTGCAGAGCTGCTGATCTGTTGTTATAGTAGATGAACTATTATGTCAAAGTGCAGACAGTGAACTGTGGTACCGTCGAAAGCCAAAACCGGCCACTGTCCGATGTTTGATTGGCGTGTCCCCTAGACGAGAAAGGAGCGGAAGTTCTATTTCGTCACAGAGAACCACAATACAAGAAATAATCGTCTGGTTTCCGTAAGCCAGTGTTCGATATTGGAAAGTGTCCGATTATTGATGTATGACTCTACACTCTACTGCACTAGCAGTTGAGTCGATCGAGATCAGATCACTCACTTGCTCAGCTCACCTCAGCTGTGTATTCCTGATCCACCAATCTGGCTTGTAGATGCACTGCAACTTCAAGATTGAAGTGTGTCTCCTAGACGAGATCAGTTCATATGCGATATTTCTGTGTACACACGTCTATATGTATCTGATTTTCCTATATATGGACATAACAGTACAGTGATAATTCTAGACCTGTCCCTCTCGCATGCTCTACGTTTTCCAAATATTTCCAGAGGAAGTCATTCCACGGCACGTCAAACCGCATGCTGTAAATAAATAGCGGCTCACGACAAAGTTCCACGAAAGGTCAAACCGCATGCATATGCAATTATCTAAATAGATACCGGTGTACACCGGCTCACTGCGAATCACATGCAGCAGATTCGCGGTGAGATTTGGTAATGGATATCGAGTTCTGCTGATTTTCCTTTATAGACATAACTGTGCTGATAATTTTAGACCTGGCCCTAAGGCATGCTTCTACGTTTCCACAAATATTCCTTGAATAAGTTATTCAATGGCAGGTGAACGAACCCGCAGTAGGTATATGCAAATCGTACGAATATGCATAGATGAAATAAAGCCTACGGCGACAAAAACTAACATTAGCACTAACTTGAGTTTATATTTGACTATAACGTAAGTTGTTTGCACTATAGGTACACTACATTACTTATCTGAAACGGAAGTAGATGGAATACACCTCTGGTGAAAGTTCTTCCTATAAAAGTGGTCAGACCTACTTCTACGGTCCTGAATCAATAGTTGGTTCATGTGATTAACCTTTTGACCGGACAAAGACCGTGCAATGCAGCTAGTTTAGTAAATAAATTCCAAATACATGGACAGGTTTCACTCTATACACATGCCTAACCACTCAGACCATTTCAACAACACAACGCTGTTACAAAGTAAAACGAACTAGCCAAAACTCTCAACCAAATCATCCAGGCCGGCATATGGTATACCAGCCGGATATATTCTAGTGCATTGGCAACGTTGCCAGGTCGTCATTCAAAGCGCTGAGACTGGTATTTCTTGTTGGTACATTGGCCAGCCACTAGCTCTTCGACCAGCTAGAGGATGAAATCTTTATGACTGATCTAGAAGTGCCTGGAAATTAATATCAACTAAACAACCCATATAAGCGAACTCACCATGTCGTCTGAACAGCTTCGATACAAGATGTACGAGTTGGTATTAGTGGTCTCGAGAAAGTTGAAAAGAAACTATAGGCCAACAGTAGACCCTCCTCAAGACCGCATAGAAGCTGTTCACCTGGTTGGAAGAGGTCGACACCTCCTATGAGATGAGCTTGTTGTAGTCTGGAATTACCAGAGGTGCTGGCACATCCTTTGCTACCCCTGAAAAAAATCACGTCAACATTTTCCATCATCTACATAAATTGAAGTCCTAAACCTCAGGTGGCCTTGCTTCTGCGTTGAACTATGTCGCAAGCAAACGTGCCCAGATGTATTGTGGTAAGCAAGGCACAATCCACACTATCTTTCCAGACTACATAGGAGCAGTGTCCATCCCTGGTCCACCTCCAGGTGCCTCTATGCTCCCTCGAAAACAATTTGCCCTTCAGCTGGGGTGGAAAACCGCGTCTCAATCGACGTATCGTGTCAGCTGCATATACACATGTAGGTCTCTGAGCTTTTCAAACAGATGTTCTAAAGAACAAAAACATTGGTGGAAATCTCTTCAATCAAACAAATAAGCACTACTTGATGAATAGTAGTTGTCAACATATAGGTGATATCCTTTGCCGAGAGACCTTGCTGGAGGATCGGGGTTGCGAGTTTCCAAGAGCTCGATGACAACCCTGGCGGTCAAGCCTTCCTCGGTGGCACCTTTCTGGAACCAAGGTAAGCATCAAAATCAACAATGTAGCCGGCTCTCAGGGGAAAGTTTGCGTCCCACGATGTTTCTAGAACTCATAGCTTCAACCCCCATTTGATGGGCTTCTTAGGCATGTGCTGTTTTATGCCAGTTCTACTTGTGAAAAAATACATTAGAATAAACTAAACATAACAACCAAGTGCCTACAGATTACCTCTAAACCGGAGCATTCGTTCATCTATACAAACATTCTGCCCCGGAGGATAAAGCTGGCGGCAAGCGTGCTTCATCTGAAATTGTAATTGCAATGTGAACTGCATTAATATAAAACTTCCACTACACTTAGGTGGTTAAGGACAGGACAGATTCTAAATAGTCTGTACTCAAAGACGCCTGCTTTGTCCGGTTGCTGGTCTGCAGGCGGTTGAACTGGTCTGGCTGCTGGTACTGGTGGTGCAGCTGGTACATGTACTGGTACTGGTAGTGGTGTGGTGGTGATGATGATGAAGTTGCTAGTGGTGCAGCTGCTACTTGTTCAGCCGCAGCCAGACAAGGTTGGTTCTGAGGCTGTCTAGGAGGGATGAATGTGTTCATCTATTTACAACATCAATCAAACCTTTTCAGACAGAAAGCTTGCCTACTTGACGTACCTGGACAGCTCTCATGACAGCATTTAACCGCCGGCAAAACATTACAATCACAGATTGTAATCTCTGCATCCAAGAAACCGTACGTTGGACCAGTTGTCTGTAATAGCCGGCAACTGGAAATTCCCATGCCCAAGAGGAGGCCAAAGATGGCCTCCAGCTCCTGTGGGTTGGTGTCATGCTGCTAATGGCAGTTCTGAAACTCAGTACAATATTGCCTCTTTGCGTTGGCATGTAAGCGATATCCTGGAAGACAACTTCCGGAAGAAAGACCCGGAACAGGTCAATTGATGGTTCCACCATACCTGCTGGAAGCTGGGGGCCTGGATTTCGTGATGGCTCAAAGTCACAATTATGAAATAATTCAAATTCAGTGGTCAATGATGAAGATACTAATTAGCATCAAGTTATATAGTAGCCCACTATCTTGACACTCCAAGCCCTCATTTATATCACAGCAATCAGGATGGTGGAGACCAAGATTAATCAGCTGTCTACAAAACAGAATTAACACTTAGCACTACCCTAATTAATTATTTAATGCACAAACTGTTCTTCTGCATCCCACAGCCTTCGTCTGCCCTTTGGCAAAGGTAGATCAAGGAAGCAGAAGTCATGGCTTCAAATCCAAAACACACTGAATTACCAACATTATGCAAATTAACAGCAGATTTAGTGCTAGCATACCTCTTGTTCTGGTCTGGAGTATAAAAAGGAGCCACACATGGTTCCTGTGCCCCTTCACAGGAACGTGGTTGAGCTCGCCTCACACACATAGAAGCCGGAAGCTATTAAAAAAAACCAAACTACGGATGCGAAACAGGCCTGGAACTTGGAGCAGGGACGTCGACTGCGTGCGAGCCCGCAGACCCATCATCGCCACCCTCCTCTTCCTCCGTTCCTGTAACACTCGATTCGTCGGTGCCAAGAAAAAAATTCAAATTCAGACAAAACCAAAACGGTCGACGTACGCACAGCCTTATCTAAATTACGCCACCAGCTACGAGGAAAATGTGTGCAGATATAACACGACGCACTTGCAGTGTATATTTCTCTCTACAAAGCGATATCAAGAAACTCGACGAGGCGGTTCGGTTGCGGTGCAACGGCTGACGTCACGCAAACCGGAAGTAGCAGAACACGGTCGAAAAACGTTCTATCTCGCACGAAACTGAACTGAAGAAGCACTTGAAAACTTACTCCGTAGACTCTTCAGCCTACAGGACTGCAGCTTGGGCATCAATTTGACGTTGTTGTGCCTCATCATTCCAATCAGAGTCTTTGTCGCGCTGGTACCGGTCAGCACCAGCAGCGACTCCGAACTCTTCCTCTTCATCCCCGTCAAAATGAACGTACTCCAAATCGAGCTTGTCAGGAGCGGCGACAGGCCTACAAACTCGCTTCGAAGCGCGACGACCCTCCAATGTTCTTGTATGACGACAGGTAACAAAAATTCCGAGACTGCAAGAGAAGCTTGTTTGTGATTGGACAACGTTTTCGACGTATTTTGGACCCGTACAACAAAATTGCTTATAATAATGTTGCAGCAGCAAAATCCCGTATATACCGGATGTCGATCGTACGCTAGTCTAGCAGTCGCAAACTACCCTATGTAGACTTCTCGCTTGTCAGAAACGTGTTGCTAGAAGTTCACTAACGTGATGTCTCCTTCTTCGTCAACTGTTGAAATCGACGGCGTCATGGACAAAATCAAGAGCGAAGCTAGCCTCGAACTTCCAGACCAGAGAGCGCGCGAAACGCGAGAACTCTAGATCCAGAGCGAAGCTATCAGACTTGCCGTGGAATGCTGCCACGCCCTAACACGTAAAAATTAGACGGCAACGTTACATCTGACTAGCGCATGCTCCCATCTCGGTGAATGGTTTTCGCGAAATGAGACCAATCGCTGCAGTCTGTTTGACATATATTGTATGTGGACCCGTGGATCCGTGATTCCACTCAGCCGTGACCGCTTGTTCCTAAAATATTGCCATTCATTACTCTACACGAATGCAATTATTAAGGCCTGTCCACCTCGCACAATTGGATCGCGATCCGTCCGATCCACATCGCGAGGTGGTTTCGATGGCGATCCGATCGCGATCGGTTGAATCTTTTTAGAAATAGTTGGCGTTACCTTCACGTACGCTATTCGTCAGCAGCGTGTAGTCGGAACAGCTAACTAACATTCCTCGCTCGTCTTTGCTCTCGCTCACCTTACGTCGTTGTATCAGTGCTTTCCACAAGCAAAGAAGCCACACGTACACATCGGTCATCAGACACGTGATATCGAATTGAGGTGGAGGTATCGTTTTCAAACTGCAGTCTGGACGCTCGCTATCCCGATCGGATCGCGATCCATTCTGGTCTAGTGTGGAGAGGCCTTTAGTGTGAATGGAATGTGACCCCAACTGTGTAGTGTGAATGAAACAGTATTCCTCATCGTGACACACAACATTGTTCATTGCGCAGCTGTGCGATCTCATTTCCTAATTATCATTCCTTTCTAATTTTCACAGCCATCATACTAGGTAGCTAAGGCGTCACTCATTTACTGACAACCCCAATTCCTCCTAAGAGTCAAGCATAACTACTGAACTAAATTGGCAAGAAATTAGAATTACAGTGCAAGTGGAAGCAGATAGATACTCTTGAGTCTGTTATAATTATTGGTTTGTACCTCTATAGCCATGTACGAACTAACTGCCAGTCTTACACGCACCTATGCACGCAATCGCACACTATACAATGGTTTGCTTTGAGCTTTGCAATCACGTGCACATAACATTTTACAGTACTAAGAAGTATTGAAAAAATGGTTAAATTATGTGTGAAAGCATCTATTTCAATTTGATTTAGGCAAAGGAGTAGGTGTCGCTTTGAACACGAACGACTATCATCAGCAGTTCAATAGATCCAGCTACTCAGCTTGTATACAAAACGGTATGACGCCATCTTTTGTTTTCTAAATTAAATTGAGCTTCTAATCTTCTAGTCGCTCAAAAAGTTAAAACCTTATGCAAGATCGACGCTGTACTGACATCGTGTCCTCATTTTTAAAGAAGATATGATTAGTAGGCTACACGTGATCACCAGAGAGAGAAAAGCAGAATTGTTGAATCACCTGATACCCGACTGACCTGCGCATTGGCAATTATTTATGCGCGCCTAAATATATAATGTATTTTGCTTAAATTAATTGTTATAATAATTATTATTCTACGATTTAGATTGTTTATAGAAAATGATCACAAACAATTACGTGTATAGCGCATACATATAAGGTAAACAGCCTTAATGTTCTTAAAAACATGCCAATAAAAGGTACAATGCATTCACAATAGGAGTAAAACAGAATACTATCAAATCATAAAGCACACAATATCTTTAAAAACGATTTCAACCAACTACAACATTGCATGCATGATTCTTGTTATTTTAATCGTTAAGCGAAACCACCAATTACTCCGCTGATTCCAGCAATGTACAAGATTGTGCCAACAACAATGGCCGCAACGCTGAGAGCGCGAGAAATTTGTGCTGCAGCGTCACCACCATCAACATCACCTCGCTCATAACGATTGCGTGCCTATAATAAATATAAACGTATACCTAGAACACGTCTGCGACGTTTAATAACAGTTTTGCACGTTACCTTAACCGAATAAATTATTCCCGCAATTCCAACCGGCCAAAAACAGAAAATGCAAGTTAACACCGACAATTTGAAAATCTTATCGTCTGAAAGAGCAATGTGCTCAAAAGTCTGTAAAAAGTAGAGAAATTGTAGATGACAGACTATAACTAGCTGTGGTAATTAGTAACTTACGGTCACGTGACGTGGTTCACTTGTAATTGTATCGTCGGGACCTCCGGTTACCAGCGGTGTACGCAAGTCCATTCTACATTATAAATTCATGCAGTAAACGTTAGCATATAAAAACAATTCAATCCTCGTGTACGTGTACTCGTGGGTATCAAGCAATTCCATCTCATACACCCTAGCATAGAGCTGTCTACTTGGAATCCTCGCTGTTCGCTTTTAATGTCGGAAACTGAACCATGGAATCCTCGCTGTTCGCTTTTAATGTCGGAAACTGAGATGTCTCAAGCGTACATGACATAGATTTCTCTCTGTAACTCCTACATCTCTCTCTCCCTCCCCCCCCCCCCCCCTTCTCTCTCTCTCTCTCTCTCTCTCTCGGTTGCATATGCCCTTAGCTAGCCGTATTCAAGCAGTATATCCATTGACATGCGCAGAAATATTACTGAAATTATTCACCACAATAATTCTTGTTCACTGCAATTCTAGGTCAGGCGAATGGAAATCTGGACCACTGGAATTCTGGGCAACTGGAATTCTGGACTACTGAACCAATAAAATTCTGGACCAATTGTAGTATAGGTAATTGGAAGACTTAGCAATACAAGCAAGAAGAAATGGACGCAAATATTACACATAACATGGAGTAGGAAATTGCACCCAAGAACTGCCATTCTTCTTAAAGTTCAAGTCTCTATATTAGAAAAAAAATTGGAAGTAAGCAATGACAGGCAAAACCTCAAAAATTGGGGAGGTCCGAAATAATTTAGGCCTTAACGTAAACATTTGTGAGAATATGCAGTCACCTTGTTTGTAATTTACTTACGAGATTACAACTAGTAATGTAGGGGAACAACTGCCTCTCTATTCAAGGCCGTATTCAGCGAGGAAGTTGTAAACACACGCGTCTAACCGCGCGAGCATATCAAAAATTGTGACATATATTTTTGTTGCGGAGGAAACGTCTGCAAAGAGTGAAGGTTGCATGCGCACACTTCAAGACACGTGACACCGATGTAATAATATCAAGCTGCAACAAGAAACAACAGCACAAACAACGAAACGTAATACACTAAAAATAGTAGAACATAGATCCTATCCTTGTCTCAACGGTCTCAACCAGTTAGGAGATTTCGGAATGCTAGTAATTGTTATCGTCAGGGTTCTTGTTTTTAATTTTAAAGGTTAAAATAATAGTCGCGGCGATAATTGTTGTAATATAGACTGCTATGCCAATCACAATGCTCACAATGCTGAAAACGCGAGAGGTTCGAGCAGCCTCGTTACCACTGGCAACATCTCCTCGCCTAAAACTCTTGCACGCCTGTAATGGATGACAACGTACTCGCTTCACGCATCAATTTATAAAAATGTATGCATATTACCCTATTCCAAAAATATATTGCCAAACATCCGAGCGGCCAACAACAGCAGCAGCAAGAGAACCATGCCAGGCAACATGTACAGTAGGTCGAAAGAGCAGTGATTTCGTCAGTCTGTAGAAAGAATAGAAGAGATGGATACTAGACTATACTCAAACCTGTTAATTTATTAAAAATCAATACTTACGGTCACGTGACCGGACTGTGATGTGAATCTGCTGTGGGGGACTTCCACTGCCAGCGGTCTACCATTTGCCATTCTAAAACAATAAAAACAATGCAGCAGAAAAATAAATTACGATGAACAAGCGAGAACAGTCGTCGCTATTGTCACCGTCGTTAGGTTTCGTCAAGAGAACGGCAGATGAAGCTGAAACAACGGGTAACTCTTTTGTTGTCTCTATTTTGCGCTACTAGGTTATTTGTAGGTCAGTTGTAAAGCATGCATTATGGGCTAGCTGACCTGCACTTAATTCGTCAAATAGAGCTCATATCAATCTTTGTCGCAACAGGCCTCGGCAGGTTTTTTCCGTTTGTCTTCCGCGTCGTCTTCCGTACTTTCTCGACCGACTTGCAGTGAACAGTCAACCCGGTTTATTCAGCAGCCTGCTGCTCCCAGTCTAACAATTGCCCTGACCTAGGAAGGTACAGTACGGATTATCTTTGCTCACTCACTGATGAAAGGAAGTACTGGCTTCTCACTAATGCCTTTCGGCCAACTTCCGAATTCAAGATTCCTAGCAAGAAAGAGTACGGTAAAACCAGGTCATTTCGGCACCCATGGTTAAAAGAGTACCCCTGGTTGGCCTACTCGAAGGGGGCTTCTGTGTGAACAGTGTTCTCTTTGCCAATGTCCGCTTGTCCCTTGGACAGTTGGTAACAACTCCCATGACATGTTTTACACGTGCGAAACAAACACTTCAAGATCAAAATGTGCAGGCGACTCACAAAGTAGCAATGGAGGATTCTGCAGCCTAAATAGGCCAAATGGAGGACGGACATTCCTCTGTTGAGCAGCAGTTGCAACTCAAGCTTTCGATGTCATTCAGAGAAACAGAGCCATTTTGAGGAGTAATGTCAAAGCAGTCATATTCTGTGGTAGGCAGAGCATTGCTCTGACAGGTCATTATGAGAGAAAGCTTGCAACAGATGAGGAGTCTAAGCACGTGTGCAATTCTTGGAATTTTCAAGCACTCCTTCGGTTTGGTATGGATGCTGGTGATCAAATTTTCAGGGAGCACCTTGCAACTGCACCTACAAATGCCCAATATCTTTCTCCAACTATCCAATATGATTTAATTGCAGCTAATAGCTAATGGATACAGAAGAAATTGTTTAAGAAGTTAAAGAAGCCAAGTTCATTGCAGTATGTGCAGAGGAGGCTGCTGATGCGGCCAACAAGGAACAGCTTGCACTTATCATTCGGTTTGTTGATAAATCAGGTCTTGTTCAGGAACACTTCTTGGAGTTTTTGCATTGTACTTCTGGCATTAGCGGCGAGGCAATTGCCCAGAATATACTGTGTGCGCTGGAAAAGCACTCCCTTGATGTCAATAATCTACGTGGACAAGGTTATGCCGGAGCTGGGAATATGGCGGGAAAGTATCAAGGAGCCGCTGCTCGCTTCCAACGCAATCATCCTAAAGCAATTTATGTCCAGTGTGCAGCTCACATCATCAACCTATGTATGGTTGCTGCTTGTAAGTTGCAGGGGATTCGCAGCATTCAAGGCACTTTAGATCAGATATACCTTTTCTTCAGTTTGTCTCCAAAACGAGAACAAGAGCTTCAGGTACATATAAAAGAGCTACATGTAGATCAAGGTCGAAGAACAAAACAGGTTAACACATGCAAAACTCGTTGGGTTGCCAGAATGGAATCTTTCCAAGTTTCTATGGAACTGTTGCCTTCGGTAGTCACAACACTGGAAGTTCTCAGCACTGGACAAGATTGGAATGCAGAGTCATCTACTAAAGCTGCAACTCTTCTGAAATCAATCACGCAGTTGGAGTTTATAATGGCGTTAGTAGTAGCACATGCCTGCTTTGGCTTTGTGAAGGGTTTGACAGCTTTCTTGCAAGGCAGATTCCAAGACATCTGCTCCGCCTATGTTGAAGTTGATAGCGTCAAGACTGCTCTGTATGAAGTAAGAGAAGACATCGATACTTTCCACAAAAATTGTTCGCCACTGCAGTGGCTTGGGCGGAGACGATCAATGCTTCATTACCTTCAATTCCACGCCGTTGTGCTCGACAGACTTTTAGAAGTAATGTGCCGGCCCTTACCCAGTCAGATTACTATAGAAATGATATAACAGTTCCATTACTAGATGAAATTATAGCACATATTAATAGTCGCTTCTCTGAAATTCAGAAGAAGGCGATGATGGCTCTGCCGTTAGTTCCGTCTGTTCTAATGAGTCCAGAGCATGAGCAAAGCACGACGGACCTTGCACACCTGCTTGCCGAGTTCTATGCGGACGACCTCCCCAATCCATCAATACTTCAGCAGGAGCTACACGTATGGAAGTGGAAGTGGAAGAGCTTCTTAGCTGAGCGACCTTCGTCGCTTTCAAAGTCTCTTTTCCATGCTAATGAGACTACATTTCCAAACATCCGCCAATTGCTGCGAATTGTCTCTACCTTGTCAGTCACCAGCTGTGAATGCGAGAGGAGAATTAGCTTTCTACGAAGGCTTAAGACATACCTGCGTACAACAATGGCTGAAGAGAGACTGACTGGGTTGGCACTCATGCACGTTAACTATGGCATGGATCTGAATCTAGATGAAATTATTAACATATTTTCTAGATAACGTCCTCGTAGAATGCTTCTGCAGGATACTTTAGTTAGTGACAAAGAAGGTTCAGAGTAATAGATTATCTTCAGAACAGTTCCATATAGTGCAAATACGTATGACATTGTTGGAGTCTATGCGTACGCACACTGGTGATCTAATACGGGCTAGTGACTGTTAAATATTTAAGTTAGAGGTCAAATCATTAAGTAAAGCTAAATTTACCGGTGATCCACCCATTGCTAGCTTGGTTTTGGGGTGTGGCTATTGCTATATCAAATCCGGAAACCCCCTTTCCATATTTGGGGCATTCCTGGCTACGCCGCAGCAGCCTAGCTAACTAGTACGTATATATTCGTAGCATTTCCCCTCCAACTGGTTCATCTACGGTAAAGGTAACGTGTTTTGTACAATGCACGTACCTACGCAGCTAGGGACCGCGCTAGTCACTGGCACAGTAAAGTAAAAATAAACACCTGCTTTTCTGTTGGAACTGTGATCTCCTGAGACACGCGTTCGAATGGTAGTCCCGCTGATACCCTTCTGTGCCTAGTGTCCTGGGTCATTTCAATTTTCTATTCATGTTAGAATTTGGATAAGCGAACTGCGCGTTCAAAATTTTCTAGTTTTGAGCACATAGGTGTCTAAAAATCTAAATTTTAAGAAATCTAAAGATAAACAAGAGTCGAGCATCAAAAGATAATTTTTTTACAAAAAATAAGGAGAATAAAAAGTAAAAAAATTAAAATTTAAAATTGAATAAATACAAAAATTTTAAATAACAATGCAAGTAAAAATTAAACTTGAAAACTTTAAAATTTAATTTAAAAAATTTATAAAAATTGAAAATTGAAAGTTAAAACATGGAAATTGAAATGTAGAAAAATAAATGGCCGTACGTTTAGTAGATATATTTTTTAAAGTTTGATCTTTAGGTACCTAAGTGCTCAAAACTATAAACTTAAACGCGCAGTTCGCTTACTCAATTTCTGAAATAAAGAAAATATAGAAATGACCCAAGACACTAGAAACAGCGGGGTCTCATCAAGGCTGCCATTCGAACGAGTGTCTAAGATCACATTTCCAACACAATGGCAGGTGTTTTTTTTTACTTTACTTTCCGTCACGTGCCAAACCACGTCGGCAGCTCTTGGCCGCGGACAACTCCGCTCTGACACACAACGTTGTGCCAGTGAATACCGCGGTCACTAGCTGTGTAGGTACGTTCATTGTACACAACACGTTATCTTTACGGTAGATGAACCGGTTGCAGGGGAAATGCTACGAATATCTATGTACTTAACTCATAGCTAAGCTCAGTACTAGCGGATCGCCGAGTTGGCAACTGTGATAACGAAGTATACGGACTCGTTTGTTCCAGTAGCTATACCCAGCATTGACATAGTAGTCTACGTAGTACCTAATGCTAGCTAGCTGTAGCTGACTAGCTATGACCATGTTCTTTCAGTCGTAGATGCACACTATTCTACGGTAGTTGAGTTAATTATTAAATTAATTGAGTTGAGTTGAGCAAAGAGTTCAGTTGGGTTGACTTCAAAGACGGTTCAAAAAGCGTCGTAGAAAACGATGGATGTGCATGTCTGTTTACTTGGTAAGTTGTGAGACGTCATGCAAATGAAGAATTGTGATCTGCTACTGGAGAACCACCCCACCCTTGTACGGTACCGTGTACTAAATAGAGTGTGCCCGTGAAAGAGCGCGGTCTACTATACTTGTAGTAGGGTGATAGTTTAGTACTTTTAATGTGTCTCGATTTTTCCTAGACAACAAACTAGTCTGTATAGTTCATCACCACAATTATATTGCGGAGTCTATCTAAATACTTAGATATATTCGTAGCATTTCCCTACAATCGGTTCATCTAGTTTGTTTATCTTTAGAACAGTCAGTCATATGTATTGTATTAGTCGAGTTTGCATCAGACTATACACAGCTGTTTGTGACGATTGTCTCACTTGCTCTAACTAGGTTGGGTGGCTCATCTGACTAAAACAGTGTTCTAGTTTGTTTGTCTCTAGAATAGTCAGTCATATGTATTGTATTAGTACTTTAGACTGTACTTTTCTTTTGTGATATATCACTTGCTTTAATTAATTAGCACTTTTTCATAAGAGCGGTAATGTTTGGGTTACAGGCCAGATTAATTAATGGCGAGAAAGATTTAAAAGACATATTAAAAATTGTATTTGAAGGAACATAAATTAGTGACAAGTAGATATCACGTTTTGATCAAGTGTTGCGATTCAGTGTAGGGTTGTTTGGTATGCCCTTCTAAAACTTAAAGGAACACAGTCTCGGTTGGACATGTGCACTTGAGCATAGTCAAGTGAGGTAATTTTTGCATTGTGGCTAATGCACGTAACGTTTCAAGTGCCTGGCAAGAAAATCAACTTCAATCATTAGTAAGCTCTTCTTAGTGATGTTCATAGATTGCGCATGTGCATAGTTCAACGGACAAACTGCAGAAGGTCTGTCTGTGCTTATTGACATGTACAGCTGTTGTTAATTTACAAAGAAGCATAATTAATTAGAGTAGATTGTAGGTGGTAGTTTCTCAATGAAAGATATACATTCAGTGTCCCAAGCACAAAGCACGAATCTATGATCTGGCTCGAAGTGTTATTTACTTGTGAAATTTTAGTAAGGCTACAGTGTAGCAGCCTTAGTTTCGTACAATTGAAACGTCTGACAGAAAAATTGTGACACTGTCATCTGCATGCCGCAGCTGGACACACAATAATTATTCTTTAGTGCAACATTTTGACGTTTTTTTAAATTCAGACAATAGGAATACTTCATCCACTTATGTGTTCAGTGCAAATTAGAGCCTTGAAGTTATCGCATTTATACTAGTGTTTGAAAAAGTACTCTTTTTCAAACTGCATGAAACGCATATGACCTAGCAGAACTATGGTTTTGTAAGCTAACAGTATTAGCTAGTTGTTGGAAAGTATGCAATCGTGTGTAGTCGTATTAGATGGTGCACTTTCACTAGTAGTTAAAATAGAGATATTTAGCAACAAATTTAGCGCATTGGGTGCTTTATATAACATAAAGATTTAGATTTAGTATTGCCACAATTAATTGTATTATTTAATGTCATATCAAATTTGTTCTTTATACAAGCAATCACTGTTACATAATTAGATGCATCGACGAATAATCACTGGTGTGCAAATTCTCGGGATCCGCTGTTACCTATGCAGCTTGACTGTAATTATAGATTGTTAGATACGTAAATGGCAGCATCTGCTCTTGTGAAATTTAGCGTATGCTTTACCGACGAGGACAATTTCACTACTATAATAACATCTGGGACAATGGTTAATAAATATGTTTGCTTGCTACATACCATCAATGAAAACGTTATTGCCGCAATTTCGACCGGCCCCAAACAGAAGATGCAAATTGACACTGCCTGAATCATGCCGTCGGAAGGAGCAGTGTGCACGATGGTCTTTCCATAAAAAGAGTCGCCGGATTACAGATTATACATTCCTGGTATGTTAATTAATAAATGAATGAATTTACAGTCACATGACTAGGCTTTGTTGTGACGGTACCGTAGGGGCCTCTGGTTACCAGTTGTTTTTGCTCCATTCTAGATAATGCAGTAAAGGTTAAAACGTTAAATGCAGACAACGATTCGACCGTCGTACGCTTAGACACAGCGCCATGGCCATTAGTTTGTATGTTTATAGTGTCCAAGATCATGTCGCTCTCTGTAAAATTTTTCGAAAAATTTGCGGTTGTATTGGAGCTGCGAAGTAACGCGCCTACGCAACAGCCAAAAATGTAGCCAGAATAGCGCTAAAAAAACCACTTCCTGTTTGTTGCGTCACGCGCGTATCTAGTATACGTATCCAAATGTCTATCTAGTGTAGTACTTGTGCGCATGTAGCTGTCATGTGGACACAAATTGACGTGGATGCTGTCGGCGCCGCCGTCATTCGCGCTATGTACGCAAATTGTACGCGTATGGCAATTATCTGAGTTTATTCGAGATGTCTTGGATGCCACACCGTTCCAATCAGCAGACGAAATCAGAGAACGAGGGTGTGCGATCTTGTGATCACGTGATACTCGACCAGTTCGCTGATCGTTGAGGGTAAATACGAGTATATAATTTATGAGCAATTTTTAATATGTTTAGTGTGAGCTAAATGTTTTTGTACTAAAAAGTGAATAGATTTTGAGATTGTTTGAGAACAAACTGTTGCAGCAAAGTGAGTCTGCGTGTAGGCTACTAGCATCTGGAATGAGACTATTTCCAACTATTTTTTGCAACAGTGAAGCTATTAGGTAAGAAACAGAATAACTTCTGTTTGAGACTCGTGATCCAGAACTCAGCCATGCTTATGCACCTTGGTAATGTACATCTAGACTTTACTAATGCCGTGGCACAAAGACGATTAGAACTAATATGACGTCATTTCAAAAATAAATTGCCAGATATTTGTTACATATATGTTACAAAAACAAGAGCTACATTCTACAGATTGTCACAAATATTTTATTAAGGCAATTAAATAATCTGATAGACAGTTTCTTTGGGCGTCGTATAGAGAATTGTCTACCGTGCAGTATCATTCTTCTAGTAAGTTTTTGAGCATACTTGTTTTTACTGGTGTTACACTGAGATTGGTCTGAAACAGGTGCATGCATGCATATATACTGTTTCCATGCTATGATCCGTCACTCCATGACAGTAATGTATAGTAACGGTAATGCATGTTCTTCCTCTGCATCACCAGTCCCATGCATTAACCAATTTCTACCGCACATTTGACTACAGAGTCCTTAAACTTTAGCTTTCGAGTATGTGCTTAGAAATGTGGCTAATATGAGTTTAGTTGATACATGTACATTGAACATTCCTTAGAGCAAATTATATTTACTTTGCCATTTCACTGAGATTTCCTGCAATCGCTTCTGGCAAATAAAGTACAGAGAACTTACACTGTGTTACCGCATTTTGAATTCGGCAGGAAGCGATTGGCTGCGCTAGCTACATAAATTGGCAGCCAATCCTGGCTTTTTGTGCAAGAAGAGCGAGCGTGCTCATCGTCATTGCGGCGTTAACAGCATTCCGTGCATGGTTGGAGTGCAAACAAGGCATTACGTAGATTCTAAAAATACGCCGAATGCGAGGCAATAGCAGGGCATGCTTGTGATCATGTGACAAGACTATGTTACAAAACCGGATTGCGTCGTATCTGGAGCAAAGCAGAGCAAAGTAAAGACCTTATCTATTTGTATTATGTCTGTTTAATTAATTAAGAGACTGTCTCTGTACATTTATAATGACAAGTATAAAGTAAACCTGTAATGTTTGGGATGTATCTTAATTAATAAAATTTCGTGTGTTTCTATATGGACCACAACTATTGCCACTTCTGATACTGCTACAACTACTCTTGCAACGGTCACTGCTACAACATGTACTACTCCCTCAACAATTCCTTTCATTGCCACTACTACTACCGCAGCAACAACTACCAGTCTACCAGCAGCTGCTCAACCAACCGTCCGACATCCCTACCAAGTACATGCTACCAAACCAGCAAGACCTGCCGGGCGAGCAGTCGGTCAACCAAATCAACAAGCTCAACACTAACTTGTTCAACAAGGTCAACTTCGAAGTTTGAGGACAATGGATGACATCGATTCCTGTGATTTGAAATGGAAAAAAGGCCGACAGCGTAATTGCTACCATTCCTGTGTATTTTGGTTCACAACCAGGACCAACATTTCAAGACCCCGGCTGCACAGAGTTGTCAATATTCTCAAACATTTTTGATGACGAATTACTACAAATGATAGTAGACTATACCAACTTGTATGCATGTTTTCCAAACTTTATGTGAATTGTTTTTTGAACTTCTTTAATTAAGAATGTAACCAAATATATTGAAAGCAGGAGATAGTTAGTTAGAGTTAGTGGCCAGTCATTAATAATTGTCCTGGGGAAGGGGCCCGGCAAAATTGCCGTGGGGCCACACCTTATAGCAAGTATTAGAGATGGAAATAAAATTCTCTGAATTTTATCATTAATTTAATATGTTTGTTCTCTCCTAATTCGTTGTTTAGTTAATTCTTCTGTTAATTACCAAACGCGTGCAACACCGGGGTAGACAGTAATGAAGCGAATGAACCAACGACCGACTGTTAAAAAGCGCGCGCTATATATATATTTATTTATTGTTAAATTTTTATCGTTGGTAAGTATACGCAAAATTTCACAAGAGCGGATGCTGAGAATTATGTGTCTAACAATCTATGATTACAGTCAAGCTGTATAGGTAAGAGCGGATCCGGAGAGTTTGAACTCCAGTGCTTCTTCGTCGATTCATCTAATTAACTGTGGTTATTGTTTAGTCAACTTTATGTTGCAGTGTCTTTGAGTTAGCATGCAACCATTCATTTTTATAACTTTCAATAAAAGCATCACTTAAACAATAAGTAGACAATGTTATCGCGTAAAACAACGCTGGCAACAAAGATTACAAACACCACATCCAAGTTACGAACTCTAGCAACAGCAGTAGTAGTAAAGAGAGAAGCAGCTAACATAGAGCAGTTAGTAATTATTATTACTATTGTAATGTAATAGAAATTACCAGTTAACTGTAAGTTGTCGTTGTCACCTGTCCGTCTCCTTTTATGCGCATATTCCAGGGTAGGATCCCTTAGCACAGAGCCGTTAGTGATGATAACATATTTCAATGTAGTAAAAATTATGGTAGTCATCAGTGCTTGTAACTTCAAAGTATAAATTGTAATAATTATTTAGTACAGCAACCCTGTACTTGTTGGATCAACAAATTCGTTTTGATTCCTTTTGTCTATTTATATTGAGCATACGCAAATTTATTCATTATACTGTATAATAATGTTGATTTTCTACAATACATCTGATGCATCTTTGTACGCGTTTGATTTCGGACTGGGACGCATACTATTATTTTCATTCTTTGTTTACTATGAAGCAATCAATTGTTAAAAAGTCTCTCTGATATCCTGTAGTTTATATCCCTAGTAGGTTAAACTTGAGAGTAAGTAATGAGGCAAAGTTTACACCATTTTTGCTTATTGCTAGACCACTAATAGCTGCTCTAGTTGTACCAGGTTACACTATTTAACCTAAAATGTTTTCAATTTCCTAGTCTGTTGGTCTTACAAGATAATTACCGACACGGGAAACACTATCTATAGTATAGTGCAGGCCGGTCACGTAATATACTTGTAGGGGATATTTGTAGGATGGGCTTAGATAATTTACCTAATGAAGTTAAATAAAAATTAATGAAGCAACGCTATAAATGACCTGCTGGCAGGCCTTTCAACTTTACACTTGTAAACACCTCGTTCCTGATGCCTGTGTGAGATACATAAATAATCATACTACAGAGATGGCAGACAAAACAGTAGGAGTGCGTGCATGTGAATGAACACAAATCCCGAATGCCTACATCGGGTACTCAACTGTACAGTGCATTGTCAAAATTTTGTGTCTTCGTGAGCTCCAATTACGATTATGATTAGCATATAATATCACCTACATCACCAACTGTGACCACCCTCTACGAGGCGGGGCTAAATTTGTGATGAAGCAGGTTTGAAAGGGATTTGGAAAATCTCTGTACAGCATGACACGAGTAGAAATTACCGTTTAATTTCTCTTTGTTTTCGTCCTCAATATCTGCCAATATGGTGAAGTCTGACGCAGTAATGGGCATAAGTTCTTCCGTAAACAGACAATTATTCGTTTGACAACATGCCTAAACATTCATTCAAACAAAGGTAAGATAAGAATTAATTAATATTTACCCTCGTCACGCGACTCCATCATAGCTTCCACTTCTTCGTCTATCACTATTTACAATAATTTAAACACTTCACCACTTGCTACAATAGACTCACAACGATAAACGCAGAATATTATTACTTTACCGCTCACCTTACCAGGAGGAGGAACGCCAGACAATACGCCGTCCATCACGCCCTCCGCGATAATTATTTGTCCGCCTTTTTCATTCTCGCTTTCAACCTCGGACCGATCTAATGCGTCGTCGTCGCCTTTTTGAGATAATTCGTCTTATGAAGCCAAGCACAACACCTGTGCACAAACAACCCTATGGTATTTATCACATTCAGTATACTAGTATGTTCGATGTTGACTGTCTGTAAGTTGTCAGCTACAACTTCAGCAAGTTATTAACTTGGAAAATTCATTAGTCCTGGCAAAATTTATGAAATTCAAAACTGCTTAATTTACAGTATTAATTCTATCATGACATATTATTGATATGTACAACTCATTTTGTGATTTCAATTAGGCAGGCACAATAACACAAGACCACAACAGAGCATACAAGGTATGACAAAAATTTCTTTCAGGTGTCACAGTGCTTAACCGTGACAGATACCAAAAATTTTATATTACTTCTGAAACAACCACATTTCAACAATACTCAAAATCCATACATCAACTAGGACTGTTGGGAAAACAGGTTGAAATTCAGGCAGCGAGCGACAACTACCAAATGCCTGTGTATGTGTGCTCTCCCCATCCCACAACTACACAAATCAGGTGGCTACGTTTCAAGCCATCCTACAGTCCTCAAGTCAGGGGCGTAGCCAGGCATGTTTCGACATTGCCCGGTGTCATAGAGAATTTGGCATCCCCGGGAATTTGGTATCCCCGAGTCATATTCACTAGGGAATTTGGTATCCCTTCGGGACATTTTGCATCCCCGAACCGTATATCCTTGGGAATTTGGAATCCCAGGAAATTTGGCATCCCCCGAGTCGCATTTCCTAAGGAATTTGGCATGCCCGAGCTGTATTTTCTAAACAATTTGACATCCCAAGCCGTATTTCCTAGGGAATTTGGCATTCCCGAGCCATATTTCCTAGGGAATTTGGCATCCCCAAGCAGTTTTTCCAAGGGAATTTGGCATCTCTCGAGCAGTATTTCCTAGGGCATTTGGCATCTCTCGAGCAGTATTTGCTAGGGAATTTGGCATCCTCCGAGCAGTATTTCCTAGGATATTTGGCATCTCTCGAGCCGTATTTTTTTAGAGAATTTGACATTCCTGCGCCGTACTTATTATGAGAATTTCGCACATCTAAAATGTGACATTCTAAACTCTATTTTACAGTCTGCGTTTTTGAGCTAAATTTCTAACAAATTGACATGTTACAAATTGCGTGTTTGTTGTCTAATTAAATTTGCGGCTGAAAACATCTATTTTAGTTAAATTCGTTAATTAAAGCAATTGACTCTATATCGTCTACTGTGGTCACAGCGTTCTTACAAACAGTTGTCACGGCCCCATTTGTCACTTTGTTGTGGTAGACCATGTTGAAGACAACCAACGTGAAACCAGTCCTCACAATTTTGACACCGCACGGTGTCATCGCATTCTTCTGGCATCAAACAGTTGCGGCAAATTTCTATGTAGGTACGGCGAAGTCTAGGAGTGCGTCTAGCAGTTGTTTGGTCGCATTGCGGAAAACCTGTCATTTTCTTCTGATGCAAGCATTTGTACAGATGCTCTCTCATTCGTGGTTGGCCGAATTTCAGGCTTGCTACATCATCTCCTAGAGCTAAATGTACAGCAAATGCAATAGCAAACACGCCACAGTCAACGCCTCCTCTCTGCTGTTGAACATAACATCGTGTGTTCAGAGCTACAATTGATTAGCCGTCCAGGGCTATGCATGGCTATATATATATATATATATATATATATGCGTTGGGTCGTAATGCATCATGTAGCTAAACGATCAGTCGACTGACTAACTACCGTGAACTTCCAATGAGTCATAGCGAGACTGTGTTCTCTTTGCCAAAGTCCGCTTGTCCCTTGGACAGTTGGCAACAGCTCCCATGACATGTTTTACTCGTGCGAAACAAACACTTCACGAACACAATGTGCAGGCAACTTACAGAGTAGCAATGGAGGATTCTGCAGCATACATAGGCCAAATGGAGGACGGACATTCGTCTGTTGAGCAGCAGTTTCAAGCTCAAGCTTTCGATATCATTCAGAGAAATAGAGCCATTTTGAGGAGTATTCTCAAAGCAGTTATATTCTGTGGTAGGCAGAACATTGCTCTAAGAGGTCATTGAGAGAGCAAGTTTGCAACAGATGAAGAGTCTAAGCAATTGTGCAATTTTGGGAATTTTCAAGCACTTCTTCGGTTTGATATGGATGCTGGTGATCAAATTCTCAGGGAGCACCTTGCAACTGCACCTAGAAATGCGCAATGTCATTCTCCAACTATCCAAAATGATTTAATTGCAGCTACTAGCCAATGGATATAGAAAAAAAATTGTTCAGAAAGTTACAGAGGCCAAATTCTTTGCAGTATGTGCAGACGAGGCTGCTGATGCGACCAAGAAGGAACAGATTGCACTCATCATTCGGGTTTTTGATAAATCAGGTCTTGTTCAGGAGCACTTTCTGAGTTTTTGCATTTTGCTCCTGGCGTTAGCGGCGAGGCAATTGCCCAGAATATACTGTGTGCGATGCAAAAGCACTCCCTTGATGGCAATAATCTACGTGGACAAGGTTTTGACGGAGCGGGCAATATGGTGAGAAAGTATTAAGGAGCCGCTGATCGCATTCAGCGCAATCATCCTAAAGCAATTTATGTCCACTGTGCAGCTCACATCCTCAACCTATGTATCGTTGCTGCTTGTAGAGTGCAGGGGATTCGCAACATGCAATGCGCTTTACATCAGATTTACCTTTTCTTCAGTTTGTCTCCAAAACGAGAACAAGAACTTCAGGTACATATAAAAAAGCTACATGTAGATCAATGTCGAAGAACAAAACTGGTTAACACATGCAAAACACGTTGGGTAGCCAGAATGGAATCTTTCCAAGTTTTTATTAAACTGTTGCCTTCGGTAGTCACTACACTGGAACTTGTCAACACTGGTCAAGATTGGAATCCAGAGTCAACTACTAAAGCTGCAACTCTTCTGACTACAATCACGCAGTTCGAGTTTATAATGGCGTTAGTATTAGCACATGCCTGCTTTGGCTTTGTGAAGGGTTTGACAGTTTCCTTGCAAGGCAGATCCCAAGACATCTGCTCCGCCTATTTTGAAGTTGATAGCGTCCATACTGCTCTGTATGAAGTAAGAGAAGACATCGATACATTCCACAAAAAATTGTACGCCACTGCAGTTGCTTTGGCGAAGATTATCAATGCTTTATTACCTTCAATTCCGCGCCGTTGTGCTTGACGGACTTTTAGAAATAATGTGCCAACTCTAACCTCGGAAGATTACTATAGAAGGGATTTAACAGTTCCATTTCTGGATGAAATGATAGCACATATTAATACTCGCTTCTCTGAAATTCAGAAGAAGGCGATGATGGCCCTGTCGCCGGTTCCGTCTGTCCCAATGAGTCCAGAGCATGAGCAAAGCACGACGGACCTTGCACACCAGCTTGCCGAGTTCTACGCGGACGACCTCCCCAATCCATCAACACTTCAGCAGGAGCTAAACGTACGAAAGTGTAAGTGGAAGAGCTTCTTAGCTGAACGACCTTCGTCGCTTTCAAAGTCTCTTTACCATGCTAGAGAGAGGCTATGTTTCCAAACATCCTCCAATTGTTGCGAATTGTATCTACCTTGCCAGTCACCAGCTGTGAATGCGAAAGGAGCATTAGCGTTCTACGGAGGCTTAAGACATACCTGCGTACAACAATGGCTGAGAAGAGACTGACTGGGTTGGCACTCATGCACGTTAACTATGGCTTGGATATGAAGTTAGATGAAATTATTAACATAATTTCTAGACAACATCCTCATAGAATGCTTCTGCAGGATACTTAGTTAGTGACAAAGAAGGTTCAGAGCAATAGATTATCTTCAGACCAGTTTCATGTAGTGCAAATACGTATGACATTATTGGAGTCTATGCGTACGCACACTCATGACCTAATACTGGCTAGTGACTGTTAAATATTTAAGTTAGAGGTCAAATCATTAAGTAAAGCTAAATTTACCGGCGATCCACCCATTGCAGGCGTGGTTTTGTGTCGTGGCTATTGTTGTATCAAATCTGGAAACCCCCTTTCCATATTTTGGGGCAATCCAGGCTACGCCCCTGCAAGTACTGGACACATCACAACTGTCACAGCAGTCTCTGTTTACACCAATGGTCATAATGAAAAAGCACACACTGGCTTTCATTATGACAGCATATGCACTAATAACGGTCAAACTTTACAGTTTCCTGACAATATGATGTCTGTAGGATCAGTGACAATGAAACCAATAGTAACAGTGATTAAGTTAACTACTTCGATCACTTCCGTACATGCAGAACAGATTCTGCAAGAAAGAATCTAAATATGTAGTTGCTTGGCAACGTTTGTAAGGTTTTTAATACTGCAATAATCAGAGACTAATTATAGTTTGTAACCTTTGTAAACTGTTTGTAGCATTCCGCTAAGACAAAGCTGTTACATAACACAGAAGCACTGATACTGTAACCTGGTTACTCCAAGAGCTGTGAAACTAACTAATGTGTAGTGTTGTAATGATAATTTTATGTGTAAACTTTATGTAGAAGGAAAACGTAGAGTTGACGAAAATCACAGCACAGCTTCAAGCAGATCTTGCCAACCAACGCACGAAAGTTGGTAGTAGTCAGCAGAGTAAATGTGTGTGTGTGTGTGTGTGTGTGTGTGTGTGTGTGTGTGTGTGTGTGTGTGTGTGTGTGTTTGTGTGTTTGTGTGTGTGTGTGTGTGTGTGTGTGTGTGTGTGTGTGTGTGTGTGTGTGTGTGTGTGTGTGTGTGTGTGTGTGTGTGTGTGTGTGTGTGTGTGTGTGTGTGTGTGTGTGGCGCGGTGGAGCAGATGGTAGAGCGTTGGCGATGACATCCGGGATCTTGTATTCCGTGATGAGGGTTGAAGGGTCGATCATGGTGGAGGCGACACTGTCGCAGTTCCTTGAGCAAGAAATTCACCCACACTTGCTTTTCTCGACTCATGAGTATAAATGAGTACCTGTTCATTGACTGGGGTGGACAAGGCCGCTGGCTTGGCAGCAACATCATGCAGCAGACGGGTACGTGTTGGCTTTGGTGTTCAGTCCCATAGCTGCGCCATTGTCATTGCCCCTGGATGACTCTGGTCAAGCTCCAGGTGGATTGTAGCGCTGGCCCCAAGACTCCACGTAGCGCATGGAGGCCCTGTCTTTATAGGCAGGGGAGATATCTGCGCAACTGACCTCAAGGTCGACGTCGAAAGACGTGGAAAGATTAACTAGCATTTGTTCATATTTTGTTGTTGTGTGTCTGCATGTGTAAGTGTGTGCGTGTGTTTTTGTTTGTGTGTGTGCGTGTGCGTGCGTGTGTGTGTGTGTGCGCACGCGCGTGTGTGCGAGTGTGTGTGTGTGTTTGTCTGTGTGTGTGTGCGTTTGTGCGTGCGTGTGTGTGTATGTGTGTGTATGCGAGTGTTTGCGTGTGTGTGTGTGTGTGTGTGTGTGTGTGTGTGTGTGTGTGTGTGTGTGTGTGTGTGTTTGTGTGTGTGTGTGTGTGTGTGTGTGTGTGTGTGTGTGTGTGTGTGTGTGTGTGTGTGTGTGTGTGTGTGTGTATATTCGAGTGTTTGTGTGTGTGTGTGTGTGTGTGTGTGTGTGTGTGTGTGTTTGCGCGAGTGTGTGTGTGTGTGTGTGTGTGTGTGTGTGTGTGTGGGTGGGTGGGTGGGTGGGTGTGTGTGTGAGCATGTGCATGCATGTATTTGTGTGTGTTTGCTCACATCAAATTGTGGTTTGCATATCTATGTGTCAGGTACAACGTTATCTTAAAAATATATGCATGCTTTCTAGTGGAGGACACATGGCACTACTTCTTTCATCGCCTACTTCATCACAAGCGTCCGTACAAGCACGTACATAAGATCATTTGACTCCTTACCTTCACTCGTTGAGATGTTCCTGCACGACACCACACTTGCCTGGTTGGAAAGTATGGCCGTTAAGCGATGATCGAGACACCGGGCTTCCGCGTATGCGCCATTTGCTGTATTTCAGGGAACGAGTACTATAGACCCGGATCCCAGCCCCCGACCTTTCACGTTGGATAACCAACGGAGACGGGATGGAGAGTGGGAGGGGAAAGCTAAATAGTATTGGCTGTCACTGAGGCTATGAGCTCGCAATGACACGGTTGCGGCAGCAGGGCTACAGATAGACACGTCTTTCCGATGAGCGCGCTACGTTCTGAGGTGGAGTCAACTCTGTCTACCTGCGTTAGACCGCATTTGACTCCTTACCTTCACTCGTTGAGATGTTCCTGCACGACACCACACCTGCCCGGTTGGAAAGTGTTGCCGTGGCGCGAGGGTCGAGACCCCGGGCCTCTGGCGAATTTTTTTTTTGGGCCCACTTTCTTCAGTACCCGGATAAACGTCCCGTATACCTGTAATCTGCACGTGACGTTGGCAGAAGGAACGTAACATGATTGTATTGTTGTTTGCGTTCGTTGACTACTGCGCACCTTGCGACGCCACACCATTCACGTTGCTGAAGCGGTAGCTGCGTCGTAATTTTCGAACTCGGGGCCATCAAAGCAAATACGCACAAAGTAGCTATAGCAGGTAGGCTAGACGTTTCGTCTACCGTACGTTGCGATAACTTATTTTTCTTAGTTCATAATTCAGCAGAAATCTGCGTCAGTGCACTTGCATCGCAAAAGGAGCTGTTTCAACTTTCAGCTGTTCAACCAGAGACCTTCAAACTGGTGTACACGTAATACAGCTAGCTATCTATTAAAATATGCAGACTACTAGTAGCTAGACTACGGTACGTATAGTCATGTAGACATAGATTAACTTTTTAGCTCTTCAGGAACATTGCATGGGCTTACACGTAGTCTATACCTTACATTGTATATCTATAGTAAACATGCTTCTAAGTATAAAGTTTATAATAAACTGTCAACATTTTTGCTGTTCTGCTGAATACTGGCGGACAGACTGTGCTGTCTCTTTATCTTTTGTATTCGCTTCGGCATCACATACCTACTGACAGAAGGAGTTGTTTGAGTTGATCTCCTACCATTAAACACACTGGGGCGGCCAGCTTTTGCAGGAACAGAGCTTGAATTTCTCATGTGTTTTCGTCTGCTGAGGGCTGTAGGCTGCACCCGGAATTCTTTGCCTGTGCTTTGTTATCCCTGTATGACTGCCAAAAGTGTGTAATGCTGAAACTAAACGCTGCTGCTTGGTCGGTGGATGTGTTGATTTTCCTCAACATTTCCAGTAGTTTTCACAAAACTTTTTAACAGCTGTCAGATACCCATCATTATTTGTCATGTTGGGGGCAAGTCCAGTTTCTAGGTCAACCATGACTTCATTGAGACTTGTTTTGACTGTCTCGATTGTCTGATTCTTGTCTTCACCACTACTGGGTATTTCAGTCTCCTTCATGGTTGTTTTCTGCCTTTTCTGTTGGAACAGATCATCATCCAGCATGGCTGATTCTTTGAAAGAATGTCGTATGTCTTCATTATGCCACTGAATATCAACAGAGAGGGACTGCAAGTACTCTTCATCTGACTTTTGGTGAAGACTGCTATAGAAGCTAATGGGTTGGCAATCTTTTTACAAGAGCTACGCCTGCAAGGAGCTGATGGGGATCAACAGCAACGAGGAGTGGAGAACGTGAAGGATGAGAAGTTGACTGTTGTGGAGGACAAAGCAGCAGCATTGGGTACAGATTGCAGTGACTGGATTGTGTAGCACGTGTTTGCTGATAGAGTGACGGATAAGCAGACAAACGGATAGACTGACACTGTCACAGACAGATGGATAGACGGACAGATGGACAGATACACAGATGTACAGATGGACAGACTCACAGACAGAGAGATAGACAGGCACACAGACAGACAGATGGATAGACACACAGACAGACAGATGGACAGACACACAGACAGACAGATGGACAGAAATGGATGGGACAGACAGACAGACAAACAATGGACAGACAGACGAACAATGGACAGACAGATGGACAGAAAAACAGATGGACAAACAATTGACAGACAGACATACAAACAATGGACAGACAGACAGACAAACAATGGACATATATTTGACAGACAAGCAAACAAACAATGGATAGACAGATGGACAAACAATTGACAGACACAGACAAACAATGGACAGACACATAGACAAACAATTGACAGACAGACAGAGACAGGTGGACAAACAATTGACAGACACAGGCAAGCAGTGGACAGACACACAGACAAACAATGGACAGACACACAGACAAACAATTGACAGACAGATGGACATACAGACAGACAGGTGGACAAACAATTGACAGACACAGGCAAGCAATGAACAGACAGGTGAATAAAAACAATTGATAGACACAGGCAAGCAATGGACAGACAGGTAGACAAACAATTGATAGACACAGACAAACAATGGACAGACAGGTAGACAAACAATTGATAGACACAGACAAACAATGGACAGACACATAGACAAACAATTGACAGACAGGTTGACAAACAATTGACAGATGACAAATGTATCATGAATGGTAAATACACCACACACACACACACACACACACACACACACACACACACACACACACACACACACACACACACACACACACACACACACACACACCTATCTGCCACACCCACGCACTTTTCATCTAAACTCATTTCAAGTCTCTGTTTGTCTGTTGTGTCCTTTTAGTGGTGTGAAACACAGAAGTTGCATGACGTCGATTAGTTTATGTGTTGGATGTATTTCATGTGTTGCAGGGTTGAGGCGATCGAATGGCTACGAAAGGAGACGATTGTTACTTCTATTATAATACTGAATGTCTGAAGGTACAGTTGATATAGTCACCAATCATGTGAATTATTGATTAATAAGTTATTAATATAAATTAATTGTATGTTATTTATTTATATTAATAAATAAAAAATAAATAAATAAATAATTTGCATACAATTAATTTATATAAATAAATAAAAATACAAATTAATTGTATGCAAATTATTGATTTATTAATTAATTGTATACAATTTTTTTTATTTAATAATAATTTATTTATATAAATTATTTGTATGCAAATTATTTTTATTTTTTGTACGTCTTGACTGTCGTCTCTATTCCAGGGTGACCAATGCCCTTTCTGTCACAGTCAAGCTGCACTCGGTAACAACACTGTCTGTGCGTTGTGGCTACAAGGGTCGTGCTTTCGATCAGCATGTCCGTTCAGACATACGCATATCACTGTGAATGGTGACACTTTCGTCTATTTCTCACATTCTTGTGAGAATGTCGAATGTTTAGCCGTTGAAGAGTGAGTTGTTGTGTTGCTTTGAGATTCAACCGAGTGGCTGCCTCAAGCCCAACTGTCCTTTCAAGCATTTCAAGCCAAGAAATGTGATCACACTGGGAACGAGCTCAATGCCGGTGATGTCAACGACACAGCCAGTTGGTACGATGTTTTAATTAATTAATGGGAGAGTTCAGGGGATAGCAGCATGTACAGACAAGTGGGCAAATGGTTGGACTTGATAGACAGACAGAGGGAAAGAGACGGATGATGGGAAGTTGATTGGATGGAAGGGAAGACGTGTAGACAGATGGAGAATCAAAGATGTTTGGATGGATGGACAGGCAGACAGATGGACAGACAGACAGACAGACAGGCAGATGGACAGACGTAATAGTGTTGAAATTTTAAATATATGTATTGACAGACAGATGGACAGACAGACAGGCAAATGGACAGACAGACAGACAGACAGACAGACAGACAGATGGAGAATCAAAGATGTTTGGATGGATGGACAGACAGACAGACAGACAGACAGATGGAGAATCAAAGTGACTAGCCTCCACCCTGTCCCGACTCTACTTCCTGTGTGTACAGCATGACGCAACTTCCACGTACGGACGGGACAGACAAAATGGCACTTATCTATAGATGTTTGGATGGATGGATAGACAATGGACAGATAGACAGATGGAGAGAAGGACAGACAGAGAGATGGACATACATACATACAGACAGATGACAGACAGACAATGGACAGACTTACAGACAGACAGATAATGGACAGACAAGTAGACAAACAGACAGAAAGATGGACAGACAAGTAGACAAACAAACAGAAAGATGGACAGACAGATAGACAGATGGACATACAGACAGACAGACAAATGGACAGACAAGTAGACACACAGACAGAAAGATGGACAAACAATACACAGACAGGAGAGAGAGGACAGACAGAGAGATGGACATACAAACAGACAGGTGAACAGACAGACAGACAGACAATGGACCGATAAGTAGACAAACAGACAGAGAGATGGACAAACAATGGACAGACAGAGAGATGGACATACAAGCAGACTGATGGACAGATTCATGAATGAAAGAAGACACTAATCCTGTACAATCTCTCCATCCCTCCACAGTAAAGATCTACATTTTGTATTTTGTTTCAGTTGCTGTCAGACCGTCTGTTTGTGCTTCTACCAACTTGGTTCAAGCACAGGACACGGAGATGCCAAATTTCCGTGAGAATCACTCTTGTGTGTTGCTTGGCTAAATATCAGTAATGAGAACTCGTCTCTTGTGTCAGTTGGAGTTGTAAAGGAAGTGATGACGTCTCTATCAGCCCAGTCAGACAACAAAGGAACATCAAATTTGACTGTTAGTGGTCGGATAGTCACACTAAGAAAACCGATAGGTGAGTGTGTGTGTGTGTGTGTGTGTGTGTGTGTGTGTGTGTGTGTGTGTGTGTGTGTGTGTGTGTGTGTGTGTGTTTGTCTGTGTGTGTGTGTGTGTGTGTGTGTGTGTGTGTGTGTGTGTCTGTCTGTCTGTCTGTCTGTCTGTCTGTCTGTCTGTATGTATGTCTATCTGTCTGTCTGTCTGTCTTTGTCTGTCTTTGTCTGTGTGTGTGTGTGTGTGTGTGTGTGTGTGTGTGTGTGTGTGTGTGTGTGTGTGTGTGTGTTGTGTGTGTCCAAGTGCCTGGATATTATCCTTGCTGTCCCGGGTTTCTTGTACACGACGCACTGTGCAGAAAGTCAACAGTAACGATTCCGGTATTTGTAGTTCTTGTTTGATTCTATTGTGGTAGCGTCTTTCTTGGCCTCAACGTGTGTTGAATATGTGTGTGCTGTTAGGAGCATCTTCTTCTGCTTGCAGTTTGGCATGGGAATGGTCTGCTAACCACATAAATCAGGAATTAGGTATAGCAATTGAGTTTTAGAGCAGCAGTTGAAAAAATTCTTGGTACGTTTCTAATAAATAAATAGATTTTGGGCAAGGATTCAATTATCAAGATTGATATTCTAAACATTTGTGTGTAAGCAATGCTAGTATGTATACCTTGCTTTGTCAACATTTGCTTAATATTTAATTTAAAGAATTTTGAAAAATTTTTAGAATACTTTGACGTGTGCTGGTGTGTGCTGGGTTTGATAGTTAATTAATTAATTAATTCAACATCTAAAATTTAGTTTCAATCATTTGTCTGTTAATTTGCAGTTTGATAATGATTTATACAGTCTACATTGATTGATTTGTACCGCCAATTTATATATAGTCAATATTATTGTATACAGGCAATATTGATTGATGTATACTGTACAGTAAATATTGATTGATATATACATTAGCAATAGTGTTGAGCTTAACCTTGTTTCGAAGACTGGCATTCTCTATTTCAAGTTAGTCAAGAAGCAGCAAGACGTATGTATATGTGGAAACATGGATTATTTTGGTGACCTTGTTCTTTAGTGTGGACATAGACTTTTTATGGATAAAACCCCATGATGCAACCAGTGAAATTATTTGGAATGCACTGCTTGTAGATAACAAGGAATTCAAACAAGAACTAAAAAGAAGGAGCGAGCAGTAATAGTCTTACTATATCAACCAATATTGACTGTGTATATCAATCAATATTGACTGGCCGTATAAGATCATATTGACTATATATAAATAGACTGTATAAATCAATCAATGTAGGCTGTAGAAATCATTATCAAACTGTAAATTTACAGACAAATATGATTTTAGGTATAATTTTACATGTTGCATAAACTATCAAACCCAACACACCTCAGATTATTCAAAAAATTTCTCAATCTTTAAAATTAAGTATTAAATAAATGTTGGAAAAGTGAAGTATGCTTTACATTCTTTACATATACTTTACATGTATACGATACATGGTTTGGTTGCAGCCAATAATACAGAATGAGGATGTGCATGTGTAGAGGTATGGTTGGCGTGTGAGGGTCACCTTGTGATGAATTTGAAGCTAAAGAAGAGATCTCATTCTAGGAACACTTTCACTTGAGAGAGGACTGCAATTTGCCTCTGTAATTTTTGGAATAAGTTTATTTCTTGTGGCAGGGTACAAGACCTACGATACCACAAATATGACTCAATGTTAACTAATTAAGTTGTCAATATTACAGATAATCGTGAAATATTGGATTGGCTACGTGTATTGATCGGTATCGGCTTGTATTGGTCTAGATTATCAGTTATTGGAGAATAAGTAAAACTGTTTTATCAGTGAAACTTTAGCAAAAAAGGGTTTTTGTACATGTTCCAGTGCAGGCGTGTATGTATGTTTTGCCTTTAACAGCCAGTGCTGCAAAAATGGTGCAGCTATACTTTTTGTGGTGTTCTGGACAGCAACAAATGTCCATATATATTGGTCCCTTGAAAATGAATGGTTCAGCGAGTGTGGTCCATGTCATTACACTGTACAAGTAACCAGTTCATGTACTGTACAGTCTTTTAATTAATTGATTAATTAAATGAAAAATATTACTGAAGAAATGCTATGCTTAATATTTTGCATTGTGTGTAGGACATGTGAAGAAGATTGCATATATTTGGAAGGTTGGATCAATGAATGGCATGTCAAAGTAGTGTCCAGCAACATCATGCCACTATTCAAGCTGCTAGTGCAACAGCTGTGACATTTGTTTACCAGTTTACGATGCTGTAGAATTCAATTCTAACCAGTTATAGTCATTACCGGTTGGATATAATAATATAAATACACAGACACAGACACAGACACACACATACACACACACACACACACACACACACACACACACACACACACACACACACACACACACCACATGTATAATAAGCTAAGTGTATACTGAGCACTGATAACAATCTGTGGCATATCAGTACTGAGTAGCAAGTCAAATAACAACCAGTTTGTAGTTGTGTGTGTACAATGTTGCATTTAGTAACTCTTGCACACTGCTTCAAGTGTGCTTTAGCGAAATCCGGTTAATTAGTAAAATTCACGTACATATACCTGGGAGGCAATGGATTTGGCTTCATGTATTGCTTGGAACTCTCTAATTCCTTCAAGATTGAATACGCCAAAAAGGAATGCACGGGCTTGAGTGTTGTCTCCAGCCTGCTCATTGATTCTTCCAGCCAGATTTCTGCAGGCAGACTCACTGGGCATCATTGGGCTACTGTGTGGGTCGCTAAAGTGAGTGGCTTTGGGCAGTGATGAGCTGGCCCTTCTCTGGACTCACTTTGGAAAGGTCAGTCTCGTACAATCTTGCCTGTTTAGGTGTCTAGCGGACCTAGATGCATTGAAAAAGAAGTAGACACGTGATGGAGTGCAGATTGAGTCTCATGTACGTGTGCATAAGTACGGCTTCACTGTCTAACCTGCCCTTGAATGTCGTAAGAAAAGAGCTCGAAAACTTGGCAAACATGTCGCGAAATCGAAAAGAGCGCGAAAGAAACAGAAGGGACTAAACGCACTTTTGACTGGATTTGGCGCGGATTACGTAAAGCCGGCACCTGAAGGACGGGCTTATGGCACGTGCAGAATACAGCGTATACGGGACTTTTATCCGGGTACTAAAGAAAGTGGGCCCAAAAAAAAATTCGCGGGCCTCTGAGCATGCGGCGCTTGCTTCTTGTTCTGTTTTTCAGGGAACGAGTACTTTTAGGCCCGGATCCCAGCCCAAACGAGGATTGTTCTTTAAGCAAATCTTCGGTCCAGGTACGGTAACCAGACTTGAGACTGTACTCTAAGTCTGCCTTGCGATATGTACACACTGCATTCGTGCGTGGTCCCTTCACTACACGTACTGAAAGGAGACTCCTCATGGTTGAGAACCACACCGCGGAACATTCACGACCGCCATTTTGAGTCAGGGGATTCTGTCACGTTCTCGTAAAAGTAGACTCCTCATCAAATAAAGCATGAGGTCCCCAAAATGGATGCGGGCGGGAAATGGGAAACAATGAATCATATTGGAGTGGCCTAATATGATTGAGTTAGTAGACTAAATAAATGTAAAAATAGTAGATTAATCAATAGATTAATCAATTTTATATTAGAATGACATTTATTTTAATTAATTAATCTAAGGAGTTTATGTAGATTAATTAATTATATTTAAAGCAATTCTTGTACTACTGGAACAGCAACAAATATGTCACTCTAGTTTCTGATGAGTGAATAACTTGTCAAGACTAGATTGGGTGCATCACCTAATAGAAAACAGTGTTCTAATGTATTGTTATGATTAGTTACTTTAGTTATCTTATTTGGGTGCTCCTGTTAGTGACAAGTGGTTCACTTACCCAGCATAAGTTTAGTGCTTAACCTAACTGAAAAGGGTCATAGTGTATGGTTAGCAATATAATTTGTTATCAGTAATTATGACTTATTAACTAATTAATTATTTGGATACTGCTCTTAGTGGCGTGTGGTTCACTTACCCTGACTAAGTTGGTTGCTTCACCTAACTGAAAACAGTGTCATAGTGTATGGTTAGCAATATAGTTTAGTAAGAGTAATTATGATGTATTAATTAATTAATTAATTGAATACTGTTGTTAGTGGCGAGTGGTCTCCCTAATCCTCCATAACCTCGCCTAACTCTGAAAGAAAATGATGAGTACTGGTTGAACCATGGCTTGCATTATTCATTCCTAACGAATGTCCAGTTCTCTCAAGTTTTAAACACATAACTCTATACACTCTATTTCTGATTATTAGTACTTGCTACCATGTACTTGGTAACACTGTATGCATGGGATGTCTTTTAACCTGTATTGTTGTTTTATCAATACATATATGCTAGAATAATGAGATGAAAATCATTGTCTAGCTTGGTTCAGAGTTCGGACGCATTTGTGTGCTAATCTTTACTGCAAGCATGATGGAGAAGTGGAATGATTCTTGCACAAGAATTTGGCGATGGAAAATGAATGATTGAACTTGAACAGAGATATGGGGCTTAGTTTAAAGACATTGATAATTCAGGTATAACTGATATAATGGATTTAGGTTTACTTGTTGGTAACACTTGTAAGTGTGTAGGTTGCAGATGCTTTGCTACAATGTAGCTGATGATGGTGCAGCTTTCCAGCAAGACGCAGAAACCAGTTCGACAAGTAGTCAAAGGTGATATATCTGATTATCGGTAATATTGTTTCATGTGTGATAGTGTAACGATGTCCACTGTGTATTACAAGATTAAAAACATTTTGAAAAAATGAGAAAGATGTAGTGTTGCCGTACGAAAAAGAATAGAAAAAAGACCATGTAGGGTGTGCTGTGACATCTTTCATGAATTTACTCATACAGACTGATCAATACATCATTCCTACAATGCAACGTTTTCTAGACACTATGTGATACCTTCGGAAATGGTGCAATGTAGGATAATGTATTGCTCAGTCTGTGTGAGTGAATTCACTGAAGATGTCACAGCACACTCTACATGGTCTTGTTTCTATTCTTTTTCGTACGGCAACCTTACATCTTTCTCATTTTTTCAAAATGTTTAATCTTGTTTGTATTCTTTTCTTTTGAAATTCTTTACAAAAATAAAGAAATGTATTGAAAGCACAAGATAATTGACCTCAGATCAATTACTTATAGCAGGGGAGCTACCACAGTGGCAATGTACATGATAGCCAGGTATTCATGATGACTTGCAACACATTGACATGAAGAACAATCTTGATATCAGCTAAAAGAGAAATATAAATGTGAACTAGCTATATTATTGAAAGCAGATAGGATACTTTTGTATCACTTTTTGTCAGATTTACTCAGCAATCTTTGTGTGTGTATGTGTGTTTGTGTGTGTTTGTTTGTGTGTCTGTGTCTATTTCTCTGGTTCTGCGTATGCTATCTTGTACAAGTTAATTAATATGTTAATGTTTTTCCTAGCTTGGTTGTGAACTTAAACGTATTATTGCCTTTAGAAATGAGCAATCGACTTTCTTGTCGACTCCTTCTGAGAAGTGGTCTGAAACATGTAAGGTGACTCAACCAAGGATAAAGAAGGTTGAAGGCAGGTGACAAAAGAATGAATGACCTAGTCACAAATATTAATATGATCTCTTGAATATGAATGTGGAAGGCACCTGATCTTGATACTAATGCAAGGCATTATGCTGTTTCTAAGTGCCTTGCTTTGATGAAGGTGATAGTCATGTACTATAGTCATGTAAACGCCAAATACCAGTTATAGATGCTGTTAACAAGTATTCATCGGTATGAAATTTTTCTATAGTTGTCGAACATCTATGTTTCGCAACATATAGCCACTTTGCCTCTAAGTTACTATCTGTGACATGTTTGTACTCTTGTATAATACACACACACACACACACACACACACGCGCACGCACGCACGCACGCACGCGGGGACACACACACACACACACACGCACGCACGCACGCACACAAACACAAAAACAAACACAAATGGATACGCACTTTAGTAGAGTACTGAAGATAGCACCCCCAGCCTATTTCTAGGTGGTTTTCCGGCACCAATCGGAGTTTCTGGCTGCGCTGACGTACCTTTTGGTACTTGGCCAGAGCATCAAAGGGCACTGACTTTGGCTCAGTCTCAGGACTGGACCTCAAGCCCACATGTACCCATACTGCATGATGTTCTGCCAAGCCAGCGGTCTTGTCCACCCCAGTCAAAAACCAGGTAATCATTTATACTCGTCTTGCCCATCCCGTACTTGAAGTCATGACCCAAAGGTCCCGGTTGTTATCATTCATAAAATGCGCTCTCTAACCAATTGAGCTAATGACGTCACACACACACACACACACACACACACACACACACACACACACACACACACACACACACACACTTAGTAGATTTGCTAAGTAGATTAATTCTGTTTGTGAAGAATGCAATAATATGTTAAGCCATATAGAACATGTTTAGTGTGTTCTCCACTGGATATGGATACCTTATGCCTTTTGTGTATTCTCCTAGGAAAGTGATGATGCAGAGTCCACAGCAAGCAAGGTTTCTCAAGTTGCTCCATACTTGATTGTATGTGGCAATCCAGCCAAACCAACCCATGTTATTGGCATCCGAGTTCATCATCATGTTCGAAATTCAGTGCAGCAACAGCATATGCCGTCCGGCGCTATTGCTTGCTGCAATTTATGTTTTTAATACAAATTTCCCTCAATCTTTAGCAACTTTTACTGGTGCCTGGACTTCATGTTACTGGGATGTACCTCAGCTCCAGTCATAACTAGCATTTTTAGCTGGATTGCAACGAGGAACTTTGTTTGATGAACTGTGTTTTGCTTTTGTTTAGTGTGTTGACTCATAATTTTTGTTTAAATGTTTAAATTCAAGCAATGGTATGAAAACCTATTCTAATGTGCAAGTGCCAGAACTGTTGGCTGCGGACCCCATACCGCCTGTAAAATGGTGCTAATAGCAGCCTACAAGAGAATAAGGTGAAGACCTTACTGGTGTTTGGGTAACACTAAACGAAGGGTTGCTTTAAGCACCATAAAATGGTGTAACGGTTTTACACCAGATTGTGGTGGTTCCTGTACGCTTGCGAGTGTCAGTCTAGCGACAGCATATTTGCACGTAATTTGGTGTTTGTAGAACACATTTGTTTTAACAGTGTGGGAAAATTACTCCAAAATTCAATAACTTTACAAAAAACTAGTGCTAGATTCAATTAGAATTATATTCAAGGAAGTTTACACACACACACACACACAAACAAACAAACAAACACACACACACACACACACACACACACAAACACACACACACACACACACACACACACACACACACACAAACATACACACACACACACACACACACACACACACACACACACACACACACACACACACACACACACACAAACACTGCATATATTTGCAAGCATGTGAGGACAAGGAATGGGAGGGGAGTTTAGTGTTAATTATTTAATTAAGTAATTAATTACTCAAATTCTATAAATTTTATTTTATTTATTTCTGGGATTTGGTTTTACATCGGAATCATGTTGTTCGTCAACCACATCTTCTTACTCTGGACGTGGATGGCGGTACGACCGATCGAGACTATCGCCGTTCACAGCGGTCACAACATCAAACTCAACCCTCTTCATATCCTTCCATTTTATGGAGGTCGAAGAATGAGTGATGTGTTCGGGCATGCTGCATGCGACAGTTTTCCTAATTCTAGGCAATGAATATCACGACTTCCATCATATGAAATATGTGGGCAACTATGGTTCGACATTTACCATCTGAGAGAAACTGTTTGGCACCGATCGACAGTGGAGATAGTACAAAGCGAAGCAAAAGGTTGTAGACTTGAAAAAGACTGAGTAGACATCGACATCACTTGGATCTCGGTCGTTGCTCGATTTACTGTACGTTATTCGTTGTATTGTACAGGTAGTGGTCATATTATGTACGTGATTCAGTAATACAACAATTGATTGTGCAGAGATTCTAGCAGTTATGACTGTCTGTATGTCCTATTCAGATGTGATATTATGGCAATAAAATTGATGCATGCAAGATGATCGGGTTTACTGTACTATACGTTTGATTCCGATGCCCCTGATTATTAGAGACTTGAAAACGTTCAGCACGCGTATCACACTTGCGCATGTCAGATCTGTCTCATGCTGCTTTGTAGTAATACTCTTAGGTGTATGGAGAGCATGCACAGCGAAGGGATGCGGCAGTCGTCTGGTGCTTGGGTGGTTGACTGCTGTTTCTTAGATTGCAAGTTACACAAAGAATATAGACTGGTTCACAGTACTATGCTGACGTTGACGTTGACGCTGACGCTAAAATAGAAATGTAAAATATATTCCAGCGTCAGCGTCAATATAAAGTATGCCGCCAGCGTCAATGAGGGGTCTTTGATGTTGACACTCAGCTCAGCGTCAGCGTCAATACTGTAAACCGGGATTATGTCATTAAGTGACGTTCTTCGATTGTGACCCGTGCATTTGTCAAATAAAATATTGTTGTTGAGCCAGTTTGATTTCTCATTGCGTATGTGTTACTGCTGCATCTTGCACTTTCATTTTACCAAAAATATGGATTTCTCCGGGCAAGGAACATTCTTTTCTTGGAGATGCTTATATTTACGGATTTGTAAGATAATCTTCATTCTTGTCTCCTGTTACCGGTTTGGTGGGTTTTGTTGCGCTTGCGCAATAGAAGAATACCCCATCTGCCCAGTTACTAAACTCTGAATGCCAGTCGATTGCACACCATGGCATCGCTTTGATTACGATTGACACTGAAGTGGAGATTGGCTAGGCGAGGTTCACATTTGAGCCGCGGCCAATATTTCGTACTAGCTTAGCTACAGTGAGTTTCAGAAAACCAAAATTGACGGGCCTGATGGAAGTATTCACACTAATTTCCTAGATTCACGCAAGTGGGTCTTAAGTTTAAACCAATAAAGAGCTGGTCATTACTAAGTGTAAGGGCCTTACTGCCTGTCGGTTAACTTTAGACAAACAATATATATAATCATATAGGTTACTCATCCATGTACAAAATAAAGTAGCTTGTTTCAGGGTTCATATAATTTCTCAATTTGGTCATTTCCACTCAACCGTTGGCAAAACAAGTAAAGCAAGAATTGCTGCTTTTAGCAATACAAGTGTTAAAACTCTTAGAAATAAATATGTTCTTGCATACAATTTCATGGTGTATAGAGAAACAACCCTGAATAATCTCGACCCCAAACAGAAGATCACCCAAATGCAAGGTGATCAAGCAGATTATTGAATTTCAAACTTATGGCCGCCAAAGAAAATTTACCAGCTCCCTGAACACTTGGTAATGACCAGCCAATAATAATGACTCAACATTAAAATAATAACATAAATGGGTATTTATATATATGTTATTTACATACATAAATAAATAATTGTTAAAAAGATTTCTTCCATGGTGTAGTTAGTTAGCACTATATATTAAAAACATTTGCCAGTAGCGAGTTTTGCACGGCATATCGTCTCTCCAATCAGATTGTTGATATTGCGCAACTCAATTGTTACCTGATCTATCTGTACATATATAGGGGAGCTGTGTGTGTGTCTGTATGTTTGTGTGTGTGTGTGTGTGTGTGTGTGTGTGTGTGTGTGTGTGTGTGTGTGTGTGTGTGTGTGTATGTGTGTGTGTGTGTGTGTGTGTGTGTGTGTGTGTGTGTGTGTGTGTGTGTGTGTGTGTTTGTGTGTGTGTGTGTGTGTGTATGTGTGTGTGTGTGTGTGTGTGTGTGTGTGTGTGTGTGTGTGTATGTGTCTGTCAGAGTGCGTGTGTGTGTGTGTGTGTGTGTGTGTGTGTGTGTGTGTGTGTGTGTGTGTGTCTGTGTGTGTCTGTGTGTGTGTGTGTGTGTGTGTGTGTGTCTGTGTGTCTGTGTGTTTATGCGTGTGTGTGTGTGTGTGTGTGTGTGTGTGTGTGTGTGTGTGTGTGTGTGTGAAAATAAATTTATACATATTTATGTATCCCAGGCAAAGAACTTGCAAATCAGAAACCTTCCTAATAATGATGTATATAGCTAGAGCAAGAAACGTTCATTTAAGCGTACATGACAGCAGTAGAGTACAACATATCACTAAAGTCACATCCGGTCCTTACCCGTTACAACCAATTAGATAATTAGGAAATTGAACGGTATTATAGTTATTTCCTGGTTTGACGCCTAACTGACAACAACAATGACGGCGATCATAATTCCAACGTAGGCGACTACACCGATCACAATGCTCACAACGCTGAGAATGCGGGAGGTTCGAGCGGCCTCCTCACCTTCGGCAACTTGTCCTCGATCATAACTGTCACGTGCCTATACAGTAGTATTAACATACGGGACATTGGTTAATAACAATGTTTGCTTAGTACGTACCATCAGTGAAAAGACTATTGCCGCAATTCCCAGAGGCCAAAAACAGAACAGGCAAGCTAACACTGCCAGAATCTTGCCGTCTGAAGGAGCAGTGACGAAGGTCTGTCGATAAAAGAGAGTCGCCGGATTACAAACTATACATCTTGGTATGATAATTAATTAATTAATTAATTTACAATTAATACTTACAGTCTCGTAAGTAGGCTGTGCTGTTACAGTACCGTAGGAGCCTCCGGTTATCAGCGGTTTTTGCTCCATTCTAGATAATGCAGTAAACCTTAAAATGATAAATGCAGACAAGGAATTTACAGTCGTACTCTTAGACACAGAGCAATGGCCGTTAGTTTTTCTGTCTATAGTGTCCCGTATCATGTCGCTCTCTGCAAACTTAACGAGAAATTTGCGGTTCTCTTGGCGCTGCGAAGTAACGCTTCTACGCAACAGCCGAAAATGTGGCCGAAATAGCGCTTAAACAAACGACTTCCTGCTTCTTGCGTCTTGCGCGTAACCTAGAGGTAACCGAATGTCTGTCTGGTGTAATCCTTGTGCGCGTGCAGCTGCCATGTGCACACACATGGACGTGGATGCTGTCAGCGCCGTCGTCGTCCGTGCTATATACGCAAACTGTACGTGTGTGGCAATTACCTGTGTTATTCGAGATGTCTTGGATGCGTCACCGTTCCAATGAGCAGACGAAATCACGAGAGAACGAGGGTGTGCGATCTCGTGATCACGTGATACTCGACCAGTCCGCTGATCGTTGAGGGTAAATACGTATATACAATTTATGAGAAGTTTTTGATATATTTAGAGTGAGCTAAATGCTTTTGTACTGAAAAGCGAATTAATTTTGAGATTGTTGGAGAACAAACTGCGGCACAAAACAGAGTGTGTGTTTAGGCTTTTAACATCTGGAACGAGACTATTTCCAGCTAGATTTCCAACAGTGAAGCTGTTAGGTAATAAACAGAATAATTGTTGTTCGAGACTCGTGATCCAGAACGCAGCCATGCGTATGCACCTTTGTACAGTACATCTAGACATTTACTAAATGGTGGCACAAAGACGATTTGAACTAATATGACGTCATTTTAAAAATAACTTGCCAGATATTTGCTAAAAAATTTTACAAAAACAAGAGCTACATTCTACAGATTTTTGCAAATATTTTATTAATTAAGGTAAATAGATCATTTGATAGACAGTTTGTTTGAGCGTCGTACAGAGGGTTAACTACCATGCAGAATCATTTTTCTAAGATGTTTTTGAGCATACATGTTTCTACTTGTTGTTACACTGAGATTGATCTGAAACAGGTACATGCATGCATTTACACTGTGGCCATGCCATGATCCGTCACTCCATGACCCTACTGTATAGTACAGGTAATGCATTGGATTCCTCTGGATTACTAGCCCAATGCATTATCCAATCTCTACTCCCTCAATTTGACTACAATGTCCTCAAACTCTAGTTTTGTGTATGTGCTAAGAAATATGGCTATACAGGGGCGGATCCAGGATCTGAGGAGAGGGGGTGCACGGACATGAAACGCTAGACCACACCCATTTCAGGGAAGTAGTATAAGGTGAAAGTAGACTTTGCAACCAAAAATGACGGTAGATCTGTTGTCTCAATGTTGACTGCAACCATCAAAGACAAGCAGTCCACTATGGGGGCGAGTCAAACAGCTCAAGCGCGGATACAGGAGTTAAACGGGGGCCCGGGGTACACAGAGTCAAAAGAGAATTTCTTCAGGACGGTACGAAAATTGCAGTATAACGTGAAGCAAGTAGTTGTAATATATTCAAGGCAGATCTCTCACATAACTATTTAACAAACAAACCATTGCTAACAAAACTCGGACAGCTGAAGCCGCCGTGGGTTTCGCTTTGCAAATTCTTCCACGACGGCTTCAGCATCACACGGGATATCCCGGTGAACATGGAGCAGCGTTAGGCCATTCAAGCGTGACTCTCCCATGCCGCTACGCATGCAAGTTTTCAAAAACCGCAGACGGCTAATGGAACGTTCGCACTCCGCACTTGTTACCGAGAGTGTGCATGCTATCTTTAACAGCTGCCCAACATTTGGAAAGAAGTCCTTGTCGATTTGGTTGAGAACCTTCGAGGGTGTATCTTTATCTGCTGCAAACTGTACCGACCCGCTCCATTTCACTGTCCAGCTGTGAAGCTCCGTATCCAGAGCAGCTGCGGCTGGTAAATCATCGCCATACATCTTGACCAAGTCGGGAATATCTGCTGAAGACAAGATGTTGTCACTCACTGCCAAGGATGGTGGCAAAAGACGCGTGATTTGAGAAACAACAGCTGAAGAACTTTCGCTAAACCGGTAACCCATTTCATTGATGAGATGGTCCAGCATTGGGATGGTCAGCTGTTTCCGGTAGTAATCGGATGCAGAAGATGCAGGCACATTGCCGCGGTGCTGTTGACGTCCAGTCGTTCTTGGCAAGCTCTCTTCTACATTAACCTTACCGGCTACTTCCAAAGCCTTTTGATAGACTCGTGAATGGATTGTAGTGACATTCACCCTGGCACTGTGAAGTGTGGAAGTGACAAAATGGGTATGGAACTTCGTGGCTATCTAGACCTTCCTCAAGACTGGCGGAGGGGGGGGGGGTGCACGTGCACCCGGTGCACCCTCCCTATATCCGCCCCTGCTATACTAATACGAGTCTAGTTGATACATGTACATTGAACATACCTCAGAGCATCAAATACTTCGCTTTGGCATTTAACTGAAATTTAATGCAATATTTTCTGGAAAATATAGTAAAGAGAACTGATAGTGCGGTACCGCATTTTGAATTCGACAGCAAGCGATTTGCAGCGCTAGCTACACAAATTTGAGGCCGATGGAGGCTTTTTGTGCAAGAAGAGCAAGCGTGCTCAACATCATTGCGGCGACTCCAGCATTCCATGCATGATTAGAGGTCAAACACTGTATTGCACAGATTCAAAAAATACGCCGAATGCGAGGCATTAACAGGCATGCTTACGATCACGTGACAGGACTGTGTTACGAAACGGGACTGCGTCGTGTCTGCAACAAAACTGAGCAAAGTAAACGCCCCATCTATTTGTATTATGTCTGTTTAATTAATTAAGAGACAGTCTCTGTACATTTAAAATGACCAGTATACAGTAAACCCGTAATATTTGGGATGCATCTTAATAGAATGTCGTCTGTTTCTATATTACGACATAACATTGTCTACTTGTTGTGGAAGCAATGCTTTATAGAAATTTGTAAAAAGTAATTATTGCATGCTAACGCAGAGACACTGCAACGTAAAGTTGACTAAACAGTAACAACAGTTAATTAGATGATTCGACGATGAAGCACTGGAGGGCAAACTCTCCAGGTCCTCTGTTACCTATATACAGCATGACTGTAATTATAAATTGCTAAGACACGTAATTGGCAGCATCCTCTCTTGTGAAATTTAGCGTATACTTTACCAACGATAAAAATTTAAAAATATGTAAATATATATGTATATATAGCGCGTTATTGGACGGTTGGTCGTTGGTATATTCATTACTGTCTACCCAGGCGTTGCACGCGTTTGGTAATGAACAGAAGAATTAACTAAAGACGGAATTACAAGAGAATAAAGACATTCAATTAATAACAAAATTAAGAGAATTCCATTTCCATCTCTAATACTTGCTATAAGATGTGGCGCCCATGGCAATTTGTCGGGCCCCTTTTCCCGGACAATTATTAATGACTAGCCACTAACTCTAAGTATATTGATCTGAGGTCAACTATTCCATGCTTTCAATATATTTGGTTACATTCTTAATTAAAGAAGTTCAAAAAACAATACACATAGAGTATGGAAAACATTTCGAAAAAAGACAAAGATTTAGGTGTACAACAGATTACTAAAACATATCAGGGCCATAATGGTCACCACCAATTAGCTAACTAGCAAGTTAAAAGGTAGTACAGTTCTTGTTAAAAACCGTCGGACAGATATATTCAATGACGGTGATCGTCACTGCAACGTTGGCGACTACACCAACCATAATGCTCACAACGCTGAGAATCCGGGGGTTCGACCACCCTCCTTACCTTCGACAAGTTGTCCTCGATCATAACTGTCACGTGCTTATACAACTAGGCATAACATACGAACGTTGGTTAATAGTTATGTTTGTTTGCTACGTCCCATCAATGAAAACGTTATTGCCGCTATTCCGACCGGCCAAAAACAGAACATGCAACTTAACACTGCCAGAGTCATGCCGTCTGAAGGAGCAGTGTGCTCGATGCTCTGTCGATCAAAGAGAGCTTCCGGATTACAAATTGTACATTCTGATATGTTAATTATTTAATGAAATAATAATTAACTCTTACAGTCACGTGACAAGGCTGTGTTGGAACCGTACCGTAGGGGCTTCCGGTTACCCGCTTTTTTTGCTTCATTCTAGATAATGCAGTAGACGTTAAAACGTTAAATGCAGACATCAAATTGTCAGTCGTACGCTTAGACACAGAGCAATGCTAAACATTTGTATGGTTATAGTGTCCCGTATCATGTCGCTTTCTGAAAACTTTTCGAGAAATTTACGGTTCTGTTGGCGCTGCTAGGTAACGCGCATATGCAACAGCCATGTAGCCGAAATAGCGATCAAACAAACGAATTCCTGTTTCTCGCGTCAAGTGCGTCTAGATACGTAACAGAGCTGTCTTAGATTCGAGCCAGTCTCAAACCGTCTTCATCATTCCCCTGATTGTCAATCCTCGCCGGGGAGAGACTCGTTTCAGACCGCCTTCTTCCGGTGCAATTAACTTTGAGGAGGTCATACCTTCTAACAGGCAGAGTTACGTAAACGAATGCCGGGATCCGTCTAGTGGTCGCTACTTGTATCAAAATATCGTAATATGTTAGTAAGTGGTATCCAATTCTTCTACAGTGTAAATATATATGCCGTGCCTGTTGCTAGGCCATACAGTGTCGAGTCTACTGCAAAACAACAAGTTTTCAAGGGAATGGGACGTCAAAACATTCCGTTCTCTACTGCAAAACAGCAGGTTTTCAAGGAAATGTGCCGTCAAAACTTTCCTTTCTTTACTAGGTAGATAATGACCACGCATGCTAGTTGTTAGTTCAGTCGAGCTGCCTAGAGATCTCTCCACTTTAGTGTAGTGTTCAGTCGGTGATTACTCTCAGTGTAGGGTGCAACTGACCATGCAGACCAAAGAGCAGTCCGTTGGTGTCACTACAGCTTTACTTCACGAATAGCAATTATTATTCTAGACGCAATGATCGGATCCGTCACTAGGCATTGAGATCTCAAACGTACAACTTACGCAGGTTTTAAAATCATTATGGGAATGGCACGCAGTCTGAAAGTTCGTTGACAAACGACATCTAGGCAGAAGTAAGAGTACTATTGCAATCGCACCAGAAGCCTTCTCTATTCGGAGCTGACGTCGGAAAGGTGGCCAGAGATGTCTTTGGGCGGAGAGTACAAAGAAAGAAGACGAAGCACCAAGAAAACAGTGTCTACAAATATTTCGGCCTGAAAAGGAAGCGTGTGAACGACGACATAGCACATGACTCTTTCTACATGTACAGGCTGTCAGAGCTACGAAACATACCTGCTCTTTCATGATTTCTCAACGACTGAGACATCCGGCTCGAGACCTCCGGGAAACAAAATAGGCAATTAGCTACAACAGCCTAGATAATCTGCATTGATCAAATGTGCAGGCATACGCTTGTGCACATGTTGTCCCTTCGATTTTCAGACGTTGTTTTATGTTGTCTTGTTCCACGAATTTGTTCCGGAGCAGAGATGAATTGCCGACACCTAGAAATTGTCTAGCGCATGCGTATTACATGTCAAACATTTCTTTCTGTTTTTTTCGCCATGCTGAAGCTTGTGCAGGCTTAAGAGGCGTCTTTGTAGTATATGCAACCTACAGCTGTGAATTGTCGCGATCTAGTCGTGGCTTGTACTCTCGGATCACTAGATAATTATTTCACTTGATAATTATCTAGTGTGAATAGACGTACGGCAGGCTACGACAGTAAAAGGTATGGCAAGGGTATCTAGACGTGATTTTGACCCTTCTGAAGAATCAAATGCGTATACCTATAGTAATAGTTCGGTATTTGTGGTTTACCGCAAGCAGTGATTTTGAATAAAAACTTGTTTGTAGTCTTCTACTTGTGTTGTAGGCTATAATATACTGGTGTAGCAGTTAGTTTAGATCTGTATGTGTATAAAATTCCTTGTGTGTACCTTCACGCTATAATTAATTAATGGACAATCTAATGCAGTTGAGTAAATGCATATACAATTGTCTAATTAGTTGGTTATTTGAAAGTTTATGTGTTATTATTATCTGTACATAATAACCCAGGTTACTGAGGTACATTAATGAACTGAGTATTTAATTATGTTGGGCACATGTCAGCTCCTGGCATGAGCTGTTTGATGCAATAATGGAGTGGAGTTGATAGATTCTCTGCTGCAGTGAGTTGAGATAAATATTTTGCTGTTATGATAATGATAATAATAATTCTATTTTTAAATTGGTTATAGTATGATATCAATAAAGTTGTTGTGTTCTTTTGGTTTGTCATGTTTAACAACAACAACAATAATAATTGCCGGGCGTAGCGAGGCTTCTAATCCAGGTAGCACAACAGAAATGGGCGTGGTCCTATATGGGTCCCCATAGAGTTTTTGGTGTGTAGATGTGTGTGTGTGTGTGTGTGTGTGTGTGTGTGTGTGTGTGTGTGTGTGTGTGCGCGTGTGTGTGTGTGTGTGTGTGTGTGTGTGTATGTGTGTGTGTGTGTGTGTGTGTGTGTGTGTGTGTGTGTGTGTGTGTGTGTATGTGTGCGTGTAAATAAATTTATACATATTTAGGTATCCCAGGCAAAACACTTGCAAATTAGAAACCTTTCTAATCATGATTTATATAGCTAGAGCAAGAAACGTTCATTTAAGCGTATATGACAGCAGTGCAGTACATATCACTAAGATCACATCCGGGCCTTAACAGTCACAAGCAATTAGATAATTAGGAAATTGAACGGTATTATAGTTATTTCCTGGTTTGACGCCTAACTGACAACAACAATGACGGCGATCATAATTCCAACGTAGGCGACTACACCGATCACAATGCTCACAACGCTGAGAATGCGGGAGGTTCGAGCGGCCTCCTCACCTTCGGTAACTTGTCCTCGATCATAACTGTCACGTGCCTATACAGTAGTATTTATATCCGGGACATTGACTAATAAAAATGTTTGCTTAGTACGTACCATCAGTGAAAAGATTATTGCCGCAATTCCGAGAGGCCAAAAACAGAAGAGGCAAGTTAACACTGCCAGAATCATGCCGTCTGAAGGAGCAGTGACGATGGTCTGTCGATAAAAGAGCGTCGTTGGATTACAAACTATACATCCTGCTATGCTAATTAATTAATTAATTAATAATTAATAATTAATACATACAGTAACGTAAGCAGGCTGTGTTGTGACAGTGCCGTATGGGCCTCCTGTTACCAGCGGTTTTTGCTCCATTCTAGATAATGCAGTAAACGTTAAAATGATTAATGAAGACAACGAATTTACAGTCGTACTCTTAGACACAGAGCAATGGCTGTTAGTTTGTCTGTTTACAGTGTCCCGTATCAGGTCGCTCTCTTCAAGCATTTCGAGAAATTTGCGGTTCTGTTGGCGCTGCAAAGTAACGCCCGTGCGCAACAACCGAAAATGTGGCCGAAATAGCGCTTAAACAAACGACTTCCTGTTTGTTGCGTCATGTGCGTATGTGGTATACGTAAACGAAAGTCTGTCTGGTGTAGTACTTGTGTGCAGCTGTCATGTGGACACACATGGACGTGGATGCTGTCAGCGACGTCGTTGTCCACGCTCTATACGCAAATTGTACGTGTGTGGCAATTACCTGTGTTTATTCGAGATGTCTTGGATGCCTCACCGTTGCAATGAGCAGACGAAATCACGAGAGAACGAGGGTGTGTGATATCGTGATCACGTGATACTCGACCAGTCCGCGGATCTTTGAGGGTAAATACAAATAACAATTTATGAGCAGTTTTTAATGTATTTAGGATAAACTAAATGCTTTTGTAATAAAAGTGTATAGATTTTGAGATTGTTTGAGAACAAACTGCGGTACGAAACTGAGTCTGCGTGTAGGCTAGTAGCATCTGAAAAGAGACTATTTCCAGCTAGTTTTTGCAACAGTGAAGCTATCTAGTAAGAAACAGAATAATTGTTGTTCGAGACTCGTTGTCTAGAAAGCAGCGATGCATATGCGCCTTGGTACTGTACCTCTAGACTTTTACTAAAACGGTTGAACAGACTATTTGAACTAATATGACGTCAACTTAAAATATCGCGCCAGATATTTGCTACAAACATGTTACAAAAGCAAGAGCTACTTTCAACAGATTGTTACAAATATTTCATTAAGGCAAATAAATCATCCGAGAGACAGTTTCTTTGAGCGTCATACAGAGGGTTAACTACAGTGAAGCATCATTCTTCTAGGAATTTTTTGAGCATACATGATTCTACCGGTCGTTACACTGCGATTGGTCTGAAACAGATGCATGTAGGCATATATACTGTTCCCATGCCATATTTCGTCACTCCATGACGGTGCAGTATAGTACAGGTAATGCATGGGCTTTCTCTGCATCACCAGTCTCTGGCATTAACCAATTTTTACTGCAAATTTGACCACAATGTCCTCAAACTTTAGCTTTTGCGTACGTGCTTACAAATATGGCTATATTAATATGAGTCTGGATGATACATGTACATTGAACATACCTCTGAGCAACTGATACTTCGCTTTGCTATTTGACTGAAATTTACTGCAACCGCTTCTGGAAAATATAGTACAGAGAACTGACACTGCGGTACCGCATTTTGAATTCAACAACAAGCGATTTACTGCGCTAGCTACACAAATTGGAACCAGATCGAAGCATTTCGTGGAAGAAGAGCGAGCGTGCTCATCGTCATTGCGGCGTCTCCAGCATTCCATGCATGGTCGAAGTTCAAACACTCTATTGCACAGATTCTATAAAAGTACGCCGAATGCGAGGCAATAGCATGCATGCTAAACGTCATAGCTTATAATCACGTGACAGGACTGTGTTACAAAACCGGACTGTGTCGTGCCAAAATCAAAAGAGAGGAAATTAATCGCACGATCTATTAGTATTATTGTGGTTCCATTAATTAAGAGACTGTCTCTGTACATTTATAATTATCTGTATACAGTATACCTGTAATGTTCGGACTGCATCCAAATAAAATGTCGTGTGTATCTATATTGCGAGATAACATTGTCTGTTTGTGGTTGAAGCAATGTTTATAGTAAAAGTTGTAAACATAAATGGTTGAATGCTAATTAAGAGACAGTGCAACATAAAGTTGACTATACAATAGCAACAGTTAATTTGATGAATCGACTAAGAAGCACTGGAGCGCAAACTCCTTCGGATCCGCTGTAACCTATACAGCTTGACTGTAATTATAGATTGTTAGACACCTAATTGGCAGCATCTGCTCTTGTGAAATTTAGCGTATTCTTTACCAACGATAAAAATTTAACAATAAATAGATATATACATGTATATATAACGCGCGTTATTGGACGGTCTGTCGTTGGTTTATTTGCTTCATTACTGTCTACCCCGGCGTTGCACGCGTTTGTTAATGAACAGAAGGATTAACTAAAGAACGAATTAGGAGAGAAAAAAACGTATTGAATTAATGAAAAAATGTAGAGAATTTCGTTTCCATTTATAATACTTGCTCTTGATAATGTGTAGCCCCCGACAATTTTCCCCGGCTATTCCCCAGGACTATTATTAATGAATGGCCACGAAATTAAAAAGTACACTTAAAGTATGAAAAACATTTTCGAAAAAGAGAAAATGTACGGTTGCTGTACAAAAAGGAATAGAAACAAGACCATATAGGGTTTGCTGTGGCATGACATCTTTCGTATACAGAATTAATAGGCAATACATCATCTCTACATTGCACATTTATTTAACTAGAAACTCTATAACATGTATTTTATA
>CAXXBX010000006.1:0-4140 GCA_964274945.1 Dehalococcoidia bacterium | reverse complement strand
GTGTGAGTGAAAATACTTACTGTCTAGACTCATGTCATCGTTGCAATTACCGACCCTGATGCTCTTGATGGGCTTCAGGCCGACCACGTGTGTATAATGTTTAGTTTCTGCGTGTATGTTGATGCTGTATAGATACCAGTACCTTTGATCTTGCAAATAGATAATTGCAAGCATTTGTTGTATTTCTGTCTTAAGCATTTAGAAATGACTGGCCAAACGACAGCATTTTGTAACCATGTGTACGCCTAGGACCAAAATAACGCCCATGCTCTAGCATATGCCCATGCCCTAGTATACGCCCAGAAAAAGTCTTTCTTTTCTATATATGCCCAGGGCGTTATTACGGACGAATATGGTAGTTTAGTTAATTAAATTAGCAATAATGGTGATGATAATTGATGGTGGTTGTGGTGGTGATCATGATGAAATTTTTTATTTTATTTTGTGTATTAGATTTCATCCAAAGTGGTGTCACGTTCGCTGTGCGTTGTGGATACCCGAAGTCGGAGTTGGGAATGTGGACAGAATGGAACCGATCACGAAGACTGAGCTGATACCGGTATTGCTGAGGGTTGACATACCAGACATAGCACACTTAGTGCCATAGCACACTTAGTGTAAACACTGACGGCTACCTCTGAAGATTTGTTGATGCATAACATTTCCTACTTTCAAATAGTCAGGACACTCACGTCATCAAGTTGTATATATACAGTGTGGCATGCTTGGAATATAGTCCGTCGTAGTGGATGCTACAGTTGTTTGAGTAGTCATAATGCTTTTTAGATCAGACATAAGAATGAGGTGCAGTATGACTACGTGAGACTAATGAGATGTATGGTATTGTGGTAATTGTGTTTATTTTGTTGTTGTTGTTGTTGTAGCAAAGCAGATGGAATTTGGTGTGCACCATATGCAAAAGAAAACAAGGAGCATGCATTCAGTGTTCGGTAAGGAATACCAAAGACTTAGACGTATGTCACTGTATGTCTACTCATGCATTCTTGTTTGTTTGTTTTGTGTATGTGCATGCATTTGTGTGTGTTTGTGTTTGGAGCCAGCTACTTTTTTTATTGTGTGTCAGTTGTTGTGTGTGTTGATGGTGTTTACTGTCTCTTGAGGCTGGGTTTTTTCTTTTCAGGTAAAGTCGTGTACTGTGGCATACCATGTTACGTGTGCAGTGAAAGCAGGCATCTACATGAAGACAATCTTGGACACGACTGAGAACAAATTGGGCCATGTGAGACACGTGGTAAGATGGTAATGCGCGCGCGCGCACACACACACACACACACACACACACACACACACACACACACACACACACACACACACACACACATGCACACATGCACACCACAGCGTTAGCATAGCTACGATAAGGATGCTGAATATACGTTAGTAATTGCCTTCTTTTGCTTTGCAGTCTCATTGTCCCAAACATACTAAGGAATATCTCCCTAACTCTAACTCTTTGTCGTTGAATTCAAGATCAGACATGAGCCGTGGAAACATTCGAGAGTCAAGGTTTGTGCTACAGTAGTTTTACTTACACTGTACTTGTTTTCTCACTTGGTAGTTTGTCTAGACTGAAGCGTCTTGAGGACAATGTTCACACTTTAGTGTCTCCTAAAGATGTTGTAGATACAGTAAACGTGTCAGAACGTGTTGCAAGTCTGATATACAACTACTGGAAGATGAAACGCAGGGTAGGTAAAGACAACAGTAGTTAATTAAGGTAAAGATAAACTGGATGGGACACTGGTTGGAGAAATGAGCAACAGACACATAAGCGGGCAGACTGTGAGACAAATGACGGACTGACAGGGCAATGGCACTGAATGACAGTAGTAATGACGTTAGTGTGAGTAGGCTCAGGGCAATTGTTCATTGCTTGACTTCCCGGATCCTAAGAAGGCTGCTGAAGACCTGAAGCGTCATAATCAACTAACTGTACAGGTAAAGGTGACATCGATACCATAGCTGATAGGAGGAACTACCATGTATACCGTATACTATGTCTGTATAGACTAGTGACCTTAACTGGGAAGCTTACTCGCATCAGAAAGTCGACTTAGACAAGCTCTTGACTCTCCGAACGGACATGGAGAAGGTGCGTGATGTGCAACTTTATAATCATTGGATGTCATCAGGATATATCATTTCAGGCTCGTAACTTAAGCTACATGTTGATACGGCGAGAAAGATGGAAGAAAAAGCACGTACAGGTGCATCGAGATTTGAACGCCAAACGGTGTCAGTTGGCATTAGAAGAAGCCAAGCGTGAAGCGAAAGATAAGTCGAAACGGCAACAGAAGGGAGACACTCTGAAGGGTCGGCGGTGCTCAGTTAAGGAATGGGCTAGTCAACACGGTCGAAGACCGGGAGGTGACGACGGTCCGTTTGATGGCAAGAGAAACGACGTGGGCTGGAATGGAGTCCGACTTCGACCTCGTCGGTTGGCGCAGCAGTCTAGGGATAGAAAGAGTGGCCAGAAGAGAGACGGGGGTGGAAGTGAGAATGATGTTCGCTGCGAGAAGGATGGAGAAACGGAACAGTTATTGGTGAATAATTCCAATCAATTGATTCGAGTATCAACTACCACTAACGGTGTTCGCTCAGTACTTCCCGAGGAGGCGGGCGTTAACTCAACAGATGTGAATTCATTACCGTTGCACGACAATGAGACAAACACTATTCAGTCGTCACGTATTTCTGATCCAGTAACCACTGCTACGTCAGTGTGTTTTGATAGAGTCAGGAGGAAGCGGAAATCAGGCATCTCGTGCGGTAATGTACCCTATGAGCTCCAGTCTCGCATGGCCAGACCTTCAGCGTACGTACACCATGATAGTGATGCGGTATACCTAGTGTAGACCCGGCTCTTAGGCCAATCATTTTGAATTTCAAACAGCTATCTGCGAAAGGTGGTACAAAGTCGTTGAGATTAGTGAAGCTCTACTGACACATTGATTATTCTGTCCATAGTATGTCTACCCTCTGTTTGCCTGTCTGTCTTGTCTGTCTGTCTGTGTGCTTGTCAGTCTCTCCCTCTGTCTGTCTGTCTTGTCTGTCTGTCTATGTGCTAGTTTTCAATGCAACGATACCACAAGCTTCTTCAACTTTTTTCCGATCCTGGTCCTGGACCACGAACTAAGACACACACACACAACACACACACACACACACACACACACACACACATGCATACAGTTTAGGACAGACACACTACAAACAAACAAATTACTTATTGATATCAATCGTTTAATTTCCTTGTCTCTTTCGAAAACGCCATGAACAAGCTAAACAGTTCAGTTTCACTCTCGGCATTGAATTCCTCTGTCCATCATACCTGTCTGGTTACACTGTTTTTGACGTCATCAGTTTTCATAAAGGTTAACCTTGCGCATGCGCCATCACTCTGCCTATTCAAAATCTTTCAATATTATATGCCTTCGAGTCTGGTTGGGTCATTTCATACTTGGTGTCTTGTTCGGTATCTTTCAATCCGTTCAACAACTCGCTATCTGTCATTGTGGAAGATACGGGAACTCATAATATACGAGACATCGAACAAAAGGTTGAACGGTTGACGCTCTTTTTGTATAATTAAATCATTATCAACACCCTTTAGGCTGCTACACGCACACTACGCATAACACATTTCGAGAAAAGTTGGATTAATATTGTAAATATATTATTGTACTGTAGTTATGTCATATACGGGTTTTGCTAGGCATACGGGACTTCATTTATGCGTGTTGCACGAGGTTGCTTCTCGCTTTAGAACATCCTCGTTCCGCGTTTGTTTTTCTTCGTTTTTTGCTTAGTGAACGTGTTTCTTAGCTATGGAAACTGCTGTAAAACAACCTGAAGTAAGAAACGTATATTGGGGCCCCCTTGGGTAATTTTGTGCGTTATGCTCATTTTTGTCTTTTTAGGCGCCACATGAAATCCAAGGAAGGTTTTTCTCAGAGGCATTAATAGTGACATTGACGAGAGCGTTATACAAGAGGCGTTCGCCAAGTTTGGCAAAATCGCAGAAGGTAAATGGCGCGAACGTGTTGAGACAGTTGAGCTGCTTTCTCTTGTGTTTGAGTCTAGTTTAGGAGGCGGTAGGATGCTTCTGGTTTCATTGCT
>CAXXBX010000005.1:0-19398 GCA_964274945.1 Dehalococcoidia bacterium | reverse complement strand
TTTTATGTAAGAAATGTGGTATTAATAAATTAGAAATGTAATATTGAGTTGACTTTGGTGTAGAAAATAATTTACTTAGTTTCCAAACGTCTTTTGAATGCTACTATGTATGGTGCAACCTCGGACAACGGACCGTCAGCGCTGCTTAAATTAAAATATTTAATTTCAGCTAAACGGACACTTTTCGCAATGGGGGACAAGTGCAGAAATGCTGTACTTGGACATGTCTATCATTTGGTAATAAGAAACTTGTGTCTTCACGAGGGTGGAATGGGACTTGTTTCCTGAAGCCTTTTTTGACCTTGGCCCATAGACTATATGTAGACATGTCCTACAATGTTGAACAAGAATCGAGTTAGAGACATACAGTAAACGTGCTTGGCAGGAGTCACATGCTACGGTGTAGCAGCGGATTTGTTCCGGCTGCGGATTTGCTCCGACGTACGGTGCGCCGCAGATTTGTTCCGGGGGCTCTTATTGCTATATGGGGCTACAGCCTACAGAAAAACACCTAACGCGCGCATGAATGTTACCACTCTAGTCGGGACCCCCTTTCAGAGATCTTTCCATTGTTAACAATGGCAGCGATGAATAGGATTGACACTAAAACAGTGAACAATGCGATGTAAAAATGAACGAGCTAAAGGTGGAGTGTTATCCGGGACCTGTTTACAAAATGCATTCTACATACTGCGTTATTTGGTAAGCCAAGCTGATACACAAGTCAAGTCGAAAGTGTGGAGCCAGGTATTCATCATTGCATATATGTAAATTGATTTATGGATCGATTGCTGTTGATAGAGTTAATATCTATCTATCTCTATGGTTCTCCACGTTTTTGTATTATTCACGCAACAGCTCACTGCAGACTAATCAACAGCACACTACTCTCTCAACGCAACGCAATACACACACGCACTATCAGACTCCCACTCGTCACTGTACATGTACTCTAATTTATTAGACAAGACCAGATGCCATTACATATCTGATAGCTAGTATAGAGTTTGTGGATGTCTTCCAGTCTTGCCACTTTGAAGGTTATCGCGTCCAAGCCCACAGCAAAGAGCAGAATAACTTTTAGTAGGGCAGTCAGTAACTTACTGCAACAGATTTCAGTTCGCTTATTTCAGTCTACTGCAAGTATAATTTGCACTAATTAGTTTACGATTTGACACTGAGTTTGACTTTTGGGATTTGCCAACTTTGGCAGGGGACTGGTAATTGTTCTCTGAAATAAGAATATATAGATATATATTAGTGGAATTGTTTATTGGCTAAATAGCTGTAAGCAAGCTTGGCTAGAAGCAAGCTCTGCCAGACAAAAGAGCAATGGATGTACTGTACCTGTATCTTTTGCAGTGCATCAGCTGTATTTCTCACCGGGTTGTGTAACTTTGTAAAACCAATCATAGCTTTTTGAATTTTATTAGTGGCAATTAAACTTCTATGCAGCAATTGACTGCTTTGTCTACTGTATAGTGATTACAAAGTTGAATATATGACTGAATGTTTTTTGGTGATGTATAACATGAAATACTATGAGACACTAATATTAAGAATGCTGTTGTTGCTGGTGTTCAGTGGTATGGATGTTAAATATTTTGTATATTAGCATTGTTAAGTTGTTAACTAAAATAATAGCAATCTACATCACAAATTTTTGATGTTTTGCAGTATGAGACTGAGTAAAGGCATAATTATTACACAGGTTATTTCCTGGACAGTTTGGTAGGATTTAAGTTGTCTTCATGTTAAAATGTCCATGTCTTTGTTTGCTTTTGTGGGACATAATTGATAAATATTTCTTAGTAGACAAATGTTCTACAAAAAATCTTTCTGGTGAAACAATTTCATAGGAAATTATGTTCAAGAGAAGTGATGACCATTTCTACTTGTATTTTGTACACCTCTCTTTTGACTTATTATGGATTCTAGAATGCCAGATGATAGTTACTCTATCTACAGTACAAAGTATATGGTATTAAATGTTTTGCATGCAGTTATCCCGATCTGTCAATCAATTATGCAAATGAAGCCAGTTATTAGATTGGGGCAACATAGGTACAGCACTGGTTATAAACTTTGTTTTCCCTTGGGTTCATCTTACACAATATGATGCAGATCAAACTGTCTATCATGGGAAGAGATCTAGACTACTCTTGACCTGATTAGGATTTTTAATTAACATATACTATACTATACGCAGCTGTGATTGTAGATTTATGTGTATGTGTAAGTTGTTGTTGTTCAGAGGTTACTCACATACCGTGGAATTTTGATAAATGAATTGCAGGAGACACTAGAATTTTGTAATACGTGAACGCATCCGGATTGTTGTTGCACATTCAGGACATCAAAACTAAATTCATCATATCAAGGATTAATTACACTGAGGTTTGCTATAGCAAACTCCACTGTATCCCTGTGCTGTTTATAGAAATATTATCTACCTATATGTTGGCAGTGGCTGTTGGTGCTTCCCATTTGGGTGTACAATATACACAATAGATGTATGTATATGCATATACATTTAACACATTATACAAGTGCGAAAGATACTTTTCTTTGAAAGTAGACCTATTTGGCTCAAGAATAGAGTTTATGAAGTATTCTGAAAACACTGTTGACTGTAAGTGCTACAGGTTGTGATAACATAAAATTAAGTCCAGATATTGATCAATTTCTAAGCATGCCGTTCCCAAAGCACTGAAGGTTAACAGAATGACCCATACTGGCAACAGCATGTCAACTTGGTTATTGATAGGGACTTTAGAACTTCACAATGTCAAGTTTGCTGTAAACAATATGCAACAGGAGTTGTATTAAACCTGAAACGGTGCTTATGAGTCTTGGGCTGACTTCATGATTACATTCAATGAACAGACAACATTACATTAATATAGCTATTGTAACCCATAAAAGATCTGTCTACCATGCTTATAGAATTGTTCCTTCATGTCACGTATCCAAGCACACAGATCGTCTAGTTGAGAGCTGCTAAGGTAAATGTATTGTTTCCCATATTTATAAATAGGAGTTTGGTATTGTTGCCCGCACCTGCACCAATACCTGAGCAAAGCTGCTGCAGGTACAAGGTACATGTCAGGCATTATATGTTTTGCGACAAAGGTGTTGAAGTCAATGTGCAGGTTGTTTGTAACCAGCGCAAAATCACCCACAGTTTTTATATGAGGCTTGTTGACAAAGCATCTGTAATCCATTCACAGAGCAACACGTAAGTCAATACTAAGCCAGCACTCTCCTTCTATTGGATGTTCTCTGAGCTGCAATGAAATAACAGCAAACATTTAATCATTGATTTGACTATATATATATATATATATATATATATATATATATATATATATATATATATATATATATATATATATATGTATATATAATAGTGCTTAGCAGCAAAGTGACAAAAAGTCAGTTGTCATTCTTATCTTGTTGCTCACACTCACTTGAGCAAAAGTGTACATAGAAATGACAAGTTCTTTTTGAAAGTGTGAAGACCACTTTCAGAAATTGTAGCAACAAGGTACAAATGACGAATTTTTAATTGGAGTCACTGCATGATTATATATTATATAAATAGTGACCAGAAAAGTGTCTTATAGTGTCCTCCTAAAACTATACTAGGGATTGCTATTGGTAGAAGCTATCTTGCTATAGCTTCTGCCTTATGTGACAATCAGAACAGAAATAGAATTACAGAGTCTACCAGGTATGTATGTTCCATAAGCTTTCTAGTAATGAGAGTGAACAATAGACATGGTGAATCTGATGTAATGAGTACTAGTCAATAGTCAATATGACTAAGCTCAATTATGACTTTGTGTCTCCATAAACCAATTTGTGCTGTACAAGAGCAACCACATATAGCACAGCTAGATGTAATTGCCACTCATTGATTACACTACAGCTTTTCGCTTTTCCTCTCTTGTTGTAATGCTTATATACTTGCGTTTGTCTTCAAAGTACTCGGCTGAGGTTTTGCACATTATTTCAGGTCATCACAACCTGCAGCACATACAGAAAACAGTGCTTCTGGGATCTACTCGGATCCTTCGTAAAGTCATGTCTTCTTTCTAGACAGCAGTGATGGTCTAAGTACTTCTGAAGCAGGGTTTGCTTCCGGTACTTGTAATAGACTTTACAAACCAGACTGATCTGGTTGAGCACGACAATAATAATAATAACGTTTTGCTTGTTTTCCTAATCGGTACAAGAGTATTAGATGCATTACGACCGTGTTACCTGCTGTTTGACTAGTGCAGGTTCCTGCAAGAAAAATTAAGGGTGTGGTCAAGAAATCACAAGAAATTTGTTTCGTTCAATATACGTATTGTTTTAGGCAATGGTTACAAGGAGAGTCTATTTGCTTGCTGTAGAAAGTACATACAGAAGCAAACTGTCGTCTGTTCGTCTTTGCGCATGCGGCAGGGTGTTTACACCTCAAGATCTTGAAAGATCCTGGAAGACCACCGCAGCTGCCAAGATCTTGGTTTGATTTTGTAATATATGTAGACGGTAGAAGGTAGTTTTAGTTTGTGTTCTTGTACTGACTTATTTCTAGGTTTTTGTGATTTAGCTCACTTGGTTGACACAAGTTGTTCCGCAATTTCGTGCCACGTAGAACCCAAGATCTCTGTCAACTTTACTGAAATGTTAGTTGGGCATGTGTGAAAATGTTAATGGAATCTAACTGTATGACATGATTTTTTGACTTGTTGTAGTTACTCTTGAGTTAACAGATGCCATCAAGAAATGCTCAAGGTCTAAGAACAGCAAGATATTCCAAGTTCTTACCAAGAATGTTTACAAGCATTGATTTATACTTTTCAAACTGTAACGGCTATGGCCTGTATATTCTACCTATGTGTAGTGAAGACAAATGTATGATGTATAGACTTACATGCTGTTGCTCATGTAGATAGTCTGGCATTTTTACTGTTCTAAAAATTTTATAGCACGTATATATTGCAGCTAGATACTACTAGTGAATTTGTAGCATTATATTATTAATATCAAGTATCCTACCTTTTAAAACTATAACGGTCTGTAGAAGTTTGCATGAAAAGTTATTTCTTGTATACACACATTTGCAGAAGTGGTGATTAGATATTTGCATACTAATACTCAATTTAATTAATTAAACACTATACCAGCAACAGAAATATTATTGAAAATATGTAGTACCTCTATATATGTTGCTGGTATAAATTATTGCTTGTGAAGGCTTCGAATTTATTGGCATTTTGCAACCAATTGCAACTAATTATATTAAATAAAGAGATAAATATGAATAATTGAAACTATTTCAAAAGATTAACATGATCAGTGAGATCAGTGAAGTTTGTATGTGCGGTTTACTTCAGAAAGTGAATGGTTGGAGAAGTAGTGATCAGATGTGCCCATACTTATCGCCCAATTACAAATACAAATAATCGGAGCTGGTATTACAAGAAGATTCAATTCCTTTCAAACTTAATTAATATTTTCGTAGAACAACTCATATCATCAAAAGAAAACAATTTGAATCAGATCGAAGCACCTTGATTAAGTGCCATCCCTGCCAGCCACTTGAAACATTGTAATTCATTAGCACTTTGCAGCTAAAGTGATATGCAAATAACTATTATAGATGAAGATATTAATATTAATTATTGAAGCTCTTTCAAAAGATTAACACGGCCAGTAGAAGTTTGTATGTGCAGTTTTACTCCATAAGCTGCACATTTGTAGAAGTAGTGATCAGATATGTCCATACTTATCGGTCGATTCCAAATAATCGGAGCTCTAATATTACAAGAATATAACATTCAATTCCTTTCAAACTTAATATATGTGTAGAACTCATATCGTCACTAGAAAAACAATTTTAATAAGAAGCACATTGATTAAGTGCCATCTCTATCAGCCACTTGAATACGTTGTAATCATTAGCATTTTTCATCTAAAGTGAGATACATAACTATTATAGATGAATATATTAATATTAACTACTGAAACTGTTTCAAAAGATTAGCATGGCCAGTAGAAGTTTGTATGTGTAGTTTTGCTTCAGAAACCGCACATTTGCAGAAGTAGTGCATGATCAGATATGCACATGTTTAATTAACAACTGATTTCAAGAATTGGTGTACTTGTATATATTGCAAGATGATGCCATATGCATTCAGTTGTCTTAGATTCAAAAGTTGTTTTAATTAAACAACTAGAATTAGATTAGAAAGTACGTATACCAAAATTGAACAGTATACAAACTACCTAAAGATTTCACAATTATGCTGTACTGATCTACACTTGAAGACAGACCTAAAGAACATTATTATTAAGATTAATAAATTGATATTACTTATTAATTTTTTGAAAAGATTTACATAATAGAAGTTTGTATAAGCCGTTTTACTTATCAACTACATATTTTCAACCTAATGTCAGTATGTGCTTACATATCACGTGACCTTTAGGTGCGCTCATTGGTCCATTGCAGGTGTTTTATCAGCGATACAACACCTAATTATAAGGTCAACCATAACACTTCACAAGAGCAATCAACAGTAACCCTCTACTAGTATTCAATTACCTAGTAATTCTACTATGAACATATAGCACTTAATTAAAGTTGTACTAGTAGTCTGCAAATAATGTTCTGCAATGCTCCAACCGTTTGATGACATACTGTACAACATACGTGTTCGCGTAGTGTAACCTTTTCATGAATAAGTGGTAGGTACCTCTCTTTCTGCTAATACTAGCACGTACATGTGTGAGAATGTGCTGGTGGCAACAAGTTCAGCACAGTGTAACTGAAACATTACAGTGAAGATATGCAATAGTTTTGAAATTGTCCAGTTCTAAACAATTTGGTAAATACTGCCTCTTACCAATTTAACATGTAGCACACGTTCCTCAACTAAGTACAGACACTGTAGATCTAAATTTTATGTTGCAATGCTTCCAGGAAGTTGAGAGAAAATTCATACAAGCAAGTTGTGTTATATGTGTTGTGTTATATGTGCATGTTTAATTCTCTAGATTTAGTAATGGTGGGGATCGATTAGTACCAGCCCATATACCTTCTACCTCAAATTGAAAATTGCAAACAAATTTATTTGTGAACTTTACACATTTAGGTATAATGAAATGTCGAGTGATCGAATGTCATGCAAAAGCCAAGAGAAAACTTGCGGAGTCCAAACTGCTTTGTGAATATGTGCATTTAATTACGGTTACATATTTAATAGAAGCAACTAACATTTGTTGAGTTACGGTTACATGCACGCAAACTCGAAATATTGTCCAAGCAAACCGAGTAAGTGTACTCGACGGACAAAGAGAAGCTATAATGAAGAGACTCAATTGTGAGGTAATCCTGTTGTGGTCACTTGGGCATCATATCACTACAGACAGCTGCAAATGCACCACAGAGATCATAACTAGAATAGAACAGTCACATTATGACTAGCAGAGAGACTCACTATAAATTCTAATACATTAGATCTAGAGTGCTAGTAGATAAGAAATGTTCGAGAGAAAGAGATCGAGAGAGAGAGAGTTAGGATCGAGTTCTCATGCCAAGAATCAGAGTACGTGCTATTAAAGGTAAGTGAGTGACTACAGCATGGCAACAAACAGTTTGTGTACAAAAAATAAAGAATAAGCCAATTACCTATATTATATGTTAAATGGCTTATTTGCAGCACAGAACACTTCCATTTAGTTGCCTACACTCTAAACAAGATTGTTGTGGGGTCATTACAATTACCCTAGTATATGTTAAATGATTTATTCGCAGCACAGAACACTTTCATTTAATTGCCTATACTCTAAACAAGGTTGTTGTGGGTCATTATAATAGCTAAGAAAAGACGTCTTCAGCTAGCAAAGAAGAAGTATGTGTCACCACTGCTCTGACAATGATGACTATAACTTAATTAGAGCTCATGATATTTCAATTTGACCAGCTATAGCCCTGACTTTGAGCTAAATTCAAGCATTCAGATTGTGTACACCTGTCGAAATTCATCATGTCAAATAGAAATCCTATTACGTACCAAGAAGCGTTTAGGTACTTGAGTGAATCCCATGGTGGAAGGTATGTACAAGGTGCTACAGAAAGCAGAAAAAGAGCCATACCAAAGTTCACTAGTGAGAGGGTGACCCTGAACAATGGTGTTCTGTACTACTCCGAAAGCAACAGTGAGAGTGAAAAGATCAAGAGACAGTGGATTCAAAACAAGGAGTTGAAGGAGCAGATTCTTCAGTCGATCCATGACAATCACATGGGAGGCTGTCACTTTGGCAGAGACAAAACACCGAAAAAGTATGCTCCAGGTATTTTTGGCATGGCATTTGTGAAGACATTGACCAGTACATCAAGACGTGTGAGACATGTCAAAAGGTAGAACAACTCAAACTTAGCAAAAATACCAGGAATCTACATAATAACAACAACAACAACAATAATAATAAATTATAAGTAGAGTATGTCCTTGGCAAACGACTATGATCTACAACAGCTGCATGCTTAATGTTATTAGCTGTTATTGATCTATTCTAGGCAAATCCAAAGTTTTCTAAAACTTCCTCAGAGCTTACTTCCATCCTAGTGAAGAGTGCTTGGCATCGAATTGGAGTAGATCTTGTGGGTCCACTGCCTGCAACACCTACCGGGCACAAGTGAGATCTGAGTCACATTCATGCATTTACACATTTATGCAACATTTAACACACACACACACACACACACACACACACACACACACACACACACACACACACACACACACACACACACACACACACACACACACAAACACACACACACACACACACACAAACACACACAAACACACACACACCACACATTAATACATGTTTTTAGATACATCATTACTTGTATGGACTACTATACAAAATGGGCAGAAGCTGCTGCATTGTACACCAAGTCTGCTGTAGAAGTTGCACAATTCCTCACAACTTTGTTTAGCCGACACGGACTGCCCGTGCTTGTTATGTCAGACCAAGGCAGGGAATTTGTCAATTGCCTCAACCACAAATTATTTGAAACAACAGGAGTCAACCATCTAATTTCAACAGCCTACCATCCCCAAACCAACGGCCTGATTGAGAAGTTCAATCAGACGCTACAAAGATCCCTTCTGAAGATGGTTGGAGAGAACCAGGGTGACTGGTTCAAGTAATTGGACTCATTATTGTTTGCATATAATACCAGTAAACAAGCATCATCAAAATATTTGCCATTTTTCCTCCTTTATGGACGAGACACAAGACTTCCTGTTGATCTGCTAGCAAAGCCAAAAGATCAGAACTGCGTATGTATGCATGTAGGTATATGACACTAATGACAGAAAAGACATTTGCTACTCTCACAGACAACAATTGCAGTTGCATCGCTTTTCATAACTATTTGAAAGGTTTTCAGCAAAATTTCTGTAATTCTTTCTGTTTCTCTGTGTATATAATCATGGACCATGCAGACGCTTGTAACTAAAAACATATGTATACCAAAATCTATGTACCTGCAGTATGTATGTCTATGGAGATGTTACTGCAATACCTGCATGCACTGTGCCCAAAGCTCCCAAGACCACCGGAACCACCAGTGTTCGACAATGCCACATGCGGCTTATCTCCACTCGCAAGTCGCTGTACTTCGCCAACTTCTCAGCATGTTTCTTGCCAATGTTGCCATCAGCAGGACAGCTGATATCAATAAGAAGATAAGTGTTTGTCTTCTTATTTCTGAGACAGATGTCTGGACGATTGGCTTTGATCTTCCTTGCAGTGGGGATGGTGGTATCCCACATCATAGTAATGTCATCCGTCTCCACAAGCCTATCAGGATGATGCCGGTACCATTAGTATTATTATATTATTATTATTATATTATTATTATTGTTGTTGTTGTTGTTGTTAAACATGACAAACCAAAGAACACAACAACTTTATTGATATCATACTACGAATAAGCCAACCATACTATAACCAATTTAAAAAGAAAATTACAATTATTATCATCATCAGAACACCAAATTATATTTATCTCAAAGTCTATCAACTCCACTGCATTATTGCATCAAACAGCTCATACCAGCAGCTCACATATGCCCAACATAATTAAACACTCAGTTCAGTAATGTACCTCAGTAACCTGGGTTAGTATGTAGATTTAACAATAACACATAAACTTTCAAATAATCAACTAATTAGACAATTGTACATCCATTTACTCCACTGCATTAGATTGACAATTAATTAATTAATTAATTAATTACAGCATGAAGGTACACACAAGGAATTTTATGCACATGCAGATTTAAAGTAACTGCAACAGCAGTCTATTATAGCCTACAACACAAGTAGAAGATTACAAACGAATTTCTATTGACATCACTGCATGCGGTAAACCAGAAATACCGAACTATTACTAGAGATCTACACATTTGATTCTTCAAAAGCTTCAAAAACATGTCTAGGTACCCATTCCATACCTTTCACTGTCGTAACCTGTCGTACGTCTATTCACACTAGATAATTATCTAGTGAATGAATTATCTAGTGATCGGAGAGTACAAGCCACCGATCGCGACAGTTCACAGCTGCAGGTTGCCTAAACTACAAAGAAGCCTCTGAAGCCTGTACAAGCTATAACATGGCCAAAGGAACAAAAATAAAGGTGTGACATGTAACACGCATGCGCTAAACAATTTCTAGGTGTCGGCAATTCTACCCGCCCGGAACAAATCCGCGTAAGAAGACAACATAAAACAGCGTCTGGAGATCCGAGGGACAACATGTGCGCAAGCGTATTGCACACCTTTTAGGTACTGCGCTTGCGCATTTGATCAACCGGAACAAATCCGCGGCCGGAACAAATCCGCTGGCACAACGGTATTGTGACATACTAGGGGACTGTGTAGTGTCATGTAACTCGCGCATACTCCTACCCTCTAGGATCAAGACTTCGCGCGCTCTTCACATCCGGGTGGTTTCTCAAGTCTTCACTCTAGAGTAAACAGTAAAGTTGTAGACGCGCAATGAGTTCTCCCACTTCAAGCCTCAAGAAGACCAAAAGGACACCTCTTCCTGCTATCAAAAGTCCAGACAGCCGGTACATCTGAATTTCATTGTATACAAATAGAATATCGAATATTTGTGCACGTGTCTTTGCCTAGTAAATTGACTATCCCATACCGCCAACCGATTTCTGGTTCTTTACACAGTCCCAAAGGTCACGATACTATGGCAAGCCCAGATGCTTTGGAGAGAGAACTAAGAAAAAGTTTCCATGGTCATCAGCAGCCCTGTAGTCCTTCTGATGGCGAGTTCATTGCTTCAATGGCTCGGAGACTTAGTGTATTAGAACAGCAGCTGTTGGCTAAATGTAAGGAGATTGTAGAGAAAGACGAGAAGATAAATGTGTTGGAAGACAGGCTTGCTGTGTTAGAAGCATCACGGAGTTCGGGTTGCGTTTCAACGTGTAGGATTTGTATAGGATTGATGTTGATCGAGACACTGATTTGTTAGGTGCTGGTTCTTTAGACTTGCCACTTACGGAGTTGCAACAGAAGTGTCTCGTGCTGCAAAAGCGACAGCAAGAAATGGAGGTTTACAAATGTGATCTACAATGATTGTGCTCTAATATTATTCAAGTACTTTGACAGAGATTTCTTGCTGACTATGGCATGATATGGGTTGGAGATGACTCGGGTGATGAAAATCATGAAGATGATGCGTATCAAGATGAGAATTTTGGTGATGGAATGTGGAGGCCTGGTATAGTGTTTGTTTGTTTGTTTGTTTGTGTGTGTGTGTGTGTGTGTGTGTGTGAGAGAGAGAGAGACAGAGAGAGAGGGGGGGGGAGGGGGAGAGGGAGAGGGAGAGGGAGAGAGAGAGAGGGAGGGAGGGAGGGAGGGAGCTACTTTGTCCTCTTGTGATTAACTAGTTGTATGGTATCCGTAGGCACCTCGCGTTTGTGAGTAACACGTCCAAAGGAGTTTTCAGACCGTCTACTGAAACGCCGAGTCCTAGCTAGACAATATGTATTTGTTGAAACCCTAGCTGTTATGGAAGTAAACATGCAAACTTTCTAGTAGTTTAGATTATGTTTACAGGCCTGGTATAGGTAGTCGCCGTGATCAAGACACTAGAAATGTACAGTCTGGGTATGCACTCAGTTCAGTTGTAACGACAGTGGTATGGTATTTACTGACATAGAAATTGATATTGGCAAACATTGACTATCAACAGTGTTAGATGCAACACAGTGTAATAAAGGATTGATTGTAGTACGGGACGTGTGAGTAGGTGGCATTCAACTCCTGAAGGTGTTTCTTGGTTGTCAAGTACATACAATCCCTAGCTACAATACAAAGGATGGGCGATGGAAGTTCATGAAGCTCTTTTGTTGCCATTTGCTCACTTAAACACATCGTTCTTAGACTCATCTGTAGTTGGACATGGAAACAATTTTTTTAGGTAGGTCCTATCATGAAACGTGGTCATGGGGAAGAGAAATTTGAGACTTGTGTGTACACACACACACACCTATATATATATATACATATATATATATATATATATATATATATATATATATATATATATATATATATACCAAAAACTCGATGGAGAGCCATATAGGACCACGCTCATTTCTGTTTTGCAACCCGGATTAGAAGCCTTGCTACGCTCGGCAATTAAGGGGTACATACATACAGCAATAGATAGTAGTAGTAGTATTGTGTGTGTGTGTGTGTGTGTGTGTGTGTGTGTGTGTGAGAGTGTGTGTGAGTGTGTGTGTCTGTGTGTCTGTGTGTCTGTGTCTGTGTGTGACAGAGCACGTTAACATGCTATTTTAATTACATGAGATTTGCAGAGTGTGAGCAATGCATTAAAGCATTGGAACAGTACTTTATGTTTTGACTCCAACAAGTTTCTAATTTTATCTAATTTAGCAGATGCTTACAGTACTATTGTAGCGTCATGCTCATTATGCTGATGATACCTCGTTTAAAGTTCATAGAAAAGAGTGAGTCACTACTGGCTGAGTGGATGGCTTTAACTTGACCATTACTAAACGCAAAAGAGACTGGGTGTTGCTTGAGTTCTTTACAACCGAGAGATAGACCGTTGCAGTCAGTGATCTTTGTGAAACATTTTTGTGTGATTAATTTGGTAACAATTTTATGAAGAGGGTTGCTTACTTGAAGAGTTCTTTGGCCATCACTATCAGTCGTAACTTGTGTTTTCACTGTCAGAGTAAGACCATCACTCTTTTGTGGTATTTCGTTGGTTAAAGTAGCTGTGTATTCGTAAGTTTGCACTTGTCCTACGGAGCAGAGTTCATAAATTGATTATGCAATGTTTGCATAAGGACATTGTGGCATTGTATACCAGTGTTTGGCAGTGGTGATCTTCTAATGCTGGCTGTAACAAAGAAGATATTAGTATGCACAAATTATGTGCAAATTGTTATTTGATGGTAACAATGATTCAGACTGTTATTATATAACTTATAGCATCGACTCAAATTTTGATATTTTTGTTTGCATAAGACTTTTATACTGGAATGCTTTATAAAGTCCTCACAAATGTTTGTCTGGACTGATTTTAAGCAATTCCTGCCTAAGAAATCTAGTTAATCTTAACCCTAACGCGACGTTATCAAGCACATGTCAGGGGATCAATGTAGTTAACAAAATTGGTCCAGGGGACCAATACAGGGCAGACCATTTGTGCCATGACAGAGATTTATGTCAGCCCACACTTCTTTGTCTGCTTGCTGTTTGTTCAGATAAACTATGTACACTTGAATGTCCCTAATCCAGACCTCCGAGATCCAGACACCTCAGACTGGACACTTTCACCCAGTGTAAATCCGGTCTTGGGGCTCCGAGGGTAAGCACTTTGGCAAGAAACTCCTCGTATAAACACTCAATTCTCAAGCCGTCTTGACTATAATCATGTGCCAGTGTGTAGGAGAATGCGCATGTAACGTATGTAAATGTAGTACAAAGTACACATGTACAGTACAGTGTAGTACAAATGTGTACATACTGTAAATGCATGCTATATGCCAGAGCTAGTTAGACGTTTACCAAACCTTGTATAAAATGGTCTGGGATTCCAAAGATATAACGCACGTTAGCTATCTTGATCTTCTGGACATTTTCTGGACATTTTCTGGACATTTTCTGGACATTTTCTAGAATCCGGACAACGGCTGGTCTTATACTGTCCGGATTAGGGAGGTTTGAGTGTATACGGAACATTGCAGGCCCAGAGTTCTCTTGACGTTGTTAAATTTGTGTAGAAAGGAAGTTTAGCCATTGGGTTACTGTCCAAGGAGCTCAGATCTGATGGGTACAGTAGTCTAGATAAGGCAGAATTTCTCAGTTATAGGTATAGGATCCAACAAGAGCAGTCACTAGACAGAGAATGTGGTAATTACTACCCATTGTCATACAAAATTAATTGTGTGTCAAATATTTATTGTGTATCAGTAGCTGAGTTGATCTCTGAATTAGCCATACCGTTTTAAAAAACTAACTGTGGTATTTTCTCCTGACTTTCTGGTCTTTCAAGTTTGGGAACTAGATGACAGGTGAAGAGTCTTTCTAACGGTAGTATGCAACAATCCTTGAGCTTGCACATCTGTTTCTTACGTGTCGTCTCATCTGCTATTGACAGTGTTTGTGGTGGGTAGTGCCATTCAGGTGATTGGCATTTTAATAATATTGCTATGACGGCAAATGCCATCATGGATTTTAGAAGCTTATAATCTCATTGCTGGGTACTGTATGTGTGCACACCACTTTTTCTGCTCTGTTGTGAGCATGTGACGCACTTGTGTTGTTAATGCTATGTTTAGTAGCCAAAATTCAAAAGATTTTGTCAGGTGACAGAAAGCTGAAGGCAATGGGGCTATCACACAATATGTCTCAAGGAAAATTCCCAAATAACTTTGCCTGAAATCTAGTGTATCTCAATGGGAGACACTAGGCAACAGACTGCAAGTACATAATCCAGCACACAACTACCATATATGGATGACTCGTAATGCTAGAGGCGAGTGTTTGCTTACCTCCATAAGATGAAGTCACAAGAAACAGCAGGAGAAGAGATTTCATTGTTGTAGTGTTTACAGAAAGAATGGCTGGGGACTAGGTAGCATAGGTTTTTATAGTTTCAGATTCCTATATTTATTGCAACTAGCTATAGCAGTCAGCTGTTGTTCTATTGACCTGGCAGACAAATATCCGTTAATTGTTATCTAATTGTCACTTTACAGCTGCTGCTAACTTATATGGTGGGATATCCTGTGGTCTGGTTTTCTTGCAAATGAGTGGTGTCGTGTCATCAGATAATACAAGGGATGTGAGGTGACTGTCATCAGTGTCAGGAGCTATTTGAGAGGTGGAACCTAGTGCATAGTATATTTGCATATATGCATGCAAGCGGAGACAAGTGCAAGAAGTGTTATTTATCTTGGGAGTCATGGAATGAATTCATCCAGGAATTGAAGTTGAAAGTTGGTTTACAATATTGATGTTGACGTCAATGTCAACTATTTGCCATGACTCTAACGCAGCTTCAATCATGTTAATATTGAGAACATGCTTGATGCTGGATTTTAATCAAATTCTATTCTTGTGCAATTATTGCATACTACACATCAATCACAAGCATTGGACAGTGTGTGTGGGTGCGTGGTTGGGTGCGTGCGTGTGGGTGCGTGGGTGGGTGCGTGCGTGCATTGGTGGGTGCGTGCATGTGTGTGTGTGTGTGTGTGTGTGTGTGTGTGTGTGTGTGTGTGTGTGTGTGTGTGTGTGTGTGGCCTTATTCAGCAAATTAGAAACACATGTTGGATTCTCAATGGGTTCAATTAAGTTTTAAAATGATTGTTTTGGACATTTTAAAGTAGTGAAAACGATTTGTATGGATTGTTAAATTAATATTCTTGTAGAAGCTGGTGTTAGCTGTTGTTGTTCGAGAAGATTCTTTCTACCCATAGTTGCAGTATTGAGTTATGTGCTGGTTTTAGCATATCTGACACAACAGGAGTACAGGAATTACTACGTTATTGGTTTTGTTGATGACATCAGATCACTTGTCACATCAATGTGTCAAGGAGCCATGCTAAGGCAACATTGACCTTAACACCAATTTCAGGATATTACTGGTATATTGATGTCAATCTTGACGTCAGCATTGGTAGTGTGAACCAACCTTAATTGAACCATCTTGCAAAATGAGTGCATAATATTGCAGACTTTTGGTTTGTTGCAGATGGGCTGGTTCATATTCAAGCATTTGGTGTTGGCTGAATTTATTGATTACATTGCATCAACTCAGTTGGCAATGTTTATCAGTGACTGAGGTTGCTCCTGGTTGGGTGGGTATGGAAAGCAATGGTGCCTTTCTTAGAGCAAACAGTTAACACCTAGATTATTGGGACTGTGTGGTCACATGGATGGTTTTATGGTTTCCTGCATGAAGGGAAAGTTGTCAGACATGTTAAATTGATTACAGGTATAACGTTTGGGGAATTGCATAACTGAGAGGCATGGGCTGTAAGGCGTCGCTTGTGAAACTCTCTCTCTCTCTCTCTCTCTCTCTCTCTCTCTCTCTCTCTCTCTCTCTCTCTCTCTCTCTCTCTCTCTCTCTCTCTCTCTCTCTCTCTCTGCGCACGCGTTTGTGTGTGTGTGTGTTTGTGTTTATGTACTTGCATATCTCCTTATCGGTGAGTTGAAGCACCACCGAATTTTGCTTGCGCACGCCGAATTCATACAGGTCTAAAGTGAAGCTGTCGTTGTTTTCTGGACTTCTCCTGCAACAACGGGATTTTTCTGCTGATGGAACCCACATCTGCTCGCGCGCAGATATCTCTGTAATGGCATATCGGATTTCCACATAATTTAAATTGCCCGTTCTGGAGTGTGTCGATTATTGCAGGCAGTGTTCATGAAAGCAAGATATTTTTTGTGCACGTTCGGGTCTTGAAAAACGACTACGCTTTGTTTGCCCGTGTAAAAGCTTTGAAGACCTGCCCTGTTCAATATGCCTGTTTCCCGTAATGGCAGCAACGTCTTTGAAGTGACGACACGACCTCGAACTAGTCCTTTGTTGATGTAGGTCCTGCATACATGCAATTAATTTCGTTTTGACCTCTGTCCTCTTACGTCAAAATCTGACGACGTCACGATAGACTCGTTAGAAATCTTGAAAACTGCACCAAAAACGGAATAAGGTTTCTCAATGTGTTACAAACTGTACAATGCATAGAACCATGTACAGGCGAGTTTCTTTTGGCGTTTAGAGCAAAGTGCATCATTGCGAATGTTTGCTAGACTCCGTGATCTGTGACGTCAAGGCCAATCGAAACCGCCTGCACTCTTGTGCGAAATTCTCTGCAATGGTCCATCAGATCTGCACCGAATTTAAACTGACTGTTACTGACATTGGACAGTATGTGTCATTTAGTGCTGGGATGTCGAAAAGGCAAGATATTTTTGCATATGTCTGGGTCTTGGAAGTTTAGTTGTCTTCAATTAGATATAACTTACAATCAATAATGCAATCAGCCCTGGCAAAGAACGGGATCTGCAATGGGATATATTCTACTTTAAGATAATCGTTCTCAGAATGGGATATCACTGAACGGGGTAAATATCTCTACAGAATTCTATAGGAGAACTCATCAGAGATACACTTTAGAATATATTAGAACGGGGTGATATACTTCATGAATGCATACCATAAATTAGTTAATTAATGACAACTAGTAATAATAGAAATTTACTAACCATTAGTAATATTCATATCTATAATCTGCCCGTGCGGAAAACGGGATGGTGAGCTAGTTTTATTATAAATATGCTCAGTGACTTTGCAGGACTGACTATAATTTGTCTACTACCTGTCATCATAATTATAACTGTGACATACTAAGGACGCGTCTCCATTACGTCCTAAGCATGTTTTTTATCCCAAACATTTTTATGATTGAACACATCTCCACTAGCATTAAACTTGTTTAAATGTAAACCTAAACAGCTTTTGCTAAACCCAGTTCATAGGTAGTTTAGCTCAAGTGGTTTAGGTTTAACGGTCACATGATGGTTGCATGAAGATGGATCCTAACTTCGTAGTGCCTTTGTAGTGCTTTTTTGGAGGATACTTGAAATAGACAAAATCAGAAACTGCGTAAGATGTTGCAGAGTCCGAAGAGGGAGAGAGTTTTTTCCAAATCATCATCTGATGCTTTTACCCATGCATCCTTTGACATAGTGGTGAAAAGAATTTCGGCGCTGCAATGAAGTCTTGGATACTGATGTTGAGATTGTGGATATCCCTAACTAAACATGTTTAGATTCTAAACACGTTTCATGTTAAACTAGTTAATTTAAAGAGTGCAGCCAATGGAGACACAGTCTAAGTCCAACTCTGAAAGTTTAGTACTGTTCTACTGTATTATTCAAATTATGGCACTGCCATTACCCTTCTCTTTTTGGGAGAGGTAAAGGTACTCTATAAGTTCGTGATTGCTTCGTTCATTGAATTTGTTATTGGGTGCAACTGAGAAAGGAAATGGTAATGCAGCTATGTTGCAAATGTTCAGTTACAGATTACAAGTGTGGTGTTTGGCAGCAACAATCAAATGTCAAGTGCTTTGTTTCTTTGTAACATTTTTCACAAAAACATTTAATGTTATTAAGCTTTATATCTTATTTTTGACCAAATCTGGGATTTACTGCTGTCTAATGTTGACTGTGTCATGTAGAACCTTCGTAACAAAAACTTATATTTGACGTTAAGTTACATGTTTATTTATTTAATGTTAAGCCTTTATCTTGTTTTTTGACCAAATCGTGGATGTATTGCTGTTCTATATTGACTGTCTAAGTGGCGAAGTTGTATCACTTGCTCTATCGTCATAGATAGTACAGGCATTTTATGGTTTGACCTTAAACTACTTGCAGCATAAACTCTCTCAACTGTTTCCTACACAGAAAAGTGTGTTCTATAACATACTATAAGTCTTAGTAAATTCTTTGAGGGGAAGTGAGCGTATCATCTCTGGTAGCATTCAAATCACGTGACCTCCAAACTATCTCTTTGTCTAACTTACAGTTCTTCTGAAACACGTATATCGCATTGGGTACTGTAGAAACACTATAGTGAAGAACAAATACTTCATTCGAGACTTGTTCAAGGCTTCTCCGTCGGCGATTAGGCTAGAATGTGATTGAAAACACCGTCGTTTCCAGACTATCGTCGTGTTCTCATGTAGTAACCGCTCTGGCAAGGTTACGATTATCTCTCTGAAACAGTCTACCCTTTTGGCTTCTCCGTTAC
>CAXXBX010000004.1:0-8099 GCA_964274945.1 Dehalococcoidia bacterium | reverse complement strand
CCGCACCAGCCATAATTAAGTGATTTGTTGTATGGTTACTCGGATTGCTGGCTATTGTGTTTCGCTGATTAAGTGTGAGAGGAGTGTAGGAGTAGTGTAGGACTTGACGTGGTTGTTCGTGGTTTTGAGTGACGTTGACAGCTGTTAATGCTTCACACGGAAGTCACGTGCTAACAGCAGATCACATGATTAGATCAAAATATACGTAAGTAAATCTCGGTTCACGATGCACTCCGCGCAGCTCGATGGTGGCGGTGCCGCGCCACAACAACGGCTGGGGCGCCGAGTTGCTCCGTTTATGATGAAACCATTGTCGCACTTTATCACTCGAATTAATCCGAGCTGTAAAATTGATATCAACACATGGCGCTAGATTGGTATGCTTACTGTGCTGTATTTTGTACTTATGCGCACGCACTGATTCTACACCACGGAAGACTGACAATCTATTGCTATAGACATACAGAACTATCGCAAAACGCGGAACACAGACTCTAACAAATACAATTGCCCTACCGATATTTTATAGCTGTCATCGTAAATCCACCTTTAAATAATTAGTACACACAATACACCACAGTCCTCCTTCTTTGTCTTGTCCGTATCTAACAGGAGATCTCTTGGTGGACCTCGCCGGATATCTTCTTTCTGCTTCTGGTGATAACTCGGCTGTTGCTTTCGTTGGTGTCTCCTGGTTTGATTCACCTGGTTCAGCTGTTGTCTTCTCTTCAACTGCTGCTTCATCTTGCTGTGTATTTTGATCCAGGGCCACTGAAATTGGTGTTTCTTCTGTCTCTGCCACTTGTGGCATACTTCTCTTATCTCTAGATCTTAGTTGGTCCACATGTACATATCTAGTACTTCCTCCAACATTGACTAAGCATTTCGTAGGAAGCAGTTTCTGAAGTATCGTACCACCTAACCAATTTCCTCTACTGTCTTGTCTCGGGTTCTAGACAATTACAGTTGATCCTGGTTCGAGGTCTCTTGCTTGAAAGGTAGCCTCTTTATATTGATCAGTCTGCAGATCTCAAATTTTTTTCTCTGTTTCAGGTCGTAAAAGAGTTAGTCTAGTTCTCAATTCTCCCTTTAACATCAGTTCAACCGAAGCCTTTCCTGTTATCTTGTTTGGTGTCGTTCTATACCGCAGTAAAACTGATGATACCTGATGACTGATGGATCTCCCTGTTGGACGACTCTTCAGACTTTTCTTGAGTTTTTGGACCAGTCTTTCAGCCTGTCCATTGGATGATGGATAATAAGGTGATGTTTACTAATGCTGAATTCCATTGGCCTTCATGAACATCTGAAATTCGTGTGACCTAAATTGGGGCCAGTTATCCGTCACCAACCTCCTGGATAAGCCGTGGTAACTGAAGGTTCGTCTCACCGCATTTATGGTCTGCTCTGTTGTGGCAAGAGTGTCTAACTCGTGTAATTCCAGCTACTTTGAGAAAGCGACAATCATCAGCAACCACTGTCTTCCGTATAGTTCCGCAGAGTTAGCATGTACCTTCTCCCAAGACATCGCTGGGTAGATCCATGGGTCAGATGGTAAGACTCGTGCTGGTCTTACTTTTTGACTCTAACGTTCTCACGTCTTCTGGCCAAATCTTCCAAGTCTCTACCAAGATTGGGCCACCAGATGAAGATCCTCGCTAAAACCTTCATCCTGACTACTCCAAGATGTTCATCATGAATTATCTTCCGCCGCCACCGTACGTAATGCCTTTGGTTAATTACTCTACTTCCCCAGAGTAGACATCCATTATCGATTGACAACCCTGTGGATCGTCTGGCGTAAGGCTCTAAACACGGGTACCCTGAAGTTCTACATCCACTTCGGGTATATTCATGAGCCTTTGTCAGTATCGGATCTTTCTAGGTTTCTCTGGCTATTTCGGTTACCGTCACTGGCAACTCATCACAGGACTCCACGTGGTAAATCTCCTCACGTGGATCAATCACTTGCATAGATATTGGCAATCTAGACAAAAAAACCTGCGTCCTTGTTGTCTACTCCTGATTTGAACTTTAGCTTGTAGTTGTATGCAGTGAGAAGCAGTGCACATCGTTGTGACCGGGCTGCTGCCAAAGTTGGGACGCCTTTATATGGTCCCAAGATATTCAGAAGAGGTCGATTGTCTGTAACTAACGTAAATTCTCTGCCCACTAGGTACTTGTGAAGTTGCTTTGCTCCGTATACTAATGCTAATGCCTCTTTTTCTAGCTGGGCGTACTTTTTCTCCGCTGTCGATAGTGTTTTGGATTTCAAAGTCTAATGGTCTCTCCTTGCCATCTGGCATTGTGTGTGTGTGTGTGTGTGTGTGTGTGTGTGTGTGTGTGTGTGTGTGTGTGTGTGTGTGTGTGTGTGTGTGTGTGTGTGTGTGTGTGTGTGTCAGACAGGCACCTACCCCATAAAAGGCAATGCATCACAACTCAGACTCACTGGCCTTGCAGATTTACTGTTTCAGGAATTCTGATTCCAAAAGCTTTTGTTTCTCTTTTTGGAATGCTTCTCTTTCCTTAGATCCCCACTTCCACGGTCAATTCTTTCCTAATAATGCATACAAGGAATGCAAGGTCGCTAACAAATGTGGAGAAAACCGCCCGTAGTAAGCCCAGGAAAGCCATAGGCTCTGTTACGGTCGTCGGTTTCAGCGCATCTCTCTGATCGCCTGGACCTTACTCTCCAAGAGCGAGATGCTTTGCTCACAGATAATATCACGCAAGTATTCCACTCGAGGCTCATTGAATTAGCGTTTTTCCTGTTTCAGTCTTATACCAGCCTCATCCAATCGTCTCAGCACTGTTAACAACCTCTGCTCGTGTTGTTTTTCATTTTTGCCAACGACTATGTCGTCCAAATAGCAGATGACAGCAGGATTTCTTGACGAGAAGTTGTCCATGGTTTGCTGCCAAATTACAGGCGCTGAACATATTCCGAAAGGCATCCAATTAAACATGAATAAACCCTTGTTGGTATTAATCGTCAAATAATGTTGGTAACACACATCTGTTGGTAGGCCTATTTCAGATCCATGCTCGAAAATCGTCTTCCTCCAGCCAAGGTTGCCAACAGATCATGGGGATTCGGCATTGGATAACCTCCCATATCTAAATTGGGGTTTATCGTGACCTTGTAGTCACCACACAGTCTCACTGTGCCGTTCCCCTTTCGAATTACAACTACTGGAGTTGCCCAGTCACTCTTCTCTACTGGTCGTATCACTTCCTCGCGTTGCATGCGATCTAGTTCCTGATTGACCTTTTCCTGTAGAGCATACGGCACCGTCAAGACCCGTGGAATCTCGATCTAGCATGCGCTGTCAGTGCAATTCTTGCCTCATGCTTTTGTACAGTACCCACACCAGACCAAATAACCTTGGAAACTCTTCCTTGCGGTCAAACATTTTGCGTGCCTCAACACTGAACAGAGATCCCCAATCGACCTGGATCTTACTTAACCAGTTCCTCCCAAGAATGGCTGGTTATCCCGTACATCTACTGCTATAATTTTAGCAGTAGCATGCTGCTCACCGTATCTCACTGGTACTGTTGCCTCAACTTTTACCGTGAGGCTTCCACCGTTGTACGTCTTCAATGTCGCCGTACTTGCATGCAGCTGAACATGGGACAGCTGCTGCTCATACACACTGATGGGTTTACTGGCACTGTGGCTCCTGTGTCCACCTCCATTGGTATCTGACTGCCAGTGTGATCTTAACTCCGCCTTTCCAAGATTAAGCAAACACCATACTGACCGCATCTTCATCAATATAATGAGTGGGTTGTGGCTTGCCTTTTGCTCTGGCACTTACGCCTGCGGTGCCATTCTTGAGCTCATCTTGTTGAGATCGTTTGCGGCATACTTTCTTGATGTGCCCTTTTCTCTTGCAAAAAGAACACTTCTGAGCCTTGAATTTGCATGTCCTTGGGTGATGTCCATGCTCACCACATCTATAGCATTCTCTGCGGTCTAATTGCTTTGCTTTGTAAGCGTCAGCTGCTGTGTCAAGTTGTACTCAAAACGCCGTCTCGACTTACTTTGCAGGTGGTTGCTTTGTGGTATTTCACGTAAAGCATGCGTTTCGTCTCTCGCAGTTTCAGCGGCTTGTGCAATGTGCAATTCCTTCGTGAAGGTCAGCTCTGATTCGGCGAGGATCTTTCTCTGCACAGCCTCGTGATATAATCCACACACCAGTTGATCCATGAGCGCTGTATCCAGGTAGTCACCGAAGTCGCAGTGCTTTGATAGCCTGCGTAGTTCAGTCATATAATTCGCGACAGTCTCACCTTCTCTCTGAAGACGCTGATAAAAACAGAATCTCTCCGCGATCACAGCGATACGTGGCTCAAAATGGCTCGTCAACAGAACAAACAACTCATCCAGTGACTTGTCTTGTGGCTTCTGTGGTCTCACCAAATTCCTCAAGTGAGCGTATGTTGCAGTGCCGACACAAGTGAAGAAGACTGCTTTCTTCTTGTCTGCGACCTCTGACCCTAACCCATTCGCAGCGCAGTACAGGTGTAAACGCTCTTTGTAATCTTCTACGGTATCAACTCCTGCGTTAGGTTCTCCCAGCTTAGCATGTCTCGATACTCGCGGTGCCGGCGTGGTGCCGGCGCGGCACCGCCTGCGTTGAGCTGCGCGGCGTGCATCGTGAACGGCCCTTAAAATTAACTTAATTAATTAAGACAGTACGTCTTTTATTAGTACTCCACCTGCACGGTGAAACAAGCCTTGTTCACAGCACTGACGCTGACGTCCACATCAACGTCGACGTCGGAGACGCTGGCGTGTTCACAATATTGACGTTGACGTTGGCGTCAGACGTTGACCTAGACGTAACCGTCAGCGTCAATATTGTGAATAAATCAGACTACATTCTAAAGTCAATCGAGATGTAGACCAGGACGATTTTGAGATTCCCAAGAAAAGGAGCTGTGCAGATGGTCCGGAACGTGTTTCAAGCAAAGATGTCGAGCAGTATTGAAAGGGTAAATATCAATTTTATTGAATTTACCGTGTTATGATTGTATTTGAGGTTTTCTTAATGGACATTTATGGGTCTAGATACATGCAGTTTGCGGTTGTGCATGTTGCTAGGCTGAAAATGGTTTATATGTAGCATCAGCAGTCAGACTAATGCCCAATCATACAACTATTTTCGGACAACACTGTCTGTTGTACCTTGCAGTGTCCAATGTTTTGGCTCAAGCTCTGTCTTAAGAGTTCTTAAAAGCTTGCCAAAGCGGTTTTACGCACCTCTTCTCAGTCAGGAGAATGGAAACGGTATCCAATTAGTTTCATACTTTGTCTTTATTTCGCAAATAGGAGGCTGGTGATTTGATTTCATGAATTCTGACAAGACACTCGTTCAAAATCCAGTATTGATAATCAGTCACACAATAAAAAGTTTAATTAACGTTAGTCGAGCTCTTCTTTTGGTCTAGTAAAATCGCTTTCGTGATGCTAAAATCGATTAGTTGTACCGCGTTTGATGATTTCAAACCTTGGAAGATTTCAAACAATGCCAAACCAGTCACAGTCTGCCAGAATGGACTACAGATATACTACCTCCTCCTTTGTGTGCTACCTCGGAATCTGTTTTGGGATGGCTGAAAAGCAATTCCAGAACATCAAGCTCCGGCTTTTAGAGCTGAAATTTTTCCACTTTCTTGACGCAATTCAAGGCACAGCTAGTGGTTCTAACGTCCAGGACTGCCTCAGCAATCTATTGAACTCGCTGGATATGCTTCGCCCTATCTGCTAAAATGAACCGGGTATTGTTCCTTAGCTTGATGGCGTTGCTCTCACCGCCCTCGGTCTTTCTACAAGAAAGAATGTTTCAGGGGAGTTTGACGTATTGCTGTAGGAGAAAGCTTCAAAGCAAAGACGGCCCACCACCTATGCAGTGCAAGTTGAGGTCGTATTTAGGTCACTCGGTGCTACTGACAGCTCGCATGACGTGATGAGCAACAAGAGTAAAGTGATGGTTTTTGTTACTCTCCGACAAAATACGCTATTCTTGTACTTTCTAGCATTTCTAAGAAGCGTAAGACTGCCCATGACCTAACGGCTCGAGGCAGAGATGAATTTCAGGAAGGTGATTGGATCTTAGTTCGACATGGAGTCCAATCCAAAGAGTGGAAGATTGGTCGAATTAGTAGTGTCTTGGGGAGAAGGTATATATATATATATATATATATATATATATATATATATATATATATATACTATATACTATATGATGATGATTGATTCAAACATTAGGAAGGTCCATATCAATCAGTTGCAGTCATATTACACGGGTAGTATTCGGGAGAAAGAGGAGATAGCTACACTGCTGTTACTACCGCTGCGTCTCCGCTTCAGAATAAATCTAGGGTTGGAGATGTCGTTGCAAGAAATGACTCACTTATCTCTTCTAACACTGAGTTGGATTCCGAACCATCAGAACCCATCGTGCGCAGGAGCAACCGTGTGAACAAGGTTCAGCCACCTGACAGACACGGTAGATGGACATCGTAATCTAGTTTAGTTGAGGGGATAGTGTAGCGGGTTAGCTAAGGATACCGGATATATATTGGATATAGCTTTGGGGTTTGTTTTAGAATGATCTAGACGTTGCGTTCTGTGCTAGCTACAAGCTTTGGCGTTAAGTTGTATCGAATACGTTAGTTGCGGTTGTAAATACCAGTGGCGTAGGAAAATGTTCACGAGCAAATTTCAATTCCTACACTGAGCGAGATGGCTTCATCCCTCATCTCCCCTCTGGGTTCCAACACCGCCGGTGAATACATTACACAGTGCTAACGGCGTCAAATTTCTTGGATGTCCTGTCCATGGTTGTGAAGTGTTTTTTGGACAGTTGTTATGCCAGATGTGTTGACAAAGTCGCTGCTGATCAGGATTGCCTGTCAAACTAGGAGAATCCACAAGTAGAGCTCTTACATGTTAGTTAAGGTCGTGCGTCTTAATCAGGGCCGGATCCAGAGGGGTTCAGGGGGTTGAAACCTCCTCTCTTCCAATAGGCGCGGTTCAGTAATTTTATATTATTTTATTAGAAAAGAGAAAATTAGAAATGCTATAAATAACTGCTAACGGTGAACCCCTTTTTCAAAAATTCCTGGATTCGGCGCTGGCCTCAATATACGAAGTGAATCATCTTCTTCGGACGATTTCACCTAGCCTGGCCACTAAGCAACCGGATTGGTTTGAAGCCAGTCTTCGGTGGACTCGTAGAGTACAGTACCTGGCCCTCTTCTCGCGCGCCCGTATATTCATGTGCTCGACCTCGTGATGGCGTTACACTCTCGCGAGAAGAGTGAATGCAACGCAAAGCAAATAGGCTCCAGTCTGCTTAGCACTTCTAAAGGACATAGACTAACACTTGCAATTAATGCGTTTATTAATGATTTTAAACTATAAAAATATTACATTATTTAAACTTTATTGTCACGGTGAGGCAGCTGGATAATGTTTTAACAATAATAACTATTTTTGCTAGTATTGAATTATATTTTTAAATACTGACGGTTGAACAACGGATATAAATTAGCAGACAGATTAATAATCTTGTAAGAAGACAGAAAATTTGTTTGTATTTAATTAAAGCAGACGTTATTTAAATGTTGCCTAACTTTAATAATTTGTAAAATTTTATGTAATTTTGTTACATTAGTATTTGCCATCCTATTTTAAATTAGCAAAAACTTTATGCAAAAGCATTAAATAAAGATTTACTTCTATTAAGTACTACTTTACATATAGTTAACAGTTTCCTTTTCATGTTGTTTTCGTTTACTAACTTCTATAGTGAGGTGTGACTCGTTTATGACTTGTGACAGGACCTCCTTCTCGACCATGCGAACAGCCAAATGTTACCAACGTTACCACATCAAAAATTTATATTTCAATGTTGTGTCCATCAGCAAATGTAGTTCAGAAGTATTGGCCAGCGATACGCCGATTGTACTTTCGCCCCGAATCCGTAATGAGAAATACAACAAATAAATCTTTTGCATTTACTCATCTGCATCCTCACACGTTTTACGCTTTAAACGTAACTGCAACTTATAAGAATCAAAGTTGT
>CAXXBX010000003.1:0-10007 GCA_964274945.1 Dehalococcoidia bacterium | reverse complement strand
AAGCAGTTCAGCCTTTACATCTCTTCAGCATCAATCCCCTTGGCTACTTATGACTCTTTATATTATCAAAACACTTACAACTATCAGCAAACTCGAAAATCAATTTGATAAAGTTACAGAAGAACAGAACAAGCGAACACTAGGAACTCATATTACAAAGTAAAGGAAAATCGTAACTCGTTGAAAACAGCACTCAGCGCAAAGAAATCTCAACAGAGTAGCGATATCCCACCTTGAAAGACCGCTGAGGCGCAGAACCGCGGTTTCTACTTGACGATTCCTTACTCCCATTACTGCACAGTGCGTCAAGTTTGGGGTCAGAAATCTCCCGTGTTTGTAGATGCACACCAGATGTTAGAATGCAGTAAAACGCGATCACATGCCCTCTTTACAATTTACTAGGTTGTTGGTGAAAAACGCCAAGAGACGGCAGTGTGCTCAAAAACTAGCGAGACGCTACCACGTAATTAGTCGCAAATACGCCAGTCTCTCGTCAGTTTTATTGGATAAGACTTAGCCAATATGTTGTCCTTTACGTGCACATCTTCTACAGACAGTGACCTTCGTCCTAGTGTCCTTCTTTCCAGTAGATTTCCGAACGCAACCACGCCTAAGAAGGCGGAAAGCTCCCGGATATAAATAAATAAATTCTAGCCTCGCCCCTGCAAAACCAAGCCTTAGCTGACGGACTGCACGGCGACGGCTGGCCTGAAAGTAGCGCAGCACGAAGTTTCACCATATTGCATGCCTACATTTTGAGATCATTCCGTTGGAGTTCCTCTTTAATTCTTCCCTGATATAGGTACAGAAGGACAGGCACATGTCTTCAAACCGGCATGCAGCCTCCTAGCGCAAGGCTGTCAGGCAAGAGAACTGAAACGACAATGAAGTCGAACACATGATGAGTCGCTAGCACTCTCTAATGCGGCGACGCACTGTAACCAGTGATCCTGGTATTGCAGGACATTTTCACACAACGACCCACGCCGTTACCTCGTGAAGCACACAACGTTCCCCAAATGCATGCCGTTAAAACTTGAACCAGTTTTTGCAATGGGGGTGTCTTCACCTCAAGCAAATTAGAACGTGTTTGCATCGTATCAAGTTTTAGTAAAAATTTCCGCAAGGCTCTCGCAGCCGCACGACGCGCGACGCGCCAATTAGTACTAGCATATTACTACTAGATTTCCAGATGACTGACACATCATTGGCGATAGGCTTCGCCTACACCAAATGAATTGCCTGCGTAGCTCAGTAAACTACACGAAAACTGAACGGGAATGGTAATTATAGAGGCATATATTATTTATCTAGAATTATAGAGGGATAGATAGATAGTAATTATGCCATGCTCGCCAACATTGAAACCTTGCAAGGTCCCGGATGTACCCACTCCCTAGATAAGATGACTTTCTCACCAACTGAGCCACACACACACACACACACACACACACACACACACACACACACACACACACACACACACACACACGAGAGCAATAAAGAACCACGCCCCCTTCTGTTGTGCGACCCGGATTAGAAGGATCACAAAGTCGACTTCGTCCAGACTTCCCTAATCGAGATGACTTCCTAGTAGCCAATGTAACATCCACAACCAAGCGGTCTAGTGTTTTTGGTCACTGGAAAGATTCTTCAAAACATAGACTCGACCCAGTCTCTCTCCGCCGTCGTCATTCTCCGTCTAGTCATTCCTCGCCGGAGAGACTGGTTTCAGACTGCCCACTGACGTCACTAAATGCTGCCAGTAGCTGTGGTTGCAAAGGCGTGGCGCACAAACACAGACAAATCGCGTTCCTATCGCTTTCTTCGCCTAGATTCGAATTGATCTAGGAGTTAGCGCGGCTTATCAACGTGAGTTTTGTCTTTTGACAGACGATCTGGGCGTCTTTTGCGTCGTTTGCGCTATGAGTTTGGCTCCAAGAGCTTCGGAATCCGATGCAAATGGGTATAGACAAGAAACGGCTGAGACGCAGTTCATGTGTTGAAGTGCAATGCCTGCTTGTCTTTGTACAGCATACGGGATCATTGGCTGCTTGGTTTACATCTTGCACAAATTATCGGCTTCTAGGCCGTCTAGTGGAACAATATACGTCTGATAAACTCCGCATCGTTGTGCATGCTAATACAGGTCTCTCTACGGCGAGGAATGAATATCCGGGGAATGACGACAGCGGAGAGAGACTGGGACGAGTCTATTCAAAACCCCTACAACATGTAACTATAACTAAACTCCGCCCCCTCAATATTCCGGCGGAAATCTCGCGTATGTAGCCAGACCATCTCCGCCTACATCTTTCCGGCGAGAAAATATTGCCTACATCTTTCCGGAGAGAAGCGGAGATTGTCTAGCTACGCGAGACTAGGTAATTGTCTGGTATTTGCTAATCATCGCCTTCCACATTTCCCCACAGCGTTTGCAAACCTCTGGAGCTTCGAGCTTAGCCTCGCCTCGCCCCAGGCCAGTTGATTTGTAGTCCGGGGTGCACTGCAGTCCCGGATGTACTGCCATCCACGGCCACCGGCCGACTACAGTAGAGACTACAGCTGCAGCGTTGATGCATTTATAATGAACATCATTCGTCAAGCGACTCGCGATGATTACCGAGACGGAAGAATTTCAGATTTTCCATATCAACGGAGGAAACATTACCTGGGGAACAGTGGATACCGAAATGCACAACCGGCCTCTGTCTTTATACCTTACAATGATGTGACAGGAGAGATGAATTGGTACAGAGAGCGTGGACAAATTTTGTCGTCACCTGTATATGACGCCCCCAAACTCGCCAGACAACAAGAGCGCTACGATGGTCTATCGTTGTCTCGGCTACACAACGTTGACTCGTTTTCAGGTGGACACATTGATATTGTCATCGTTCGATCGGTCGTTTCAGTTCTCTCGGAAAGAAGACCTAGACATTGTACCAGCGCTAGGCGTTGGCTGCAGCCAAGTAATGTTGGGCTTGTCTACCAAAAAGGAACCAGAAACTCGAACTACATATGATATTGCTGACAGATACATTTTGGATCAGATACACAACGTTGTCCAATTCCCAAGTGAAGCCAGCATTGGTGTCTCTCTCCGTAGGCCTGATGACAAATGGGTCCCATGTTTTGATACTTCGTATAGTTCTAATGTTTCTTCGACCATTGGTGCTGGCTGTTGTACAAACGTTTGTACTCCTCTTGATTCTATGTCTAAGGACACTGGTTGTGATATCAATGCTAATAGTTCTGATACTTGTGTTGATGAGAAAAGGTTCATTGGTGGTGGTATAAATGCTAATATTTCTAACAGCTCTGAGTTTCTTTTTGTTTCAACGGTTTGTATCCTATTTGCAGGGTTGTTGGGATATCTCAGTACTTCTTGCTCAAAGGAGGTGGTTGTTGTAAGGATGTTAGCAGGCATACTTTTTATAATTATTTTCTTTGTTGTCTTGGCATTAGTCCTATGAGAACTCAAGTTTCTAAGTTGTTTTTAGTGGCCTTTTGTTGCAGTTTGTCAGTATTTTTGTATTAGACTGTGACAGTTGAACTTGCTATGAGTTTTCTGCAATGTCTGTAGAACTTTAGCTTTGCAATGCATTCTTTGTAGAACTATAGCATTGCAATGCCTTCTTTGCAATGCCTTCTTTGCAATTTATATGTAAATGTATTTTTCAATAAGTAATCTGTATTCAGAGTGTGTCATGTTGACTTATCAGAATACATGAGATTGTCCACTAACTGATAAGTCTCAAACACATAGTCTCCGTCTCGCTCCACACTATTTGGATCATTTTCGAAGTATGACATGGCGTAAAAGGGTCTGGCTACGCGAGACTACCAAATGAGCATGCACGGCTTGTTTTCCAGCATGCTATGCGTTTACACAATGTACTTGACCCGAACTGGCGCGCTGGCTTGGCTAGAAATACCAAGTCGAGCTGGCATGGCTCGGCTCGTGTTTACACGTGCCATAGAAACCGAGCCAGCGGGGCTGGCCCGCTTATAAGTGCTCGTGTAAACGGGGTATTAGTCTGTTGAGTGGGTCTGACACTTTACCATACCGTACAATTTAGATGCATCTGCTTATAGTGTAATGTCTCAAATAGCAACACAACACATTTTATATGCCCACTGTTTATAAACTTGTGAATAGAAAGCCATTAGTAGTTTCTTTACAGGAGAACGATGCCGTTCTTGTTGTTGTGGAAGAGGCTCTACTTTATTTTGGGAGACTTCAGTATGCAGGTTTTCTCAGAGTCTAGGATCAAAGTGGTTGAAGTTGAGCTTTCGTTTAGTTAATTCTGTAGGCATGGAGGAATTCATGTGTCTCACTTGTTGTGGCGTTTGACAGCCTGATGAGTTTGAAGGTCAAGACAGCAAAGAATCTTCTGGGAGTGAATCTGAAGAAGATGGATTGGTCAGAAATTGCAACATTGCAGCCATTCTATTAGTTACTATGGTTTTGTGTATCATTGATCAGTTGCTAAACATTGAAGCTAAGTCAGAGAAATTGGACAAAAAGAAAGAGAAGGAGCTGTAAGCCAGCTACACCATACAGAAAATGAATTTTTGGTTTACTACGTTGACTGGTGTAGAGAAATGGAAGACCTAGAGGCTAAGTCAAGAGCTAGAGATTATGAAAACTTTATTTTACCAACAGCAACAGAGTTGGAAGCAGAAGGTGTATTAATTACATTTAAACCTACATTGTGTGTATAAAAATATTTGTATTATTTAATGCAGATGAAGCAACTGATTTAAGTGCAATTTACGAACGGATCAAAAACAATGTGCATGTACTGAACAATTTCAAAGAGCTACGAATGGAGGGCAGGTATGAACAGGATTCCTTAGTTAAATTGTCTCACAACTGTCTTCTTGCTCACACAACTAGTCTGTCTCGGTAGATTCAGAAAGGAATACATGAGTTTGCTTATGAGGGACCTGTCCATGTACTACAGTTACAACGATTTCCTTATGGAACAATTTGTCAACTTATTTCCACTTTCAGAAGTAAGCCAGGGCATCTTGTCACTATACGTGAAATATCACACACTTTTGTGTGATAGTTGTTAGAGTTCCTTGAAGCTAATGAAGTCCAGAGGCCTGTCACTATCCGAACGAACACTCTGAAGACAAGACGGAGAGACCTTGCACAGGTACATCAGGTTGTTTTTGGGAAATGTAGGTAGACAAACATGTAGCTTTGTACAGGCATTGATCAACCGTGGAGTGAAGTTAGATCCAGTTGGAAAGTGGTCAAAAGTTGGCCTGGTAGTGTATGACTCATCAGCGCCAATTGGTAATGTGTTAATATTTAATTCATATAACAGTATTGTCTGGTAACATGTGACTAACGTAGGAGCAACACCTGAGTATATGGCTGGGCATTATATTCTACAAGGAGCTTCATCTCTTCTTCCTGTGATGGCATTAGCTCCGCAGGAGAATGAACGTGTACTGGACGTGTGTGCTGCCTTGGGTGGCAAGACAACATACATTGGTAAGCACTATTCTAATTTGATATATTGTTCTAGTGTATGGATTTTTTGTATGGTGGTTTATGAGTACACCTAGTACAGTAGACATTGGATATAACGACTTTTGATTCATTACACTTTGCATATAACGACTTGTTTTCTTTGCCTGGTGGTTAGCTAGGGGCTTTTATATTGGTTTCATCTCGGATTTAGCGACATTACATATACCGACATATCAGATTTATTGACACTTAGATGAGCCCCAGAAGCCAGAATTAGCTTTGTATACAAAAACTTTGTGCCAAGCCAAGACCATCACAATTGCATCATATTTCTAACTTTTGCATCATATAATTGCATCATCAAACAGATATTTTTGATTTCTTTACTCCAGTACACTAATTGTACTGTAATGACGTCCTTATGTGCATATAGCTATATTTATATGCAAAATTTTATTCTGTGGAAGTTCTTCACTAAAAATTGTTGCTATGTTCAGCAAACTCAAACTGCCAAATAACCATCCCAAGACTGTTCATGCACTCTAAATGTATACAAAGGTTTCACAATAGCGATCTGGTGGCGGACAATGAATTTCGGATTTAGTGACACTTTGAATATATTGTACTGACATGTTTAGGAGACCCCAAGAAGAGTCGTTATATCCAATGTCTATACTTAGCAAACAGACTGCTGCAAGGCATGGTTTCTTAATGTTGTTAGCATCTACAATACCTTTGCAGCATGCGTAGCTATACTATTGTCGGCTGTACTATTGTCTATGACTTTGTCTCACGTATGTATACTAGTTGTACATACTTTTATTGTTACTTTGAGGAGAATGATACCGTATTTGCCCATAATAGCACTTTGGGCGTATAGAAAGAAACATTTTTCTGGGTCTATGCTAGGGCATGAGCGTTATTTTGGTCCTAGGCGTATGCATGGCCACAAAATGCTGTCATTTGGCCAGTCATCATCTACATACTTGAAGACAGAAATACCACAAATGCTTGCAATTATCCATTTGCAAGATCAAAGGTACTGGTATCTGTACAACATCAGCATACACGCAGAAACTAAACATTATATGTATACACATGCAAACCAGAGTGGTTGGCCTGAAGCCCGTCAAAAGCATCAGGGTTGGTAATTGCAACAAAGACATGAGTCTAGTGGTAAGCACTTTCACTCAGCACTGACACCAGCTCATCAAATGCACACAGACGGAGACGAACATCAATGTTCCCATTTTGTTTTGTCTGCGCATGTGTATCCTGGGCTTATACTTGGGCTTCGGCGGACTCAATGACAATCCAGGGAATGAGGAGGGTGGAGAGAGACTGGGTCGAGTCTACATGAGCGTATAGTTGGGCATGGGCGTTTTTTCGGGCTGAAAGTCCTGACCTGTCGCACATGGGCGTATATACGGACATGGGCATTATTTCGGTATGGGCATTATTACAGGCAAATACGGTAAGTCGGGTTTGAGTCTTATCATAGTAAATATGCTGTTGGTTGTCAAATTACTTATGAACTGCTAGTGCACTTGAGTAACATACCAGAGTGATGAAAGGTGGAGTCCATGTAGGTATGTCTGGTTTTACAGCATTTTGTACTTGAGGTTACAGGCCAAGATCTCAATCATTCCATAATCTTTGACTTTGACTGCATGTGGTCCCTTTTTAAATCTCAGAATGTTTGCTATAAGGCTAATTACTCTGTCTTTGTGCTCTGTGGTGGATGTGGTGTGAAACGACTAGTCTGTTTTAGCAAGTCTGATGAAAAATACTGGAATATTAGTTGCCAAGGATAGAAACAAAGAACGAACAAAATATCTTGTGGCAAATGTTCACAGATTAGGTAAGCATGAAACACTGCAAATTTTGAATGTGTTCTAATCAATGTATGTTTTTTTGAAGGTGTACTTAATACAATCTTATGCTACTATGATGGACGAAAGTTTTCAACAGTATGTGCTTGTAACACATTTGTTGATTGTAGTAATGATTTTGCGTGTACAGGTAATGTCTGGTTTTGATCAAGTCTTATTGGATGCACTATGTAGCGGAACTGGTGTTATATCAAAGGACAAAACGGGCAAGGTAGGTGGACTTACAGTCAGTAAGGCAGGCCAGGGTAGGTGTGTGTGTGTGTGTGAGTGTGTGTGTATGGGTGGGTGGGTGGGTGGGTAGGTGTGTGTGTGTGTGTGTGTGTGTGTGTGTGTGTGTGTGTGTGTGTGTGTGTGTGTGTGTGTGTGTGTGAACTTGACAGCTAAATTGTGTTACTAGTAATAATTGATTCTCGGTCAGTAAATAGTCACTTTGTTTATAGGACGATAAGGACATCATGAGGTGTGCTCACTTACAAAAACAGCTTATACTCTCAGCCATAGATTGTATTGATGCAGGGTCATCTACTGGTGGCTACATTGTGTATTCCACGTGTTCTATAATGATATTCTTTGTGTGGTTTACAGTGCTATTTCCTTTATGCTGATTATTTGACTTGAAGTGTTGCAGGTAGATGAGAATGAAGGAGTAATAGACTATGCCTTGTTTAATTAAGCGAAATGTCAAAGTCGTGGCAACAGGTTTGGATTTTGGAGCTGAAGGATTTTGCAGGGTTTTTTGCGTGCTGTGTGTGTATATAGATAATATGATATGGTTACATTATTGTAGATTTCGAGGAAAATATTTTCATCCTTTGCTCAGACTGACAAGACGATTTTATCCACAGACACATAACATGGATCGTTTTTTGTAGCCAAGCTGAAGAAGTTCTCAGACAAGATTTCTGGTATGTTTGCTGTTGTGGCTGTGTGAGCATGACTTCAGTTCTTGTGTGCGTCAAACAGTCTGTATTTGTTGACATGCTACAGTCGCGGTTTCACATTGAAGTTTTATTTATTGATATATGTCATGCAGTTAATTGTGCGTGCGTGTGCCTGTCCTCGTCTGTCCCTCCCCCCCCTCCCTCCCTCCCTCCCTCCCTCCCTCCCTCCCTCCCTCCCTCCCTCCCTCCCTCCCTCCCTCCCTCCCTCCCTCCCTCCCTCCCTCTCTCCCTCCCTCCCTGCCTGCCTGCCTGCCTGTCCGCTTGTCTGCCGGTCCGTTTGTCTGCCGGTCCGTTTGTCTGTCTGTTTGTCAACCTTAGCTAAGTGCCTGTGTATGTCTATGTGGTTTCATCATGGTAATTACTAAACTCTTTTAGTGGTTACAGAAGACCAGACTTTGGAGGAAACTGCTGCTAGTGACACTCTTTAGAATCAAGTACAGTATGGTGACTGTAAAGAATAACTGTAGACGTAGTATACGAGATCATTCTAATGCGAGAATGTTTTTGTAATAGAGTATGTTGACGTACTCGTATTACAGTCGATTTGCAAACTGTCAGTTCTCACACATGATTGGGAGGGTATATGTCCAGTGCCAAAAAATTGTTGCAATGCGTGCACGCGTGTAAGTGCGCCTTTGTAGATACTGTTACCGCTGCCGCATGTTCTGGCTGGTAACTCCTGCTCGAAAGTACAATCAAATGCTCGTCGGCATTTTAGCTAATAAACAGTTTCGCAAGTAAATTTCTACGAGTAGCAAATGTATTCAGACTCAACGCGAACGCGTTGTCTAGTGTACTCTCTTCGTGCATCGTGCGGCTGTGACAGCCTTGCAAGGTTTGGACGGAAAATTCTACGCTTCGTACGATTTATAATTAGTGGACCACGCACGAGTTTGCGTGGGATTGAAGACACCCCCATTGCAAAGTTGAAAGTGTTTCACGTGTAACAGCGTGCATTTGGATGGGGAACGTTTTGTGTCAACATTTCATTGCGTAATAATTGCGTCACCCTTTGACCCTTACATATTTAGTGCGTCGCTGCATCGCAGATTCCATTAGTTCTCTTAGCGACCGGTCATGTCTTCCACTTTGTCCTCCGATCTGTCGTTTCAGTTCGTCTTTTCGGAAGGCCTTGCTCTACGAGGCGCTCGGATTGAAGACAACGTTCCTGTCCTCTTGTTTACTCCGTGTCCCAAAATGCCAACTATCAAGGAAGAAGACCTAGCAGCTGTGCTGCGAACTGTCTATCTTGACGATACGTATCCGAGGTTTTTCTTTGAAACGATCGTCACCCCATTCCATCCTTTCCTTGGAAATTGGCTGAAAACCTACTCGCCCAACTGGTTGAGGGGAACCGGTCTAGGCGAGCTGCTGTTCGAAGCAGATTGGATCATGAAATGTTTGATGGCGGGCGTGCGCTCCAACAAAGAGATGACCAAGTTTACAGCATGGGAGGAAACCAGCAATCTCGAAGGCTTTGCATCTAAACTCGACTTTTTCCCCGACGAGAAACCAACGTCATTCTCCGTCTACATGTCTTGCTGCCCATTGAAAGTGTATGAGACAGACAACGAACTGTGGTTTTCGGAAGAACCAAAGATCAGGATCGACGACTACAGTTGCAAGGCTTATTCGGACTACATCACCGCCATCTTTGATAGCATTGCTTATCACGATGAGCCT
>CAXXBX010000002.1:0-8139 GCA_964274945.1 Dehalococcoidia bacterium | reverse complement strand
GGAGTGATTCAAAATGTCATCAGACGCCTTCAAAACGGCAGCAACGACTACAAAAGAAGACCAGGCCGAGGTAGAAAAACAACAACTCGAACTGATCGACATATTGAATTTGCTGTTCTTTGAGATCGCCAAGTCACTCTGCGAGAGCTTTAAGCAGACTTGACTGTCGTGACTGGCCAGCCTGTGTCACATTCCCTCATTAGTAGACGCCTGTCAGAGAAAGGTCTCAATGCTCGACGACCTCGTAAGAATCCACACTGCGTTTTCGACGAGAGAGTCGCTTCATGCTAATGATGTCACTGTTCTTGAGTGGCCGTCTTGCTCTCCAGACGCCCATCCAATAGAACATCTGTGGCTCTGGCTGAAAGTGAGGGTAAATCGTCTGCACCCTCGAACAGCAGCCGATCTCTGGGCGGCAGTGCAGACAGCGTGGGCGTCAATTTCTGTTGATCTTGTACAGACTATAGTTGACTGTCTTCCGCGTCGCGTAGAAGCGATACGCAGAGCTAATGGCGGTTGGACGAAATGTTAGATAGTAGTGTGTAAATGTTAACGAGTTCTTGCTTATAAACCAATTACACTGCACGCCACAAATTTGTTTACTATGATAAAATATTCACTTTACAGCACACGGGCAGACAAGATTTAGAAAGATAATGACGTTTTTCTCGAATTTGGCAACTTTACATTCTCTAGTCAAGGTGTGACGGGGTTTGAATCTAGACTCAGATAAACAGCAAATAATTTTGTAATGAAAATATAACGTAGAAGCTTCTCTGTCACTGACTAGGCTGTCAAAAACACAATAAAATGTACAACAAGTAGGGTAGATTTATAATTATGCAAGAGACAGTAAGATGCTACAGACAAAAGTATAGATAATGCAATTTGACAATTTTTACTCAAAGAGTGTAGATTTTGTATCAACATTTGAACACCAGATCATCTCTGTTTTGCAAGGAATCCCTTCAATCAAACATAGAGCATAATTTTTGGCTCTAAGTAGCTGTGTTAGAATGAAATGAGAATAACGTCTACTTGAGCTGGTATACGTTTTGCACGCATTCATTTGGATATCGTCAGTTTTCTCATCAAGCAGAGAAAAATGATTTCAAGTAGATCTATATTTATTTTACATAGGCATAGGAATCGTGGGGGCACCAAGGGCATGTGCCTCCTGCAACCGTGCTAAGCTGTCACGCCTACCTGTCTTTTCAACTTTTCCAGCCATACGTAATGATGACAGATCTAGACCTAGAAACTGATAACATTGACGTGCTATACTACACTAATACTATAGTGTTAATATGTATTAGTTAATGTTGGTTTTCTGTATTTTGCTGTGTTGCGTGCAGATATAGTTAGCCTGGACACAGATTGGATATAGTAGATGGTAATATTTTGCGTGTAGGTTGAGTGATTGTGTGTATACTTGTTAGTTATGTCATCTGTCCGTGCGTGTGTTATATATGTTGTCCCTATGAGGGAACTACACCACACGTGCTGTGATATATATATATATATATATATATATATATATATATTTCAAAATCAAAAAATTCCCCCAAACGTCCCCAAACCAACAAGTCTTACATTACACTAGGTATATCGCAACTATTAACGTCCTGTACTTCAAGCTGAATTCTCTTATGAATCATTCTTGAGTTATGTTTCCATAATTGAATAGAAAGTTGCTGCATCATATTTTAGAAAGCTTGGTTGAATTTAAGGCCACTGACTGCTGAGGTTTTGGAAGCAATAGCTTTCAGAGTTTTGATGCTAACTAACGACCAGAGCCCCAAGGTCTCAACCACTAAGGGGTAAAAGAGACCACCAGCTGAACGAACTCTGTCTTCATGGCGAATATCCTTTTGTTCTTCACCTGCCTCTTATGCGGCTCCAGCCCTTACAGCTGATTTTGTCACACATAACGGCTGCAAGAGTTTCTAACTGTTACGTCAAAGTAGGCAGGTTGACCCTCCAAGAAATCAGGGTGAAAAACATCACCAGGACAGCTTTCAGTAGAACCATTGCCCCTCATCTCCCTCATAACATCTCTGTTCTCAACCAATAAGGCCTGGAAAATAACTTCTGCCAATGCATTGTGTCTACGTGTGCGCTCTGGACCAAAAGCACAACCAAGAAGATGATCTCCAAAAGTGTCAATGTGCTGACCACAACTGCACAAGACAGATGCCGGAGGAGAAGGAAACATCTTGATTCCCAACCAGAGCCGTACTGCAATAACTAACTCATGAGGAGATATGGAAAGGCCGAGATTAGAGTTGGGTATTGCCCGCAACCAAGCTCCTGCATGAGATGTACTGATTGAATTTAAACGTGCTCTGTCTCGTAAGCTAGCAGTGTTCAACAAATACTTGACTAAATCAGAGTCAAATTCTGATTGGATTTGTTGTTGAGGAGCAGTGCTGAAATCCAAAGTTGAAGAACCGTGTTTGCTTTCAGATAGTGACAAATCTGAAGATGACTTTCGGGGTCTCCTGATGGTAAAGGCCTTGAGAAATGTAAATTTGCAATATCCAGTGAATTACAAGCCTTTTTGAGAAAGTCCTGTACCATCTTACGACTAGAATTGCAACTTCCTACGTAAGCAGCTGGTGAAGACTGGACTGCTTCTCTCAGACCAAGTCCACCAAGTCTAATAGGTAATGTCGCTTGCAGCCATGCCATATCTGTAACAGAAGAACGACAAATAGTTTCTAAAGATCGATGTAACCCTTGATCAAAGTGATGTAATTGTTCCAACAACATGGCCGGAACAACAGTTCGTAAAATATGATTGACTTTGCAAACACTCTGACAGCTTTGAAGAAAATGCAATTCAACCTGTGGATCATCAAGATTACCAAGATTTGACTGGGACTATATATATATATATATATATATATATATATATATATATATATATATATATATATATATATATATATATAAAGGAAAGTGGTCCATGGGTGCAGCCATTTTGAATTTTTGTTTCGTAATTGCTTGCAAACCGCTGTTCTTTGCCTCTCCTGCTTTAGCACATGATCTTTTCTACTTTTGTAAAGCAACTGGTGCTCTTCGTGGTGGCCTGTGCCCTGTACTTTGCTTTGTGCTGAGGTTTTTTTGAAAATCGTGACGTCACAAAAGTTTGTTCCCTATGCGCTCGCAAACCGCTGCACTTCTTTGCTTCTCCTTTAGCATGCGGCCTTTTCTCACTTTGAAATAGCAACTGGTGACATTTTCAGTAGTCTGTGTCCTATACTTATGCGTTGCTGGCGTTCATCTGTACTTCTTGATGTCATCCTATGGCTACTCATTGTTACGTCATATATTGTGATGTCATACATTTATTGTGGCGTCACAAACGCTCGAGTCATTACAGCAAACCCGCCTGTACACTGTCAAAATGCCTCCTAAAAAGCGCTCTCTGTCTGCTATTCGTCAAAGGCAAAGCAACGAAAGTTATCACTGCGACAGGAGAAAGATGACGAAGCTACTCTCTCGCCAATTAGAATTCAATTGTCGTCAACTTGATCGAGCCAGCTGTCACTATCCAAAGCTAACGATCAAGCTGCATACAAAATCTAGTTGCATGTAAATGGAATACTCGCTGCTAATTACTTAGAACATCTCGCTGTAACGTACTAACATTCTAGACAAGATAGTTTAATGGTAATTCCTCACAAGTAAATCGCACCTGGGTGAAGCTGGGCATCGTAGTATATATATCATTACTATTACTATATGTTATATCTGATTACTAATACATTTAGTGTTGTTGTGCAGAGCCACACCTTCTTAGTCAAATTAGTGCTCCCTCAACCAAATGTAGGTTCCTACGTCTATGTTTTAGCTTGATATCTCTTTTGAATGATAGTATTAGCATTAACAAGAGTGGATCCAGAAAAACGTTTGGGGAGTGTCTTAACTTATGCAAGATTTTCAAAGGGCTTAAGTTGACAAACACATCCATTAAAATGTGACATGGACTTCGAGAACTGCAGCATGCAGAGCACAGATGAATCGTGAGGCTTAATTGCTTTAATTAATTAAAGGTTATATAGTCAGACGGCTCTGGTGTTACTATGTTAGTCTCTATATATGGCTCTCAGTGTCTAGTGTTAGGTTTTTGTTGGGCGCTGGCACCAGCATTGAGACTGTACTAATGAAGAATTTCAGTTTGCTCTTTGGTGGTTAGGGTGTCCAGTGCACTATGGGACAGCCCCTGGATCTGTCCTGTTCTTGATTAATGTTGTTTGGCAGTCATACATTGCGATATGTGTACTGTAGATTTAGATACTATGAGTCAAAACAAAGTCACAGGCAACGTCTTTAGAGTTACTGAGCACATTCAATTGATACTGGCAATGTAGTACAATAATTAAGTAATTTGCCTAGTTACTTGCGAAACCATTGAACCATTAGTTTATCTTTTTAGTTGGGATTTGATCCTGGCAAGGAGTTCAGTCATGACTGGTGGACGATGGCTTTCAACAAAACAGCTGAGAAGCTCTCTGTCACAAATACGGATGTAAGTACTATATTGTCTCTGTTTTAGTTATGAAGGTTTCAGTTAATGATATGATTTTATATGTTAGTCTAGATCATCAGTACAAGTGTCTCAAGGTCGTGAATGTTCCAGTGGAAAAAGTGGACCGAAAGGTGGTGACCTTGAGACATATCGAGGATTTGTGAAGGTAAGTTTAGTATTACATATAGTTACAATAGAATTATACAGTCTGTTAAGATCTACAGTAATATAAAGCAATTGGCAGCAGGGACGGATTCAGAAAAACATTTGAGGAGTGTCCCAACTTTGCAAGATTTTCAAAGGGCTTAAATTGCCAAGCACATCCGTTAAATGTCACGTGGACTTCTAGAGCTGCAGCATGCAGAGCGCAGAGGAATTAAGTCAGACTGCTCTGGTGTTAGTCTTTATATACAGCTTTCAGTGTCTGGTGTTATTTGTTTGTTGGGCACTGGCACCAGCATTGAGGCTGGGTTAATGACGAATTTCAGTTTGCTGTTTGGTGGTGGGTGGGAGTGTCCGGTGCACAGCTTCTGGATTTGCCCCTGTCCAGGTCAGAGTTGTCTGTAAATAATATGATATTTTGTACTGTCAGACTTCATTAATCCAATTCATGGTAGTCTGGCACCTTCACTCACTGGGAAAGTACATGTAAGACCAATTTACAAATGTAACACGAAGCCATGATGTTTGAATATTAATAATGATAATTTGACTGCTGTATTAGTTCGACAAACAGCAGGACAAATGTAGTCATAATAACTAGGTTTGACTGTATTTTGTTACATATTTTCTATTGTCATTTGTAGCTGACATTTACATGTACAGTACTGGTTAAAGAGTAATACTCACTTGTGATAATTGCAAGTTTTGCCTGAATTCAATAATTTGTTATTAATTTTGCCAAGTAACGTATTCTGTGTTTTGGAAAATGAGCAATTGCATGTATGCAGCACTTGTCCCTTGATTTTACAGTAAAATCTGAGTTAATGTGTGCATTGCTATTAGCAATGCTATCTCTGTAATACAATTTATATTTTGTACAATAGCTACTGCTCATTAAATGATTTAGGAAACATGGTGCATATTTTTGAGCAGTTGCTACACATTTCTAGCTAGACAACTTATCTTTCAGTGGACACTTATTTATTGACCGAGTTTCCTGGTGCTACTTTGTGAATTCCGTAAGGCTAGTTTGAGAAATGGTAAAGAAAGAAAGAGTAACACCTGAGAATCGTGAGAAAGTTGTATTGCTGTGGGAGGCAGTGGCAGATTCACGATTTGCTAGATGGGAGCACGAAACTGAGTTTGTGGGCGTGTCTTGTACACTTGCAGGTACTAAGTATTTTAGATGCATGGTGATAGGTCAGGATGTTTTATAGTTGTAGGACCCTGTAGGCTACATAACCTTCTGGTCGTATTAAAGTATGCAGCAGTCAGGAATGACTCTGATAGATCAATTCACTTAGAAGACAGTTCCCCAAACAGGGCATATTCCCCAGTGCTCAGTGGCTTAGCTATGGGGGACCCGGGGAGGGCACAGGCTTCCCCAAAATTTGCTATATCGACATGAACTTGTAATACAGTTACGATTGCTTGGGTGTATAATAATAATGCAACTGGATTGATGTTTTTTGAGTATAGTGCATGTGGTAACAGTGTTTGCAGTGGGATCTAGACGGAATGCTACTGACAGTGGGATCTAAGATGTTCTAGCTATGCTAGTGGTGTTATATGCATGATGGTATATTTTAACCAATTCGGTGACGACTCTTCAATCTATGTGTATAGATGAAAAATGTGTATTCATACATTTTTCTGTTTGTATTGAAATAGTCCCTCAAGGCTTAGTATCAATCATTTACATTGCAATCATACATGCATCAATTAAGCTAGATACCGTTGTCACATTGACATATGATTTTATCTCCTTTTCTTTTTGTAAGTGGTTCCAGTAGCTAGTAGTGTCTTGTTTCATTTCTTCTCATTAGTTGTATTTTCATCTTCATGGTATGCCTAAACGCAGCCACTATAACTTGTGCTGGGAGTTTCCCTCTCTTCCTCCAATACGTTGTGATTATAGAGTAGCAAATAATACTGTCAGACTTGGAGGTTTCACCATCAAATGGAGGCTTAGCAGGGCTAATATGGTTTCATGTAAATACATACATATACTTACACATATATACATATGTAATTAGCAGAATAATCTTCAAACATAAACTTTTATGATCTGTCCTGCCAATCACAGAAGGCTGGGGTGCATTTCTTTATTCTCCACCTAATCTGGTTGAGCTCACCCAAACTTCACAAACTAATCCAGTGGGGCAGTGGATTAGTTTGTGGAGTTAGGATGAGCTCAACCGGATTAGGTTGTGAAGATAAAGAAACCTGGTAGAGGTCCACAACCTCATGGATTAGGTTGTGGAGAATAGAGAAATGTGCTCTTGGCTACGTCGCTGCAGTGGCCGCCGCCTATATCTTTGGGAGGAAGGGTATAGTCAAAGACAGATAGCGGAATGTGTGGGTTGCAGCCAGAAAACTGAGAAGGCACTGGAAATATGAAAGCAAAGCAAATACTCGAGAGACGGTCGTCAGCTGATTTGAATATCTCTTTCAAACAGAAGGTTGACTACCCCTTTAGTTAGGTCTGAGTTCTTGCAGGGTACTGTAAGCAGTATTTCAACGGTGTCTTTGTGAGGTTGGATTGTTTGGTCGTGTCACAGTTATATTTATTATTTATATATATATTTATCAGCAAATAAGAATATTAGAAAAACAGCGAACGTACAGTATTGGCACTGCATTTCTCAATATGCTATTTACATGCGGTTTTGCAGGAATCTGTTGTTCCTGTTGATTCACCCATAAAAAATGTCGTCACAACTGAGATGGTGTTGGTCTCGTTATGGTTTACTGAGTGCTTTAGCTTGCACTAAATTTGATGTTTTGTAGTTCCGATGACGAGCTCTTTCTTGCTTGCGGCGGACGAACAGCACACAGGCACGAGTCTCACCATCTTCATGTTGTTGTTTGTTGATATTATCGTCATGTTCAGGGCAGCTCGACATGGACTGAAATTGAGTGGGAAGTTGAAAAGACTAGCAAAGCAAGAACACAAGTCATCGTCTATTAAGAATGGCAAGTTGTTGGTAGTAGAATGTAAAGCTAAGAAACACTGTCAAAGAATTGATGGAGTAGCACAAAAGGAATGCAGCCCATCTCTGAATGTGGATGTCTATCAGAGTGTGGGGAGTAATGATGGTGTTTGTGTATGTAAACACAAGAAACCTAAGAGACGATTTCAAAGAGTCAGTGTTGTATTACAAAAGGAATGCAGTCTTTGACGGATGTCTGCCAGAGTTTACAGTATGATGAAGCTGTGTGTTTAGTAAACAGAGAGAAAAGAGGAAAACACAGATGACCACCTAGTCAATGTTGTCGAACTCATAATTATCATAATGTTTTACTCACTCTTTAATAGATCTATTGAAACTCATGCCGAATATATATAAGAGCGTTATCATATTTTTTGGTCCAGTATAAATTAATTTTATTTTTATATTTGTCGGGAGTGTGCGCGTGCGCGTGCGGGTGTGCTCCTGTAT
>CAXXBX010000001.1:0-13199 GCA_964274945.1 Dehalococcoidia bacterium | reverse complement strand
TTTACAAGAAAACCGCTAATTCTAAAATTTCTTACCTAATCTAAGTGCAACTCATCGGATAAACAGTATAATCAGATAAGAAAACGCATATTAGCTAGTCTATCTGCTATCTCTAAATCTACGACTTTGCATCAACGCGAGTAACTGGCAAAAGTTTAGTGTTAAAAGTGATCCAGTTAGACCGCTTCTCTAGCATGCATCATCAAGATTCATGTTCTCCAGACAGTTGACAACTTCACTGAACGACGGTCGGTCGCGAGCGTTTTCTGCCCAGCATGCTTTCATAATGGTTGCATACACATCCGGGCAATCGTCTGGAATGACGGGTCGCTCGCCTCTTTCCACGGCGTTTTCTACTTGGTACCCAAACCGATGCTCCTCGAAAGGAAATCCACGTGACCAAATCTCCCAAAGCACAATTCCAAAACTAAATATACAATTGTTATTAGCTAGATACAGAAGGATTAGTAGATATATTAGTGGTATACATGTCTTCGAGTACCTGTAGACATCGATGGATCCATCGTAGGTTTTTCGTCGTGATAACTCTGGTGCCCTCCATCTCACTGTCCCAATACCATCTTCCATCAAGTCTGCTTTCATCTTATACATTGAATCTGATGGGGAATCATTGTCAATCAGCGGCATATATCTGTCTGCTTGTCGGTGTTCGCGTCTAGAACGAAGAGATTTTCCAAGACCAAAATCAGCGACTTTCACAATCCAACTTTGGCTAACTAACAAGTTTTCGCTCTTCACATCTCGATGAATTCTCGGTGGGTCTAATTGGTGAAGAAATTCCATTCCTTTCGAAGCGTCTAGAGCGAAGGCTATTTTACGATTTTGCTTTATTTCAATACTGACGTCACCTAATACGTGGCGTAATGAACCTCGATGCGCAAACTCGAGGACGAGAAACGGTTGTGTTTGTGCACTCGTTGTACCCGCTCCGATAAAAAGTACAATATTTGGATGACGCATTGTTTGCATAAATTTAATTTCTTGAGCAAATTCCAACGACGATTGCGAATCTTCGTCCGCAATCAGCATTTTTACAGCAACGTCCATATTACGATATTGCGCTTTCCACACTCTTCCGGATGCTCCTCCTCCTATTTCGTCCTGCTGTTCTATTTCTTGCCATCTGATCTGCCACGCATCATTCAATGTTTGTATGTGACGACGGAAAGCCGTTTCTCGTTTTTTTCGTTGTTTTCTGGTGCGCCATAATATAATAACGAGTAAAGTAATAATACCTATAACAAGAATAACTCCCATTCCAATGTAATAATAAGTTGCGTCTTGACAGTGGGAACCAGTGAAACCGATAGTACACGTGCATACGGGAACTTGTGTTATCGTGTTGCGCACCACCAGACATCTCCCACGGTAACAGTAACCCGTGACGCAAAAGTTGCAGTCGGTCACCGTTGACGAGCGCTCACTTTTCGTAGTCGTTCCGTTTGGACATTTGCTGCACTTGGTCGACCCCACGTTGGCATAGAAGCCGATCTTGCAGAAGTGGCACGGAAGACGAAAAATGTCGCTCGATGCTGATCCTCGAGGACAACCAACCTTCATATACACCAAACCGCCACGCGCGGTACCAGTACGAGCGAAACGTACCAGATTTCCTTGCCAGAAAGCCAGAGAAGACATAATACTTATAGTTACGAGCACACTACTTGGTGTTTCAGCTATGACAGTCCACTCTTGTATGTCTAAATTGAACATCCACACGTTGTCGCTCCAATCGACTCGAGTTTCAGAATATAATTTTGCAGTAATCCATAACGTTTTAGCTTGAGCAATCATAGCAACTTGGCAATATTTCACGACAACGGAACTCGAATATTTCTTCCTTTCTACAACCATACTCCATGAATTATCACTCAAATCAAATCTCCACAATTCTTGGTTACAGTAATGACTACCGTTCAAGCCAGCAAAAACGAACATGTCAAACTCTGTAACTGCAGCTGCGTGACCATATCGAGGTGCAGGGACGCTCACCTCGTGCTCGACTTTCTTCCACATTCTGTGTGTCAGTGAAAATTCCCAAAGATCATTTGAGGCATTGCCAGTGCTATTGATACCTCCAAACAGCAAAGCTGACGACGAGTTGATTGTGACGAGTGTAAAGTTGTATCTAGGAGGTATAGGATGTCTCATTTGTTGTATCTGATCGCTTGACGTGATCAAAGTCGTGTATCTGTCTGATACAATTAGCCACACATTTCTCTTCAAGTGCGTGCTTTTTGAAAGATGCCACTTTCTATCGTGGTGCACATCTATTCCTGTAACGTTCAGACGACCGTGTAGTTGCCATATTTTTGTGTACAGGTTGAGCGACCACATTACGGGTACCCTATCCGATTGATCTCTTTGACTAGAAACGTCAGATGATGAATTGACAATCCAATAATATGTATCTTTCCAAAAGGATTGCAATACGTAATCCGGTGGATTAAGTAATATTGTGTTCTCCAGTTTATTCCAAACCCATATTCTCGAAACATCGTGTCTCTCTAGAGTCCACATGCTTGAGTCACATGATGCAACGTTTGTAGACAAGTAGACCAACATTTTACTACCACTGACTACACGTACAGAATACACTTGCTCAATGTAAGGAATACACCCTAGTACTTCCTCGTAATACGCAGACGTACTAGACAAAGAGAGCCGAATAATGAGGCGACGCACCATATTGAAGAGAAGAATCTCTCTGGTATCAGACATTAATACGGGTCTCAAATTTGAATCTATTGTAGGATCATCTTGACGCAGTTTTTCGTATCATTCCAAAATGATTTCTCTACGCAATATGTCCAAACGCATTTCCCAACGATGAAATACAGTGTCCTCTCAGCTTGCAAAGTATCAACAAAATGTATGTGAGTCAGATCGCTACGAAATATATGGTATCCCACTTTCTTCCAACGATACCCTGTATGTTCGACCCAACTGAGCCAGTAATATCCCACTTGTGTTATCGATTCTTTGGGGTGACCTACGTAGACGAAGACAAGAACATCTTCACTACAAGGGCACGAATTGTTTACACTTCTCACGGCTACCGCAGCAAAGAGCTTGTAGAAATCATCACTCGTGTTTTGTGGTCCATTACCCGCAATCGTAACTCGTTTCCATATAAGTTGTTTAAACATAAAAATCCACGTGCCGTTGATATCATCAAGCTGCACCACGATGGCATGTGATCTACAAAGAGTCACCAGCTTTAACTTGGACAGCTTATTCATTGGTGGTTGTTCGTTTGCAACATTATTAATTATTTTCCAAGAATTGGTTTCCTCGTAAAACATCCAGGTAGTAGTATAATTGTCAAAATTTAGGGATTCATAATTGCGCACTACTGGTGTTTCTGCAAGAAGCAGTAGTCTGTAAAGATGCCTTTTTGTTTCAATCGGCGAGTTGATAAGTAATTGAGAAGATTCAAATCTCGACACCGTTGGTGCGTTGCAAGCCCAAGTATCAAAAGGCTTCCACTTATTAAAGAAAGAATGAGTGCAACGTCCAAAACAAACGTTTTCTTTGTTTTCTTTGCTTGAAGCATCTGTGTTTACAGCTGAGGTATTGACTGGTAGCATTGTTTGTTCTCCTGTGTTTTCGCATATAGATGAGCTGCCGTCTAGCTGATAAAGTGCTGTAATGAAAGTCGACAGAAATAGGCACAAAGAACATTTCATACTGGAGTTTGGCAATGTGCCACTATAATAGAAGCTGTATAAATAAAATGCATATTGATTGGCAAAAACTTAAATTAATTATAATGTCTAGTTCTTCTAGAGATCAAAGACTTTTCTGCAGATCAGATGTATAGATAAACACCTCTTTCGCGACAAATTTTTTATGGCAGACCGCGCACGTTTTATGCACAGCGTGATTCAAACAAATTTTGAAAGACAGCAGACAAAATACTAAGCCTATAATTAAGCATAATCACACGTTATAGTTTAAAGAAAACATAAAGTGACACGGAGTGTAACGAAACAGTTAAACGTAGTTAAATTGTCCCGGAGTTGCGCTTCTGCGTTCACGCGCAAGTGGTGTTCACGTGACAAGGAGTATGCGCAATGCAAGTGTCTGATTTGCCCGCCAAAGTGCTCAGGAAACCGCCCCATCGAGAACGCATCTTTGGTTTTTTCTTTGGGTATGGCGGACAGCGAACAGGTTACGGTGTCAACGGAGCAATTCCGCACTCTGATGGCCAAAACGGCAAAGACAGCATTGGCGCAGTTTCTCCAGCAGTCGGGCCGAGAAGCGGTGGATAAGTAGCCTCAACAGACAGCAGTTAATGTCCACGACACTTTCTGCAAGTGCGGAGCAGCTGCGTATGAGCTCGATTTCGTTATCTATTGCGACGGTCGCGATGTTTCGCTCTCCATTATTCGCCACGTGGTCGACCACAAACGGGTTATAAGAAAGCGCGCGGAGAGTACGGTAATTAATTGGGGTGTGCTGTACACTACGGTACACGCGAGAGCATGGCAGCCGGGACATCCGTCGCAGCGACGCTGCGTGAGGCGTCGCGCGTATCACGTGTGGTCAGGGCCGGATCCAGAGTTGGTTCAGGGGTTGAAAACCCCTCTTTTCCAATACGTGCGGTTCAATAATTTAATACAATTTAATTACAAAACATAAAATTATTAATTCTATAAATAACTGCTACCAGGTGAACCCCCTCTTTCAAACATTCCTGGATTCCGCCCTGTGTGGTGCTATGAGCACAAGCCTATAGCGTGCTGGACGTCACTGGCAAGAGCGGGGACGTGTTGCCGGCCGCGGGGCACCCGTCTTCTCAGGCGAAGAGCGCGGTTCGGGCGAGGTGCGCCAGCGTACTAGCGTGATGGCTGAGCAGGTAAACAATTGGAAGGCCGCCTAGACAGGACACCTGGCGGCACGACCGGTAGCGATTGCAGGCACCGTCCCGTCACGGTAGGGCGAAGTGCAGTGTGACAGTGCTGGTGAGAAAGCTGTTTAATTGGTGTGGCGCTAGCTGAGCAAGGCGGTCGATTCTGTGCAGGCTTGAGCATGCGGGTGTTGTTGTCTGGTGCGGTCCAAGCGGTAACTGGCGCGAACGGCACGCCCCAGCGTACTAGCGTGAAGGCGGAGCAGGAAAGCTAGTGGCAGGCCGTCTAGACAGGATACCTTGCGGCACGACCTGTAACGATTGCGAGCACCGTCTCGTCACGTTGGAGCGCAGTGCCGGGTGACAGTGCTGGTGAGAAAGCTGTTAATTGTTGTGCCGCAATCTGAGCAAGGTGGTCGATTTGTGCAAGCTTGAGCATGCGGGTTGTGTTGTTTACTGTGGTCCAAGAGGTAACTGGCGCGAACGGCACGCAGGCATGGTAGGGACAGCAGCCGATGACTGTTGCGGCGAACATGCCAACGTGCAGTAGCACAGTGGTTCGGCGGCGGGCATTGTTGTATCAAGGCCAGTGGACACGCGGGGCGGAATTAGCGTTGAGCAGGGCTAATCAGTTTGTGAGACACAAGCGCAACCAGTCACGCGGGTTAGACGTACTGGGAAAGAAAGGCTACCGGGGATGAAGACACGCCAGGCGGCATGCGATTGAGCAGAATTAAGCGGTTTGTGTCTTTTAATTGCAACCGGACAAGCGGGTTAGGCGTGCTGTAAACAACCAGGCAGTTGGGGTCAATGTACGACGCAAATAGCAGCAGTTGAGTGCGCAACCGCGGCGCGAGAGAGCACAGGTCCGATATGCGAGGCAGGTTGGCAGAGTTGGTCAGTTACGCGCACAGACTGTTGTAGGCAGTTGCAGTTGATAAGAAGTGCACGCGCTGTAATGCGTTTTGTTTGGCAGGGCTGGGCGCGCTGCCAGACGCAGGAGCAGTGTCTCATGTACAGCTGATCGCTAGCGATGATCCGGCTCGGTCAGTGGGCGGTCAACTGCATCTTGACCAGAAAGCAACAACAACGGCAACGTTCTTTCTTGGACAAGACTTTCCGCTGGTCCCACCCAAACTCTTGAAGAAAATCCAGGCCCTAGAATTCATGGATATGGTTGAACTCCTGACCGACAATCTCAAACTACTCCAAGAGACGGACGGTGCGTCGCCAAGAGCTAACCTCACCACAAGCAAAAGGCGACCGTGTCAAGAGTCTAACATTCCATCGTGGGTGCAGTGTTTTACCACCTACGCGGCGATCGTTACGAAAGCGCACCGGCTAAAAGCACGGGATCTACTGGCTTACTTGCGCTTGATCGTCTTGGAGTCCCAGACAAACGAGAATGAGAGGTGGCGGGAGTACGATGTCGCTTTTAGAAGATAGGCGGCGAACCCCTCGCTGCCATGGGCCAACCGTTACCATCTCTATATACGATCTGCGTTCTTGCGACGCGGTCTACGTCGTCTTCGCCGCACTGATAGCTGTGTTTGGAATGCAATAACACAGCGGTACACTGCGCGCTGGCTTTGCACCTACCACCGGTAATATCGGGAAGAGCCACGCGAAGAGCTGCAGCGTCGCGTTTTGCACCATACCCACATCCGCCTCCTAGTGAGAGCGTGGATTTTAGCGCAAAACTGATCTGCCGAAAATGGAATGCGGGTTCATGAAGAGTATCCCTGCATGCACCTACAGGCACGCTTGCATCAGATTTGAGAAGAAAGGGCAGAGAGCAGTAGATTGTCAAGACAAGGTGGCGACTCGAGTGCAGCTTCAAGCCTAAGCTGCGGCAAGCGCTGGATGACGGTGCGGACTTTGTTCTGCCGATGGGACGGCATTGCGTTGTTTTTGGACTTGCATGCATAGTTGGGCGCACTACGGTCGTTATATTACAGGCGCCTTTTGCTTATTTTCTTTGCGGCTTGTCTGTCTTAATTAAGTAATGCGAGGTCAGATTTTTCTCTTCCCGCGGGGGCCCGGGCTCACTGAACGTGTCGTTACACTTGTGGTGGGTCCACAATGTGATATAGCTTGCTTGTCTGATGAACGCTCACTATTTTTCTGATAGGTGAAACAGCAGGCCAACGAGGATGGCGGAAATGCAGCAAAGCGCGCGGAAGGTACCGCTACTTGCCGCATCTGTTCGCGCTAGACCACTGTCGTCCGATCCGGCCTACCCAAGAGTTTGCTCTTGAGGCACCGTTCAGACTATCGTCAGGTCTTCGGTAGGCGTGGGCGCCCGGTCTGGCGTCTTATCCCGACCACAAATTCGCGATATATTCTGGAAGGAAGGACAGAGGTTTCAGAATCGGTTTCGCCTACAGCCTCAACGAGTGTCGCGCGGCCAAGCGCAACATGGCCTCCGCAAAGGCAAACGCTAAGGTTGTCGACGACTATTTGGATGATGAGATGCGAACGGGCTGAGTTGCGAAGGTCCGGTCACAGCGACAAGAGCTTTAATTTAGCCCGATTAGGATCGTTCTAAAACCCCACCAACTTGATAAGTGGTGGTTGATCGTAGACCTATCCTCTCCTCGAGGCGCGAGCGTAAACGATGGCATCGACAAACAGCTATGCTCATTGTCATATGACCGAATCGATGACGCTGCCAGATGAGTAATCCAACTCGGAACCGGGGCCTTGTTGGCGAAGCTACATCTCAAAAGCTCATACAGAATCGTCCCAGTACATCCGGACGATTATCATCTTCCGAGCATTCGCTGAAATGGCTACGCACGTTGTCACGTGTCAACACGCCACTATTTTGGGTTACTAAAATTATCATAACGTTTGGGAAAGGGGAGGTACTTAAATTGACGGAAGCGAAACGAATGAATGACGGTGCCGCTCACTTATATATTCTACTGACTAGTATATTAGAAGTAGTTGTTGTACCGCGGTGTTAAAGTTAGTGATGCGAGTTATACGCCTATATCTTTTGTCTATTACGTGTCTTCCGCTGTGCGTGTGTGCCGACTCTAGCCTTCCTTCAAACGACCCATAACATTGAAGCTCAGGCGGCAAAGGAAGAGAAGCATAGAAATAACGGGAAAGGCTGGTATTGAGAGGAAGAAGAAACGTGATAGAAAGATAATCGATGGAGCGTTTGGTGGAACTCGGTGAAAGAATGGTACTGCAAGTTACAGTTCTTTCTGGTTGAGCAGCAGTCGATTGAACTAGAAGACAGGCATAAAGAAAGGGAATTGAGAGTGTTGGAGTTGGAAAACGAAGAAGCAACACACAGGCCCTAGTTAGAAATGAAATATAGAGTTAGATGCCGCTGCCGTAGACACACGAGCGGTTGAGCCAGAACTTGGAAGCAAAGGACATACAGGCAAGTTTCCTAAATTACCTACATTTCAAAACGGTATCGACAAAATTGACAGTTATTTACAGCGCTTCGAGAGGTTTGCGACGAGTAATTCCTGGCCGAAGTCTGAATGGGCGACAGCACTTAGCGCATTGCTAACGGGGAAGGCCCTCCACGTTTATTCTAGGATGCCGAATGAAACCGCCGTGAATTACGATTAACTGAAAGAAGCCTTACTTAAACGATATGATTTGACGATACTTAAACGATACGATAAGTTTCGCAAGAGTCGTCCACAGCTATATGAAAATTCTGAACAGTTCGCTATACGACTTCAATCATATTTAGATATATGGATCTAACTGTTCCACACAAATGAGTTGGCGATTGAAATCAAGGAGGTATTTATAAGAGAACAATTCATTAACGCCTAGCCCAAGGACTTGGCGATCCACCTTCGAGAAAGAGAGTTGCCAAATTTGGAAGAGTTAACGCAGGAAGATATCTGGTAGCACACAATCGAAAATTCTATTCCGCATCAACGTCATGCCTAATCTCTGCGCCGTCTGGAGCTGTCGATCATGACGACTTCCAATCTCGTGAAGAGGTTTAGAAAGCTGCTATTCAATGATTCCTGTGGAAGAGGTTTGGACATCGAACGTCAGAATGTAAGTCCAGAATTAAGACACAACGTTACATATGAAGAAAATTAAGTCACGAGGCTAAGAGGTGCTGGCTTGTGAGACGTGGGACAGACGAAAATACCAAGACCACATACAAAGCTGCAGCAGGCGAGGATAAGTCTTTAGATGAACACAGTTTGCAACGTGGTGGGAGAACAAGCGATTCTAGAGACGTCAGTGCTGGATGTTTGGGGTCTCCAAGAGTTTTTTGATCACAGCGTAACACATCTTATCACAAGACCGTCAGACCGCCGACGCTAGAACCAAGAGGAGAGCAGCGCGTAAGTATTAACACACCAATTGTCAGGGGCGTACGCAGGATTTCTCTAGAGGGGGTTCGTAACTAAGTTGCCGAAAAGTTAAGTGCTGTACTACTTTATAGATTTATATTATTTTTTACAGATAATTTCAATGTATCCAAAATCGGGAGTCTCGTTGTGTCTTCTGCTGTCCCCATATGTAATGGTGCTGTGTAGTTGCGCTCATGCGGCATTGCCTAATTCGAATTCCGCCATTACCTACCGCCTAGAGGGGGTTCGTCCGAACCCCCTCGAACCCCCTCTGCGTACGCCCCTGATTGTGAGAGCAGCCGTGTCTGAGAGTTTGCCCATTGTCAAAGGTTGGGTCGGAGATGCTAGAATCACCTCTCTCTGGAACAGCGGATATAGTGGAGTTATTGTCAAGCAACAATTTGTGAGACATGAAAAGTACACCGGACGTGATGACTTTATCCAATTGGTCGATAACTCTATCAAGAAGATACCGATTCCACGTGTCAATGTTGACACACCTTATTTGTCAGGCACAGTGGAAGACGCTATTTATGACGTTATCATTGGCAACGTGCCGGGGGCAAAGAGCCCTTATCAAGCTGATTCTGACATCCACACTGCCGCCGAAGTGACGAGGCCCAAGCAAATTTAATGGAAACAACCACCAAGTTGACTGTACCGGAGGCGAGCCCGTTGCTCACGGTGGATAAAGAACGATTAGAAAAACTACAGAGTTAGGACCGTACCCTTGAGAAATACAGACATTTGGCAAAGGCTATATATAAGTCGGACTACCAAAATGGTCCGAAATAGGAAATCAAAGATGGTATTCTCTATAGATTGTACATCCATCCAAGGGTAAACGAGAAGTGAGGCAAGTCACGGTTCCAGACGCGTTACGTCGTCAAGTGATGGAACTTGCTCATCAGTCTATTTTGGGTGGTCACCTGGGATGGAGGAGGGCTATTGACAGGGTCTTTAGCAATTTCTACTTGCCGTCAGTTCGAAGTGACGTGACCCAGTTCTGTAAATCTTAAGAGTTTTGCCAGCGCACAGACAAGAGAGGAGTTAGTGGTAGGGTACCGCTAAAATATGGCTATAATAGACGTACCGTTCAAAAGAGTTGCAGTCGACCTGGTGGGACCGATGTTCCCGCCGAGTGAAAACGGATATCGATACATCTTGACGCTGGTCGACTACGCGACCAGATATCCAGAAGTCGTTCCTCTCGAGAACAACGATACGGTATCAGTGGCGGAGACTGTCCTCGACATTTAAAGCCGAGTACCAGAGTAAGTTCTGAGTGACTTGAGAAGACAATTCGTTTCGGATTGCATGAAGGAGATGTCTAGACTACTTAGTATCAGTCAACTTACCACTACGTCTTATCATCCCATGTGCAACGGTCTCGTAGAAAGATTCAATGGTACTTTGAAGACCATGCTGAGACGGCTGTGTGCAGAAAGGCCCAGCATTGGGACAGATATGTCAACGCTCTGCTTTTTGCATACCGGGAGGTACCACAACAGTCTACTAAGTTTCTCCCATTGAAATAGTTTTTGGGAGAACGGTGCGGCGACCGATGCGTATACTTCGGCACCTCTGGACGCAAGAAGATGATAACACGGACGTGCGCACTACCTATCAATATGTCTTAGAATTAAGGGAGAGGCTTGAGCATATTACACAAATAGCAAGAGAAGAATTACGAAAGGCACAACGATATCAGAAACGTCATCATGATTTAAGGGAAAGACTGCGACAGTTTGAAAAAGGTGACATGGTCCTTGTTTTATTACCAACGGAGACAAACAAATTATTGATGCAATGGAAGGGACCGTACTCCGTAGAAGAACGAATTGAGTCGAACGATTATAGAATCAACGTGAAGGGCAAAGTCAAAACCTATCAATTTAATCTTCTAAAGAGATGTCATGTGCGAAGTGAGGAATTGATGCCAAAAGCAGATGACAATGTAAGAGGACCGCTGCTGGAAGCAGTATGTTCTGCTATCGTCGAAGACGGAGACTGCGCTTACAAAGCAGCCAGCGATGACGGATTATTTTAGCTCGGGAATTGCTTCAGCACAGAATCCTTTGAAGACATGAAGTACGGAGACGGACTAATCAAGGAGCAAATGGTCGAAGTTGTCGGATTAGTCAAAGTTGTCGGATTAGTTCGAGAGTTTACTGGAGTGTTTACGGATCTTTCTGGGACAACGACCTTGGTAAGCCATTACATTCGTTTGATGACAAATGTGCCTGTTAACAGCAAACCTTGCGTAGTTCAGACAGTGTGCGCAAGTCTTTGCAGACGGACATTCATACAATGATAGAAATGAAGGTGATGCGTTGTTCAGAGTCGCCCTATGCTTCACCAGTGGTCGCGGTAGGCAAGCGAGATGGGACTAACCGCATTTGTGTAGGCTATCGCCGAGTTAATCGTATTACCATACCAGACCCTGAACCGATAACTCTAATGGTAGAGCTCGTGCAAAAGCTTGGAAAAGGTACATTCTTTACCAAGCTAGATCTAGGTAAAGGATTTTGGCAGATCCCAGTCGCTGAGGAGGATAAATGCAAAACAGCTTTTGTTACCCCTGATGAATTTTATGAGTTTTAGAGATGCCGTTTGGGATGATGAATTCAAGTACGACGGTCGTCCGAGCAATGAGGAAATTTTTTCAAGGGATGGGAAAGGTAGACTCATATGTGGACGACACCATAGTTCACACTGACGTGGCAGGACCACGTAATTGTCCTTCGTGAGGTATTGGAGCTGATTCTAAGGGCAGGCTTGACAGTGAGAAGATCAAAATGCTTGATCGGAGCTGAGGCTTTAGACTTTATTGGCCATCACATTGGAAAAGGTATAATCGAACCAAACGAACAAAACATCTTTAAAGTACGCAGTGCACCGCGACCCACAACTAAAAAAGAGCTTCGAGCCTTTATAGGTCTTGCGTTGTTTTATAGAGATTTAATTCCCAACTTTAGCGTGTTGACCGTACCTCTGACTGATCTTACCAAAAAGGGACAACCCAACAAGATTGAGTTGGGGAACCACAAGAGAGAACATATACATCGCTAAAACATGCAGTGACGATCAGACCTGTGTTACATTTTCCCGATCATGACAATCCATACACGTTGCGTGTCGATGCATCAGAGGTAGGTGTCGGAGCCGTCTTACTCCAGGCTTATGATGGCAAATTGTTCCCAGTTGGATATGGAAGCAAGAGGCTCACCGAAGCCAGGCGAAAATACTCGGCTATTGAAAGAGAATGTTTGGCTGTGATTTGGGCAGTGAAAAATACCGATGCTACTTGTATAGTTGCCAGTTCACTATCCAGACAGACCATAAACCTTTACAGTATCTAAGCAATGCTAAGTTTATCAACGATCGCGTAATGCGTTGAGCTTTATACCTTCAAGGATTTAGAATGCGGATCGAGACTATCAAGGGAAGATATAATAATGCCGCCCACTTGCTCAGTCGTTCGTTTAATTAATTAAAAACGGTGACTAGGAGTGAAAGTTGAAGTCCCGAAGTTTCAACTTGAAGGGGAGTGGTGTCGCGTGTCAACAAGCGACTATTTTTGGGTTCCTCAACTTATCATAACGTTTGGGGAAAAGGGAAGGAACTTAACTTGACTGAAGTAAAATGACTGAATGCCGGTGCAGCTCACGTTTATTTTCTACTGACTAGTATATTAAAAGTAGTTATTGTACATAGGTTTTAAGTTAGTGGTGCGAGTTATACGCCTATATCTTTTGTCTATTGCGTGTCGTCTGCTGTGCGTGTGTACCGACTCTAGCCTTTCTTCAAACGACCCGTAACGCATGTCTTGACACAGCTTTCGCATTTGGTATTCGATCGGCTCCCAAAATTTTTCAGCGGTAGCAGACGCTTTGCTATAGGCAATGTTTTCCGCGGGGATGTCGATGGGGATTCACTATCTGGACAATTTTCTGTTATTCGGAAAAGCGTCAGGTGAC